>NC_013771.1:721903-1443806 GCF_000025125.1 Candidatus Atelocyanobacterium thalassa isolate ALOHA
TATGATTTCATTTGGAGTGATTTTTGTGATTCATATATTGAATTAGTAAAATCTCGATTATCAGAAAATACAGATTCTTCTTTAGGTGCTCAACAAACTCTAGCATATATTTTGGATGGAATATTGAAACTATTACATCCATTCATGCCTCATATTACAGAAGAAATTTGGCAAACATTAACACGAAAAAATAATGAATTTATTGCTCTACAAGCATATCCCACTTCTGACTTAAATTATATAAAAGAAGATGTAGAAACCTCATTTGACTTGTTATTTGATGTGATCAAAAGTGTTCGTAATTTGCGAGCTGAATTAGATATTAAACCTAAGACAAAAGCTTCTGTAATACTACAAACCGAAAGCCAAACAACACAAAATACATTAAAAATAGGTCATAAATATATTCAAGATCTAGGCAAGCTCAATAAAATAACGATTGTTTCTGAACTAGAAACGGAGACAGAGCAAGTTTTTACTGGGGTTGTAAGAAATATACAGGTTTTAATTCCGTTGTCAGGAATAGTTGACGTACCTCTCCTTCGTCAGAAGTTAGGAAAAAGTCTAAATAAAATAGAAAATGAAGCTAATACCCTAGCACAACGTTTAGGGAATTCTAAGTTTATTGCAAAAGCTCCTGAAGAAGTAGTTACAAAAACACACAATGCTCTTGAAGAAGCCAGACAACAGGCTAATATTTTACGAGAACGTCTTCAACACTTACATGAGTAGTTTATTGTTATCGATAATCTATCCATTATCGATAACAGTAAACTATGATAAAGTTTTAATCGGATTTTTTCTACATATTACTGACTTCAAAAACAAGAAAAAATGTGAAGAGGATAATTGTTACTATATATATAATTTGTAAAAAAATATATATATAGTACATCTCAATACATTTACACAATAAAAGAGCTAATGAGAATTGATAGGAATCAAAAGCTAAAAACACTATTAGGAAAAACGATTAGGCCTACTTCTTCTAAAGTTAAAGAAGCGTTATTTAATATTTGGCAAGGTAAAATTACAGGATGTAGTTTACTAGACTTATGCGCAGGAAGTGGAGCGATAGGATACGAAGCTCTTTATAGAGGAGCAACTTTAGTGGTTGGAATTGAAAAACATGGAAAAGCTTGCGCAGTTATTAATACAAATTGGCTAAAAATTTCAAGTTCTGAAAAAAGCTTTAAAGTTATCAAAGGTGATGCTTTAAGAATTCTGAATAGTTTAGAAGAGCAACAATTTGATTTTATTTATTTTGATCCTCCTTATAGAAGTAACTTATATCAACCTACTCTTGAATTAATTGCAATAAAAAATATCTTAGCTAAAAGCGGAGAGATTGCTGTAGAACATGATTCAAGACTATGGAAGGCAAAAGAGATAAAAAAATTAAAAATTATAAGAAAAAAATATTATGGAGACACTAATTTAACTTTCTATCAACCAAATCTAGATTCATGATAATAGGATTTTAATTAAGTTTTGTTTAAAGATAGAGTTTTTGTTCTTAAGAAACGATATACAATCAAATGAAGATTTTAATTTGCAAAAAATTATAAAAACAGAAATGATGTTATTCTTCTATTTTAATTAGCTGTAAGTGATAAGTTAATTAAAATTTTTTAGTATATATTTACCACAATAACTATTAAAACTTTATTAATAAAGTAATTTCTGGTTCAATATTAAAAATCTAAACAAAGTAAAAAGATACGAAATAGATAAGAATAAAATGAGAACAAATATTCTTTCAGCCGAAAAAATAAGACAAGTCTTAACTCGTTTAGCTTCTCAAGTAATTGAAAAATCAGGTGATTTATCCGATATTGTTCTATTAGGCATCCATACTAGAGGCGTTCCTTTAGCTTATATGCTAGCGCAACAAATAGAAGTATTAGAAAATTTTAAAGTTCCTGTAGGTTCTATAGATATTACTTTTTATAGAGATGACTTGGATAGAATTAAAACTAGAACTCCAGTTAAAGCTACATTTTCTTTTGATATAACTGGTAAAACTGTAATTTTAGTTGATGACGTTATCTACAAAGGAAGAACAATTCGTGCTGCCCTTAATGCTATTAATGAATATGGGAGACCAGAGATCATTCGATTACTAGTACTTATAGATCGAGGTCATAGAGAATTACCTATTCATCCTGACTTTATCGGGAAAAAGTTACCTACATCATCTAAGGAACAAGTAAAAGTTTATTTTCAGGAAACAGATGGGAGAGATGCTGTAGAGTTGATAAAAAATAATTATTTATGACTAAGCAACAAGCAAAAACTTTAATCACACTAAATAATGCTGATACTTCTCTACATAAATGTAGGTTTTTCAATAAAGTTTTTGTAAAAATAAAGCAAATATGTAAAGAGATTATGTCTTTTCCATTTAAATTTCTTGTATAGAGATCAAAAGACCATTTTTAGTAAAATATTACGTTGTCGCGGAATTAGTGAATTAGCTTTAAGAATAAAAGTTAATCATTTATTTACTCTAAAGCAAATTGAAGTATATTTTGATACTTTCTTAGGTGAGATATGCCTAAAAATCTGTACTAAAAAAGGTTCTAAGGAAGAAGCAATTGCAATTCTTCAGCCTATTGCTACAGAAATACGCAAAGCTACCCAGTTAGATTGCTATGGACATGATTATGATACTTTAATGAAAGTCGTTGCTAAATTGTTAGTAAGAAATAAAGATACGATCTCTGTAGCAGAATCCTGTACAGGAGGAGGATTGGGAGCATTCTTAAGTTCTTTTCCTGGTAGCTCAAATTATTTTGCAGGAGGTGTAATTGCATACAATAATCAAGTAAAAATATCCTTGTTGAAAGTATCAAAACAGACTTTAGATATTCATGGAGCAGTTAGTTCTAATACTGCAAAAGAAATGGCTTTAGGTATTAAAAATAAGTTGGGAACTTCTTGGGGTTTAAGTATCACTGGTATTGCCGGTCCAGAAGGAGGAACACTTACCAAACCTGTTGGTTTAGTATACATTGGCATTGCCGATCCCAAGAATAAAGCTAGCAGTATAAAATGTTTTTTTGGACATCACAAAAGAAACTGTATTCGCTCGTTAAGCGAATATAGCGCATTAGATCAGTTAAGACGAAGCTTATTAACAAAAGCAATAATGTATTAATAAATATTAGTTTCCCAAGACTATTTTAGGAGCGAAATATTCGTAAGTATTGATAAATACTTAAATTAATTGCACAGTGTAACTTTTATGGACATAACTGGATTCGAACCAGTGACCCCATCGATGTCAACGATGTGCTCTAACCAACTGAGCTATACGTCCCTGATAATTTAATATAGCACAGTATTTAGAAGGAAATCTATTATTTGTTTTTTAACAAACAGGATAAGGAATATTGCTTTCAAGAAATAAAGCAAAAAAATGTATCATATCAATTTTAAAAACAATTTTTTAAAAATACTATAAACATATATCAAAACTATTTCCTATAATTAGTATGTTTAAGCAATCTATACAATCCAAGTATTAAATTGTATTTTATAAATAATGACAAACGAAACTTTATTTGAAGAACATTGATTGAAAATATTATGTAACCCATAAAGTTCAAATGTTGTGATCATTATTCTTTATCTAAACCATTGGAAAACTTATTATTCCTAATAAAACTTTATTGATTCTAATTCTAGGTTTGAATATTTAAAATCATGGAAAAATTAACTGAACTCAACTCTGACTTAACAACCTATCCTATAGCTGAAACTTTCCATTCTATTCAAGGTGAAGGTGCCTGGACAGGTGTTAGTGCATTTTTTATCCGTTTAGCTGGATGCAATGTCGGCTGTCCATGGTGTGATCAAAAAGAATCATGGACAGATAAAACATTCCCAAAATATTCTTCTGAAATGTTAAGTACAAAAGCTCAACAAGCTAATGCAAGTATTGTAGTTATTACTGGTGGGGAACCTTTGATGTATAACCTTTTCCCTTTAACTGATAAATTACGAAAATTAGGAATGAAGATTCATTTAGAAACTTCTGGCTCCTACCCTTTTAGTGGTAATTTTAATTGGGTAACATTTTCACCCAAGCCTTTCAAGGCTCCTCATGAAAGTATTTATGTTAAAGCAAGCGAATTAAAAATTATAATAGCTGATCAAAAAGACTTTGAATGGGCAGAAAAGCAAAAAAGTAAAACTAATTCTCAATCAATTAATTTTTTACAACCAGAATGGAATAGTAGGACAAGCAGTTCTTTGATCTATAAATATATTTGTAAGCATCCCGAATGGCGTATGAGTTTACAAACTCACAAGTTTTTAGGAGTAAGATAAATAGATGCTGTTATAACTGTTTATGAATTATGCATAACGTATTTTTTATCCAAATTTAGAATATATTATGAAAATGGTTGTATGATTCTAACTTACTTTACAAGTGTAAGATTTAAATGACAATTAGTATGTTTAAAGATGAAAATAATTAATGTCAAATTTATACTATTGAAAATGTAGTTATGGAAAGTAAGTTGGTAACACAGCTTGTTTTTTAAAAAACTTTCTGTTAGCATATTAAAAAATGAAAGGGGCAAACCAGCATCCCAAATACCAATTCTAGCCAAAAGGCTACGCTGAAGGACTTGCTTAGTTTTCGCCCCATGGTAGATAAGGGGTAAAACCAATATACATGGTCAAGAAACCAGCTATTGCAATTTCACATCTAGGCTGTGAGAAAAACCGAATAGATTCAGAACATATTTTAGGGCTATTAGCAGCAGAAGGATATTCTGTTAGTTCAAACGAAAATCTCGCTGACTATGTTGTCGTAAATACTTGTAGCTTTATTCAACAAGCTAGAGAAGAATCAGTTCGTACTTTAGTAGAACTAGCTGAAAATAATAAAAAAATTATTATTGCTGGCTGCATGGCTCAACATTTTCAAGATCAATTGCTTGAAGAGTTACCTGAAGTTGTAGCAATTGTTGGTACAGGAAACTACCAAGAAATTGTTAAAACTGTTCAACGTGTTGAGTTAGGTGAAAGAGTAATAGATATATCTCAGAAACCTACTTTTATCGCTGACGAAACTGTTCCACGCTATCGGACTACTAACGAAGGAGTAGCTTACCTGAGAATAGCAGAAGGATGTAATTACCGTTGTACTTTTTGTATTATTCCTCATTTACGAGGAAATCAAAGATCCCGTACTATCGAGTCTATTGTTGCGGAAGCTCAACAATTGGCTAATGAAGGTGTACAAGAGATTATTATCGTTTCGCAGATTACTACAAACTATGGACTAGATCTTTATGGGAAAGTTAAATTAGCTGAACTCTTACAAGCGCTAGGGAAAGTTAATGTTCCTTGGATACGTGTTCACTATGCATACCCTACAGGATTAACGGCAGAAGTTCTTAAGGCTGTGAAAGAAGTACCAAATGTCATTCCTTACCTGGATCTACCATTACAACATTCTCATCCTAAAATTCTAAAAGCTATGAATCGGCCTTGGAAAGAAGCAATAAATGATGAAATTATTAAATCTATTAGAGCATCTATTCCAGATGTCGTTTTACGTACGACTTTCATCGTTGGTTTTCCTGGCGAAACAGATGAATATTTTGAACATTTAGTAAAATTTATCAAGAGGCATCATTTTGATCATGTTGGAGTTTTTGTATTTTCTCCAGAAGAAGGAACTCCTTCTTACAAAATGCCTGATCAAGTACCATTGGAAATAGCTCAAGAAAGACGAGACTATCTGATGGAAATACAGCAGCCTATTTCTAACAGGAAGAACCAACAATATGTTGGGAAAATAGTAAAAGTATTGATTGAACAGGAAAATACAAAAACTCACCAATATATAGGGCGTTCAATTAAGTCTTCTCCTGATGTAGATGGAGTCGTTTTTGTTAAAGGCAAAGCTCAATTAAATTCAATTATTCCAGTTGAAATTACTAAAGCTGATGCTTATGATCTCTATGGAAAAGTTGTTCAAACTTAAATATTTATTTTTACATTTATTAAAATGAGAATAAAAAAACTCAGTAATAACACTCGTTAAAACAAAAAATAGTTTGAAAACTACTATTAAAACCTGACCATACCCTATTAAATTTTCAACTTACAGTAAACCTATTAACCATAAAGAACTTATGACTATTTCTTTCGAGAACTTAGGACTATCCGAAA
Organism: Candidatus Atelocyanobacterium thalassa isolate ALOHA; assembly: GCF_000025125.1. Taxonomy (NCBI): domain Bacteria; kingdom Bacillati; phylum Cyanobacteriota; class Cyanophyceae; order Chroococcales; family Aphanothecaceae; genus Candidatus Atelocyanobacterium; species Candidatus Atelocyanobacterium thalassae. Next base: position 728,099 of record NC_013771.1, read on the forward strand.
CTCGCGTAAATAAATTAAAAGAGCTCGGATTTGAAAATCCTACAGAAATTCAGGAAAAAGCAATTCCTTTAATGTTAGAGGGACATGATGTATTAGGACAATCACAAACAGGAACAGGTAAAACTGCAGCCTATTCTCTTCCCATACTTGAAAAAGTTGATATACAAGATCCTAGTGTTCAAGTCTTAATTTTAACGCCTACTCGTGAACTTGCTCAACAAGTTGCTGAAGCTTTGAAAGATTTCACAGTCAGAAGGCGCCTCTATATACTAACTGTCTATGGTGGTCAATCTATAGACAGACAAATTCGAAGCTTAGAAAGAGGAGTACAAATTGTAGTAGGAACTCCAGGAAGGGTTATTGATCTTATAGAACGGAAGAAATTAATTTTAGATTCTTTACGTTGGGCTGTTCTCGATGAAGCTGATGAAATGCTTAGTATGGGTTTTATTGATGATGTAAAAACCATACTCAAAAAAACGCCTGAAAGTCGTAGCACTGCTTGCTTTTCTGCAACAATGCCAAGAGAGATAAGAGAACTTGTCAATCAGTTTCTAAAATCTCCAGTAACTATATCTGTTGAAAGAACTCAAGCTGCTCCTACTCGAATAGAGCAAAACATATACATGGTTCCCAGAGGGTGGTCGAAGCGTAAAGCATTGCAACCTGTCTTAGAGATAGAAGATCCGGAATCAGCCATTATTTTTGTACGTACTAAGCAAACAGCTTCAGATTTAACTACAAGACTACAAGAAATTGGCCATTGTGTAGATGAATATCATGGTAACCTCAGTCAATCACAAAGAGAAAGGTTGGTGCATCGTTTTAGAGACGGCAGAATAAAACTGGTCGTAGCTACAGATATTGCTGCAAGAGGTTTGGATGTAGAAGGTTTAAGTCATGTAATCAACTATGACTTACCAGATAATAGCGAAACTTATATCCATCGTATTGGTCGTACTGGAAGAGCTGGTAAAACTGGAAAAGCAATTTCTATTGTAGAATCTGCTGATCGTAGAATGATTAGACAGATTGAGCGAAAACTTCGTCAAAAAATAGATATCTGCAAAATACCTAATCGCTCAGAAGTCGAAGCAAAGCGGCTAGGGAAATTACAGAATTTAATTAAAGAGTCATTGATAGGAGAAAGAATGGCTTCTTTTTTACCTTTAGTAAGCGAATTAAGTACGGAATACGACTCCCAAGCAATTGCTGCTGCAGCCCTTCAGATGATTTATGATCAAGACTGTCCTGATTGGATGAAAACTGACTGGGAAGTTCCTGAAGCGGCTACGCCAAAACCAGTTATTGGTCGTAAGTCTAATAAATATAACTCTAAAAATAGTAAGCATAATCGTAATACTGGTAAAGTTATCCGTAAAACAGTAAGCCATTAAAAATAATTCTCACTATTTATACTTTCTTGATGTAGTGTGATTTAATTTATTCCCCCTGTTAAAACTTTAGTTATGACAAGGGGTATTTTGTTTTGATAGTTTTTCATTTTCATAAATATCAATAATAGGAATTAAATTTTAATTAATTATTGAAAGTCCTTCTACTAATAAAGATGGAGTATGAATTGAATTAATCCAGCATGGATCATTAGCTATTCCAATAATGTTTTCTAATACTTTATAAACATTACCTGTTACTACAGTATTTTTCACTCTTCCACTTATCAAACCATCTTGGACAAAATATCCTAGTTCTATATTGATAGAAAAATCACCTGATATGTCAATCTTTTTTCCTAGGGCTAAGTCTATAATTATGCATTGGTCTAGTTTTTTGATTAAATTACTAAAACTTTCTTCTCCAGGTTCTACTATTAAATTAATTAATGTAGGTGTTGGATAACTTTTTAAATTAGGTCGAAAACCGTTGCCTGTACTTTTCATTCCTAGCATTTTTGCGTTGGCAAGATTATTGTAAAATTGTTGCAAATTACCTTTTTTAATCAGAGATAATTTTTGAGTACTTGTTCCTTCATCGTCAAAAGGAACAATATAAGGTTTATATTTTGGATTTTGAGATAAAGTTAGAGAGTTTGACATAACTTGTTTTTGTAATTTATCACTCCAAGGAGATGTCTTATCCAAAGCGAATTTACTATTAAGCGCTTCAGATACCGTATTCCACAACATAGAAGAGCCATTAGGCGTAAACAATACTGGTATGTAGCCTTTTGGAGCTAAAGTAGTTTTTTTTGCCCATTCCAACCGTTGTAAGATAGTTTTTACTGTCTGCTGAATTTCATTTTTTCCTTGTCCCTGAGCAAGTTTATTATCATAAACACTAAGGAAATCTTCTTCCGTAGGTAATTCTAGTTCTAAATAATAATTGACTAACGATTGATTGCGTTCACAATGGAGTCCTAAAGAATTTACTAAACATGTAAAATAGTCTGAATGAATAAATTCTCCATTACAAACAGCTTCTCCATGAATGTCTCGTAATTGGTTAATTGCGTTTTTCCCTGACTCGATCAATTGTTCAATAGATATAGAATCTTTTTTGTTGGGTTGAAAATTTGTATATGAATGATTAAGCTCGATACTTTCAGTATTATTAAGAGCCGATAAAGCGATCGCTTTATCGGCTAACTCATCACTATCAAACTCTCCATAAGCAACAGCTAATCCTGGCGCACCCTCTTTCCATAGTCGTAAAGCTATTCCTTGTGAGTCAGAGCTTTCTAAGCTTTTTAAATTATTGGTTTCAAATAAAACAGAGCTAGATTTAAACTTAGATTGGTAAACTTCGGCATGAGAAGCTCCTCTACGAAGAGCTAAATCTATTAATTTTTGAGGTTTAATATCCATAACTTTAGTATGATAAGATTTTAAATATGTAAAATTAAACTTAAATAAATATCTATTAGTAAACTTATTACTAAGCAGTAAAAAAGCTACTAAGTAATTAAAAACTAGTATTTGGAGATTTTATGACCAGTAAATCTACATCCAATAAACACGATACATTAGAAAATCAAAATATCGAACCAGATGCTAGTTATGTTAAACTAGCCATGCGTAATATGGTTCGTAAAAAGGTCACTTCTCTAAAACATTTTTTTGTAACCACCATAGGGTTGTTAGCTTTCTTAATTGGTCTTGCTTATTTAACTCGTTAATACTTTTTTAAACAATTGCTTGTAAGATGTCATATAAGAAATGAGGGTTAGTGAATGTAACTCATCTCTAGTTAAGTTACATTAATGACAATGTTTTATGAATAAGAAACTTTGTTAATTGTTATTGGTCTTTAGTAAAAGTTTTAACTTAGAATATATGCCAAGTTAATAGCTTTTACAAAAAACAAATTACTCTTTATACAACTTAGTGAAGTTAAAGATTATGAAAGCTGATTTTAAAATGAACCGTTTTTCTTCTACTGGATTATTTCCAGATACTGCTAATCTAAAACCAAATCATATTTCACAACTAGTAAAAGAGAAATATCCTTTAGAAAGCAGAAGAAAATCAGCTTGGCATATTTCACCTAATATATTTCTAAGCTTTCAGTATGCTTGGACAGGAATTTGCTACACTTTTGCGACACAACGTAATTTTCGTATTCATACTATTATGACAGCTGTTGCAATTAGTGTTTCTGGATTTTTGAAAGTTAGTCCAGTTAGTATGGCTATTATTACTCTTACTTGCGCGCTAGTACTGATTTTAGAACTACTAAATACAGCTCTAGAATCAATTGTTGATTTAACTGTTGGTCAGTCGTACCACGAACTAGCAAAAGTTGCCAAGGATTGTGCCGCTGGTTCTGTTATGGTTTCAGCAATTGCAGCTTTATTAGTCGCATTTTTTGTTATTACTCCATCTATTTTAGATATAATTTTCAACTCATAATATTTATAAATTACTTTTATTTGTAAAGTAAAAATAATTATGATATCTCTTACTGTCTAATTTTTTATTAACAGAAACTAAATAAAATCCAACTTAGGGTTAAGTAATTAAACATTTTAGCAATATATATTTTATTTTTTAATATTCATAATGAAAAGACGACAGTTCATAACTTACTCTGGCATCAGTGCTTTGCTTGCTTCACAAATAATTCCGTACTCTCAATCTCAAACAAGTGCTCAAGCGAAAGCTTTAAGCTCTTTATCAATTAAATATTTAGGTCATACATCCTTCTTATTTAGTGGTGGTGGCTTAAAAGTTTTAGTTAATCCTTTTAGAACTATTGGATGTACTGCAGGTTACCGCTTACCAAAAGTAGAAGCAGATCTAGTCATTGTTAGTAGCCAAATGTGGGATGAAGGAGCTACTGAAGGTTTACCGGGTAACCCTCGGATACTATATCAACCAGGAGTATATAAAATTAATGGATTAGGATTTCAAGGCATTAGTATTGATCATGACAAAAAAGGTGGAAAACAATTTGGAAATAATGTTGCTTGGCGTTGGTCACAAGCAGGTATTCGTATAGTGCATTTAGGTGGAGCAGCAGCACCAATTGATCTAGAACAAAAAATCTTGTTAGGTAATCCTGATATTGCCTGTATTCCAGTTGGTGGTGGACCAAAAACTTATAATGCGGTAGAAGGAGTACAAGCAATGAAGGTCTTAAACCCTAAAGTTATGATTCCTACTCATTATCGAACTTCTGCTGCTGATGAAGAAAATTGTGATATTGATCCATTAAGTGGTTTTTTACAATTGACGAATAATCTAAATACTAAAAAAATAAACAGTGATCAGCTTTCCTTGAGTCATAAAGACCTACCCCAACAAAAAGATACACATATATATATATTTGATCACAAATCATCGTTAACACATTAAAAAAATAATATATTTGGACTAAGTATTTTTATGTGCTAATTTAATTTTCTCCTAAAACTTCATGAAAATTAAATTCTGGCGCAGCCAAAACAAATATTATGGTAGGTAATGCCTTAGTCCATTGCTGTAGTTTTTCATAGTTAGGAACAAATGATTTGTCAGGGGAAGGCATTCCCAAAAACACGAAATCTGCTCCAATTGAAGACTGTTCTAAAATAGTCGTGAAACTACGTCCGTTGGAGAGAATCACTTCTGATGTTGCACCAATTCGTAGATCTTGAACTAATTTACTTAAATTATGTTGAGCTTCTTTAACAGCGCTTTCTTCGGTTACTACTAACTTTAAATGAATTTTTCCCTTTCTCCATTGAGGATTTGAACATAGTAAGTAAGCTAGAACTAGCATTAAGCTACCATTTCCTTGTCTACCTCCACTCCACCATACGTCTATATGACAGCGCCGATTTTTTGACTCTTTCCATGGATTATATAATAGGTCAGGATTTTCTCTTAAGACAATTACATTTCTTTGTGCTTTGTGAAAATTCGCGATCATTTGACAATAGCGCTCACGGTGGCTTGTTTGTTGAGAATCACCCAATAAAATTGTATTTGGTACAATTGATCCCAAGCCGTAAGTTTCTACTAATCTTTCTGCTCCATCAAATGGATCAGGAGCTGTCACCAATCTAACTAGAGCTTTTACTCCTCTTCTCTGCAAGTAGTCTCTAATACGCTTCTCTAAAATTGCTTGTCTCGCTACATCTCGTGAACCTACAGGTAAAACACTAGAAACAGTTATCAAACCACGATTATAAGTCAAAGCCTGCGCTAGCTGAATTAAAGGCCAACGTTTAGTAGGTGCTCCAGATAATACTAAAAATTGAGGTCTCCAGTTTTTAGTATCGTTAGTATGATCGGTTTGCAAGATAGCCATGCGTAAGATTGCCATCCAAACACCCCTTCTTACATCTCCCCAAGTTGCTGATAATTCTCTCTGACGTACCCAAAAATAAATACTGATTACTACTACTCCTGCAACACAGGTAGCTATTGTATCAATCAGAAACATTACTCCTAGACAACCTATCGCACCTAACCATGAAAATATCCAATGTACTTTAAAAGAGGGACGGAAAGAAGGACTATTTAATACACCTTCTACTCCAGCAGAAATGTTTAAAACTAAGTAGGTGGTTAGGAAAAACATAGTTAATATTGGAGCTATTAAATTTAAATCTCCAATACAAACTGCCGCAAGAGCTATTACAAAGGTTACTAAAGTTCCTATCTTTGGTTCATCATCAGGACCACTGCCTTGGCCAAGGAACCTCATCCATGAAGGTAAAATACCATCTCTAGCTAAAGCCTGAAGAATACGAGGGGCTCCCAATATGCTACCAATTGCACTACTTAAAGTCGCTCCCCAAACTCCAACGGAAATAGCTGGTCCCCAGAGTGCCATTCTTTGCATTATCAAGGGTTCTGCTATCAAGGTACTACCATTAGCGCGCATTGCTAGAAATATTGGTAACGTAATATAAATTAAAAATCCTGTACCTACAGCAGCTAAAGTACCAATAGGTAGTGACCTAATTGGATCACGCAAGTCTCCTGACATATTTACACCAGCCATAATGCCTGTTACAGCTGGAAAAAAAACTGCAAAAACAGCCCAAAAGGGTTCTTTATCAGTTACCCACATTTCCATATTAACTTCTTCAACTGGATAACCAAAGTAAAAAGACAGCAAGGATAATGCGATAGCGGCCATAATAAAGTATTGCGCTTTTATTGCAATTTTTGCTGATGTTATACTTATTATCCCAACTCCAACTGTTACAACTAAAGCAATATAAAGTTGATTAAGATTTAACAAAGGAAAAGCGGCTACAACACTTTCAGCAAAACCAATAGTATAAAGAGCTACAGAAAGAGCCTGAGCAAAATATAATGGAATACCTACTGCACCACCAGTTTCAATACCAAGAGAGCGACTAATCATGTAGTAAGCTCCTCCAGTTCTGATGACGCGATCTGTAGCTATAGCACATACAGAAAGAGCTGTAAAAAAAGTTATAGAATTGGCTAAAATAACGATTAGAAAAGCTCCCATCAATCCTGCATTACCAACTACCCAGCCAAAGCGAAGATACATGATCACACCAAGGATGGTAAGAGTAGAAGGAGTGTAAACACCTCCGAAAGTTTCTAATCCTTTTTTCTTATTAGTTTGTTTGGCGGGGGGAGAAAATTGAAAGAGCGATTTCACAGGTTATTAAAGATAAATCTAATTAATCAAAAACATTATGTCAGATTTTTTGATGCTGCTTAATGTCTAACCAATATTTAACTAAATTATTAGTTAAATATATGATAGTTAAGGCATGATACTATTCTTCTTTTAATTCATTATCATTTGTCTTAAGAGTATCTTCTTCTTGCTGAGAAATACGCTTTTTACGACCAAATTCTAATGAATCTTCAATAGCTATTAGTAGCTGTTGCATCTTTTCTAAGTTACTACAGTATAGTTCAATATCTTTTTGTATTCTTTCTGATGAAAGCCCTAAATCATTAGCTATTTGTTCTATTGCTTTATTATACTCTTCTTTACTCTCTACTAAATCAGAGCTAATCTTTTCTAGTAAAGAATATAAACCAATAGCTAATAAGCGGCTATATTTAAATTTAGGATTTTGAGCTATAGAATAATAAGATTTCCAAAGTAACTTGTCATTAACTTTTTCTTGAGCTGATTTTGTGAAATCTTCTTTGAAATTTGATATGGATAATGTCTCGGCTTCATTCAGTATGGTATTTGATTCTTGTCGGTATTGTTTAGTATCTCCTCCAGTTGATTTACATAATGCATCAAATATTAGATCTTGATGATCATCTGGTTGATATCTATACATGAACTTTTCAAATAAAGTAACAACTCCTAAAGCATAAATAGGGCTGTATTGATAATCTGCATTTACTGATAGTAAATGCATTTCTACTAGGAGCTCTTCTATAAATCTTCTATAAATTGAGCTAATTGGCTTAGTAAAAAAATTATAGAACTCACGTTTTGTCTCAGAAACGGTACGAATGTTATCCACGAAATAGATTATAAATTATTTTTTAATAATGGTCTTTAGTTATTCTCTCTTGTAAAGTACTATTTTGCAAAGTAAGTAATATAAAAATTTAAATGTAAATTATTTAGATTATTTTTTCAAGAGAATATGAAGTTTTATAATTATGATATTTAAGAATAAATTTTTAATTCACATTGACAAAATAACTTACCATTATCCAAAGAAATTTGATTAATATTAATATCTTGCCCTAAATCTATTAATATTTCTTCATTTAAGCAGACAATCTCTTCAGATAAGCTTTTGATTTCTACTTCTTTTAGGCTAAGTATTTGAGGAGAAACTATATTAGGCTTCATCTTAATCGTAATAGATTGCACAGCATCTTTATATAAAAATGCTATTTGTATGGTTATATGAGAATAATCAATATAAATCTCTTCTAACTGAGAATCCATAATATTTATTTTTTGAAAAAACTCTGTAAATTCTTGATTTTTTAATAGAGTATTTAACAGATATTTAATACCATCCTGAAGTATATTTGAAGAAATAGATACTTTTAGACTTTCATTACTAATAGCGACTTTCCCAGATATTCTAATATCTTCTAATAATTTTAAAGATTGTCCTCTTAAAATTTGACCTATATTTATACGAACATCATTTACTTTTAATTTAATTTCTTCTAGAGATAATCCCTTATAAATTAGTCTATAACTACTTAATGTTACTTCAGGTAAATAACCGTTTAAAATTTGATAATCATTACCTTCAATAAATAGATTTAAAGCTTCTAGTTTTTCAACCTGTGAATTTAACCAAAGCTTTAAAGCAGGAGTTAATATTGTTTTAATGATTTTGCTCATATCAAATATTTTAGTTAAACAATAAATTTATTATTTCGTGAATCTTCGTTATGTTAACCTTAGTTAGATTTTTCTTGTAAAATTTTGAGTTTAATCATTTAGCTTTTAATTAATGTTTTATTTTGATTATTCTTTACAAGCTGTATAAAAGCGTCGGATCATTTAAAGTCTTGCTATAAATTAATATATGTACTTAATAGTTGTAATACTCCCTATTCGAACATTTGAAAGAGAATAATAAATTTATTGTTTAAGTAAATTATGAAAAAATATCAATCGTAAAATTAATTATATGAAAAATAATAAAGAAAATTTTTTAAGTGTTGCACCGATGATGGATAGAACTGATCGTCATTTCCGTTATTTTATAAGACAAATTACTAAACATACTTTGCTGTACACAGAAATGATCTCTGCAACAGCTGTTCAAAATGGTAATAAATCAAAACTTTTAGATTTTTCATCTGATGAAAAACCCTTATCACTACAATTAGGAGGCAATGATCCTTATACATTAGCTGAATGTGCAATTATTGCAGAAGACTGGGGATATGATGAGGTAAATTTAAATATTGGATGTCCTAGTGATCGAGTCCAAAATGGACGTTTTGGAGCCTGCTTAATGGCTGAGCCTGAATTGGTAGCTAAATCAGTTGAAAAAATGCAGGAATCAGTTGATATACCAATCACAGTTAAACATAGAATTGGTATTGATGAATGTGATGATTATGAAAGCCTAAAATATTTTGTACGAATAGTTTCAGAATCTGGATGTAAAAAATTTATTGTGCATGCACGTAAAGCATGGTTACAAGGATTAAGTCCAAAGGAAAATCGTAATATTCCTCCATTAAGATATCAAGATGTTTATTCTTTAAAAAAAGATTTTCCTCATCTTACTATTGAAATTAATGGAGGAATAACTAATTTAGAACAAATCAGTCATCACTTACAATTTATTGACTCAGTGATGCTAGGCAGAATAGCTTACAACAATCCCTACTTACTTGCTACAGTAGATAAAGATTTTTATAAAAGCAGCACTACACCATTAACTCGCTATCAAATTATAGAAAATATCCTACCGTATGTAGAATATTGGGCAAGTCATGGTTTAAAATTGCACAGTATTACTAGGCATCTTTTATCTTTATTTATAGGCATATCTGGAACAAAAGAATGGAAAAGGTATATTACTGAAAATTCCCATTTTATCGGTCAAGATTCTAAAGCTATTATTAATGCATTGAGTAAGATAAAAAGTTAAAATTTGTGGCTGGTTAAGTACTTAATTTTAGGATAAAACAAAATATTTGTTTTTTATTATTAAAATCTCCAACAAAATAAATATTAATTTTTTTCTAATCTAAGATTAAAGAGATTCATATATTCTTGTTAAAACTTTGGTTGATGACGTACTGAATTAAGAAACTCTTCTCGTGTTTTTTGTTCTTCATTAAATTTACCCAACATGGTACTAGTCAAGGTCCAAGATCCAGGCTTTTGCACTCCTCTCATCACCATACACATATGAGTTGCTTCCATGACAACTGCAACACCTAGAGGTTTCAAAACTTCTTGCATAGCATTAGCAATTTGACGAGTCAAACGTTCTTGTACTTGTAAGCGGCGTGAATACATTTCTACAATTCTGGCTATTTTACTCAATCCAATTACCTTTCCATCCGGTATATAGGCAACGTGAGCGCGTCCCATAAATGGCAACATATGATGTTCACATAAACTGAAAAAGTTAATATCTCTTATTAAAACCATTTCATTATGTCCTTCATCAAAAATAGCTTCATTAACTAATTGAGTCAAGGATTGATTATAACCTTCTGTTAGGAACTTCATAGAAGTTGCAACACGATATGGAGTCTTTAATAAACCTTCACGATTAGGATCCTCACCTAATGCTTCAAGAATAGAATGGACTCCATCTTCTATTTTTTTTATGTCTACATTCTCTGTATTTTGATCTGTAGAACATTTGTCATCCCTACCATTTGATGTACTAATTTGATCAATTAGATCAGAGTTAGGTATATCAGAACTATTCGATTTAGAAGATTTGAATTCGTCAGAAAGAAGTTCTTTTCATAGTTAAATGTTAATCTTATTATTAAAAGTTTCCACTACTAGGTAAGATTGTTATTTCTTCAATATTAGCTTCTATTGGTAGTAGTGCTACTTGAAGAATAGTCTGTGCAACTAAGTCAGGAGAAAGCATGGCAGTACGTTCAAAATCTTCTTGAACAGTAATTGTATCCCATATTGGTGTGTTAACTGCTCCAGGTATAATTGTTGTTACACGAATACCTTTGCTTCTCTCCTCTTCCGCTAATATTTTAGAGAAAGATAAAAGAGCAGCTTTGCTTACAGAATATGCTCCCCAATTAGAAAAAACATTTGTTGCTGCAATAGAAGATATATTAACAATAGTTCCTTTCATGTGCTTTCGCATGTAAGGTAAAACTCCTTGAACACATTGAAAGACACTAGTTAAATTTAAATCAAGCACTCTTTGCCAATCTGTTAAAGATGTTTCTCTTAAAAGATTGGTATATCCCATTCCAGCATTGTTAACAATAATGTCAATACCATTGAAATCACTAACTATTTTTTGGATTTGTATTGATACCATATCTAACTGATCTAAATCTATTACATATGGTTTCACTTTAATTCCTTCTTTTGCCGACTCTTTAGCTACATCTTCTAGAGATTTTAAGGAACGACCAACTAAGGCAATGTTAATACCTGCACGAGCAAAAGCTAAGCTAGTTGCTCGGCCAATACCGCTACCTGCTCCAGTAATAATTGCATTTGGTCTAGTTGGAATTGCATTTGGTCTAGTTGGAGAAGAATTCATAATATAATGAAAAACTTTTACTAATTTCTCAAGATGAATACATAAGTTAGCCAAGAATTGTCTAAGCAACAAAATTCAAGATTAAGCATGTCTTATTGTTAACTAAATATTGATTAGTTTTAAAACTTCAATATCACAAGAGAGAAAAGGCTTTTACGATTTTAAAGATAATTATTGCTCATGTGAGTCTAGGGAATTGCCCTAAGTTTCCCATCCTACTATAATAGCATTTTCTAGGAAATTCTGTTAGCAAGTTTAACAAAACAATTTACAAAATTTACTAATAGTCTAAATATTCTGATTCTGAATCAAAGAAAATACCTATTTTTCGAAATTTTTCATATCGTAATTCTTTTCGTTTTTTTGCACTTAAGCTAGATAACTCGTTAAGATTTTGAAGCAACGTTTTCTTTAAAATGATTGCAGCTTCTAATGGTTTTACATGAGCACCTCCAGAAGGTTCTGGAATAATAGAATCAATAATATTCAATCTTTTGAGATCATTTGCCGTAATTTTAAGAGCAGTTGCAGCTTGTGATGACTTTTTAGCATCTTTCCAAAGAATAGCAGCACAAGCTTCAGGAGTTGCTACGGTATATACTGAGTTTTCAAGCATTAGAATTTTATCTCCGACTCCAATACCTAGTGCACCTCCTGATCCCCCTTCTCCGATAACAGTACAGATAATAGGTACATCAAAACTAAACATCTGGCGAAGATTAAAGGCGATTGCCTCTCCTTGACCGAGTTTTTCCGCTTCTACGCCAGCCCAAGCTCCCGGTGTATCTATAAAAGTTACAATTGGCATGGAAAAATGATTTGCATGTTCCATTAAACGAATAGCTTTACGATAACCTCCAGGAGCTGGCATACCAAAATTTCTGGCTACATTATCCTTGGTATCTCTTCCTTTCTGATGACCAAGAATAACCATAGGACGACCTCCTATACGAGCAATTCCACCTACTAAAGCAGGATCATCATAACCTCCACGATCTCCATGCAATTCTATCCATTCATCAGCAATTGATTGAATATAGTCTAGGGTGCTTGGACGACGAGGATGACGAGCAAGTTGTAGGCGTTGAGATGGAGTTAAACCATTAAAAATTTCTCTTCTTAAATTTTCTGCACGATTTCCAAGTTGAGTGATTTGCTTAGTAACATCTACATTGTTTTCTTTTGCCAATCTTCGAATTTGCTCAATTCGAGCTTCTAACTCCCATAATGGCTTTTCAAAATCTAGTAAAAAGACGCGGCGTTCATTTTTATTCATCAGTCATCATGATAAATTAATAGTCTGTAATAGATTGAAATAATAAAAGTAAGAAATAACTATAACTTTTTAAAAATCAATTGGTTTAATAAAATTGTTACTTTTTAGTAATTAGGGATTTTAATTTAGTTGAAAACTATTTAGCATTTCTAATGTTTCCTGGTAACAAACTTTGTTTTTTTGCTGATAGCATAAAATCTTTGCAGTTTTTAGGTCAGTAATAGCCTCTCCTAACTTTCCTAGTTTATAGTATACTTTTGCTCTTGCTATATATATATCTACCATATTGTTATTAAGACTGATAGCTTCATTAAAATCAGCAATAGCATCTATATTGTAGTCAATTTTTCCATAAGCAATTCCACGATTATAATAAGCCTCTATTTCATAAGGGCTCAAACGAATAACCTTTGTAAAATTAATAATAGATTTTTGATAATCTCCTTGAATACCTTTTTCCATACCTTGTATCAGAAGTTTATTTAAAAAAGAATTTGAAAGATAATTTTGAGAAATTAAAGTAGGATTTGGTGTTGCCATTATAGCTATAGGATAAATAAAGCTAGATATGTACAAAGAATATATTAGATAAGAGCGTAAAAATAAATTTTTTCTTCTAAATAAATGTAACATTACGTTAGTAATTAGTAATTTATCTACTGGTATAGCAAAATTTTTAATTAATCAGCAAACTTTTTATTTTTTGTTTATTTTGACTGTAAAGAAAAAGTTTTATGATAAAAAAGAATAAATCATAGATATTCTTACTTATATGATTTTCTTATATGAGTAGGATATAAAGAGCTTAGTCTTATGTCTATTATTTACTTAAATTAATGTTTCATTGTTTTATTTAATAGGAGATATAACGATCGTTGTTAATTTTTAAATTTTCATGGTTATTTGAAATGATTAGTTCTAATAATATTTTTTTTCCAATAAAGCAAAATTTTTTAATCTTTTTTATGATGCAAATTTCATTGTTTAGGCAGTTTCGTTGGATATCACTAATTTTAATTACTGTTTTATTAATTGTTTTCATTCTTCGATTACCTGCGACAGCTGAAATTCCAAAAAATTATAAAGAATTAGAATTTCCTTCTTTATCTAGTATTTCCTTACCAGATTATGAACGTTATGAATTAAAGAATGGGATGGTAGTATATCTCATAGAAGACCATCAATTACCTTTGATTAAAGGTAATGCATTAATTAAAGTAGGATCACGTATTGAGCCACGAGAAAAAATTGGCTTGGCAGAAATTACTGGATCTATGATGCGTTTGGGAGGAACAACACAACATCCTGCTAGTGAATTAAATGAACTATTAGAACAGAGAGCTGCAAAAGTCGAAGTTAGTATTAATACACATTCAGGAAATGCAGCCTTCAATTCTTTAAGTAAGGATATTGAAATTGTATTTGATCTCTTTTCTCAAGTTTTAAAAGAACCAGCCTTCGATTCCCAACAGTTAGTCTTAACCAAAACTCAATTACAAGGACAAATAGCTCGTCGTAATGACAATCCAGGAGATATTGCTAATAGAGAATTGTATAAGCTTGTTTATGGTCAAGATAGCCCTTATGCTCGAACTATAGAGCATACTATGTTAAATAATATTGATCTTGATGATGTTATTTCTTTTCATAAACAATATATTCGTCCAGAAAATCTCATTTTGGGGATAGTAGGAGATTTTGATTCTAAAGTGATGAAACAATTGATTAAAAATGGTTTTGAAGATTGGGAATCTTCAACTATAAAACCAGAAATAACTATTCCTCAAGCGAATCAAATTAAAAAGAATGAACTATTTTTTATTGACCAGCCTCACTTAAACCAGAGCAACGTTTTACTAGGACATTTAGGAGGCAAGCTAGATAGTCCAGACTATCCAGCTTTAAGTGTCATTAACGGTTTACTTAATGGCTTTGGAGGACGTCTATTTAATAACCTGAGATCTGACCAAGGATTAGCTTATACTGTATATGGGTATTGGAATGCAGCTTATGACTATCCTGGAGTTTTTCTAGCTGGAGGTCAAACTTCTTCTGAAACAACAACACAGTTTATAGAATCTCTGATAGCAGAAATAGAATTGCTTAGAAATCAGCCTATAAATAATGATGAATTAGCATATGCAAAAGAGTCTATTCTCAATTCTTTTGTCTTTAAATTTGAGAATCCTAGTCAAACTCTATCTCGTTTATTAACTTACGAGTATTATGGATATCCAGAAAACTTTATTTTTAAATATCAGGAAGGAATCAAAAAAACTACGGTTGAAGATATTCAAAGAGTTGCTCAGCAATACTTAAAAACAGAAGATATAGTTACTTTAGTAGTAGGTAGTAAGGAAAATATCTATTCCTCCCTTTCTAAACTGAAGAAGAATATACACAATATCAATATTAATACTTCTCCTCAAATGGATAACTGATAACAAGATAAAACCGTATTGCCATTATATTAATAATGGCAATACGGTTTTATTTAGTAACTATATATTTAAAATCTATAGTTACTAAATAGATACACGATGTTTGGTCTTGAATAGTTTCTTTGCTTTAATAAAAAGCGTGTTTTTAATAGGTATATGATTAGTCTTTCAATCAAAAATTTAAAAAGCAAAAAAGGAGGAAACCTTTTTTGCTTTCAAAATATTGAAATCAAATTATTTTCAAGTAGTACTAGAGACAATTACAAATCCTAATACTGCTCCAAAAAGAACTAGTGCATAGAATTGAACTCGTCCACTCTCAAAATACTTTAAACCTTCTCCACTTACTAAAGTTGTTAATCCTGTCAAATTTACAACTCCATCAATAACTCGATAATCGACCTCCATGATTTGACGAGCTAACCGACGACATCCTATTACAAAAACTTGATTATATACATCATCAAAATACCATTTATTTAGAGAAAATTTATATAAGGTAGGATATCTTTCTGCAATAGTATTTGGATCGATTTTATGTTGTAAATACATTAAGAATGCTATTACAATACCAATAGTCGCTATTCCGACTGAAGCTCCAGCCATAATATCAAATTCAACCCAATCAAAATGAGATACCTTCTCGACGATCTCTCCAGGGGCATGAATAAAATCTTCAAAGTTATTATTCCAAGGTCTTCCTAGTAAACCAATAATTGTTGACGGAATAGCTAAAATTAACAACGGTAGAGTCATTGTTAGAGGAGATTCATGAGGTAAACTATTACCATGATGATTTGTAGAATGATCTTCTGACTTACTATCATCGGTTCCTTTCGGTCCTGAGTTAGCCACAGATAATAGTTTTGTACGAATTGCCATATCATTTCCTTTGAAATTACCTTCAAAAGTCATGAAATACATTCTAAACATATAGAAAGCTGTTATTCCTGCTGTTATCCACCCGACTAACCATAGAAGAGGGTTTGATTGGTAAGCTAATCCTAATATTTCATCCTTAGACCAAAAACCAGCAAATGGCGGAATACCGCAAATAGCAAGAGTACCTACTAAGAACGCTAAAGATGTTAGAGGCATATACTTTCTAAGACCTCCCATTAGACGCATATCTTGAGCTAATACAGCATTATGGCCAACCACATTTTCCATACCATGGATAACAGATCCAGAGCATAAAAATAACATAGCTTTGAAGTAAGCATGAGTCATTAGATGAAATAATCCAGCACTATAAGCACCAATACCCATTGCCATAACCATATATCCTAATTGAGACATGGTTGAATAAGCCAATCCCTTTTTAATATCATTTTGAGTAATTGCAATTGTCGCTCCTATAAAAGAGGTTATGGCTCCTGTCCAAGCAATTATCGTCATCAATGTAGGAATGTGCTCAAAAACTGGATACATCCTGGCTACTAAAAATACTCCTGCTGCTACCATAGTTGCTGCATGGATAAGAGCAGATATTGGGGTAGGTCCCTCCATAGCATCAGGCAACCAAACATGAAGTGGAAATTGAGCTGATTTTGCTACTGGTCCTAAAAATATAAGTATTCCAAATATTGTAACTAGGATTGGGGAAATCATGTTTGAAGATATTAGTTCTTCTAAACGTTGTCCCATTAAATCAAATTCAAAAGTTCTTGTTGCCCAATATAGGCCTAGCATACCTAGAAGTAATCCAAAATCTCCGACACGGTTGGTTACAAAAGCTTTCTGGCAAGCGTTGGCAGCTCCTGGACGGCTAAACCAAAAACCAATTAGTAAATAAGATGACATACCTACTAATTCCCAGAAAACATAAACTTGTACTAAGTTAGGACTAATAACTAATCCCAACATAGATGCGCTAAAAATACTCAAATAAGCATAAAAGCGTACATAACCTGAGTCATGAGCCATGTAACCATCTGTATAAATCATAACCAAGAAGGCCACAGTAGTTACGATGACACACATTAAAGAGCTGAGATGGTCAAGCGTATAACCCATTTCTAAGTGAAAATTTCCGGATGCAGCCCATTCAAACATCTGGACATATTCTTCGTGACCTTGAATTTGACTCCATAAAAGAGCAAATGATAAGACCATAGATGTGCCTATCAGAGAAATAATGATCGCTGCATTGATCTGCCTAAGGCTATTGGTAACTTGATTGAAGGTAATTAAACCCAAGCCAACTATCATTGCCCCTAGAAGAGGTAAAGTAGGAATCAGCCAGGCGTATTGATAAAGGGGTTCCATGCCGTAATGCCTAAGTTATTTGTTTTCGTATTTAGTTAATAACGTTAGCTTTTTAGTTAAAGACTTCTTCTAGAAATTTATAACCCCTTTGTACTGAATAAATAGTATCAAATTCAAGACGATATCGAAAGAGATAACTTTTATTTCTCTTTCTATGAGTCTTTTTGATTTAAATTTCTATTAATTGGCCGATAACCTATAAGATAACAAACTTAATTAAGGTACCTCTTTACATACTGTTCAATTTAAAATGAGGCATTGAACCATATAAATGTATGAGGAAACTATAATTTTATGATCTTAGCAAAAATGTGTAGAACTCATCAAATCTTAAATGATCTGGTAAATGCAAAAACAAAGAGTTTTTCATTTATTCTATAAATATTATACCTTTAAGTTGATATGAATAAGCTAATATAAAATTATTTTATAATTGATATTATCGTCTTCTTTTATTCAGGCATGGTTTGCGAAAGTATAGTAGTAGAACAATAATCTAAAAAAGAATAAACAAGCTTTTTTAGAATTTTAGATAAAATAATCCTGGCAATGGTTAAGCATCTGTTAATATATTCACTGTATTCCTAAAATTCACAAACAATAATTTAGTTTTTTATTCATACTTTTAAGCACAGCATAATAATATGGCATCTATTCGTGAACTTCATCAACAATTGATTAATAAAGATAAAACTGCAGTTGAAATTACTACAGAAGCACTAGAAAGAATTGAAGCGGTTGATTCGAAGGTTAAAAGTTTTTTGCAAGTAACAGCTGATCACGCCTTGTCAAAAGCTAGACAAATTGATCATAAAATTGCTAATAAAGAAGAAATAGGTTTTCTGTCAGGTATTCCTATTGGAATCAAAGATAATATGGTTACTTCTGGAATTACTACAACTTGTGGTTCTAAGATTTTAAAAAACTTTGTTCCTTCTTATGAGTCTACTGTTACCCAAAAACTTCAAGATGCTGGAGCTGTTATGGTAGGCAAGACTAATTTAGATGAGTTTGCCATGGGAAGTTCTACTGAAAACTCAGGTTACCAAACTACTGCTAATCCTTGGGATTTATCTAGAGTTCCCGGCGGATCATCTGGTGGTTCCGCAGCAGCTGTAGCGGCTAAAGAATGCTCGGTCTCTATAGGTTCAGATACTGGAGGTTCTATTCGCCAACCTGCTGCTTTATGTGGTGTGGTTGGACTCAAACCAACTTACGGCCTAGTCTCTAGATTTGGATTGGTAGCTTATGCGTCGTCTTTAGATCAAGTTGGACCATTTGCTCGTAGTGTAGAGGATGCTGCAATAGTATTAGGAGCGATTGCTGGTCATGATCCTAAAGACTCTACTAGTATTAAGTTTAAAGTTCCAGATTATACTAAATTTCTTAAACTATCACTAAAAGGATTAACAATTGGAGTTATTGAAGAAACTTTTATGGACGGAGTAGAACAAGAAGTTAGTAATACTGTTCAAAATGCAATTGACCACTTAAAAACATTAGGTGCAAAAGTTGTAAATGTTTCTTGTCCTAGTTTCCGCTATGGTCTTCCTGCCTACTACGTAATAGCTCCAGCCGAGGCCTCGTCGAATTTAGCACGTTATGATGCTGTTAAATATGGTTTAAGAGAACAATCTGATACTTTGCTGGATATGTATACTAATACTAGAACTGAAGGGCTTGGTGCAGAAGTAAAAAGACGTATTATGCTAGGCACTTACACTTTATCTACAGGTTATTACGATGCATATTATCTTAAAGCACAAAAAGTAAGAACTCTAATAAAAGAGGATTTTAATACTAGTTTTGAAAAAGTAGATATTTTAGTATCCCCAACATCTCCGACAACAGCTTTTAAGGCTGGTGAGAAGATATCTAAGCCTTTAAATATGTACTTATCTGATTTAATGACTATTCCTGTAAATCTCGCTGGATTGCCTGGAATGAGCATTCCTTGCGGTTTTGATAAAAAAGGTTTACCTGTTGGATTGCAATTGATTGGTAATATTCTTGAAGAAGGAAAACTCTTTCAAGTAGGTTATGCTTATGAACAATCTACACCATGGAATAATCTATCACCTCAATTATAAAAGTTTTAGATAGTATCTCTCTTAAATTAGATGAATTTATCGATAAACAGGTAACGTAAAATGAAAACAGCTTCCTTGCTTAAGCATACTATCTACCCAGATCTGACCATAATGAACACGAATTATTTTACGACATAAAGATAGCCCTAATCCATACCCCTCTTTTTTCAGATCTCTCTGTAGTCGAAAATGTCCTTCAAAAATTCTTTCTTTTTTTTCTTTAGGAATACCTGGTCCAGTATCAGAAATACTTACTTGTATTTTTTGGCTAGTGCGATGAAGAATTGACAAAGTGATTGTCCCATTTTTTGGTGTATATTTAACTGCATTATCTAATAAATTAATAATAACTTGGCGAATTAATTCTTCATCTGCGTAAACAGCGGGTATGTCTTCAGGAATATCTTCTATAAAATTTATAGATTTTTCTTTAAGCGAGTTTATATATTGTTTAAAAATTTCTTTAAACAAACGAGATAAGAAAACTTCTGTACGTTCTACTTTTAATTCACCATTCATGCTTTTTGATGCCTGCAAAATATCAGTTATTAAGCGATTCATTATTTGTAACTGATTGTATGTCTGGAAGAATAATTGTTTTTTAAGCTTTGTACAGCTTTCATTAACTTCTTTGTCTTGAACAATCGCCAAAGTATCTATAGCTATTGAGGTGGCTGTAAGAGGACTACGTAAATCATGAGCTAACATGGCTAAGACCTGATCCTTGAAGTTTAGCTGATCTAGTAAATTCTTTTTTTCTTTTTTTAAACGAAAAACTTCATCGGATAGACGTATAAGTTCTGCTGAATATTTAATTAAACCAATTGTAGTAGTATCTTCCTTTGTTTCACAATCACTGTACTTTTCTTCTAGTAATATTTTCCATTGAGGCCACCATCTTTCTAATTGATTAATTAAATTACTTCCAGCTAGAGTTTGTTTTGGCCCTGGTGAAACCTTTATAAGCGTGGGAGTAGCAACTAAACGAAAATGTTCTACGAGATGAGGTTGTTCATGAATTTCAATTACTTCTAACTGACATGGACAACTCTTTTTTATAAATTCGATATAGTCTTGTATTAATTTTACGCACTTATTAGAGCGAGGACGTTCATCTATAAACAATAACAATTCGATAGACATAGGGATGAAGTATCATTTTCAATATTTGTTTTATTTTTTAATGTCTCCACTGTTGAAATTCAAGATCACACATGTGTTAATTGAGAACAAAAGTAAGCAATAACTAGTAAAAAAATTTATTAGATAATTTATATTTCATGCTTCAAAATAATTGATTATTTTTTGTATTAGATATCGATAGCAGAAATTTCATTAATGAATTACTCGTATTATAGTAAATTTATCAATGACTATTTTTCATACTCATTAATATTTGTATGACTTTATGGAAATAAAATTTTTTCATAGGAGTTGGGTCTAGTCTTAATATATAAAATGATATGAATTATTTGACTAATAAAAAATAGTGCAGAAAACTATTTATTTCTGCACTATAGTATTGAAAAACAATGAAGTGTTTACTTATAAAAAAGACATGTTTAATTTATTTAGAGAGAAAGTTAACATGAGTCGACAAGAAAATTCACTAAAACCTAAAACCAGTAGATACTTTTCAAAGTGGTAAATATTTAATTAATGGCTTTAATTAAATAACTGATAATAACGATTTATTATTTATTCTTGTTGATTCACGTTAGTTACTACCGCTAAATGTTACTTCTAAGAATTTAGCTTGCGCTTCCTTCATAGTAATACTCTTGCCCTGATTACGAAGGTCTTGCCAATAATTAATAACTTCCGTTGCCTTGTTTAAGACTTCAATTCTTTCTGTTTCTAGTATCCAATGCTTTGCTTCCAGTTCATTTTTTAACTCTTGCCAAGCGTTATTACGTGGCCAAAAGAAATAAGCAGTTAAAGGACTGGTTCCTTTTCCGACAATTTGATCAACGGCGATTGCTACATTAGCATCTAACCAAAGAACTTTCAATATAAATCTAGGCTCCAATTACGCCTCCGGTGGGTAGACTGCACAAATATTGTAAATATGAGACCCTTTATTATAACTTATTAATAGCAAGTTTTACTATTAAACAAAACAAATATTTTATTAAAGTAATTAAATGATAAGTGTAATTATTTATATTTGCCATTATTCTCGTAAGTTTGCTTATCTAAAAACATTTAATTTATAAAGCTTAAAGTATTAACTTAATTTACTAAGTATTTTGAAGTCATATTCCAGTTGTAATAATTTAATAATTTGATTCTTAAATCAATAAAAAATTAGGTTTAACAAACTAAGCTTTTTAATTTAATTCAGTAAGATAACAGGAGATTTAAGGTTCCAAAAATGAAAAATCTTGTAATTGTTCACTTTTATATATTTTTTGTTACAATTCTGTTGATCTAGGTCATCTTATGAGTAATTATAGTTTTATATTTTATACATGCTCAATGAGATTTTTCTTGTTTCATAAAACTATACACTGCCTATCTTCATAGATATTTTACACTTTGTATGTTTTATTCTTAATACATATGCTATTACTACTATTGTAAGTTTATGTATAAAAAAAGAAGAATACTTTATAGCCTAAACATTATTATTTCGGCAAGAATAGAGTATTTAATAACTTCTATTTATTTCTTTTTTTGTTTAAAAAAATGTTTAACTGTTAAATATATATAAATGAACTCTTCTACATACCGCTTTAAAAGCAAATTATTCAATTTATTTAATCGTAAGTCTTTATTGTTAAAAGAGCGTCTTATCTACGAAGCTAAAAAAATAAGAATTATTTTTAAATGGGGAATACAAATTATTATATACCCACTTTATTTTCTTATACATACACAAAAAATTGATCAAAAAAGATTCAAAGAAGCTAATTATTCACTAAATGTTTTTTATTCAAATACTGATTTTTATTTGGAAAAAATACTTCAAAAAACAAAGTATTTTTTGTTAGATTTTGAAAAAAGTGAAAATTATTTTAAAAAGCAAGAAAAACTAAAAAATGTAGCTACTGTTAAAAATAATAGTGTTGTTAGCTTAGTTCAAGGATTAGCTAGTGATTTGACAACTCGTAAATTAGTCTTAGTAATTGATAACAAAATTATTGATGTATTATCTGAAAACCAAAAAGATTATTTGCATAAATATATTAATTTACAACTGGATAACCATAAAAGTAACTCACAATATAGCGAAGTCCACGACTTAAGCTTAATTAATAAATTTTTTACAAAACAAAACTTCATTTCATTTTCGACACTTGTCTTTTATAAACTAATGCTTTGGATGAAACGTGGCTCTCTGGCTAAGAATCTCGATTTTTTTGGAGAGTTGTCAGATATATCTCCAAACCCAGACAAATTATTCAAAGGAGTGCAAGACTCTATCATTAAAAATGATGGCAAAAATAAAAAGAAAACTTTTTATTTTTTAGTAGGTAAAATCACTCAAAAATGGAAAGGTTATTTACAAGATAAAAACTATAGATATTTTAAGAGACAACGTGATCAGTTCTCTTTGAAATTTTTTATGCATATAACCATATATTATTTTTTAAACCAGCTTTTATCTAGTAAATATTTAAAACATCATCTAAAACAAAAAAAAATAAAGCTATACGAAACCAAGAACAACGACAGATTATTATTCCAAAATGAAGTATCTGATAAACCTATATTATTAGAGGATAAGCCTTCAAAATCATATCCTACTATTGATTTATCTAATAATAATTTTATCTATGAGTTACACAAAGATAAAGTCAATTATTTAAACATTAATCAAATTTTTAAAAAATCAATCAACAATCAGTTGATTCCTACCATAGACAATGAGAAACAAGTAGAATTTACAACAAATTTTACAGAAGTAGAGATCGAATCTACAAAATATATTAAACATCCTTTAATTATGATTTTAGAAGTTTTAGATATAGTTATTTACTGGATAGAAGAATTGGTAATGAAAATATGGAAAGTGATTTTTAAAGTACTTAATCATAAAAAGTAAAAATATACTATTAAAAGATAAAACATATTTATCATTAAAGATTAATTACATCCTATATTAAATTCCACAGGCTAATATATCTAAGGAACAAAATATAGTTTAAAATTTGATTATTATCGAAAAAATTAATGTTCTAGATAATTAAAACTAAAGGAATATATTTACGTATAGTCTTCTCTCGATATTTCTATATTGTAAATTTTGATTAGCTAGGGACAGGGGATCCTGGACATAAGCGAAGCCATTTACCTGTTTCTTCTAGAAAACTTTCACAATTCACAATATCCCACTCTATTTCAATATAATCATTCTTGGGGCGAATATTTACATTAATATCAGCTTTTATAGGATTAAAAGATGGTTTATTAGTTAAGTGGGATTGTTGGTGCTGTTCTTCAACTGCATGATAAGTTTGACAAACGTCAACATAATAACAGTTAACACAAATACACATACTTTTTCTCTATAATTTATACTAATTTAGCGTAAATTAAGAAGACTCGACTAACTTCTAAAATTTGCTTTCATACTGTAAAAAATGAGGTCAAAAACAGTTCTAATTTTATCTTCAAATATACTACCTTTTGAATTAACTATTTTGCCATCCAAAGCTTACTTGGTAGGGGGAGCTGTGAGAGATATACTTTTAAATTCTGAACAAGATTACATTGACCTAGATATAATTCTACCAAATTTTGTTACTAAAATAGCGAAAAAAATTACACTAAACTATCATGTGAACTTTATTGTTTTAGATTCAAAAAGAAGTATTGTTAGAATCACTTTCAATAAAGGAACTATCGATTTAGCGAAACAAAATGGAAACAATGTACATAAAGACTTAAAACAAAGAGATTTTACTATTAATGCAATTGCTTATAGTTTCCATAGACAGCAATTAGTTGATCCTTTAAAAGGGTTAAGAGATTTGCAGATAAAAAATATCAGAATGATTCATATAAATAATCTTCAAGATGATCCTTTGAGATTGATACGTGCTTATAGGCAAGCCTCTCAATTAAACTTTATTATCGAAACTAGAACTCGTCATGCAATTAAAGAAGTTTCTTCTTGTATTTCTCAGGTTGCTGTAGAAAGGATACAGACAGAGCTAGGTTATTTATTACAAAGCTTTAACGGTAGCGATTGGCTGGCCGAGATGGGAAAAGATGGTTTACTCAAGGTTATTTTACCTGGTTTAAATCAAAATAATTTTTATTATCTAAAACAAGTTAATCACAAAATTTTATTATTGATTAATAAACTAAAAAGAAATGAACTTGATATTTTTTTTGACTTTAATAGGATCCGCGATATTTATAATAATAATTTAGTTAAAAGAGTAAAACTTTTATGTCTATTATCCCAAAATCCTGAGGTAGCTGTTCAACAACTTACGTATTTAAAATATTCTAAAAATGATGTAAAAATATTACCTATACTTTTAAAACAGATTTCATTAATAAATAAACAACCAATCTCTCGAAAACATATTCATTCTATTTTCGTAGAAACAGGAAAAAACTTTCCTACTTTTGCTTTATTTTCTCTAGTAAAAAACATAAATCATAAACTTATTTTTGAAATGATTTACCGTTATCTGAATCCTCATGATAGGCTAGCCCACTCCCAACCTCTCATAACAGGTCGTGATTTAATTATAAATTTAAAGATTAAGCAAGGACAAAAGATAGGACAAATATTAAGCTACGTTCAAATTGCTCATATTGAAGAAAAGATATTTACAAGAAAAGAAGCTTTGGACTTAGCAAAGGAAATATATAATAAGATAAGTCTCATATAAGCTAATTTGTATATATTAGAATGTTTGCCTATAAATTTATTTGATATGGACTTTATTTTTTAATTTACTGTTAATTGAATATTCTATATATTTTTAATAATCATATGCTTCTTATCTTGTTAAAACTAAAATAAGATATGCATGGTATTTCTATTCTTTAAGAAAGAATAGTATTATATTAATTTCTAATCAATTTATTTTCATGTCATATGAATCTTTAAAACTTTATACTCCTCGGGTTAATGAGATTGATGAACTTGTTTCCCTAGACAAAATTTGTTTAGGAGGTCTTTGGACATTAGATAACTACGAAAGAGAATTACAAAGTCCAAATAGTCATTTTTTAGTTTTATCTACAAACTCAGTAGGTGCAATAATCGGATGTGGATGTTTTTGGAGAATTCTAGAAGAAGCACATATTACATTACTCATGATTAATCCAAGTTATCAAAGTCAAGGTCTAGGACAATTACTACTTTATAGTCTTCTAAAGAACGCTGTTTCTAGTCATTTAGAACATGCAACATTAGAAGTTCGTGCTTCTAATAAATCTGCTATTGGCTTGTATGAAAAATTTGGTTTTAAAATTGCTGGGAGACGTAAAAAATATTATAAAAAAACTGGTGAAGATGCTTTAATTTTCTGGAAAAGTGATTTAAATAGTCCTGTATTTCAGCAAGAATTATCATCTTGGAAAAAACTAATTAATAAACGTTTAATAAATAGTTGTTACCTTCCTCCAGATCTTATCTGTTATTAATTGTAAGACAATAGTAATATTTGAAAGAAAACTTAAGTTACTATAAATCTTATTTTATTTGTCTACAAAAAATTTTCTAACATATTTCAGAAATATTAGAAATCTTTATAATCCTTGCTAAGTTTTATTGTTTAAGTATGTAGTGGAAAAATTATTCTAATTTAACAATAAATTAACTTTCTTAGAATATACATTATAATCATTCTACATATATTAAGTTAGTGCTCTCGTTCATATATATACTTATAGAAGCTAAAGTATACGCTATTTGCTTGAGATAATTTATGTTTATCAAATATCTTTTTTAGGATAAGTTATTAACTTTGAAAACTGGCATAGTAAATGATATAAAATGATGACAAAAACAAATTAAACTAATGATTTACACAGTTAGCTAAACTAGCGAGATAAAGAAAAATCTTAAAATTTGACTTCTAGTAATAGTATGACAAAAATAAATCTTTAATCTTAATATAAATATATGGCAGAAACATTACTATTTAACGCTTTGCGTGAAGCTATCGATGAAGAGATGAAACGAGATGATACAGTCTTTATCTTAGGAGAAGATGTAGGTCATTATGGTGGATCTTACAAAGTTACAAAAGATCTTGCTCAAAAATATGGTGAACTTAGAGTTTTAGATACTCCAATAGCTGAAAACAGTTTCACAGGAATGGCTGTAGGCGCTGCCATGGCAGGCTTAAAGCCCATAGTAGAGGGAATGAATATGGGTTTTTTACTACTAGCTTTTAATCAGATTTCCAATAATGCAGGAATGTTGAGGTATACTTCTGGTGGTAATTTTAAAATTCCTATAGTTATTCGTGGTCCCGGAGGTGTCGGAAGACAATTAGGAGCTGAACATTCTCATCGTTTAGAAGCTTATTTCCATGCAGTCCCAGGACTTAAAATTGTTGCTTGTTCAACTCCTTATAATGCCAAAGGGCTTCTTAAAGCAGCTATTAGAGATGAAAATCCTGTTCTTTTTTTTGAACATGTTTTACTATATAATCTTAAAGAAGAGCTTCCTGATGAAGAATATGTTCTTTCTTTAAATAAAGCAGAAATCGTACGTTCTGGGAAAGATATAACTATTCTTACTTATTCTCGCATGCGTCATCATTGTGTACAAGCATTAAAAGAAATTGAAAAAGCAGGTTATTCTCCCGAGATAATCGATTTAATTTCTCTCAAACCATTTGATCTTGAAACTATTGGAAATTCAATTCGAAAAACTCACAAAGTTCTTATCGTAGAAGAATGCATGAAAACAAGTGGTATAGCTGCAGAGTTGATTGCTTTAATTACAGAAAATTTTTTTGACGAGTTAGATGCTCCTGTCGTACGTTTATCGTCTCAAGATATTCCAACACCCTATAATGGGATGCTAGAAAAACTAACAATAGTACAACCTTCACAAATTGCTTCATTAGTAGAAAAGATTATGAAGCTGGATATTTAACTTTATTATTTTCAAATAGTTATGAAACAACAACGTTTGTTGATAGTTTTGATTATTGCTCTTTTAACAAGTGCTATAACCTTTCTCAATATCATGCCTTTACAATTAGGACTCGATCTTAAAGGCGGAAGTCAATTAACAATACAACTCAAGCCAACTGAAGATATTAAGAATATTTCTCAAGAAGATCTAGAAGCAGCAAAAACTGTTCTTGAGAATCGAGTTAATGGTTTAGGGGTAGCTGAGCCTATTGTACAAACTTTAGGAAAAGATAAAATTGTTATTCAATTACCTGGAGTTACAAATCCAGAACAAGCAGAAAGAGTATTAGGAGGTACAGCACAATTAGATTTCCAAGAACAACGTAAAGGTACTGAAGGTCAATTAAGTGCGGAATTTAAAATAAGACAACAAAAAAATATAGAATTAAACACACTTAAACAAAAAAAACCTGATTTAGAGACAAAGAAACGTATTGTTGAATTAGTAGAATCAATAGATGTATCTAATCAAGCAATATTGAAATTATTTGATCCTGCTGGTTTGTCAGGTAAAAACTTAAAAAATGCTCGTTATGGTCCAAGCCAAGGAATTGAGTGGCAAGTGATTATCGATTTTGATAACGAAGGAGAAGAAAAATTCGCTAACTTAACAAAACAGGTTGCTGGCACTGGACGTAGTATTGGGATCTTTTTAGATAATATATTAATTAGTGCACCTGTCGTTAGTCCTCAATTTGCTGTTACAGGAATTACTGGAGGTAGTGCAGTAATTACAGGTAACTTCACAGCAGAAAGTGCTAATGAAATGGCTGTTCAGTTACGTGGAGGTTCTTTGCCTTTCCCAGTAGAAGTTGTTGAAAACAGGACTGTTGGCGCAACTTTAGGGCAAGATAGTGTTCGTCGGAGTATTTATGCTACTGCAACTGGTTTAATTCTTGTTTTAATTTTTATGATAGTTTATTACCGCCTATCAGGAGTTTTGGCCAATATAGCGTTGTTAATCTATGCTGCATTAACCCTAGCTTGTTATTCTCTCATTGGAGTAACGCTAACTCTACCTGGTATAGCAGGATTTATTTTAAGTATTGGTATGGCAGTAGATGCTAACATTCTGGTATTTGAGAGAATTCGTGAAGAACTGCAAAACGGGAAGACACTTTATACTGGAGTGGAGTCTGGCTTTTATCGTGCTTTTTCTAGTATTTTAGATAGTAATATTACTACCTTGATAGCTTGTGGAGCCCTGTTCAGCTTAGGATCTGGTTTGGTCAAAGGGTTTGCTCTAACTTTAGCTATTGGAGTATTAATTAGTATGTTTACAGCATTAACTTGCACTCGTACTTTATTATTAACTACAGTTTTAAAGTTTTCTATTGTTAGAAAAAATCCTGCAATTTTTTGTCCTAATCTTTTCACAACTTCAAAGTTTTAGGAAATGTTTAATATACGAAGTTTTACAATTTTATTCTCTAGTATTTTAAAAATAGTTAATCATGAAATTAAATATAATTAAATGGAGAAAGGCATGGTGGTTTATATCTTCAACAATAATTTTAAGTAGTATTATTGGAATACTTATTTCATATTCTAAATTTAATGCTCCTTTAAAATTAGGGCTAGATTTTGTTGGAGGTACCAGGCTTCAATTACAGCTAGAATGCGAGATTCAAAAAAAATGTATCACACCAATTGATACAAAAATAGTTCGGGATATCTTGTCTACTAGAAATTTGAATGACAATACTATTCAAGTTTTAGAAAATAATATTCTTTCTATTCAAACTAAGGCACTTGATGTAGAACAAAGGACTGAATTGCAGAAAGAATTAAACAACAAAGTTGGGAAATTTGATCCTGAAACAATTCAAATAGATACGGTAGGACCTACTATCGGTTGGGAACTTTTTAAATCTGGAATTTTAGCTTTATTAGTATCTTTTTTAGGAATAGTTTTTTATCTAAGTGTTCGTTTTAAAATTGATTATGCATTTTTCGCTATCCTAGCATTAGTGCATGATGTTTTAATTACAGTTGGTTGTTTCTCTTTTTTAGGATTATTTGCATCGATAGAGGTTAATAGTCTATTTTTAGTTTCTCTGCTAACTATAATAGGATTTTCTGTAAATGACACTGTCGTAATTTATGATCGTATTAGAGAGAATATAGATCGATTCAGTGAAGAACTTCCTTTGAGTGAAATAGTAAATAAATCTGTAAATCAGACTTTAGCTCGTTCTATTAATACTACTGCTACAACTTTGTTACCTCTCATAAGTCTTTTTCTTTTTGGAGGAGAAACAATAAAATATTTTGCTCTTGCTTTAATTTTAGGTTTTTCAGTAGGTTCTTATTCTAGTATTTTTATTGCAAGCACATTACTTGCATGGTGGCGTGAGCCTAAGTTATCAAATATTAAACTAAGAAGTTAAATGAATTCCAGCCATTAAAATTTGTGATTGGTAAATTGTAAAATCACTAACTAATAAACTACATTACTTATACATAAATTGTTTACATACTAGAAAAAAACAAACTTCTAGTATATAATAAGAGACGGTCTTGTGTATAAGGAGAGATGGCCGAGCGGTTGAAGGCGCAGCACTGGAAATGCTGTTTAGGGGTAACTTTAACGAGGGTTCGAATCCCTCTCTCTCCGTTTTAAATATAATATTGTTAAAATCAAAAAAATTGAACCTTACTTAATATAGCCTTATTCCATAAGACTATATTAAGTAAGGTTCAATTTTTCTACTTATTAAAATAATGTAAGCCTTGATTTTTTAATTATGTTGCTGAGATATAAACTTATTTGTATAGTTTCGTCGCTTCAGAAATTTTTAATCGAGATTGTACTTCAAGGCTCCAGGAAGAAATGTGTCCTCTTGTTAAGTGATCAGCAGCAGCACAAGCTATCATAGCAGCATTATCTGTACATAATTCTAAAGGAGGATAGTAAACTTTTAAGTTATTTTTGCTAGCAGCTTCTGTTAAATAATTTCTCAAGCAACTATTGGCAGCAACTCCTCCGCCAATAGCAATATTATTTATATCGTAATCCATCGCACATCTAATAGTTTTTTTGGTTAATGAACGAACTATTGTTTCTTGAAAGCTTGCTGCTATATCAGCAACAGGTAAATCAACACCTTGTTCTTTCTTAAATTTTTCTACCAGTCTTAAAACAGCTGTTTTCAATCCACTAAAACTTGAATCGTAAGGATGATAACCTCCTTGAGGTAGAGATATCCTACCTTCTGGTAAACTAAATTTTTTCGGATCACCCATAGTTGCTAACTTATCAATAATTGGACCACCTGGATAGCCTAAATCCAATAATCGAGCTACTTTATCAAAAGCTTCTCCAGCAGCATCATCATGTGTTGCTCCTAATTCTTCATAAATTCCATAGCTTTTAACATGAATTATACTAGTATGACCTCCTGATACTAGTAAACAAAGAAAAGGAGGTTTTAAATCATTTTCACATAAATAGTTTGCATAGATATGTCCTTCTAAATGATGAATTCCTAAAAATGGTTTTTCATGTATCATAGAAAGCGTCTTCGCTGCTGTTTCTCCTACCATCAAAGCTCCAACGAGCCCTGGGGCAACTGTTGCAGCAATGCCATCAATTTCACTCCAATTTAATTTTGCAACTTGTAAGGCTTGATCAATACAATAATTAATATGTAATAAATGCTCACGAGATGCTATTTCAGGAACTATTCCTCCATAGTAATTATGAAGTTCATTTTGATTGGCAACAATATTACTATAAATTTGTCTATCATTAACAATAGCTACAGAAGTATCATCACAACTAGTTTCAATTGCTAATATAGTTGCCATAGTTATTAATATTATTTACTTTTTACATTATTTAAAATAATAACTTATAACAACTTGTAAGGTGTTAATAGAGATTAAATGTTAGGAAAAAAGATATAGTTTTAATTTTACTTATAAGGTATATTGCACATAATTACTTGATTATTCTAACCATACTTTAATGTACAGTAATTAAGCCTATGTATTTAATTACCTATATTTACCTTAATCATCATTGAATTTTAAGAAGTATTTAAAATAAAATATAGAAAAACATAGATCATTAAGTATTACAGACCTTGTAATAAATTGTCAGTATTTATAATCTAAAAAGAAGCAGAAGATAATTAAGATATATTGCTACACTTAATAAGAATTAAAAAATATTAATTATAAAAATCATGGGTCGTGTTGGGGTTTTATTACTAAACTTGGGTGGACCAGAACAATTGAAAGATGTTCGTCCTTTTCTTTTTAATTTGTTTTCTGATCCAGATATTGTTCGTTTACCTTTTCCATGGCTGCAAAAACCTTTGGCCTGGCTGATTTCTACTTTAAGAACCAACAAATCTCAAGATAACTATCGTCAGATTGGAGGAGGTTCTCCGTTAAGAAAAATAACAGAGGCTCAAGGTAAAGCACTTGCCAAAAAACTTTTAGAATATGGACAGAAAATGGATGTCTATATAGGCATGCGTTACTGGTATCCTTTTACAGAAGAAGCTATTAATCATATTAAGCATGATTGTCCAGATAAATTAATTATTCTTCCCTTATATCCGCAATTTTCAATAAGTACAAGCGGTTCTAGCTTTCGTGTGCTTGAAAAAATATGGCAAACTGATCCTGTATTAAGACAGATTGAGTATACATTAATACCTTCTTGGTATGATAATCCAAATTACTTGAAAGCTATGGCTGATTTGATTATCAAAGAATTAAACAAGTGTTCTAATCCGGAACAAGTACATATATTCTTTAGTGCTCATGGTGTACCTCAAAGTTATGTAGAAGAAGCTGGTGATCCCTATCAAGCAGAAATTGAAGCTTGTACTCATTTACTAATGAGTGCAATTAATCGTCCGAATTCTTACACATTGGCTTATCAAAGTAAAGTTGGTCCAGTAGAATGGTTGAAACCATATGCTGAAGATGCTCTTCAAGCATTAGGAGGACAAGGAATTAAAGATTTACTAGTGGTTCCTATTAGTTTTGTTTCTGAACATATTGAAACTCTTCAAGAAATTGATATCGAGTATCGTAAGACTGCTGAAAAAGCAGGTATTTACAATTTTTCTAGAGTTCCAGCTTTAAATACTCATCCTATTTTTATAGATGCTCTAGCTGAATTAGTTATTCATTCTCTAGAAAAACCTCCAGTAACTTTCAAGTGCATAACTCATCCAAGAGAGAACATCATAATATACCCTAAGAAGTCTTGGCAGTGGGGAATAACAAGTACTGCAGAGGTATGGAATGGTAGATTAGCTATGCTAGGATTTGTTGCTCTTTTAGTTGAGTTAATAAGCGGACATGGCATTCTACATTATCTGGGGATAATATAAAATTATTTATTTTTAACTCTTTAATTAGATAAATAATAGAAGTTTTTATATATTCTTCTTCTCCTCACAGTTCTATAGTTGATATGTATTGCTAGCAATAATTCCTACTAGTAATATTAATCCTAAATATACATTTTCTCTAAAAATTTGTTCATATAATTTTTGTGGAGTGTTAGGAGATTTTAAAAGAATACATTGTTTTATCCACATTCCTGAAGCAATTACTAATGTTATCCAAAAACAAAAATTTAACTGCATATTTATTGCTAGGTATGCCCAAAGACTTGCGGTAAAAGCAAAAATGCAGGCTATTATATTTTCTGCATGTTGCCCAAAAAATAAGGCACTAGAATTAACACCAATTTTTTTATCATCATCTCTATCAGACATTGCATAAACTGTATCAAAACCTAGTGTCCAGAAAACAGTTATGGCCCATAAAATAAAAGTATCAAACTCAAGTTTTTGAGTTACCGCAGTCCAACTAATAAGAACTGCAAATCCCCAAGATAAAGATAAAATTAATTGAGGAATTGGAAAAAATTTTTTTGCCAAAGGATAACAAACAATAAATGGTACGGCTAAAATACACAACAGAAAACTTAAAGTATTTAAATAAAGAGATAAAACTAATGCACAGACTAAAGAAATAAAAGCAGTTACAATCCCAACCTGAATAGATAGAGTACGTGATGCCAAAGGACGATTTTTAGTTCTCTTTACTTGAGGGTCAATATTTCTATCCCAGAGATCATTAATAACACAACCTGCTGAACTGGTAGACAACGATCCTAATATAATTATTAATATCAAAGATGATGGAGGAAACCCTCGTGAGGCTAAAAAAAGAGCCCATAAAGCAGGAATCATTAAAATTAGTCTTCCTGTAGGCTTATCCCACCTTAATAGTTGAATAATGGCTAAACAAG
Source organism: Candidatus Atelocyanobacterium thalassa isolate ALOHA (assembly GCF_000025125.1). NCBI lineage: Bacteria > Bacillati > Cyanobacteriota > Cyanophyceae > Chroococcales > Aphanothecaceae > Candidatus Atelocyanobacterium > Candidatus Atelocyanobacterium thalassae. The sequence goes on from NC_013771.1 coordinate 762,219, forward strand.
TAGATTTTGTCGTAAGAAAAAATTGAGAATTCAACATATTATTAAAGTCTAATGCTACTATCTTGCATAAAAACTATCTTGAATATAAATCAAAAAATTGAAATATAGACCAATATTTTTTAGATATAGAAAATAGTTGTGTTGTAATAAAATACAAAATTTTTCTAAATTAATATCATTAATAACCTTTTTGTTTTAGTAAATATTAATAAAAATTAAATCATTTATTTCAGAGAAGATTATTTTATTTCCAAAAATTTTTTTTATATCAAGATTCATCTTTTTAATATAAGTTAAAAAGCAATGCATTACATTACTTAAATAATAATCTAAGATCATAAAAAATTACCTTATGATACTTAAATCTTCTCAATTAATATGAATCTTATCAAATTTTGATTTTAATAATGTTACATAAACATTATTAATGATCAATAATTATATATTTCTTCAAGAATATATTAATATATGCTTAACTAATTTATAATTTGCCATACTTAAATTAAAAAGTCTTAATAAAAAATAAGTATTTATCAAACAAGTTAAGATGACTTCTGAAAATTCTTACTGGGTTCGTTTGGACAAAGCCTTATCGATTGAGATAGAAAGAGGATTTATTAATATACAAGGTGAGCAGTATCAATTTAGTGAATATTTACGCCTTAGCTTTAGTCAATCTCTATCCGATAAAACACCGAATAGTAAAAAACAACGCTGGTTACAATTTGCTGAACGATATGCAAGTTATAGTAATTTAACTCTACCTCAAAGAAAACAGTTAATTATTGAAACCCGTCAATTTTTACATAAGCTAAGACAAGATTTTGAGATATCTGTCAAACGTTCTGATTATAGGCAACCAAAAACAAGTACTTTAATCAACATAGAATCTATACTATCTGATGAACTTAATTTAGAACAATATTTACATGCTTTACAAGGCATAGGGCCTCGCAAAATAGAATTGTTAGAAAAAATAGGATTGGAAACAATTAGAGACCTATTATTTTATTATCCCAGAGACTATATTAACTATGCTCGCCAGGTAACAATTTCAAATATCAAGGAAGGAGAAACTGTCACTATAATAGGAAGAGTAAAGAGATGTAACTTTTTCACTAGTTCTAAAAACAAAAAGTTGAGTATTTTAGAATTAGTTGTGCAAGACCATACAGGAGAAATCAAACTAAATAGATTTTTTTCAGGTAATAGATTTACGAATAAAGGATGGCAAGAGAAACAAAAAAGACAGTATATCCGATCCACTGTCATAGCAGTATCTGGGTTAGTTAAACAAAATCGTTATGGTCTAACTTTAGATAATCTAGAGATAGAAGTTTTAGATGATTTTAATTCAAGTATTGAATCTTGGAATATAGGTCGTATTTTACCTGTATATTCTTTAACAGAAGGAATCGATAATAATTTAATTCGCAAAATAATTATTTCTAACTTAAAATCTGCAAAGACAATCTTAGATCCTTTACCAATATTACTTAAGAGTAAATATGATTTAATAGACTTGAAAGATGCTTTGATTAATATTCATTTTCCGACAAGTCTCGATTTTTTAGAACGTGCTAGAAGACGTTTAATATTTGATGAATTTTTTTATTTACAGTTAGGATTTTTAAAACGTCGACAAGAAAGGAAAGTATTAAAAACTATTAATTCTTTTACACCTAATAGATACTTGACTCACCAATTTAATAAACTGTTACCTTTTGAATTAACAAAATCTCAAAGAAGGGTTATTAATGAAATAATTAAAGACTTAGATTCATTACAATCCATGAATCGTCTTTTACAGGGAGATGTCGGTTCAGGAAAAACTATTGTTGCAATTTTTGCTATATTAACTACCTTAGAATCTGGATATCAGGTTGCTTTGATGGCCCCAACAGAAGTTTTGGCAGAACAGCATTATAACAAGATAGTATTGTATTTTAATCAGTTATATTTATCTGTTGAACTATTAACAGGATCTACAAAAAAATCTAAGAGAAATGAAATCTACCGTCAATTATTAACAGGTGAATTACCATTACTAGTAGGAACCCACGCATTAATACAAGAACCGATAAAATTTAAAAAGCTAGGACTTGTTATTATTGATGAGCAACACAGGTTTGGTGTAGAACAACGAACTAGACTTTTAAACAAAGGTAAATCTCCTCATGTTTTAAGCATGACAGCAACTCCTATACCACGTACTTTAGCATTAACTCTGCATGGAGATTTAGATATAAGTCAAATTGATGAATTACCCCCTGGAAGAAAAGCTATAGAAACTAAAGTCTTAATAGGAAATCAAAAACAAAAAGCTTACGAACTAATAAACCAAGAAGTAATACAAGGGAGACAAGCTTATATAGTTTTCCCTATGATTGAAGAATCTGAAAAACTAGATATAAAAGCAGCTATAGAAGAACATAAAAAACTTTCAAAGGAAATTTTTCCTAGTTTTAGTATTGGTTTATTGCATGGACGATTAAATGCTCTGGAGAAAAATAAAGTTTTAAATGATTTTCGTGATAATAAATATCAAATTATGGTTTCAACAACTGTTATAGAGGTTGGAGTTGACATACCTAATGCAACAGTAATGTTAATTGAAAATGCAGAGAGATTTGGTCTATCTCAGTTACATCAGTTAAGAGGAAGAGTTGGTAGAAGTAGTTTTAGTTCTTATTGTTTTTTAATTACTAGCACTAAAACTCCTAATACATTAGAAAAATTGAACGTGTTGGAACAGTCTCAAGATGGTTTTTTTATATCAGAAATGGATTTAAAACTTCGGGGGCCAGGGACTATCTTGGGAACTCGTCAATCAGGTTTACCAGATTTTGCTTTAGCAAGCTTAGCAGATAACAAAGAAATTCTTGAATTATCAAAATTAATAGCTGAAAAAATAATATCATCAGACATTAAATTGAATAGTTTTCCACTTTTAAAAAGAGAACTACAATATCGAAGTATGAGATTATAAAAAATATTTAATGAATAGATAACTATCGTTATGTAACGATTTTAGTTTTTTAAATATATATATAACTTTTAGTTTTAATAAAACCTATTTTTTAGAAAAATATTTATATTGCATATTTTTCTAAAGTGATGGAATATTTTTTGTATTGCCGCAACAGTAAATAATTTATAATTAATTTTTTTAAAATGTAATTCATTAGAAACTTTATATAAAAGTTATTGTTTTATCTTTGATATCGTAAACCGAGACCGCATTTAAACATACTTTGTGTTAGCATTTGGAGGATTCCTCATATATGCCGTCTTTGATGTTTGTTAATATAAAATCTATATTCGTCTAGATAATTAAAAAAAACAAAACTATAATTATTTTCAACTTAAATACTTTAAGGCAAGAGTAAAGAATAATATATGATTATGAGTACAACAAGTGATGTCATTATCATTGGCGGTGGCATTATTGGAATGTCTATTGCAATTGATCTTAAATTAAAAGGAATATCTGTTACTGTATGTAATAAAAATTTAGCTCAATCAGCCTCTCCTGCCGCTGCAGGAATGTTAGCTCCTTATGCTGAAAGATTATCAGGTCCTTTGCTAGATCTATGCTTAAAGTCTCGTTGTGCCTATCCTGATTGGATCAGAAAAATTCAAAAATTAACTAATTTAGACTTGAAGTATGAGAATTGTGGAGCACTCGCTCCAGTCTACAATATATCGCAAAACTCACGTACTCAATGTTCTAAAGGCCAATGGTTAGATGGAAAAAGTATTCATCTCCATCAATTAGGATTAGGGAAAGATGTAAAAGGCGGATGGTTGTATCCTGATGATGGCCAAGTAGATAGTCGACAATTATTATATGGTCTTTACCAAGCTGCCAGAATATTAGGAGTTAATATCAAAAACGAAGTAATTGTCCACAACTTGCTTAAGAAAGAGAACAAGGTTATTGGAGTATATACAAATAAAGGAAATTTTAAAGCTAATACTTATATTTTAGCTGGAGGAGCATGGGTTAATAACTTTTTAAGCTTACCTGTTCGTCCTCTTAAAGGACAAATGCTTGCTGTGAAAATACCTAAACAATATTCTTTACAAAAAATACTATATGGAACCCAAGTATATTTAGTACCACGTAAGAATAGACGCTTAATTATTGGAGCTACTTCAGAAGATTTAGGATGGATGTCTGGCAATACCTCTAAAGAAATAGAGAAACTAATTAAAAAGTCAATGAAACTTTTGCCAGATGTAGTTAACTGGCCAATTCAAGAATTTTGGTGGGGTTATCGTCCTGTAACGCCTGATAAATTACCGATTTTGGGATATTATAATTATGATAATCTAATTATTGCTACAGGACATTATCGGAATGGGATTCTTCTTGCTCCTATAACAGCTTCTTTGATTGCAGAATTAGTAACTAACAAAAAGAATAATCCACTTTTAACAAATTTTAGTGGTGCTCGATTTAAGAATAAATCTTTTTCTCTCCAACATTTATGACTTTTCTTCAATCCATTAATAATAACGACCATAGTAATTCTTCCTCTGATGAACTGATTATAGCTAATCGCAAATTTAGTTCACGTTTAATGACAGGGACAGGTAAATATCCTAGTATCTCTCTTATGAAAGAATGTATAGAAGCTAGTCAGTGTCAAATTGTAACAGTTGCAGTCCGAAGAGTGCAGTCTGAAGCTCCTGGACATAAAGGACTAGCAGAGTCTATAGACTGGACTAAAATATGGATGTTACCAAATACAGCTGGCTGTAAAACAAGTGATGAAGCTGTTAGAGTTGCAAGACTAGGTAGAGAAATGGCTAAATTGCTAGGTCAGGAGAATAACAATTTTGTCAAATTAGAAGTTATACCTGACCCTAAATATTTATTACCTGATCCTATTGAAACTCTAAACGCGGCAATACAATTAGTAAAAGAAGGTTTTGCTGTATTACCCTATATTAATGCTGATCCTATTTTAGCAAAACGACTAGAAGAAGTAGGGTGTGTTACTCTTATGCCACTAGGATCACCAATAGGCTCAGGACAAGGAATCCGGAATCAGGCAAATATATCAATTATAATAGCGGAGGCTAATATACCTGTAATTATAGATGCTGGGATAGGATCTCCAAGTGATGCATCTCAAGCTATGGAAATGGGTGCTGATGCTGTTCTTGTCAATAGTGCGATCGCACTATCTCAAAATCCCTTATATATGGCCAAGGCTATGGGACTAGCAACAAGAGCAGGAAGATTAGCTTACTTAGGGGGTCGGATGCCTATAAAACATTACGCAGAAGCCAGCTCACCTTTAACTCATACAATTACTTCAACTTAAGCATGTAATTGTTTAATAAATAACCTATGGTTCTATCCAGCGTCCATCGGCTTTAATTAAGTTGACTAATTCTTCTACACCTTTATCTTCCGGTACTTTTTTAATTTCTTCTTGCCCACGATATAAAGATATATATCCGGCTTGTTTTCCTACATATCCGTAATCTGCATCAGCCATTTCTCCAGGCCCATTTACGATACAACCCATGACAGCAATATCTAAGCCGGTAAGATGCTGAGTTGCATTACGTACTTTGTGTAGAACATTTTCTAAGTTAAACAAGGTGCGACCACAGGATGGACATGCAATATATTCCACCATGGTTTTTCGTAATCCTAGTGCTTGAAGGATACCATAACAAACAGAAATTTCTTTTTCAGGAGATTCGGTCAAAGAGACACGAAGAGTATCTCCTATTGATTCCGCCAAAAGTGTTGCTATCCCAGCAGTTGATTTGATGCGCCCATATTCTCCATCACCAGCTTCAGTCACCCCTAGGTGCAATGGATAATTCATATTTAATTCATTCATTCGTTGAGCCATTAAACGATAGGCTGCCAACATCGTAGGTACTCGGGATGCTTTGAGGGAAATTACTAAATTATAAAATTCTAAAGATTCGCAAATACGAATAAACTCTAACGCAGATTCAACCATGCCTAAAGGTGTATCACCATAAGTGAATAACATTCTTTCTGCCAAGGATCCATGGTTAACACCAATTCTCATTGCTTTACCTTGATCTCTTAACGAGATAATTAAAGGTTCCAAGGTTTTCCGTATTATTTCTCCAATTTCTTTAAATTCTTTCTGACTATAATCACTACGATTTATATCATGCTTTTCAAACACATAAAGTCCAGGGTTAACACGAACTTTATCAACATGTTTAGCAACTTCTAAAGCTATCTTCAGGCCGTTATGATGAACATCAGCTACTAAAGGCACAGGTTGATAAGTTTCATTTAATCTACGTTTAATTGCTGCTAATGCTTTAGCATGGGCCATGCTGGGCACTGTAACCCTGACAATTTCACAACCAATTTCATGTAACTTACGAATAGCATTAACAGAACTTTCAATATCAAGAGTATCCTCATTTATCATAGATTGTACGACAACAGGAAAACCTCCCCCAATAGTTATATCTCCGACTTTAACTGGACGAGTTTGACGACGATGAATTGTGGTATCAATTTCTTGTTTAGAAACATTTTCAATATCCTTAGAGGTTTCTAAAATATTCATGATTAATAATATTTAATGTACTAAGTAATAATAAAGCAAAGATGATACATACTAAAGTATTACATAAATTCTAACTTAGCTATTTTATAAAAAGAAATATTATCCTATCTAATTAATCTACTATAGTTGGATATTAAATTAATATAATTTTTTTTTAATAACTAATCTTCTTTTCTAAAACCATAAAAAAAGCGAACGGAGAGGGAGGGATTCGAACCCTCGATAGGCGTTAGCCTATAACTTCTTAGCAGGAAGCCGCTTTCAACCACTCAGCCACCTCTCCAGGATACAACTAGTAATGATAACAGATAAATAGTTTTTAGGGTAATATTTTAGTAATGTATTTTATTATTTTTTTATTAAGTATTACAACATCATTGTCAGACCGAGTGTCTTGACCTTTTAGGATTAAAGAGTATAGTTATTTTTAAGGAGGACAAATTATGTATTCTACTTTTATGCTAGTAGCTACAATTCCTACTACTGTAGAATGGAGTCCAAAGGTAGCATCTATAATGATTGCTTGTAATATTTTAGCAATAGCAATAACTAAGTTAGTTGTTGGTGAGTCTAGTAAAGAAACACGTCTACCTCAGTTCTCAGAAATGTTTGGCCATCTTAATATTGGTGCAATATTAGGAGCAACAAGTCTTGGTCATATAATAGGGGTAGGTATGATTTTAGGGATTGCCAGTACAGGTATGTTATAAGAATATAAATCTTTAATAACCGATACAGTAATAAGGATAATATAGTTAAAAGCTGATTTTTAACTATATTATCCTTATGTTTTATTCTCACTTATTAAACGATAAATATAAAATAGCTACCAATTCTTTTTTTCAGTAACAAATAATATCAACTAGTTTGATCGCGTATAAAAGTTTTACAATATATATTTAATTAACGTAAAAATAATTACATATCTGACATTAATATATGTTAAGTATATTTAATTACTGTTTAAATTTTACAAAAAAATCACAGATTGAAAGATTATATACAAGATTCATCAATTACTAACTCTCAAATACTTGAAAAGAAGCTAGATATTCTTCTGACCAACCTACGCTATGAACAGAAACAATTAGCTCATTGGAAATCTGGAAAAATGTCTGTTACAGCTGTTCCTGGAGCAGGAAAGTCTCATAGCCTCGCAACTACAGCTGCAATATTAATTGCTCGCAATAATCTAAATATTAATAAGCAACTGGTTATTGTTACATATACTCGATCAGCTGCCATGGCAATAGAAGCAAAAATAAAGCAACATCTTATAGATTTAGATATCTCTCAAGATGGCTTTATGGTAAATACACTACATGGCTTAGCTTTACAAATTATCAATAATCATCCTAATTTTTCCAAATTGAATTTAACAAATTCAACTCTTATTAATCTTACTCCTAATCATAAAATTATTGAAAACTCTATCGATAAATGGATTGACAACAATCCTTTGCACTATCAAAGTTTATTAAAAGGAGTTGTAATTAACGAATCTAGGACTGAACAGTTACGACGCAAATCTATCTTAAGAAATGAAATTTTCCCAAGATTTGCATATAGCATTATTAGAGAAATAAAAAGTTCTGGCTTAACTTTAAAAGATTTTGAAAAAATTAATGATCGTAAACATGATAATTACCAAACTTTATTATTAGCAGTTAGTTTATATAAGCAATATAAAACAGTTATGAAGTCTTCTAATTTTATTGATTATGATGACATGATTCATGAGGCAATAAATATTTTAGACGATTCTGATATTAGACAAGTTTGGCAACAAAAGGTTTTTGCTGTTTTTGAAGACGAAGCACAGGATTCTAGTCCCTTACAGGAAAAATTAATATCTACCCTTGCTAGTGATCATAATAATCCCACTTTTGAAGTTAATTTAGTAAAAGTTGGTGATCCTAATCAAGCAATAAATTCTACATTTACTGCCGCCGATCCAATTTACTTTAATTGGTTTTGTGAGGCATGCAAAAAAGATAAAACTCTAGTAAAAATGAATCAAGCTGGACGTAGCAACATAGATATCATAAATGCTGCTAATTTTTCTCTAAAGTGGATGAGAGATGAATGGATAAAAAAACAAACAAATCTTAAAAATAGTTTTTCTGAGCAACAAACATTAGAAAAAAATATTCCTTTTCATGTACAAGAAATTAAATTAGTTGATAAAAATGATCCTCAAGTGAATGCTAATCCTCAATCCTCTAATCCTGGATTAGAAATTCATATTCCTCAAGATATTTATCACAGTATTAAATTAATACGTCAAAAAATCATCACAATTTTGCGTAAAAACCGGAATCAAAGCATAGCAATTTTAGTTAGGGAAAATACGCAGAGCCATTTCTTGGCCCAAAATTTAAAAGATTTTCCTGAAAAATATAAAATTTCAATTTATGAAGTAGGAAAACAAAATCAGTTTTCTCAAATACCAAAAGATATCTTGACTTTACTAAAGTTCATGGATCGTCCACATTCTCTTAGCTATTTGAAAAACTCTTTAAAAATTTTAGAAAAACAAAATTTAATAATAAAACAAGATTGGAATAAAATAATAATGAATCCTGAAGATTTTTTATATTCTACCTCTCTTCTTTCCGAACCTGAGAAATCAGTTATACAAGCTCGTAATTATTGTCGTAGTTTACTTAAAGCGAAGCTAGAACTTCCTAGTTATTATCTTATTGCATTTTTAGGGACAATTCTAAAATATGAAAGCATGGAATTGGCGAGCGTTCAAAAATTGTCTGACACAATATATGACGAACTAAATGGAACAATAACTTTGAAAAATATCATTGATGTTTTAAAAAAGATTATTGATCTAGAACAATTTGAAGAAATTACAGAGGATAATGAACAACCATATGTTAGACCTAATCAAGTAACTATTATGACTATGCATAAGTCAAAAGGTTTAGATTGGAATTATGTTTTTTTACCGTTTCTTCATGAAGATATTTTATCTGGTGAAATTAAAATTTCTGCTACTTCAAAATTTTTAGGAAATTTTTCTTTAGCAGAAATAGCTCGTACTCAAATTCGAGCTTTATCTCATGAAAAATATTTAAGCTATGAAAATAATATTTGCACAAATGAAATAAAACAAGTATGGGAACAATCAAAATTATTAAAAAAAGCAGAAGAATATAGATTAATCTATGTTGCGATAACTCGTGCAAAAAATCTTTTATGGATGTCTGCAGCACAAAAAGGACCTTCATACTGGAGAAATATCAAGGAAAAAGTTTTTTTACAAAATAAAGCTCCATGCTTAATTTTTTCAGCATTAATGAATAAATTTCCACATCTTGTAGTTAGACATTGAAAATAACTAAGCTATCAAAAGATAATAAACTCATAGGGAAAAATTAATTTTACTAGTTGAATAAAGATATCTTTATTTAGTTTCTACAATATATTTAATTGAAAGATTCATAAATGCATTTAATTAACAATTTAAATATTTGCACTTAAACTTACAATATTATGAAAGTCTTTTTAACTAGATATATTAAAAGTTAAGGTACTTTAGGTCCTAAACCAATTTTTGGTGCATAAATAGCAGATTGACCTAACTCTTCTTCAATACGAAGAAGTCTATTGTACTTCGCTATTCTTTCGGTGCGACATAGGGAGCCAGTTTTAATTTGTCCGGAGTTAACAGCTACTACTAAATCAGCAATTGTTGTATCTTCTGTTTCTCCGGAACGATGAGAAATAACAGTATTGTATTGATTGCGAGAAGCAAGAGAAATAGTATCTAAAGTTTCAGTTAAACTACCAATCTGGTTAAGTTTAATAAGAATACTATTTGCCACTTTTTTCTTTATTCCTTTACGAAGGCGTTCTTGATTCGTTACGAACAAATCATCCCCTACCAATTGAATAAGGTTTCCTAAAGATTCTGTACACAACTGCCAATTATCCCAATCTTCTTCCTGAAGGCTATCCTCTATAGAAATAATAGGATATTGACCAACTAGTTTAGACAAATAATCAATAAATTCTTTTGCAGAATGTGATGTATTGTCGTAAACATATTCTCCACATTTATAAAATTCATTAGAAGCAATATCCATAGCTAAAGAGATCTCTTTCCCTGGTTTATAACCAGCCGTCTCTATAGCTTCAATAAGTAAATCTAAGGCTTCTTTATTTGAATTTAAATTTGGTGCATATCCTCCTTCGTCCCCAACTCCAGACATTAGATTACGTTTTTTTAAAACTTTGCCTAACGAATGAAATACTTCGGCACCCCATCTCAAAGCTTCTTTAAAGGACTCAGCACCAATAGGCATGATCATAAATTCTTGAAAATCAACATTATTATATGCATGACTACCTCCATTAATTAAATTCATCATAGGTATAGGCATAACATTTGCCGATAAACCTCCAATGTAGCGATATAGAGGTAAAGATAAATCTTTAGCAGCAGCTTTAGCAACAGCCAGTGATACACCAAGAATTGCATTAGCTCCTAGTACTTCTTTGTTACTAGAACTATCTATTTCAATCATTACATTATCAATAATCTTTTGCTCAAAAGCATTCATCCCAAGCAAACAAGGAGTAATTTTTTCTCGTATATTTGTAACCGCTTTTAAAACTCCTTTGCCATTATAGCGATTGATATCATTATCTCTAAGTTCGTGTGCCTCATAACTTCCGGTAGAGGCACCACTGGGAACTTGAGCAATACCAAAATTTCCTGTTGCTAAAATCACTTCTACTTCAATAGTAGGAAAACCACGAGAATCTAAGATTTCTCTAGCATGAATATTCTTAATAGAAGCAATAGTTCTATTGAGCATATAAAAATAACCCCTATTTAAATAATATGATTAAATATAAACAACTAATTATCATATTGGTTGATAAATAATGATTTTACTACCATTTGTATAATTCTTTATTTTTTAGATAGAATAGGTTGTTTCCCTAGTAAGCCTGTCATTAATCGTAAAATATTCTTTTTAAGAAAGGGTATGTGATTAATTATTATTAAGCCAAAGCGGCGAATTAATACTAAAAGAAAATAATTATTAGAAAACAAACGGTCTAGAAAGTCAGTAAAACCTAGAATTATCCAATTTTCTCTTCTTCTCCAAGTTTCATATTTTTTCAACAATCTTTGACTGCCTATATCTTCGCCTTTTTGCCAAGCTCTTTCTAAAGTTTCTGCTAAAATTGCCACATCTCTTATGCCTAAATTTAAGCCTTGTCCTCCAACAGGATGGCAGCAATGAGCAGCGTCTCCAACCAGTGCTAAGCGAGATTGAATATAATTCTTACTTTGCATTAACTGAACAGGAAATAAAGATCGACTATTTATTAGAGTAACCGGGCCTAAAAACTCGGGAATATGTTTTTGTAGTTGTGCTAAAAATTGTTTATCTTCTAAGTCGTGAAAAGACTTTGCTTGAGCATGCGGAAGAGTCCAAACAATTTGGCATCGATTATTTGGTAGAGGTAAAATAGCTAAAGGTCCAGTGCAACGAAACCTTTCAAAGGCTATATCATTGCGAGAAGCTTGATGTTTAATAATAAATGTAAGGCATGATTGCCAGTATTTCCAACCCTGAGTCTTAATTTTTGCAGATGAGCGAACAAAGGAAAGTGGTCCATCAGCACCAACTACTAGTTTAGTATGTAGTTTATATGCAATACCTTCTTTTTCTATACTTAATACAGATTTTGATTCTTCAGTATCTAATTTTATAACTTTAGCAGGAGATAAAAATTGAATATTAGGATATTGTGTAGTTTCGCTTTGTAAAATATTTAAAATTGCTTTATGTTCACCTACATATCCTAGATAATCTGTTTTTAAGTCAGTAGATTTAAATTGTACTGTTTTTGAGAAATCAGCATCTGAAAGAAAGATGTAACGAAACTTACTGATTTCAGGCAATATTTTTGACCAAACACCAATACCATTAAAAATCCTACCAGAAAGTAGAGAAAGAGCGTAAGCTCTTTCTCTACAAGCAACTTCCTCTAAAGTTTGTGATTCAATAATCTTAATTCTTAATCCTGACTCTTTAAGAGCTAATGCTAAAGTTGTACCTGCAATACCTCCTCCAACTATAGCAAGATCGCATTCTAAATAACTAGTAGAATCTAATTGATTTAATGTTGCTGATTGTAAAGTCATACTAAATATATTTTGCAAAAAATAATAGTAAGTGTCTACTATTTATTTTGACCTGAGTTTTGACAAGGCGCAAGAGAAAAAACCTACTTAATTTTATTAAGACTAACAAACTACAAACCAAAGTTATTCTTAAAAAATATTTTTTTGTATTTCAATTACTAAATAGATAATTTGATAAAGCACAATAGCTAATACATTACGCTAGTAATAGTGTTTGTCTATGAACTTTTAGTAAACTAAATTTCTTTTTTGATATTTTTTCTAAAATTAGCATAATATCTTTAGGAGATAAAATAACTCCATTATTTTGACAGTTACTAATAAACGATAAGACAACTATTTTATTTTCATAAAAATCTAGCTTTAAAGAAATAATTTGACTTCTTAGATTAATAATCTTTACATTCCCTGACTTTGTTACTTTTTCCCAATTAATTTCTTGTTTTATTAAAATACTATCAATCCAGTTTTGCCAATTATTTTTTGATATTACATGCTTTGATTCAACTTTAATTAAATATTCTGACCCTTTTAGTAACTGAGTTGTTGATTTAGAACTAATGTTTACTTCTTCAACACTATAAAGTGGTAAATTTTTAGGCAAACTATTTTGCAAGATATAGCGAAAAGTATTAATGTTTAGTATCTCAGTTAGTTCAAAATCTATAATTTCCCCATTGCTTGTCACACCTAAAGTAAGTGCATTAGCGATAGAAAACCTAGGTCCAGGATGGTATCCTCCAGTAAAAGATATAGGTAAAGATGTACGTCTTAAGACTCTGTCAAATAAACGAATTAAATCAAGATGACTCAGTAAAGATATTTCATTTATTTTTCCAAAATAGACACGAAATCTTTGGACTTTAATATTATTGACTTGACCATAACCGTTAAACTTAGGGATAGGTGGGGGAGGAACTACAATATTATGACCGAAATCTAAACCACATACCCCACAATGAGAACATTTATCAAAAGCGCAATCAGGAATCAAAACTTCTTCTAATGCTCGTTTTAAATCTTCCCATAACCATTTTTTGCTAATACCAGTATTTATATGGTCCCATGGTAAAGGTGCACTATATACTTTATCCTGGTATTGTTTGGTTATATTTTGAACTTTACTAAATGTGTTCCATTCTCCTTCTTCTATGCGGCGATATTCCCAACCTAGTTTTGATTCTTGAATAGATTTTTCCCATGCTGAATAGGCTTTTTCTGCATTTTCCCACCATGAATCCATTCCAGCTCCTAACTCCCAGGCACGCTTGATAATTTTAGATAATCTTCTATCACCTCTACCAATAAAATCTTCCATTCTTGAAATTCTTAAGTCAGTATAATTAACTTTGATACCTTTTTGAGATTTAAAGGCTTCTTTTAATAAATCTTGTTTTTCTTTAAATTCTAAATTGGATACTGAGTGCCATTGAAAAGGAGTATGTGGTTTGGGCGTAAAATTAGATATAGTAATTGAAAAATTTAATGGTTTTCCCTCTTTCTTGTGACATTCTTGGCGTAACCATTGAACAGTTTCCACAATACCAAGAACATCTTGAACTGTTTCTCCTGGTAGACCAATCATAAAATAGAGTTTGATTTTATCCCACCCTTCTTCAACTGCTGTACTTATTCCTCGCAAAAGTTCTTCGTTCGTCAAACCTTTATTGATTACGTCACGCATTCTTTGAGTTCCTGCTTCAGGAGCAAAAGTTAGTCCAGATTTACGATTTCCACCAATAATATTAGCAATATTACTGTCGAATCTATCTACTCTCTGACTAGGAAGAGATAAAGTGATGTTATATTCTTGAAGACGATTTTTAATTTCTATACCAACACTCGGGAGAGCTAAATAATCCGAACAACTTAAAGATAATAATGAAAACTCATTATAACCAGTTTCTTTAATTCCTCGCTCAATGGTCTCAATAATTTCTTTTGGCTCGACGTCTCTTGCCGGACGAGTCAACATTCCTGGTTGACAAAATCGGCATCCACGGGTGCACCCACGCCTTATTTCTACTACTAAACGATCATGAATAGTTTCAATAAAGGGTACTAAGCCTACACCAAAAGAAGGCATGGGAGGGGCTACACGACGTAATATTTTTGGATAAATATCCAATCGATTGGGTATAACTTGACCAGTTTTTTTAACGTCATAAAAGCGAGGGACATACACGCCTGGTATTTTAGCTAAGTCTAATAACAATTCTTGTTTACTTAATAAATTAGCTTTTCCTTTTTTAACAACTAAACCTATTTCTGGTAACAGCTCTTCTCCATCTCCTAAAGCTAGAAAATCAAAAAAATCAGCGAAAGGTTCAGGGTTAGAAGTAGCAGTTTGTCCTCCAGCAAAAATTAAAGGATAATCCCAATTTTTTTGAAAGTTATGTAAATTATTATTTTGTGAATTGTTACTTGAGCTTTTCAGTGAAAATTCTCTTTCTTGCCAGGTTAGAGGAATTCCAGACAAGTCAAGCATCTCTAAAATATTTGTTATTCCAAGTTCATAACTAAGGTTAAAACCGAGAATATCGAATTCTATAAGTGGATGGCGAGATTCTAAACCAAACAGTAGAGTATTGGTTTTTCTTAATCTTGTTGCCAGATCCGAAGCAGGTAAATAAGCACGATCACATAATTGACCAGCTTGGGTGTTTAAGATATTGTATAGAATAATGTGGCCTAAATTAGAAGCTCCTAATTCGTAAACTTCTGGGTAAGTTAATACCCAGTGAACATCTGCATTATTCCAAGATTTATGCTTAGCGCCTACTTCATTGCCAAGATAGCGAGCTGGTTTAGCAATATTTGAAGTGATGAGTTCTTCAATATCAATTATCATAAGTAGGTTCCCAATATTCTTTTTTGATATTCCTTAGTTTCTTAAACACATTGAAAGTATAAATAGATTAGCTAAAAGATATAAAATATTGTCTTGATATCTAAATAGTTAATGTTTCATTATTGCTTGTTTCGTATATGTATGATTGACGATCATTATAAATTTCCAATGCTTGATCTAATTGAGTCAACTCAAATATAATACGTACTGAAGGAGATAAAGAGCAAACACTCAATTTTTTATTAAAACTTTGAGCAAGCCGACAAGCTGATACCATAGCTATTAATCCTGTGCTATCTATAAATTCAACTTGTTCCATATCGACTAAAAACTTTTTACAAGAATTATTTTTTATAAAACTGTTTAATTCTTTTTGGAAATCACTGACATTGTTAGAAGTAATATAACCATTAGGTTCAAAAACTGCTGTTCCGAAATAAATTAGGTGATTTCCTATCATTGATATTTTTCCTCAAATTTAAAATTTATTTTTATTGTATTTTTTAAAAAATAAACTATTAGTTATAGTTTTTAATATTATTTTCTCGACCAGATATTTTCTATTTAATATAACTAACTTTTATGTCTTAAAAACAGATATTAATGAAAATTTTTTCTACAAGTTTCTTAAAAGTACTATATCTATGGAAGTCAGTCTAGCATCATATAGATTGTTTGTCATAAAAAATAATTTTCTTGTTATTTTCTTTAAGAAAAGAATAAGCCTTGATCTCTCATATTAAGCTTTAAAAAGAAATTGATTTTAAAAAATAGTTCATGTTGTTCAATATTAGAAAATTAAACTTTTGTGACGATTATCAGCCTAGATAATTATACAAAATATTTATTTAGGTATTAAAAGCATAGATATATCTTAAACATTCGAAAATTAATAAAACTAATTTTAGTATTATCTTAAATAAAAAAAATTATTCCATATGATTATTTTAATGATTTTATATATTTTTTGTGTATAGTTTTCAATATTTTCTTAATTCGTAAATCTAATGAGAATCCTCTTTGAGACTGGATCAAGATAGTATGGCCAACCATGTCATGCAATGTTTGGCTATGATGTTTTTGATTGCCCAACACTATACTAAAATCCACGACTACAGGAGTTGTTAAAAGTAACATCGAAAGTCCATTATCAAAATTAATCTTGAGACCTAACATAGCCAGCAAGGCTAAAAATCCTAGAGTAGCTTCACGTTTAAGCATCTCATTCAATTGAGGAATACGCCTAGTTCGAATACTTATAATTTTTAAATCAAATGCCCAACAACCTAAGCTTTGCCCTTTATTTTTATTAACTATAATTACCTGTAATATTAACCATGTAAAAGAAAAAACAATATTTTGAGTAATTCCTTTAAAGAAAGAGCTTAAAAACCATATCGTAATAAAATCTAGTAAGAATGCATATATTCGACGATCAAACGGTGCTTGTATAAAATTGTTATGTACTAATGATGAATGCTTGGAAGACATATAATTGACTATAAATTAATATTGACTTTATTTTTAATAAGCACTTTATTGTATCTAAATTAATAAATATCTTTTGAAAAGACTTAATTTCTTATTCTGTACCATTTTTAATAAATTAATAATCACCTATGGATATATGTTATGCATAAAAAATCGCGAAGAATTAATCTAATACATTTTAAGTTAAAAGAAACTAACTTTAATGAGATAAATCATTAGATGATTTTGGAAAAATATTCGCGCTAAATAACAAAATAATACCAAAATTAATTGAAATATCAGCTAAGTTAAATATTGGAAAATTAATTAAACGAAAGTCTAAGAAATCTACTACATAGCCAAAAAAAAATCTATCAATTCCATTACCAAGGGCTCCTGCTAATATAAAGCCATATCCTAGTTGCTCAAATATTTCCATTCTCTCCCCTAATATAAATAGTCCTATTAGTCCTATACTAACTCCTAAAGAAATCCAACGTAACCATACTACTCCTCCTTCAAAAAAGCTAAAAGCAGTTCCGGTATTTACTACATAAGTAAAATGAAAAATTTTAGGCAATAAAGGAATTGTATCTCCAATCTGAGTAAATGATTTTGTTATCCAATATTTACTAAGCTGATCTAGTAATAAATTACTAATACTTATTAACCAAAACCACATGTTTTTTTTTACAATGTTATTCATTTAAACTAGTCGAATAAAATATTACGTAAGATAAAGGCAACGAAAGCTGTAGTACAAGCTAAGATTAATTGTGAAAAAATAGGATAAATAGAATAATTCACTACAAGATTTAAGAAGTCTGTTATTGATAAAGTTAAGGAATTTAGCATCCAAAAACTAAATAAATAGATTAAGCCAAAGGTATGTATCATAAGCAAACCACTTACTGTGCTTATGAGTAAAATCTCTAATTTGGTTTTATACTTAAAAGAAAGCCATCCACATAACCAAGCTCCAGGAGCAAATCCTAAAATATAACCAAAACTAGGTTGCCCAATATATTGGAGTCCTCCTCCATTGATAAAAATTGGATATACAAAAAGACCTAGCAATAGGTAAGCAAATTGTGATAGAAATCCTGCATTTTTTCCTCCTATACATCCTGTTAATAAAACAGCTCCTATTTGGAACGTTATACCTAAGGACATGTGACTAAAATCTGCTTCTGGAAAATTTAGGGCTATATTTGCTTCAACGAAAACGCTAAAAATTGTTAATAATAATCCAATTATAGTCCAGAGTAACTCATTGACAAAAAGCACAGTTAATACATAATATTCGTATATTTTGATAATTCTATATCCTTACGTATGTAATTTACAAATAATTTAGAATTGTTTGTAATGAGTCCATAAAAAAATAATTTTGAAAAATATATAAATCATTTACTTGGTAAATCAATATTTTTTTGAAATATTGACTAAATCAACTGTGCGTAATGGTTTTTAAATTTTTTATTATGGTTATTTTGGTAATACGATAGAATGTAATGATTACTTATTCTTAATCATAGATTCAATGACAATTGAGCAACAAAAACCAGATGATTCTTTATTAGATATTCATTATTTAGGAGATAAAGATTTACGTAAGTCTGCAAAGCGAGTTTCTAAAATTGATGATTCTATTCGTGAATTAGCTAGAGATATGTTACAAACTATGTATAGTTCAAATGGTATTGGTTTAGCCTCTACTCAAGTTGGTATTCATAAACAATTAATTGTTATTGATTGCGAACCTGAACTATCTACTAATGCTCCTTTGATTTTGATAAACCCTAAAATTAACTATTATTCTCAAGAGTTATGTGTTATGGAGGAGGGCTGTTTGAGTATTCCAGGAGTATATTTTGATGTAATTCGTCCCGAAATGATTCAAGTTTCATTTAAAAACGAAAATGGAAGGCCTTGTCAAATAAGTGCTACTGATTTATTAGCAAGAGTGATTCAACACGAAATTGATCACCTTAATGGTGTTATGTTTGTTGATAGAGTTACCAATGACTTAGATTTAACCACTAAGCTTCAAGAAAAAGGATTTACTAGAGAATCTGTAAAGTCTTTAAAGTAAGATGATAAAAAGTCTATTTTTCTCATTAAAAAAATTATTCATAACTTACCAAAATACTTGATAAATGTATTTAGAATGTTTAGTTTTGGAAAAACTGCTAATTAATACTAAGTGCTAGACTTTTTAAGATTTCGAATAATCAACATATAATAAGATTGATATCAATCTAGAGAAGTACCTATTTCACTATTGATAGTTATTCTGTAGATGTCTTGTTTAGATTTCTTCTATTTTTTCAACACTTTTATAGGAATTATCTTTTGCGAAGAGAATCATTTTTATCATGATTAATTATCAAATATAATAATTAATCACAATAATGAGTAAATCAACAATTAGTATTTAAAAAGAACATAAATATCCCAAGGAATGTTTAACTTTGCTCAAAGTTTCATTAGCAATAGTTTCGGCTTTATCCTTACCTTCTTTTAATACTGAATCTAAATAATACTTATCAGTAATGATGCTATGATACTTTTCCTGAATTGGTGTTAGCGCTTCAATAGTCGTATCAGCTAGCAAAGGCTTGAATTGCCCCCACCCCATATCACGGCATTCTTGTAATACATCTTGCTTTGTTTTTCCAGATAAAAGTGTATATAAGTTTAATAAATTATTACATTCTGGACGATCGTTATTGTCAAATTCCAACCCTTTTGCAGAATCAGTTTTGCAACGTTTAATTTTTTTGTGTATTAAATCAGGTGGATCTAATAAATTAATTCTGCTTAAATCAGAAGAATCAGATTTTGACATTTTAGACCTCCCATCACTTAAGCTCATAACCCTTGCTCCTGAGTCTCTAATTAGAGGTTCAGGAATTTTAAAAACTGGATTTTCTAATGTAGAAAATTTGCTGTTAAATCTTGCTGCAATATCCCGAGTTAATTCTAAATGTTGCTTTTGATCTTCCCCAACAGGAACATAGCTTGCGTTGTACAATAGTATGTCTGCTGCCATTAATATAGGGTAATTTAACAAACCGACACTAACATTCTCACCCTGCTTAAGAGCTTTTTCTTTGAATTGAATCATTCTTTCTAACCAATTCAAAGGTGTGATGCAATTAAGCAACCAAACTAATTCACTATGGGCTGAAACATGAGATTGAACGAAGATTGTAGAGTCTTTTAAATTAATGCCACAGGCTAAATAAAGAGCTGCAATAGAGTATGTGTCTTCGATTAGGGTTTTTGGATCATGAGGAATAGTAATAGCATGAAGATCTACTACACAAAAGAAATTTTCGTATTTTTGTTGTAAATCCACCCAGTTACTAATTGCTCCTAAATAGTTCCCTAGATGTAGATTACCTGTAGGTTGTACTCCTGATAAGATACGTTGTTTAAGCATTAAAATAATAATGTAAATTAGTTATTATAATTTCTTTAAGATTATGACTGATTATGTAATCCATGTAAAAGAATTTATGCTGTATTTAGGTTAAATTATTTTTCTTGACTAATTAAAAATTTATATCGAGAGGATTGCAGACACTTAATTTACTATTGAATAATGAAATATAAAAAAATGTTGTTATCCTATTATTTAATACAACTGATCATTAATATGTTATTACATTAGGCAATAACAAAAATGAAGTCTTAACTTATCAATTTTTCTAAGATTAATTTTTATATTAATCTTTGTAAAGATCTAAAGCTATCAATGACTACTAATTATTCACTTTAATTGTGCCATTACTAAAAACATACATAAAAATTTCCTAATTCGAAGCTTAAAGTGTATGATTGTGTTTTAATAAAAACTTAATTTATATTATTATTATTTAGAGAGGTAAGAAACATTGTCTCGTAGTTATCTATTTACTTCTGAATCTGTTACTGAAGGTCATCCCGATAAAGTCTGTGACCAAATATCTGATACCATTATAGATACCCTACTTCATCATGATGATCAAAGCCGGGTAGCGGCCGAAGTGGTAGTAAACACGGGGTTAGTATTGATCACTGGAGAAATAACCTCTCAGGCTAATGTTAATTTTGTCGATTTAGCACGCAAGAAAATCGCGGAAATTGGATATACTGATGCTGATAACGGCTTCTCTGCTGATAGTTGTTCAGTTCTAATAGCTTTAGATCAACAATCAGCTGATATTGCGCAAGGAGTTACCCAAGCTCATGAACAACGTAAATCATCTAGCGATGATGATCTAGATAAAATTGGAGCAGGCGATCAAGGAATTATGTTTGGTTTTGCTTGCGACGAAACCCCGGAATTAATGCCTTTACCAATATCTTTAGCACATCGTTTTTCGCATCGTTTAGCTACCGTCAGAAAAACAGGTGATTTGTCATACTTGCGCCCTGATGGGAAAACGCAAGTATCTATAGTGTACGAAGATGGTATACCTGTAGGTATTGATACTATTCTTATCTCTACTCAACACGATGAAACTATTGGTTCGTTGACTAGTAATAATGATGTTCAAAACAAAATCAAATCTGATCTCTGGGACGCAGTAATTTTACCGGTACTTAAAGATTTTAATATTGAATCTTCTGAAAATACTCGTTTTTTAGTTAATCCTACTGGAAAATTTGTTATTGGTGGACCTCAAGGGGATGCAGGTTTAACTGGTCGTAAAATAATTGTGGATACTTACGGCGGCTACTCTCGCCATGGCGGAGGAGCTTTTTCTGGAAAAGATCCCACAAAAGTAGATCGTTCTGCAGCCTATGCTTGTCGTTATGTAGCTAAAAATATTGTAGCTGCAGGTTTAGCAAAAAAATGCGAGGTACAAGTTAGCTATGCTATTGGAGTAGCTCGTCCAGTCAGTATTTTTATAGATACATTTGGAACGAGTAAAGTAGATGAAATAAAATTATTAGAAATCATTAAAGAATTATTTGAATTACGTCCTGCAGGTATTATTCAAAATTTTAGATTGCGTCAACTACCTGCAGAGCGAAACGGCCGTTTTTATCAAGATACAGCAGTATATGGACATTTTGGAAGAGATGATCTGGATCTACCATGGGAATCAACTGATAAAGCGATGGTATTAAATCAAGCTTTCTCTATCAATGTCTAAAAATTTAGATTATGGTAACTATCTAATTCTTATTACTAATAAAAAGAATTAGATAGTTACCATAGTTCTTTTGACATGATGAAAGTTTTTGTATCTACGATAAGTAAACTAAGCGTTGATAGAGTTAAAGCTAAAAATAATTAAAATCATAGCTAGTAAATACTATCTGACTCGCTCATATGTACGGCAACATGTAAATGCATTTATATATGTTAGTCTTTTCGAAATAAAACTGGTATTTTTGTATTTTAAAAATACCAGTTTTGCAAATTTAAAGTCATGTAAGTTACCGTGAATTATTAAATGTTTTTACGTTTTGCAAATCTTAATTTTGCAGAACGAGAACGTCTATTATTATATTTTTCTTCTTGTTTTGGAATAATAGGTTTTTTAGTTATTACATCAAGTAAAGATGAATCACGGAAAGTATGCTTAACAATACGATCCTCAAGACTATGAAAACTAATAATTCCGATATTTCCTTGAGGTTTTAACCAAGAAGGCGACTGTTGAAGAAACTTTTCTAAAGAAGTAAGTTCATCATTAACTATAATACGTAGAGCTTGAAAGACTCTTGTAGCCGGATGAATGCGCCCATAACGATACTTCGGAGGAAAAACTTTAGAAATTGCTGAAGCTAAATCAGTAGTGGTAAAGAATGGACGGTTCTCTACGAGGTAACGAGCAATAGAGCGAGAACGTTTTTCTTCTCCATATTGATAAAAAATATTTGCTAAGGTTATCTCACTCCAATGATTAATTATTTCTTCAGCAGTGAGAGATTGTTCACGATTCATTCTCATATCCAAAGAAGCTTCATGACGAAAACTAAATCCTCTTTCTGGATTGTCTAATTGAGGAGAACTAACACCTAAATCGGCGATAATACCATCAAATTCTTCTATTTTTCCTGGATAATCTTTAAAATTTCCTGCCCATGTTTGAAAACGTTGCTTCATTGAAGAAGACATATTAGTTTTAGTATTTAAAATTGCATCGTCATCTAGATCAATGCCAATAACTTGAACGTTTGGAAAGGTACTCAATATTAAGTTGCTATGTCCTCCTCTTCCAAGAGTCGCATCTAAGTATATACCACCAGGTTTGATAGCTAAACCTTCTATAAGCTCCTGAGAGAGAACTGGTATATGAATATCAGAAAAAAAATGTCCTTCAATTGGTGTGAGATTTGTCATAACGAAATTTTTTTAGTAGTAATCAGGAACTTATAACACTCAAAATAATTCAAAAAAAAAGAAATTCCGCGGAGATCCAGTTATCAATATAAATTTGACGGTTCAACGTATGGTATTTGTTCACTTTTGTTCTTTAAATTTGAACAGGATTTTGCCCCGTTTTTTTATGTCTAGTTTAATAACACTACTTGGTATTCTTTACGGATGTAGTTTAGTTTCAACTATTTCTCCCTCCTTTTCTCAGTCAATCATGAAGTTCAGTGATAAAGATATCACTAATTATGCTCAAATTGTTTTGAAAATTGAGGATCAACGCCAGATTGCTTATCAAAAAATTGAGGAAATAACAGAGGGTTTACCACAAGAAATTAGTTGTGATCAATCATACACTCTGAAACAGTTACCTAATCAAGCTCAAACTATAGCAGTTAAATTTTGCAATTTATCTAAAAAAATAGCTCAGGATAGTGGTTTATCTTCTAATAAGTTTAATAGCATAACTGAAAAAGCACAAAAAGATACAACTTTGAGAAAAAGAATTCAAAATGCTATGATTCGGGCTAGATTGCCTTAACTTAAAAGAAAAATAATAAACTATCAATATCAATTATTTTCGAAATATAAAAGAAAGTAAATTGTTTATATTCACAATCATAGTTTTTATGAATTATTTAAGATGTCAATTTTGAAAACATAAGAATCTAAGCTAAGATTTGTTTGATTAAAAACATATCTGAAGATATTAGTCTCCTGTTAAAAATTCTAATCTAATTATTTTTGATAAATACTATATAAATTTATTAAAAAATTTTAAATTTCAGCAATCTAATAAGATCTTATTATTAATAATAATTTTTTCGTAAGATTAATTAAGATTATATTTAGAGAATACATATTTAGGAAGAGTAAAGTTTACACTTATCACTGGTGTTACTGAAAAGCACTTTAATAGTAAAATAAAGTTGTGATTTTCCTAATCTAGATAACCCGTAGAGTGAGTAAGAATTGTATGACAAAGCGAACCTTTGGTGTCATTGGCTTAGCGGTGATGGGAGAAAACCTCGCCCTTAATGTTGAAAGTCGTGGTTTTCCAATTGCTGTCTATAACCGCACAGCAAGTAAAACAGAAGAATTCATGAAAACTCGGGCCCAGGGCAAAGATGTTAAAGCGGCCTATTCATTAGAAGAGTTTGTAAAAGTCTTAGAACAACCTCGTAAAATTTTAGTGATGGTTAAAGCAGGAAAACCTGTTGATGCTGTCATTGAAGATTTAAAACCCCTTTTAGATAAAGGAGATATGATTATTGATGGTGGTAATTCTCTTTATGAGGATACTGAACGTCGTACTCAATACTTAGAATCAACAGGACTTGGTTTTGTTGGTATGGGGGTTAGTGGTGGTGAAGAAGGCGCATTAAAGGGTCCTAGTCTCATGCCTGGAGGTACGAAAGCTGCTTATAAAGAATTAGAGCCTATTCTAACTAAAATTGCAGCACAAGTTGATGATGGTCCTTGTGTTACGTTTGTCGGGCCTGGTGGAGCTGGGCATTATGTCAAAATGGTTCATAATGGAATTGAATACGGGGATATGCAATTAATTGCAGAAGCCTATGACATAATGAAAAATGCTCTTGGACTTAGTAATCAAGAATTACATGAAGTATTTGCTAAATGGAATACTACTGATGAACTTAATTCTTTTTTAATTGAAATTACTGCAGATATATTTAAAAATATTGATCCAGAAAGCAATAAAGCACTTCTTGATTTAATTTTAGATTCTGCTGGGCAAAAAGGTACTGGACGTTGGACAATAGTGACCTCTTTAGAGCTGGGAGTCCCTATTCCTACAATGTACGCAGCAGTAAATGCGCGAGTAATGTCCTCCTATAAAGATGAAAGAATATCTGCTTCAAAACAATTAACTGGTTCTACTATTGAATTTAAAGGGAATGTCAGTGAATTTGTTGATAAAGTAAGAGATGCTCTTTATTGCTCTAAAATATGCTCATATGCTCAGGGGATGGCTTTAATCGCTAAAGCTTCTACCGAATACTATAACGGTGAGATAAGCCTACCAGAATCATCTCGTATTTGGAAGGGTGGTTGTATTATTCGAGCTGGCTTCTTAGACAAGATCAAGAAAGCTTTTGTTGATAATCCAAGCTTACCTAATTTACTTCTAGCTCCTGAATTTAAGCAAACTATATTGGATCGTCAAGATGCTTGGCGTGAAGTTCTTGTATTAGCTAGTCAAGCAGGAATACCAGTTCCAGCTTTTAGCGCTTCTTTAGACTATTTTGATAGCTATCGTCGTGCAAATTTACCTCAAAATTTAACTCAAGCACAACGAGATTATTTTGGAGCTCATACATACGAGCGTATTGATAAACCTAGAGGAGAATTTTTCCACACTGAGTGGGCTTCATAGTTCTTCCTTTAATATTGATTTACAAATAAAATCCCTTTTTATAAGTAGAAAGGGATTTTATTTGTAAATCAATACTGAATCACCATTCATCTTTGTCTAATTTTTTTTTATCTGTTGACTTTAGGTTATCCCTTAAAGGATTGATAATTTTTAAAATAGCATCTTCTACAAAATTTTTAAGAAACATATCTTGTTTATTTAATTGAAAATTTCTTTGTACCACCTCTTTGATACCTCCTTTTCCCCAACTCTGATTATTAGAAAAATATTCAACGAAGCTTTGTCCTGCAATACGCGTTAAATAAGCGACTGTAACACTTTGTAAAACTTTTCCGACAAGAAAACTCGATATATTTAATTGTAATATTTTCCCTAAAACTTCGACAGCTCCTTTGGTTATTTGCAGACCTATTAAAGTTTTACCTAAAGATAAAGCTAGTTCCTTCCCTTCATCACTACTTAGCTTACATTCGTAAACTTGACCAATTTCGACTATCATTTGCGTGTTAACTGCTGCTGTCGCTAACATGTCAAAAAAAGGTAATGGATTAACAAGTACAACACCTGCTGTCACCCATTGGTATTGATTTATAACTTTATTACTTTGCTTACCTCTTTGGCTATCAATAATTTGAGACGCTTCTTTCTCCAAGCGTTGGGACTTGGTAATAATATTTTTAGAAATCAGTTCTTGTCCTTCTGCTCGTAAAATTATTACGATTTTTCTAATTAAAGTATTGATACTAGGTGATAAGTCTACCTTTTGTATCATTTCTAATTGTCTATTTTGAGGATTTGCAGATATTAAGATTACGTCTTCTACGAAAAGAAGATTTGTTGTTTTATTTTTTAAACTATTTAGAATTTTAATTCTATCTTTTTGAGAATAAAGATCTATTTTATTAAAAATTAATAATACTTTTTTACCAAGGCTATTAATAAATTTTAAAAATTGATATTCAGATTGGGATAAGTCATTATCTACGATAAATAGTAATAAATCTGATTGCAAGGATAATTGTTTTGCTAACTTTCCTCTTTTTTCCCCCTTTAATCCCATTTCTAAAATACCAGGAGTATCTGTGATTAAAACTTTACTAGATAGTCCTTTCAACTTAATACGATAACTTACCCCAATTTTAGTTGTTCCCATCGAAGAATTAACTTGACCTATTACTTCACCAACCAAAGAATTTATAAGAGACGTTTTGCCTACGGAGCCTTTGCCAAAGAGAATGACTTTAAATTCTTGTCTATCCAGATCATCTATTATTTCTTTAGAGCGTTTTAGTAAAGACTGTTTTAGAGCCTTATTTTTAATATTTTTTACACGATCAATAATAAGTTTTACATCTTGTAAAGAAATTTTTTTTCTATTTGTGAATTTAGATAAATAATTTTCCTTATATTTTGAATCAAATTTTCTGGCAAATAGTTTGTTATAGTAAAATGCCCAAGTATAGATTAAAAATCCTGATATTCCTGTTATTAAAAATATTAAAATATTAGCTAATAAGGGAGCAGTAAAAGAAATTTGTATATAAAGTTGATAAATAGAATTAACTAACCAGATAATTAATCCAAGAATTAAACTTAACCCAAAAATTAAGATAATCAAACGATAAAAAGGCATAAAAAATATATTGGTTCGCTAGTAGTAAAGTGAACTAAATTATATAAAATTGGATATAACTTAAAATGTGTTACTAAATAATACTTTGAGTTAAAACTTACAATCCCTAAGTATCAAGATAATTTGATTTTTTAAGATCTTAAATTGTAAGTAATTATAATTTATCGTAAAGCTTTAGTTACACTGAATGATTTCTAAACTGATGAAAACTAAAAATAAAATCGTACAATTTCAAGTGATTACTGTAAACAAAATAATTGATTTAAAAATTAATTCATACTTATTATTAACACATAACTTATAAATTTTAATGTAATTAACCATGCAATGAAATAACAGTATAAAGTAGCTCTGAAAATTACATCTTCTTCCTTTTTAAATTACATCAGTCTTTTTTTCTAATTTATTAATTAGATGCATTTTTAACAAACTCAATTAATTTAATGAAAACTGCTACTTAAAAGTTATATTACAATCTGACTAATATTTAAAATTAGTTGAAAAATATACAAACTTTATAAATATGACTCAATCAAGATTAATATCAGTTGGAATCGTTGGTGCTTCTGGATATGGAGGAATGCAATTAGTTAAGCTTTTACAAGAACATCCCTTAGTTGAAATTGTTTACTTAGGTGGAAAAGAAAGCGCTGGAAAATCTTATGCTGAGGTATATCCGCATTTAGGACATAAAATTAACTTGATAATAGAGCCTATTGATATTGATTTAATTATTGCTCGTTGTGAAGTCGTTTTTCTAGGCTTACCTAATGGCTATACTTGTGATATTGCCCCAAAATTACTTTCTAAAGGATGTAAAGTTTTTGATTTATCAGCAGATTACCGGTTTAAAAATTTACAAGTTTACAGCTATTGGTACAATAAAAAACGCAACGATATAGAAACTGCAAATTCTGCTGTTTATGGGCTGCCAGAACTATATCGTACTGATATTCAATCAACCTCATTAATTGGCTGCCCTGGATGTTATCCTACCGCTAGCTTATTAGCTTTATCACCTCTTTTAAAGCAAGGTTTAATACTTCCAGAAACCATTATCATTGATGCAAAATCAGGCACTTCTGGAGGAGGCAGGCAAGCTAAAATGAACTTATTACTTGCTGAAGCAGAAGGATCACTCGGTACATATAATGTTGTCAGACATCGTCATACACCAGAAATAGAGCAAATTTGTTGTGACTTGACAGGTCATGAAGTTAAAATTCAATTTACTCCTTATTTGGTACCTATGGTTAGAGGAATACTTTCAACTGTTTATGCAAGCCTTAGAGATCCAGGATTAATACGTGATGATTTATTAACTATTTACAATGCTTTTTATCGTTCTTCTCCTTTTATAAAGGTATTACCTAAAGGAGTTTACCCTCAAACAAAATGGGCTTCTGGAACAAATCTTTGTTACCTTGGACTTGAAACCGATCCACGTACAGGTCGAGTAATTGTTTTTTCTGCAATCGATAATCTTATTAAAGGACAAGCTGGTCAAGCAATACAATGTCTCAATATTATGATGGGATGGGACGAGACTCTTGGGTTACCTCAATTATGTTTTTATCCGTAGAAATAACTTAAAAACATTTATAGAATTTAATTACATATTTTATTTTAATAACAATATAAGCTGTGTAGTAGAGAAGAATTTAATTTATTATTATTTTATCAGTATTGTTTATACTAAAAACTATCGTATAAAGAAACTACGGATTTGATTTAGAATGATATTTTTCCCAATCCAAGCCTATAACAATTGTAATATCAGAAGCTAAGTTTCCAGTACTTTCTACAAGAACTTCACCTATTCCCAAATCTATCCTTAACGCTGCAGCTCCTATGCTATCTCCATTTTGCGCTATTATGCGCGTCTTAGAAAGATTTTCTGGCCATTGATGACTAATAAAAGTACGTTGGTACCCAGCATTTTTCAAGAAATCAACCACTTGTTGACCTAATTCAGGATTTTTAGTACTGTTCTGTACTGCTATTCTTAAGCTATTTGGTGCTGCTTCTTTTATACCTAAGTTAGGTACACCATAGTCGAAATATGTTGCAACCATATTTTTAATTTGATTATGGTCTGGCAACCAGTAACTCACTTTATGTTTACCATTTCCGTTAAAATTACCAGGAAGCATTAACATCTGTACGTTAGAACGTTGTATCTGAGACGCAAAACCAGATAAAGCTACTAACTCCTCAACAGTTAAATTAGTATCGATATAAGAATTAATAATTGACAATATTTCAGGTATTCTTAGTAGATTTTTAGGTTTTAGTGCTTGTTCAACTAAAGCTCTCATGAATATCTGTTGACGTTGAACTCTCCCAATATCACCATAACGATCATAACGGAAACGTAGAAAGGAAACAGCTTTTTGCCCATCTATATGTTGTTCGCCTTCCTTAATATTAATATAGAGATGTTGACTATGATCAGTGTATTTCATGTTTTTAGGAACATAAATTTTCACTCCTCCTAGAGCGTCAATTACTTTTTCAACTCCTTGTATATTGAATCTAACATAACGGTTTATTGGGACTCCACCTAATAAATTACTAATAGTTTCTGCAGCAAGAGAAGGACCACCATAATAATTAGCTTCATTTATTTTTCTAATTTCATGCTTAATAATTGCTTGAGTATCTCTAGGAATAGATAAGATACTTAACTTTCTAGTTATAGGATCAAATCTAGCGAGAACAACAGTATCAGATAAGCCTTTAAAAGAGTTGACTAAAGCATGATGTCCTAAGTTTTTTGTTGCTTTCTTATCATTTATTTCGGATGTTAAAACTTTCGTACCTAAAATGAGGACATTAACAGGACGACTTAATTTTGGAAGTCGTAAATTGGTATAAGAAATAGTTTCATTTTGGCTAAAAGCTTTTTCTTGATTTTCAGTTAAAGAACTTCTTTGCAAAGGCTTTGATGATAAAGAAATAGCTACTAGCACTCCAATAGTAGTTGACATGATGCTAACTATTATTAGTCCTAAGCTCATACGTGACCATTTGATATTTTCTCCTTTATTTTCAATAGAAGATTTCTGATTAAATAAATTATTAGGATTTTTTTTCTTAAATGACACAGCTTTCTTTACACCTTAAGTATCTTAAATATATTTTAAAACTTTTTTCTTAACACAATTTCAACTGTTTTTATGAGTCATAATAAACTTTCATGACAGTTATTGAAAGAACGAGAAAATAATCAAACTTCGCTTTAATTATTTTTTTTATCTAATTCGATATTCAAAGGTAATTTAACCTTAACTTAAATAGATTAAAAATGAATGCATAATATGCATAACTGATTCTGATTAAATTAAATATTTCTTTATGTAAATGTCTCTAAGGTATAAATAAAGGGTAATTAATTTATATCTTAAAACTAATATAAGATACTTTTTAGTCTAATTTAATTTAGCTAAACAAATATAATGATACTACTCTGGAGTATGTGCAATAAAGATTATTTTTTTATAATAAGTTTTAATTAAATAGTTAGATAAAACAACATTCATTATTTCAAATAAAACCCTCTAATATCCTTAGAGGGTTTTATTTGAATAACACAATAGATATGTTAATTATCCTAAAAGCATTTTGGCTTTAGCAATAACATTTTCAATGGTAAAACCAAATTTTTCCATACATACTTTACCAGGAGCAGAAGCACCAAAAGAATCAATACTAATGGTATCTCCCTCAGTACCTACATACTTTGTCCATCCTAAGCTAATACCTGCTTCTACAGACAATCTCTTTGTTACAGCTTTAGGCAGCACAGACTCTTTGTAAGCTGCATTTTGTGCTTCAAATTTTTCCCAACAAGGCATAGAAACCACTCGAACTTTTTTACTCATATTTGATAATTGTTCAGCAGCAGATACACACAAACTAACTTCAGAACCTGTTCCCATAAGAATAATATCAGGTTCACCATCGCAATCAAGTATGGTGTATGCTCCTTTATCAACTCCTTCTATAGAGGTTCCAGCCAAATTAGGTACGTTCTGACGAGTAAGTACTAGTAAAGTTGGTAAATTACTTTGTGCATTTTCAATCGCAATCTTATAAGCACCTGAACATTCATTCCCATCAGCAGGCCTTATAACTGTTAGAGTTGGAATTGCGCGTAAAGACATTACAGTTTCTACTGGTTGATGAGTAGGCCCATCTTCTCCTTGTCCAATAGAATCATGAGTCGTTACCCAAATTACTCCTGCTTGAGATAAAGCAGATAGCCTTATAGAAGCTCTTACGTAATCAGTAAAAATTAAAAATGTAGCACAATAAGGTATCAAACCAGAGTTATGGAGTGCTATTCCATTACAGATAGCTCCCATAGCATGCTCTCTGACCCCAAAATGAACATTACGATTCTCGTACTGTCCCTTCTGGAAATCTCCAGAATTTTTAAGTTCTGTTAAATTAGAATGAGTTAAATCTGCTGATCCTCCTAGTAACTCAGGTAATACAGGAGAAAGGTAATTCAACATATTAGCAGAATACTTACGAGTAGATAATCCAGCTTCTTCTGGAGTGAAACTTGGAAGTACCTGAGTCCAATTTTCAGGAAGTCTACCACTCATATAACGTTCAAATTCAGCAGCTTCTAGAGGATATTTTGCTTTGTAATCATTAAGAGTAAGATTCCATTGTGATTCATGATCTACACCTCTATCAATAGATTTGCCCATATGAGTGAGAACATTTTCAGGTATGACGAAAGGTTCATATTCCCAACCTAAATTTTGTCGAGTAAGTGCAATCTCCTCTGCACCTAAAGCAGCTCCATGAATTCCAGCAGTATTTTGTCTATTAGGAGAACCGTAGCCGATAGTAGTTGTGACCTTTATCATTGTAGGTTTATCGGTAACTTGCTTGGCTTTTTCAATAGCTTCAGCGATCGCCACTAAATCAGTATTACCATTTTCTACATGTAAAACATGCCATCCATAGGCCTCAAAACGTTTAGACACATCTTCTGTGAATGCTACATCAGTAGAACCATCAATAGAGATATGATTATCATCATAAAGGGCAATCAATTTCCCCAGTCCCCAATGTCCTGCAATAGAGCATGCTTCGCTGGCAACCCCTTCCATGTTACAACCATCACCTAAAATGACATAGGTATAGTGATCAACGATAGTAGCATCAGGCTTGTTAAACTTAGCTGCTAAATGTGCTTCTGCAAGAGCCAGCCCAACACCATTAGCGATGCCTTGCCCTAAAGGACCAGTAGTTACTTCAATACCATCAGTCTCAAAATTTTCAGGATGTCCAGGAGTTTTCGAACCCCACTGGCGAAATTCCTTAATATCGTCAATAGTTACACTGTCGTAGCCAGTTAAATAAAGCAAAGCATAGTGCAACATACTGCCATGTCCAGCAGACAGAATAAAACGGTCACGATTAAACCACTTTGGGTTCTTAGGATTAAACCGCATAAATTTATCCCATAAAACAAATGCCATTGGAGCTGCGCCCATTGGCAACCCTGGGTGACCTGATTTTGCTTTTTCAACAGCATCAACAGCTAAAAAACGAATAGAGTTAATACAAAGTTCTTCGAGCGACCGGGTAGCAGCAATCATAATTTTTTCTAAAATGAACTACAGTAATATAATGATTCAGCATGGAGTAGAAAACTTATCAGTTGTCAGCTACCCCAGATTTTGTCTTTATCATCCCACTCTAATGTAACGATGGGAAGACGTGGAATCAAAATCTTATTGAAATATTTACATTTTCTTCAGGATCAATAGCTTATCTACTATCTAGTCTTTAAGTATTATTAAAATTAAACACTATTTTCTCAACAATTCACATTCCATACATGAGTAATAATTGAAACTTATTGTAACTATCTAAACACTTTTATATTTATGTTGTTCTGCATTTACTTTGAAAGAAAAAAGTTAATTGCATACAAGTAAATTATCATACATTGTTTAATTTATCTAAAGTAGCTAAAATATGATATTCAAAAGTTCTTAGGAATTTTTAAATATCATATTTGATTTCATATTCTTAGACTACATTTAGTCACATATTTATCTCAATACACAACTTTAAATTACTTATATTTAATGTATTTCTGTTTTGTTATAGTAATTCATTTTTGATAAGATTAAAGCATCGCATAATAAGCATCATATATCTCTGCTAATCCTCTCTATGAAACCCTTAGTTCCTTTTTTGAAGGATTTGTAAAATAACCATATTAAAAAGTTTTCGAAATCATTATGGTATAAATTCGAAATATAAATATTTATGTAGGGTTGCAAGCAATCTCAAGGTTACGTTAAATTTAATTAGGTTTAGAATTATTTTTTGAGCATACTGTTGATACTAAACACAGCTTCTTGATACAAACACATATATCGCTAAATCGAGTCTTGATAACAAAGAGAAACCTTAACTTATGAAAATATCTTGGAGAATTCTACTACTCTGGACTTTACCTCTTCTAATGGTTTGCTTTTTTCTTTGGCAAGGTCAATTCCTTCCAGCCTCGGAGCAATTAGGAAATAGTGCAGCCAATAAACGTATAACTTACGGGCGTTTTTTAGAATATCTAGATACTAATCGTGTTGCTGGTGTAGATCTTTATGAAGGCGGACGCACGGCTATTGTAGAAATAGTAAATCCTGAATTAAAAGATCAAGTGCAACAATCACGAGTAGACTTGCCAACATACTCTCCTGGCCTAATAGCAAAAATACGTTCATCTCATATAAGAATAGAATCTCATCCAATTAGCAATGAAGGAGCTATATGGGGGTTTTTAGGAAACTTACTATTTCCTATTTTACTTATCGGATCACTATTTTTTCTTTTTCGTCGTTCCAGTAATTTACCGGGAGGACCTGGGCAAGCTATGAGCTTTGGTAAATCAAAAGCTCGTTTTCAGATGGAAGCAAAAACTGGCATTATGTTTCATGATGTAGCTGGTATTGATGAAGCAAAAGAAGAGCTACAAGAGGTCGTAACCTTTCTTAAAGAGCCAGAACGTTTCACTGCTGTAGGAGCAAAGATTCCTAAAGGAGTATTATTAGTTGGTCCTCCAGGAACTGGTAAAACTCTTTTAGCTAAAGCTATTGCCGGGGAAGCAGGAGTGCCTTTTTTTAGTATCTCTGGTTCTGAATTTGTAGAGATGTTTGTAGGTGTTGGTGCTTCTCGCGTCCGTGATTTATTTAAAAAAGCCAAAGAAAGTGCTCCTTGCCTAATTTTTATTGACGAGATAGATGCTGTTGGCCGTCAAAGAGGTGCTGGGATTGGTGGCGGAAACGATGAAAGAGAACAAACTCTTAACCAACTATTAACAGAAATGGATGGTTTTGAAGGGAATACAGGAATAATAATTATTGCTGCTACTAATCGTCCAGATGTTTTAGATTCTGCTTTGATGAGACCTGGACGTTTTGATAGACAAGTTATGGTTGATGCACCTGATTTTAAAGGTAGAGTTGAAATTTTAGAAGTTCATGCTCGTAACAAAAAATTAGCTGATGATGTTTCTCTTAAATCTGTTGCAAGAAGGACTCCTGGCTTTAGCGGAGCAGATCTTGCTAATCTGTTAAACGAAGCCGCGATACTTACTGCCCGTCGTCGTAAAGAAGCCATAACAACTTTAGAAATAGATGATTCGATTGATCGTATTGTCGCCGGTATGGAGGGAACTCCACTAGTTGATAGCAAGAGTAAACGTTTAATTGCTTATCATGAAGTTGGTCACGCAATTGTTGGTACTTTAGTAAAAGATCACGATCCAGTACAAAAAGTTACTTTAATTCCTCGTGGTCAAGCTCGTGGATTAACTTGGTTTACGCCTAATGAAGAACAAGGACTGATAACCAAGACACAATTAATCGCTCGTATAGCAGGTGCTTTAGGAGGACGTGCAGCTGAAGAAGAGGTCTTTGGATATGATGAGGTTACAACTGGCGCCGGAAGCGATTTGCAGCAAGTTTCTGACGTTGCCCGCCAAATGGTAACTCGTTTTGGAATGAGTGATTTAGGACCTTTATCCTTAGAGAATTCTTCTAGCGAAGTTTTTCTAGGAGGGGGACTAATGAATCGGGCTGAATATTCTGAAGAAGTTGCCATGAAAATTGATAATCAAGTGCGTACTTTGGCAAAACAAAGTCATGAGATAGCCAAAAAACTCATCAGAGATAATCGTGAAGTAATTGATCGTCTTGTAGAATTACTCATTGAAAAAGAAACAATCGATGGTGAAGAGTTACGAAAAATTGTAGCTGAATATACTTACATACCTGAAAAAGAGCAATTTATATCATAGTTATAATGTGCTCACCCAATTTAGACGCTTAAATGCGTCTTTTTTATTGATTTTTTAAATTCAAAATGGAATATATGAACAAAGATAGGTAATATTGTTAGAGTGTAGCTAAGCGTTTGCTTAATATCTTAACTCTACGTTTGGCAATTTTATTATTTAAATCGCTTTTTAAAGTTTGTTCGTATGTTTCAACAGCTTTTTCTATCATTTGCTTTTTCTCATAGGCATTAGCCAAATTATTTAGTGCAATTATGTATTGAGGATGAAGTTTAATTGCATTTTTGTAGTTACGAATTGCTAAATCTATCTGTTCTTGAGATAGATAAGAAAAACCTAATGCGTTGTATATTAAAGCCTGATTTTCTGGCTCTAAATTCTTACCTATTTCAAGACCTTTGTTAAATAAATTAGTTGCTTGAATATATAATTTTTTATTGAGATATAAACTTCCTAATTCATAATATTCTTGAGCTGAACCTTTTTCTTTTTGTAGTTTTTTCTGCAATTTGTAGAATTGTTTCTCAGTACGAGTAGTTCTTATGGTTTGTATAGAGACAAAAAAAACTAACGTTCCTAGGAGCAAAACAACGCCTGACAAGTAAATAGTTGGTAGAAGTTCATTCATTATTTTTATACTTAATAATTTTTATACTTAATATATGACTATTGAATTATAGTGTTTTTCAACTGAAAAGATAACTTTTCTAAGGAAGACCCCAATACTTAATTCGTTGATCTAACCAGCCAGATATTTTTAGACGATAAATTGATTGATTAATAATATTTCGTAGATCAGAGGATTTTAATCCTTTTGGGATTCCAATTCCTAAGCTTTTTGAAGAAAGTCTTAGAGATAGTGTATGGTATTGCGGATATTCCTGAATCCATCCTGTTAAAATACTATTGTCTGCGGCAAAAGCATCTACTTTTTGGCTTTCCATCAATTTAAAGGCTTCTTGATAAGAATCAACACCAACTAAGTTTGTTTTCGGAAAGTTGGAACGAATAACAGAGATAGTATCAGAATGATTAATTACTGCTATTGTCGAATTAAATAAATCCGATGAATCTTTTATTTGATGTTTCTTTGTAATAATTCCTGTACTATCTAGATAATAATAAGAACTAAAATTAATTAAACGAGAACGAAAAGAATCAATTGTCATTCTTGCAATTACTATATCTACCTCACCATCAATGACTGTTTGTAAACGCTCTTGATTATTTACAAACTTAAAAAGTATTGCATTAGAATCACCTAAAATATCTTTAGCTAATTGCTTTGCTAAATCAATTTCTAATCCCTCTAGTTGATTTTTACTATTAAGGAAGCCTAAAGGACGAGTATTATTTTTTACAGCAATAATTATTTTTTTTCTTTCTCTAATTTCTTCTAAACTAGCAGAAAGAACAATATTATGATTTAGAACTAATGCAAAACTAACAATAAAAGTTAAAAATAGTTTATACATTTTTAGAGAATTAAACATTAGTATCTTTACTTAAAAGAACAAATTACATTGTAAAAATTGATATTATTTAAAATAATTAATTTTTTTGATATCAAAAATAACAATGTATTTTTAATAAAGAAAAGTTATTTTTACATAAAAAATAGTATGGTCGATAATAAAAGCAAGATCCAGCATTATATTAAAAATAATTGTTTGAATCTTGTATATTACGCAAGTAAAAAGGTTTTTATTTGAAGGGTAATTTTTTTACTAAAAAAATCAGTCTAAAATTATAAATTAGAAAAGATAATGATTTTTATCGCTTATTAGTATGATTTTGAAGTTCTGACGTAATTTCCATAGAACTAAATTGTAACCTTTCTAAATCAAATAAAGACATTGATTCTATACCAAAAGCAGCAATACCCATACTTACTAAGCCTGTAGCTACAGCACCCATAGCTACAGTACCGAAAGAAATAAGCCCCATGGGAACAATCCCTATAGCAATAATTCCCATAGGTGCTATTCCAATGGAAATATAACCAGTAGGACTAATACCAATAGAAATTAATTTATTTTTTTTTGTTCCACATTCTCCCATTGATTGAACATCAACGATTTTTTCTGCTCTTAATTTAGACATCATAAATCTACTATAATAAAAAAATTTATCACGTCATATTCTACTTATAAATATACAAAGTCGTCAAAAGACACTACATAAAACTTATTGAGCAATATATATTTTTCAGAATTATTATAAATGGTCTTATCCTATAAAAGAGAAGAAAGTTAGAAATAATTATCTTGCTAAAAAGTCTATAATTAGAAAAAATAAAATTTTTCTATAATTTAATTGCTATAAGCATTATTAGTAATATTTAAAATGATTAGATCAGGAAGAACAATTGCAGCGATTGCAACAGCAGTAGTTCCAGAAGAAGGAAGTGTTGGCATAGTACGTCTATCAGGAGACAAAGCTTATGCTATTGCAAAAAAAATATTTATAGCTCCTGGAAAGCAACAATGGGAATCTCATAAAGTTCTTTATGGTTACATTCATTCATCAAAAGATTCGCGAATTATTGACGAAGCTTTACTTATATTGATGTTAGCTCCTCGTTCTTATACTCGCGAAGACATTGTAGAATTTCATTGTCATGGAGGAATAATAGTAGTTCAGCAAGTTTTACAGTTATGTATAAAAGAAGGAGCTATCCTGGCAGAACATGGTGAATTTACATTAAGAGCTTTTCTTAACGGCAGAATAGATTTAACTCAAGCTGAAAGTATTTCGGAAATAGTAGGAGCAAAATCACCGTTAGCTTCTCAAATAGCAATGGCAGGAATACAAGGAAAATTATCTAACCCTATTAAAAATTTGCGCCTTGACTGTTTGGAATTACTTTCTGAAATTGAATCAAGGATAGACTTTGAAGAAGATTTACCACCACTAAGTCAAGTCGTGATTTTGCAAAAAATCCAAGACTTCTTACATAGAGTCAAAAAACTATTATCTACTTCTAAAACTGGAGAGCTTTTGCGGAGTGGGCTAAAAATTGCTATCTTAGGCCGTCCTAACGTAGGTAAATCTAGTCTTTTAAATTCTTGGAGTCGAAGTAATAAAGCCATTGTAACTGACCTGCCAGGTACAACTAGAGACATTGTAGAATCAAATCTAATAATTAAAAATATACCTATAAAAGTATTAGATACAGCTGGAATTAGACATACAGATAACCAGATAGAAAAAATTGGTGTTCAGCGTACACATCTTGCTGCGAATCAAGCTGATTTAATATTATTAACGATTGATGCTCAAATAGGTTGGACTGAAGAAGAAACAGAAATTTATAAAAAAATCAAGCATCTTCCAATAATATTAATAGTTAATAAGATTGATCTTAACGTTCCTGATTTATCTATAATTCCATCTGAAATTCAAGAAGTTATTAAAATTTCCGCTATACAAAATTTAGGAATTGACTCGATTGAAGAAGCCATTTTAAACTTTATCTATAAAAAAAACCTAATAGCAAAAAATGTTGATTTTACTATTAACCAAAGACAATTAGAGATATTAATACGTGTTAAAATAGCTTTTGAGGACATTATAAAGACAATCAACAATGAACTTCCGCTAGATTTTATAACAATTGATTTACGATCTGCTATTAAAATATTAGGAGAAATTACAGGAGACGAGGTAACAGAATCTTTGCTAAGTAAGATTTTTAGTACATTCTGTATTGGTAAATAATATAAATTTCAAAAACTTTAAAATATCCTATATTGTTAATATATAGGATATTTTTTTCAAGAGCTATCTTTTTTAAACCTTCAAGCCTATATTTTTTATTACAAATAGTTTATGCTTTGTAGTTCTTGATTTATTTTTTCTTTTTCTAACTCATATCCAATCAATACCAACTTAGTTTCTTTTAGTTCATCAGAATTCCAAAAGCGGTCGTAGAAAGTATTAAAACGATTACCTACTCCTTGTAAAACTAAACGCATAGGCTTATCAACAACATGAACAAATCCTTTAATACGGTAAATTTCATAGTTTTCAACTAATTTAGATAATATTTTGATTAATGCTTTTGGTTCACATTCTCCAGGAAGAGTAATTGTAATTGCATTGATATTGTCATCATGATGATGGTGTTCATCATCATGATGAGATCGACTATCTAGATGTTCTTCTACAGAAGCATTAAACCCCAATAAAACATCTATATTGATTTGACCTTCATAACATGAAACTACTTTCACACCATTTCTTAGTTTATTTGATAGCCAATTTTTTATATCCGACAATTCTTTTTGGCCTACTAAATCACACTTAGTTAGTAAAACCAGATCTGCACAAGCTAATTGATCTTGAAATAATTCTTCAATAGGGGTTTCATGCTCTATGCTGTAATTTTGTTCCTTCTGGGCGATTAAATAATCTAAATTATTTGTAAATTTACCAGAAATTAATGCTTCACAATCTACTACAGTTACTACACCATCAACTGTGGCACTGCTGCGAATTTCCGGCCAATTAAAAGCTTGAATCAAAGGCGTGGGTAAAGCTAAACCAGAAGTCTCTATAAAAATACAATCCAATGATTCTCGACGTTCTAAAAGTTTTTCAATACTAGGATAAAACTCTTCTTGGACTGTACAACATAAACATCCATTTCTAAGCTCTATGATATTGTCTTCAGGATTTTCATTATCTTCACAAATCTGGCAATTTTTTAGTATTTCTCCATCAACTCCTATTTCTCCAAACTCATTTACTAAAACAGCAATACGATAATTTATATTGTTCTGCAATAAATGTCGAATTATAGTGGTTTTTCCAGAGCCAAGAAATCCCGTTATTATTGTGACTGGTATTTTATGCATTAATTAATATCAATAATTTTCTTATGAATTTTATTTTAACTAAAGATATAATAAATAGTTTTGTTACTTAACATATCGAATAAATGGTAATTAAAAAAGTCTTTTCTAAGTTACGAGTTAGTTATTTGATATATTGAGATTTTTAATTAAAATTATCTTTAAGTTCTCTAATCTTTTGAAATACTTTTACAGGATCATTTATTCCCATTATTTCTTGTAGAGATTGAGAATCACACCTTAAAAAAGGATTTGTTTCTTTTTCTTCTTTTAAAAAAGATGGAATAGTTGCTTTATTATTCTTACGAGTACTGATTGCTTTATTATATCGAAGAAGTAAATTATGATTATTTTTCTCAATAGTTAAAGCAAATTTAAGATTATTCAAAGTGTATTCATGAGAACACCAAACACGAGTTGTATCTGGTAAGTTCCTTAACTTCATTAAAGATTTATACATTTGGCTAGCAGTTCCTTCAAACAGTCGCCCACATCCTGATGCAAACAAGGTATCGCCACAAAATAATTCTCCTATTTTTTGATTAGAACTTGGAGGAAAATAATACGCGATATGACCATTGGTATGACCAGGAATAAAAAATATTTCAGCATTTTTACCAGCAAAATTAAATTGATCGCCTTCTTTCAAATAATGATTTTGTCCTGGAATTCTTCCTTTATCCTGTTCGCTTCCATAAACAGATATATGAGGAAAATGTTCTATTAATTTCTTATTTGCTCCTATATGATCTTGATGATGATGCGTATTTAAAATTGCTGTTAATCTTATTCCTAATTTGTTTAAACAATTAATGATCACATCATATTCAGCCGGATCTACAACAACAGCAGTTTTGTTTTTAAAGTTATGTAGTAAAAAAATATAATTATCTGATAAAGCTGGCAAAAACCTAACATACATAATGATATTTATTCCTAAAGTCTCACAAAAAAAATTATTGATTAAAGTAAAAATAATGCACAAAACAAAAACATTCAATATAGATTTAGAAAATTTAAGTAATATTTTTGCCTAATGACTTAATAATAATTGATACTTAAATTTTTTAGCAATCAAACTTCTATTATTTCTATACTAAAAGTATCATAAGATAATATTTAACTTGTATTAAGTAATTTAGCTTTTTTGTTATAAATGAAAGTCCCTGAATTTACTCAAAAACTTCGTCAGCTTACAATCATTAATATTCAAAGCAATTGGTTTACCACTTCAAAAAAAGTAACAACCGATATAATTGAATCGACTGACTTAAGCTTAATGAAGACTAATGAAAAAGAATATTTAATTTGGAATGCAGGTAGCAAAACAACATGGCTAATCCAGGAAATTACCGTCCAAAAATTTTTGAACGGATATTCTTTACAAGGATTTTCTCTAAGACTATCGTTAACTTGGTGGGCAGAGAAAGCTCAAATATTTATTAACAAGCAATTAGTACAAGTCGGTGATTTGTTTGACTCCTCAGCAAGAATTTTATTAACACCTTCGGTTGAAAAAGAACAAAAAATAATTATTTCTTTATGCTTAACTAGTCCAAGTCATGATGTTGGGGCATTAATGAAATCAAAACTTATTTATGAAAATAATGATCATTTAGGTGACCCAGGATTTTTTGCTGACGAGATAGATATACTTTATAAATATTTATGTGCATTCAAACCTAGTGAAATAGAATTTTTAGAGAAGAAGATTAATAAATTCGATTGGAATAATATTAGTAGCCCTAAGTGTTTTAGTAATCAAATACATAAAATACGTCAAGAGCTAATGTTGTTTAGTGATGATATTAAAAAACGTAACTTTAATATTCTCGGACATGCACACTTAGATATTGCTTGGTTATGGACAATTAATGAAACTTGGGAAATAGGCAAACGAACTTTTCAATCAGTCATTAATTTACAAAAAGACTTTAAAAATTTAACGTTTTGTCATACTTCTCCTGCTCTTTATGAATGGATTGAAAAAAAACAACCTGATCTTTTTCAAGAAATTGTAGCGCAATCCAAGAAAGGTAAATGGGAAGTACTAGGAGGGATGTGGATCGAACCAGAAGTTAATTTAATATCTGGAGAGTCTCTCGTAAGACAAATTTTATATGGGCAAAACTATATCAAAGAAAAATTTGGGGAAATTACTAAAATTGCTTGGTTACCAGATAGTTTTGGATTCTGTTTGCAATTACCACAAATCTTCAAACTAGGTGGAATAGACTATTTCGTTACTGGAAAGCTACATTGGGGACGTACCGTAAAATTTCCTCATAGTATCTTTTGGTGGAAATCTCTCGATGGTACAAAAATATTAACACTAATGTCTCCGCCAAACACAGAAGGTGTTATGAATACTAATCCTATAGTTATGACAGACTATAGTATTAAATGGGAAAAAGAAACTCAGCTAAAAGAAATCTTTTGGGTTCCAGGCATAGGAGATCATGGTGGTGGACCAACACGTGATATGTTGAAGGTCGCTAATCGTTGGGACAAATCTCCCTTCTTCCCTAAGGTTGATTTTATTACTGCTAAGCAGTATTTAGATAAAATCTTTAGTGTCATAAAGGACAAACTAAATATACCGATTTGGGATGATGAATTGTATTTAGATTTGCATCGTGGTTGTTACACAACTCATGCGGATCAAAAATATCTTAACCGTCGTACCGAAGAATTATTGTATAAAGCAGAACTTTGGACATCTATTAGTTCTATTATTAATAATAAATTTGTAAATAATAATATTAGAAATAGTATAAAGTCTGTATGGAAACAAGTTTTACTAAACCAGTTCCATGATATATTGCCAGGAACTTCTACAACAGACGTATTTATAGAAGCTAATAAAGGATGGAAAAAAACAAAGTTAATTGCAGATAAAATTTTAAATAATGCCCTCAGAAACATCATATCTCATATAAAATATCCACGAGCTCCATATCTTCATGCTAAACCAATTGTTATTTTTAATCATTTAAGTTGGGAAAGATCTGAGGTCGTTGAAATTAATTCACAAGATAATAAGTATGAAGTTTTCAACCTCGATAATATTCAGTTATCAAGCCAATTATCACATGATAATAAGTTATTGTTTTATGCTGATAGTATTCCATCTCTCGGATACCGAGTCTTTTGGATAGTTCCTTCTAATAATTTAAAGTACACTAACAAAAAAGTAATAAATAAAACTAATTCTGACTTTATTTTAGAAAATAGCTTTTTAATAGTAAAGATTAGCGAAAAAACCGGAAATATTATGATGATTTATGACAAAGTAAACCATCGTAATATTTTGAAAGCAGAAAGCAATAAACTGGAAAGCTTTCAAGACAGAGGACAGTACTGGGATGCTTGGAATATTGATCCAGAATATAAGAATTATCTCTTACCTGATGCGATATTAAAGTCTATTGAAGTTTTAGAAGAAGGTCCTATTCAATGGAAAATCAGAGTTGTTAAAGAGATCGGGAAATCTAAGTTTGTTCAAGATTACATATTACAAGTTAATTCTTCTATTGTAAAAATTAAAACTACTGTTGATTGGAAAGAAACATATGTTTTGGTCAAAGCTTCTTTCTATTTAAATATTACAAGTGATTGCACTAGTTATGAAATTCCTTTTGGTTCTATCAAGAGAACAAACTTACATACAACAGCTTATGAAAAGGCAAAATGGGAAGTCCCAAGTTTGAGATGGGCTGATATTACTGACAATAATGATAAC
Source organism: Candidatus Atelocyanobacterium thalassa isolate ALOHA (assembly GCF_000025125.1). Lineage (NCBI taxonomy): Bacteria > Bacillati > Cyanobacteriota > Cyanophyceae > Chroococcales > Aphanothecaceae > Candidatus Atelocyanobacterium > Candidatus Atelocyanobacterium thalassae. The sequence goes on from NC_013771.1 coordinate 806,639, forward strand.
TATGGAGTTAGTTTATTGAACGATTGTAAATATGGTTATGATAGCGAACACGACTTGCTTAGATTAACTTTGTTGAAAAGTCCTCAATGGCCTGATCCTAATTGTGACAAAGGAATTCATCAATTCAGTTATGCTATTTACCCTCACAAAGGAACTACAAAAGAAGCCAAAACTGTTCATAAAGCATATGAACTTAATATACCATTACAAGTAATTAAGGTTAGTAATGAATGTATAGGTGAAACTAAGTTACCTCCTGTTTTTTCAGGAATAAGTACTAATGATAATTTAATCGTATCTGCATTTAAGCCTTCAGAAGATAAAAAATATACCTACATACTAAGATTCTATGAGTCTGAAGGAGAAAAAACCAATATAGACTTTAAGAGTGATCTAGGTTTTGTTTTAGACAAAAAAGTTAACTTATTAGAACAAGAAATTCAGCAAGATCAGGATTATATTAAGCCTTGGGAAATTGCAAGTTTCATGCTTGTAGATAAAATTTAATACACCTAAGGATATAGTACTTATTTTCATCAGTTAATATAAAATATTAATGACTATTGTCACTTAACCAAGTAATTGCTGTTCTTAATAATTCTTCTGTATTTATTTGCTTTGATAGAAACTGATTATTTTTTAAGTAAACAGTCACCCTGTCTACTCCTTCTCGATCATAACCTAATAACAATAAGCTTGATGTAATATCTTCTAAAGTATTTTCAGATGAATTGCAAGAATGCAATTCTACTTTTATTTCAAATGCCTCTATCAATTTTAATAATTTACTATTTAATTCTAAAATTATTCTTTCAGCCGTTTTTTTACCTACGCCAGGAGATTCAGATAACATTTTGACATTACCCGAACACACTGCCTTTATTAATTTTTCTGAACCCAATGTGTTAAGTAAAGTAATTGATAGCTGCGCTCCAATACCATTAATATTTATGAGTTGTCGAAAAAGCTCTTGCTCTAATTTATTAATAAATCCATATAAAATCTGAGAATCTTCTCGTGTCTGTAAATGTATAAACACTTGAATATAATCTGATTTTTTATTAGATAATTTTTCTTCTAACTTGGAAGTGATTTGTATTTCATATCCTATCTGATTAACCTCCATAATTAGAACTATTTTATTTTTGGTATCTTTTAGGATTTCAACAAAACTTCCTTTAAAATAGTTAATCACAAGCTTTTTATATATGTTTAGATTAACAATAAAATTGTTAAGACATTATCTATTATCAAATAATATCTTAGCAATAATCTTTTGTCCACAGCTCATTTCATACGTTAGATGATATTTTTTGCAAAGTGATATCAATTATAAAAACGTATTTTTTCTTAATCAAAATAGCTATTTTTTGAAGTGACTATTAAGTCTAATTTATACGTCATATATTGCAGAAAAGAATTATTAATATCTTTAGAGTAAGTACATTTAAATCTTAAATGCAAAGTTTTCGCTTTTTTATAAATTAATTAAAAAATTTTGTTTTCTAATTAAACTAGTTTTTATTAAAACTTTATCTAAAAAAGTTTGTTTACAATATCGACTTAATCTTAATAATTGTTAAGCTTATTTTTCAGAGCACAGGTCTAACCTTTATTATTTATGATGGATGTAATACTTTTGAATGTTTTGCTTGAAATTAATTAAAACGAGCATGTCAAATGTGACTATATAGATAAGACAATTCGTTTTATCCATACAGCACCACATTCTCTAGAAAAAATCTGAAAGTTTATAAATGTTTATTGTCGAGAGAGAAGAACCCTCATGGCAAAAGGTACTGAGGCGAGAGCTAAGGTTATAGTAGATACCGATCCAGTGCCCACCTCTTTTGAAAAGTGGGGTGAGCCAGGACATTTTGATCGCACTTTAGTTCGAGGTCCCAAAACTACTACTTGGATTTGGAACCTTCATGCTAATGCACACGATTTTGATAGCCAAACTGATGATTTAGAAGATGTTTCGCGCAAAATTTTTAGCGCACACTTTGGTCATCTATCTGTTATTTTTGTTTGGTTGAGCGGCATGTTTTTTCATGGCGCAAAATTTTCTAATTACGAAGCGTGGTTAACTAACCCAACACTTATCAAACCTAGCGCTCAAGTTGTTTGGCCAGTCGTAGGTCAAGGAATTTTAAATGGAGACATGGGCGGTGGTTTTCATGGTATCCAGATCACCTCTGGTCTGTTTTATCTATGGAGATCTTCAGGTTATACAAATAGTTATCAACTTTATGCTACTGCTATTGGCGCTCTAGTCATGGCTGCTTTAATGTTGTTTGCTGGATGGTTCCATTACCATAAAAAAGCTCCTAAGCTTGAGTGGTTTCAAAACGTAGAATCCATGCTCAATCATCATGTAGCGGGAATATTAGGATTAGGATGCCTTTCTTGGGCAGGTCATCTAATTCATGTTTCTTTACCAGTTAATAAGTTATTAGATGCTGGAGTAGCTATTAAAGATATTCCCCTTCCTCATGAATTTTTCGATGCTAGCAAAATGGCGGAATTATATCCAAGTTTTGCTAAAGGAATAATTCCTTTCTTTACTTTGGACTGGGGCGCTTATTCAGATTTCTTAACTTTCAATGGTGGACTAAATCCACAAACAGGAAGTTTATGGCTTACTGATATAGCTCATCATCATTTGGCAGTTGCTGTTCTTTTCATAATTGGTGGTCATGTTTACAGAACTAACTGGAATATTGGTCATGGAATGAAAGAGCTTCTTGATGCTCATCAAGGTCCTCTTACAGGAGAAGGACATAAAGGATTATACGAGATCTTAACGACTTCATGGCATGCTCAATTAGCAATTAATTTAGCACTACTAGGATCATTGAGTATCGTAATAGCTCAGCATATGTATGCTATGCCTCCTTATCCTTATCTAGCAATTGACTATGCAACTCAACTATCTTTATTCACTCACCATATGTGGATTGGTGGATTTTTAATAGTTGGTGCTGGTGCGCATGGTGCAATCTTTATGATACGAGATTACAATCCTGCCCAAAATGTTGATAATCTTTTGGATCGAATGATTCGTCATCGTGATGCAATAATTTCTCATCTTAACTGGGTTTGTATGTTTCTTGGTTTTCATAGTTTTGGACTTTATGTTCATAACGATACTATGAGAGCATTAGGACGTCCACAAGATATGTTTTCAGATTCAGCTATTCAATTACAACCAATTTTCGCTCAATGGTTGCAAAATATTCATTCAATAGCACCTACTGGAACAGCGCCTCATGCGTTGGCAACTGCTAGCTATGCTTTTGGAGGCGATACCATTGCAGTTGCTAATAAGGTTGCTATGATGCCTATCACTTTAGGAACAGCTGATTTCATGATTCACCATGTTCATGCTTTCACTATTCATGTAACTGTTCTTATCCTGTTAAAGGGAGTACTTTATGCTCGTAGTTCTCGTCTTATTCCAGATAAGAATGAACTAGGATTCCGATTCTCTTGTGACGGACCTGGAAGGGGTGGTACTTGCCAAGTTTCTGGTTGGGATCATGTTTTCCTTGGATTATTTTGGATGTACAACTCTCTCTCTGTAGTAATTTTCCACTTCTCTTGGAAAATGCAGTCAGACGTTTGGGGAACAGTATCTTCTAGTGGAGATGTTACACACACTACTCTAGGTAACTTTGCACAAAGTGCTATTACCATAAATGGTTGGTTAAGAGATTTTCTTTGGGCACAGTCAGTTAATGTAATTAACTCTTACGGCTCTGAGTTATCAGCATATGGAATTATGTTCTTAGCTGGTCACTTTGTCTTTGCCTTTAGTTTAATGTTTCTATTTAGTGGACGTGGTTATTGGCAAGAGCTTATTGAGTCTATCGTTTGGGCTCATAATAAGTTAAATGTTGCGCCTTCTATTCAACCTCGTGCTTTGAGTATTATTCAAGGACGAGCTGTTGGAGTAACCCACTTTTTGTTGGGAGGAATTGTAACTACTTGGGCATTCTTCTTAGCAAGAAGTTTATCACTTTAATTTGTGGTGGAAGGATTTAGAGAATTAACTGATAGTTCTTTTCTTATTTGTCCTTTACCCCAATTTTGAACAATTTAAACGATCAATTTATATCGTTTTTTCCTAATAATTCATTAGTTACAAAAACTAGTGATGTTTGGAAAATAAATAGCACTTTTGCAACAGCCTCATTGTTTTAGAGAGGAGAATTTCCTAAAAAGCTATGGCAACTAAATTTCCAAAATTTAGCCAGGATCTCGCCCAAGATCCAACTACTCGTCGGATCTGGTATGGAATGGCTACGGCCCACGATTTTGAAATCCATGATGGAATGACCGAAGAAAATCTTTATCAGAAGATTTTCGCTTCTCATTTTGGTCATCTTGCTATCATATTTTTGTGGACTTCCGGTACCCTTTTTCACGTAGCCTGGCAAGGTAACTTCGAACAATGGATCAAAGATCCTATTAATATTCATCCTATCGCTCATGCGATATGGGATCCACATTTTGGTAAAGGTGCAATTGATGCCTTTACACAAGCCGGTGCTTCTTCTCCTGTTAATATCGCTTATTCAGGTGTTTATCATTGGTTTTATACAATTGGTATGACAAGTAATAGCGAGCTTTACCAAGGATCTATTTTCCTTTTGATTCTTGCTTCGCTATTCTTATTTGCTGGTTGGTTACATTTACAACCTAAGTTTCGTCCAAATTTGGCATGGTTCAAAAATGCTGAATCCCGTCTAAATCATCATTTAGCTGGTTTGTTTGGTGTTAGTTCTCTAGCTTGGGCAGGTCACCTGATTCATGTTGCAATTCCTGAATCTCGTGGTCAGCATATACGCTGGAATAACTTTTTATCTACTCCTCCTCATCCTGCAGGATTAGAACCGTTTTTCACAGCTAATTGGGGTGTTTATGCACAAAATCCTGATACTGTTAACCATGCTTTTGGTACAGCCGATGGTTCAGGAACAGCAATATTGACATTTTTAGGTGGTTTTCACCCTCAGACTGAATCACTTTGGTTGACTGATATAGCTCATCATCATTTGGCAATTGCAGTAATATTTATTATTGCAGGTCATATGTATAGAACTAACTGGGGAATTGGTCATAGTATTAATGAAATACTTGAAGCTCATAACCCTCCTCTTAGTGACCCATTTCACCATGGAAGATTAGGTGCTGGTCATCGTAATATGTATGACACAGTAAACAATTCTCTTCATTTTCAACTTGGTTTAGCACTGGCTTCTCTAGGGACTATTACCTCCTTAGTGGCGCAACATATGTATGCCATGCCTTCTTATGCTTTTATAGCCCAAGATCACACTACTCAAGCTGCTCTCTATACTCATCATCAGTACATAGCTGGATTTTTGATGGTAGGAGCTTTTGCACATGGTGCAATTTTCTTTGTACGTGATTACGATCCTGAAAGCAATAAAGATAATGTTTTAGCTAGAATGCTTGAACACAAAGAAGCAATTATTTCTCACTTAAGTTGGGTATCCTTGTTTCTTGGCTTTCATACTTTAGGGTTATACGTTCATAACGATGTAGTAGTAGCTTTTGGAACTCCTGAAAAACAAATTTTAGTTGAACCAATTTTTGCTCAATTTATACAAGCAGCTTCTGGAAAAGTCCTCTATGGCTTTGATGTTTTGTTATCTAACCCTGATAGCATGGCTTCTACCGGAGCTGCCTATTTGCCGAATTGGTTAGAAGCGGTTAATAGCAGTAAAAATTCATTGTTTATTGATATTGGTCCTGGTGATTTCTTAGTGCATCATGCCATTGCTCTTGGCCTACATACTACTGTCTTAACTTTAGTCAAAGGTGCATTAGATGCTAGAGGCTCTAAACTAATGCCTGATAAGAAAGATTTTGGTTATGCTTTTCCTTGTGATGGGCCTGGCCGCGGAGGTACTTGTGATATTTCTGCTTGGGATTCTTTCTATCTAGCAATGTTTTGGATGCTTAACACAATAGGGTGGGTAACCTTCTATTGGCATTGGAAACACTTAGGTATTTGGTCTGGTAATGTAGCTCAGTTTAACGAAAATTCAACCTACATAATGGGTTGGGTACGTGATTATCTCTGGGCTAACTCAGCTCAATTAATTAATGGATATAATCCATATGGAACAAATAATTTATCCGTTTGGGCTTGGATGTTCCTTCTAGGACATCTAGTCTGGGCAACTGGATTTATGTTCTTAATTTCCTGGCGTGGTTACTGGCAAGAGTTGATAGAAACACTTGTTTGGGCACATGAGCAAACACCATTAGCTAACCTAGTACAATGGAAAGACAAACCAGTTGCTCTTTCTATTCTACAAGCTCGCTTAGTTGGTTTAACTCATTTCACAGTAGGTTATGTACTAACCTATGCCGCCTTTCTTATTGCTTCAACAGCTAGTAAATTCGGCTAGAAAAAGTTATTGCTTAAAGCATAACTCAGTTTAAAAACGAAATCTTCTGTCTTATATTAAGGCAGAAGATTTTGTTTTTAAATTGATAACTTTTTGGAGTATTACTCATTTATGACATGATGTTTTTTGTGTAGCCATCTAAGAATAGACGATTCAAGAGTAACTCTTTGACGACTATTAATATCAATAGACACATGAGTAGTTTTCGCTACTGCAGAGTATCTGCTAGGAATTGATTCAGAAAATATATAGTAAATAACACTAAATTCAGTATTACTATAATGATTAATTGAGGTATCTAATCGTAAGTTATAACCACAAAATAAAGGTTGATAAAAATCAATCTCAGCATGAGTAATAGGAATAGCAGTTTCAGAGTTCAAAAATAAATTTTTTAGATCAATTCCTATTAATTGAAGCTCTTTTTCATAAGCTTCATGGCAAATTGATAATAAGGAGGCAAAATATACAACTCCTGCTGAATCAGTGTCTGAAAGATGAATAGTTCGATAATAGCTCATTTATTTACCATATGTTAACTAGATTAGCAATTTTAAATATTAATACTATTAGATAATAAATTACTAGAATACTTAATCACGATATAAATTGATGTCATACTAAATAGTATTACAGACATGACTTCTGGGAAAAAACCAAATATTTTTAAAGTTGCAATACCTAAACCGAAATAGTTGGCTGCTAAAACAAAGATTCTTTGGGAAACACCATAATATTCAATTAGTATTTTTCTTGATGTTAGGATATTTACTTTAGCAAAAGAATTAAAAAATATTAGACTAATTAGGATTATTATAATGCTCCAGTCTTGAGAAAAAGACACTAAATAAAAACCTAGTAGCTCTGTAGCAATAGTAATACTAGTAACAATTAAAAAATTATCAAGCTGAGGGTTTTTTAGATATTTTTTAGATATTTTAATCTTTTTTAAATCTACTATAGCCATCCTCCCTTGCTCTAAACACATTATGGAAATAGTTAAACATAAAATTTTACTACACCAATCTTCATTTATAGTAAGCTGATAAACACTATTTACTTCGGCAAAAAAAAATAATAAAAGTATCATAATATTCAATTTTAAATAAAGAAGTTAACGAAAAGATTATTGTCTAAAAACACTTACAATAATTTGTTTTTTATATTAACTTCAATAATTCTTACACATAGTAATTATTATTAGAGGAATGTACAGTTCGTTATTGAAAATGAAAGTGCTAAGCTTGTAGTTAAATTACTTTAATCCATAGAATGTATAGTTTTAGCTTATAAGTTGCTTTTGATTTTTTAAAAATTTTATTATTGATTTTTGATATTCTTACATTATATCAACTAGTATCAGTGGTAATAAGGAAAAAATTGAACTTAAGATATGTAAACATAAGACACTATAAACTGAAATGACAAGGGAACTCACATGAAAGCTTTTTCCACAAAATAAATCATTTGATAAAGTCATTTTCTTGAAAAAACAAGATTTACAAGTAGAAGGAATGGAATGTTCTGCTTGTACACTAGCTATTGAGAAAGCTGTTAAAAAAATTTCCGGCATTGAAGAATGTAATATTAATTTTGCGCTAAAAAGAATCACTATTCTCTATTACCCTTATCAAACAAGCGTAAAAGAAATTATTTCTACTATTAAAAATTTAGGATATGGAGCTTATATCCTAGATACTCAAAAAAATAGATTAGTTAATAATGGACAGTTGAAAAAACATTATTATTTATTTAGCAAAGTAGTTCTGGGAAGTGTCGTAAGTTTAATTTTGGTTTTTATTTCCTTGCCAGAGATGATTGGTTTACCTATTCATTTGATTCCTGATTATTTATATAATCCTAAGTTGCAGTTAATTTTAAGTAGCCCAGTAGTTTTCTGGTGCGGAGAATCTTTCTACAGAGGAGCGTTTAAATCTTTAAGTCAGGCAACTACTAATATGAATACGTTAGTAACGATGGGAACGGGAACTGCTTTCTTTTATTCTGTCTTTATAACTTTTTTCCCTGATATTTTGATTTCTCATGGATTAACTACTAATGTCTATTATGAGGTATCAGTAGTTATTATTACCTTAATTTTATTAGGTAAATTATTAGAAAATAATGCACGTGAAAAAACTACAGAAACAATTAAAAATTTAATAGGGTTACAAGCAAAGACAGCCCGAGTAATACGTAACAACATAACTCAAGATATTGTAATTGATGATGTTTTGATTAATGATATTGTTATTGTACGTCCAGGAGAAAAAATACCAGTTGACGGGAAAGTGGTTGAAGGAAAATCAACTATTGATGAGTCTATGGTTACAGGAGAAAGTCTTCCTGTGGAAAAAATAGTTGGCGACCAAGTAATAGGAGCTACTATTAATAAAACTGGAAGTTTTAAATTTCAAGCCCAGAAAATCGGAAAAGATACCGTATTATCGCAAATAATCGAGCTAGTAGAAGATGCTCAGAGTAGTAAAGCACCTATACAGAAAATAGCTGATATTGTTATTAGTGTTTTTGTTCCAATTGTTATAGGAATTGGAATAATTACTTTTTCAGTTTGGCTGATATTTTTTAACAACCTGTCTTTAGCGATAGTAACAACAATTAATGTTTTAATTATTGCTTGTCCTTGTGCCTTAGGTTTAGCAACACCTACGTCAATCATAGTAGGAACTGGTAAAGGTGCAGAACATGGTATTTTAATTAAAGGAGCAGATAGCTTAGAATTAGCACATAAATTACAAATAATTGTATTAGACAAAACAGGAACTATTACCGAAGGTCATCCTAAGGTTACTGACTATATAGTTTCTGATGACGAGAATAGTCTTAATTATTTAATGCTAGCTACGGCAGTTGAAAAATATTCTGAGCATCCTTTGTCAGAAGCAATCATTAACTATGCCAATTCTTTCGAGATTAATTACGACTTATTAAATGTTGAGAATTTTGAGGCAGTAACTGGATTAGGTGTACAAGGAGAAATTAATCAAAATTTAGTACAGATTGGAACACAACATTGGATGGAAGAATTAGAAGTCAATATTAGTAATTTTTCAAATCAAGCCAATATACTAAAAAAACAAGCAAAAACAGTCGTTTGGATAGCAATTAACGGTAAGATGAAAGGCTTATTTGCAATATCCGATACTATTAAACCATCATCTATAGAAGCTATCAAATATCTTAAACAACTAGGCTTACAAATAATTATGCTCAGTGGAGATAACTTACAGACAGCTGAAGCAGTAGCTACTGAAGTTAGTATATATAAGACCTTTGCGCAGGTTCTCCCTAACGAAAAAGTAGAAAAAATAAGAGAACTTCAACAATCGTTAAAGAAAGTTGTTGGGATGGTTGGAGACGGCATCAACGATGCCCCTGCATTAGCGCAGGCAGATGTTGGTATCGCAGTTGGGACAGGAACAGACATTGCAATATCAGCTAGTGATATTACTTTAATTTCAGGAGATTTAAGAAAAATCGCAGTAGCAATTCAGTTAAGTCGTGCGACTATGAACAACATTCGTCAAAATCTCTTTTTTGCTTTTATATATAATATAATAGGAATTCCTATTGCAGCAGGCATTTTATATCCATCATATGGTATCTTGTTAAATCCAATGATTGCTGGGGCTGCGATGGCTTTTAGTTCATTATCTGTTGTTTCTAACTCCTTAAGGTTAAGAAATTTTAGGCAAAAGAAATTTTTTATTTAAGATTAAATGATAAATTATTATCAAATAAGTAACCCTCGTACTTCTTTAGTACGAGGGTTACTTATTTGATAATAATTTATCATTTATGGATATGGATTAAGTTCTTTCCTCAATTACTTGATCGATTAATCCGTAATTTTTGGCTTCTTCTGCAGATAAGAAATAGTCTCTATCTGTATCTTTCTCGATCTTTTCAAGAGGCTGTCCACACTTAGTAGCTAAAATATTATTTAATTGAGCACGAATACGTAATATTTCATTAGCTTCAATTTCAATATCTGATGCTTGGCGTCGCCCTGTACCTCCCATAGGTTGGTGAATCATGATTCGGGCATGGGGTAGTGCCAGACGTTTTCCTGGAGTTCCTGCTGCTAATAAAAATGATCCCATAGAGGCAGCTAAGCCAACACAAATGGTGATCACTTCTGATCTGATATATTGCATTGTGTCAAATATAGCCATACCAGCTGTTACAGAACCACCAGGAGAGTTTATGTAAAGATAAATTGGCTTACTTGAATCTTCAGAGTCGAGATACAACAAGAGAGCAACAATACGGTTGGCAATACCATCAGTTACTTCTTGACTAAGAAAAATTATTCGTTCCTGACCTAAGCGAGTATAAATATCAATCCATCGTTCATACTGACTACCAGGAAGACGATAAGGAACACTAGGAATACCAATGGGCATAGCTTTAAATTAAATATTTGGATAGTCTGAAAACAAGCCAGTGGTCAATTAATAATGCTGGCAGATTTTGGAAGTTCTTTAGTACTTTCTAGTACACGATCAATGAGTCCGTATTCTTTCGCCTTTTCGGGTGTTAGATAAAATGTGCGGTCTATATCTTTCGATATTTTATCGACAGCTTGCCCTGTATTTTTAGAAAGAATCTGCAACATAGTACTTTTGTTACTTAATACTTCTTTAGCACGAATTTGAATATCTGTTGCTTGACCTTGTGCACCAGAACGATTCTGATTTAAAACAATAGTTGCATGAGGAAGACTAGCTCGACAACCTTTTGTTCCTGCGGATAGTATCATGGCTGCAGTCCCCATAGCCTGACCGATACATATAGTATGAATTGGAGGTTTTACATAATTCATTGTATCGCAAATTGCAAAAGCTTCTGTCTCAAATCCTACTGCATCTCCAGTGTGCCAAGATGTACCTGTAGAGTTAATGTAAAAAAAAATAGGTTTATCAGGATTATCAAATTGCAAATAAAGCAATTGGGCGATAATAAGTTGGGTCACATCGATTCCTACTTGTTGCTTAACCTCATCAGAGGAAAAAAGAGGTAAACCCAAGTAAATAATACGCTCTTTAAGTAATAGGGATTCTAAATCCGGTGGAGGAGTACGAAAATTTGCATCTCCATAGTAAGCGGACTGAACTGCCTTAATTTCCATTAGATAGTTTTTTTGTCTAAACAAACGGTAAGTAGAAAATGCTTTAGTTTAATTTTAATGAGTTTTAAAAGTAAATCATTAAAATAAAAGTTACTCTGAAGATTCAATTATTAATTAAAACTCAGGTAAGCTTAAAAGGCGAAACTTTTATGCTTAATCATACTTTTTATACACATACTATTATAGTATATTTCTTCTGACATTAAATAAATTAAAAATCATGGCTTTTATAAAATTACTTAGTGATGTGCAGTGATGATGTAAAAAAGTATAAGTTTAATTTCTTTTTATAGGTTAAGTCTTGCTGAAATCATTGCTATGGAAGAAGAAATAATAATTGCTAGTTTGGATAATGAAAATATTCATACCAACTTAAACCTAGCTATTAAATCACACAAATTTTTTTTATGATAAGGATTTTAAGAACTATAGATAAATTTTCTAAATGTTTTCATGAAAAATTAAAAGAGGTAAAGAAAGAAAATCATCGAATAAAATTAAAGAATTACGGTAAATTTTTACAAACCGTAATACAATAGACACCATCTTTAATAAAAATCTGTCTTCAATTCGGAACTCTCATGGTAAAAGTTCGAGATCTTTGTTTGCCAGAAACTTCATAATAATTTATTGGGACCTTATAAGTTAAATAAGCATATGTTAAAGTTGGCGTGAGGAGTGAAATTAATGAATTTGCAAAATGATGCTCTAAAGGCTCTTAAAGAAACCAGTAGAACTTTCTACATACCAATTAGTCGTCTTCCTGACAATTTGCGTGAAGCCGTTGCTTCAGCCTACCTTTGTATGCGCGCTATTGATGAAGTTGAAGATCATCCTGATATTGAAAACTTCATTAAAGCTAAAATTCTGCGACAAATGAGTCTTAATTTACAAGCTGTAAATGAAAAATCAGGAATTAAAGATTTTTCAGCAGATTTGGCACCTTATGAAAATATTTTGCCAGATGTCAGCTTACAGTTAGGAAAATGGGCTTTATTAGCTCCAAACACCATTGCACCTCGTATTTGGGATGCAACAGCAGCAATGGCTGATAGAATGGCTTATTGGACTGAAAATAATTGGACAATTCGTACAGAAGCTCATTTAAATCAATACACTTTTAGTGTAGCTGGTGCAGTAGGAATACTTCTATCAGATTTATGGTCTTGGCATGATGGTACTCAAACAAGTCGTCAATATGCGATTGGTTTTGGGAGAGGTTTACAGGCTGTTAACATTATTCGTAATCATCGAGAAGATTTAAATCGTGGAGTAAGCTTCATTCCTCAAGGTTGGCATATAAAAGATGTGTATAAATATGCTCGCTATAATCTCACATTAGCGGATCTTTATACTAAGTCTCTTGATTCAGGACCTGCACTAGATTTCTGTAAAATCCCCTTAGCTCTAGCTCATGGGACATTAGACGTAATAGCTTTAGGAAAAGACAAACTTAGTCGTAGTGATGTAATGGCTTTGGTTCAACAAGTAACACATTAAGTTGCTAATAAAAGGAACGTTAAACTATTTGCTAAATTAAACTCTTTTTGAGAGAATTATTTTTTACTCTAATTTGTAATACATTATTTTATTTAACTAACAGTATCTAAACATATTTTAAATATTATTGGTCAAATCGAGATATGAAAATATAAAATGTATTGAATAGTTTTAAATAATTTTGCTTATTTTGTTTAACTATTTAAAAAATAGTTATATTAAAATATGGTAATCTTTTAACCATTTTAGGCTAAAGTTCACTTTTCTTTCATTCGTGTAGATCTTAAATCCTACCTGTTTTAATTCAAGGTTTGTTAAGATAATAGGTTGAAGCACATTAAAATAGTATTTAGTACTATTTTTCCTAATCATCAAAGTCATAAAGGAAGTGGGCTAATTACCCACTTCCTTTATTGTCTGATATCTCTGAGTAATGACTCATTTATTAATTCAACAAATTATTGATTTAACAACTCCCGTTATTAAAGAAATGGGAATAGACATAGTGAATGTAGTTTTTCATACTAATAAATGTCCGTCTATTTTACGGTTTGATATTTCTAATCCTGCTGAAAATATCAGTCTAGATGACTGTGCAAAAGTAAGCCGAACCCTAGAATCTATCTTAGATGAAACTACTATCATTCCACATGCTTATGTTTTAGAAGTTTCAAGTCCTGGCATATCTCAAATTCTAAATTCTGAACGAGATTTTACTACATTCCAAGGATTTGCTATTGGAATCATGACCAGTCCTCCCTATTTAAATAAAGAAAGAATGGCGAGGAAGACTTCAAAAACGAGATTGTAAAAATGTTTATCTTAACTGTAAAGGTAAAATAGTTTCCATTCCTCGTTCTTCAGTAGTTCAAGTCCGATTAGAAGACTGATACGCACTAGATTTATATAATTTATATGTTTAGGAGATTTTTTTATGTCCCTGGTTAGTTTACCTGGATTAACTAATATGATTGGAGAAATTAGTCAACGTCATAATTTGCCCAAACCTGCCGTTCAAGAAGCCCTAAGAGAGGCTCTTTTGAAAGGCTATGAGCGTTTTCGACGTTCTCAAAATTTAGATCGTCAGCCTTTTTATGATGAGTATTTTGATAATTTCGAGGTTGAGTTAGATACAGAAGAAGAAGGTTTTAGAATTTTATCCACAAAAAAAATTATGGAAAATGTGGAAAATATTGACCATCATATTTCCCTTCAAGAAGTTCAGGAAGTAGCTTCAGAAGCTCAACTTGGTGATGAAGTTGTTTTAGATGTCACACCTGAACAGAAAGACTTTGGTCGAATGGCTGCGATCCAAACGAAGCAAGTACTTTTACAGAAATTACGAGATCAGCAAAGGAAACTGATTCAAGAAGAATTTCAAGAATTAGAAGGTACAGTTCTTAACGCAAGAGTTTTACGCTTTGAGCGTCAAGATATCATCGTTGCTGTTCAAAGTACTTTTGGTCAGCCTGAAGTAGAAGCAATTATTCCAAAACAGGAACAATTACCAAATGATAACTATCGAGCCAATTCATCTTTTAAAATACTACTTAAAAAAGTAAGAGAAGGATCTCATCGTGGTCCTCAACTTTTAGTATCACGAGCTGCGGCAGGTCTTGTAGTAGACATGTTTTCCATAGAGGTTCCTGAGATCGAGGAAGACATAGTGAGAATTGTTGCTGTTTCTAGAGAAGCTAATCCTCCTTCCCGCTATGTAGGTCCTAGAACTAAAATTGCTGTTGATACGTTAGAAAGAGATGTTGATCCTGTAGGCGCTTGTATTGGTGCACGAGGTTCTAGAATTCAAGCGGTAGTTAATGAATTAAGAGGAGAAAAAATAGATGTTATTCGCTGGTCTCCCGACCCAGCTACTTACATAGCCAATGCCCTTAGTCCTGCTCGTATAGATGAAGTAATATTGATCAGTCCTGATGAACGGCATGCTCTAATATTAGTTGCAGAAGACCAACTTAGCTTAGCTATTGGAAAAGAAGGGCAAAATGTTAGATTAGCGGCACGATTAACAGGATGGAAAATTGATATCAAAAATACTATTGCCCATAGAGAAGAATTAGAAAATCAGCAATTTGAAGATTAATTAATTCAAAAGTCTGAAAAATTAATCCTATTCAAGATAGATCTTTCGTAATAGACTAATCTAAATAATGAAAGTAAATTATCGGCGTTGTATTAGCTGCCGTTGTATTAATCACAAAGACAAATTTTGGAGAATAGTAAAAGTCTATTTATCTCAAACGGTACAATTAGATAAGGGGATGGGTAGATCAGTTTATTTGTGTCCTAAGAAAGCCTGTTTAGCTGTTGCTAGCCAAAAAAATCGTTTAGAACGAGGACTGAAAACTTCAATTCCTCAAAATATTTATAAAAAGTTATGGGAACGTTTAGAAAATGAAAGCATTTAGAAAAGCTTATCCTAGATTACCTATTAGTTTCATTAATCCGAAGATAATTTTTTTAAAAATTTGAATACAAAAGATAGTATTCTCATAAATATAAAAGAGAAAATTGTTTTCATAATTATGATTATAAAACTCTACTCATATAGTTTTCCAAAGAGCTTCTTCGTCAATTTTGTCGAAAGACTCGGCATTTACAATAGCCACACTTAGTTAGGGGATAGTGGATGAACAACGTACATAAAGTAAGAATTTACGATTTATCAAAAGAATTGAATCTTGAAAACAAAGAGATTCTAGAAATTTGTGCTCAGCTTAATATTGCTGTAAAGAGTCATAGTAGTACTATTACAGAATCACAAGTTGAGCGTATTAAAGTAATGGCAGAAAAATACATCACCAAACAAAGTATGACTCAAGGAAATGACGCTACTATGTCAGGTGAGAAAAAGCAGCAAATTTTAGCCATTCACCATAAACAAATTCAGTCTTCTACTGAAGAGGGATTGGATGATCAAGCAAATGATTTAGAGGTCCCAGATACCTCGGTCTCATCTCAAATGCCTGCAGCACCAAAACCACCTGAAAAACCAATTTCATCAACATCTATTAAATCACCAAAAACTGATCGAATTAGCTTGTCTAAACCCTCAATTTCAAAAGAAAAAACATCTAAGTCAGAAAGTATAGATTTTGATTTACCAGACTCTTCTAAAGAAAATTTTGAAAAACCCGTTAATAAACCAAGTAGGACGAAACCATCTTTAGAAGGGAAAAATAAAGTTAAACTTTCAAAAAGAACCCCTAAAGGTATATCTCTCAAACCCAAAGAAAAACCAGAAATAACAGGTAGTACAAACGAAGTTCAATCAAAGAAAAAACCTAATATTGGAAAACCAGACTTGAAAAAGTCTTCTTCTCATCCAGTAGAAGAAGAGAAAAAGTACACCATGCCTTTTGATCCTCTTGATTCTTCTTTAATAATTGATGATGATGATGACGAAAGTGATGAAATACTTGATATTGAACTTAAGCCAAAACCTCAACTAAAAAGACCTACAACACCAAGAATTTTCAAGAAAAAAACTTGGGAAGAGGAAGAAGAAGAAGAAGAGGAGAATAAGGCAAAAGCAAGTAAAGCAAGCACAAAAGCAAAACGTAGATTTAAAGCACTTGAAGACGAAGATGATGATTTTGAGTCAGAGTCAGAAAGTAATACTGTTTCTTTAAGTTTAAGTCTTTCTATAGCTCGCCCTCCAAAGCCAAAATCTGAGCATCAAACAGCTGAAGTAGTTCACAAGCCTAAAAAGCCAACTTTAAAAACAATTGGCTCAGGATCTGAACGTAGTCGTTCTGAACGTAAAGAACGGAAGGAAACTCCTCGACAACCAGAAAAAGTAATTCTTGAAAAAAATCTTACAGTCAGAGAATTATCAGAACGTTTACATATATCAGAGACAGAAATTATTAAACTTCTGTTTACTAAGGGAACTGCTGTTAATATTACTCAAACTTTAGATCAAGAGACAGCAAAAATGGTTACAGAGTCATTTGGAATCATTGTAGAAATTCCAGAGGAAGACTCTGCAGCCATTAAAAATACAGAAATGATTGATGAAGGAGATCTTGATAATCTTCAACGTCGTCCTCCTGTTGTTACAATAATGGGTCATGTGGATCATGGTAAAACAACACTTCTTGATTCTATCCGTAAAACGAAGGTAGCTCAAGGAGAAGCAGGCGGTATTACGCAACATATTGGCGCCTATCATGTAGATATTGAGCATGACAATAAAAAACAACAATTAGTTTTTCTAGATACACCTGGACATGAAGCTTTTACAGCGATGAGAGCTAGGGGAGCAAGAATAACGGATATAGCTATTCTTGTTGTTGCGGCTGATGATGGTGTGCAACCTCAGACGAGAGAGGCTATTAGCCATGCAAAAGCAGCTGAGGTTCCAATTGTTGTAGCCATAAATAAAATTGATAAATTAGAGTCAAATTCAGACCGTATTAAACAAGAACTATCAGATCTAGGTCTTGTACCAGAGGAATGGGGTGGAGATACTATAATGGTTCCGGTAAGTGCTCTTAAAGGAGATAACCTTGATCAATTATTGGAGATGTTAGTTTTAGTATCTGAAATTGAGGATCTATTAGCCAATCCTGATCGTTTAGCAAAAGGAACAGTGATTGAGGCCCACTTAGATAAAAATCGAGGTCCAGTAGCAACACTATTAATACAAAATGGTACATTACGAGTAGGAGATTCTCTTGTTGCCGGCCCTGTATTTGGAAAAATACGCGCTATGGTAGACGACCGGGGAGATAAAGTGAAAGAAGCTTCTCCTTCTTTTGCAGTGGAAATTCTTGGATTAAGTAGTGTACCGGCAGCTGGAGATGAATTTGATATTTATTTAAGTGAGAAAGAAGCACGAG
Organism: Candidatus Atelocyanobacterium thalassa isolate ALOHA; assembly: GCF_000025125.1. Lineage (NCBI taxonomy): Bacteria > Bacillati > Cyanobacteriota > Cyanophyceae > Chroococcales > Aphanothecaceae > Candidatus Atelocyanobacterium > Candidatus Atelocyanobacterium thalassae. The sequence goes on from NC_013771.1 coordinate 824,596, forward strand.
CTGTGGCTGATAAGAATGCTAAAGATAGTCGCCAAACAAGATTGCAACAGGCACTATCTTCTCGTCGTGTTACTTTAAGCACATTATCAGCTAAAGCTAAAGATGGAGAGCTTAAAGAACTTAATCTTATTCTTAAAGCTGATGTTCAGGGTTCTATTGAAGCAATTTTAGGTTCTCTAGAACAATTACCTCAAACTGAAGTACAAATACGCGTTTTATTGGCTGCTCCGGGAGAAGTTACAGAAACGGATGTAGATCTTGCAGCTGCAAGTGGTGCAGTTATTATTGGGTTTAATACTAATTTAGCTAATGGTGTTAAAACTGCTGCAGATCAGGAAGAAGTAGATATTAGGGAATATGATATTATTTATAAGCTTTTAGATGATATACAAGGAGCAATGGAGGGTCTTCTTGAACCGGAAGAAATAGAATCTCCTCTAGGACAGGCTGAAGTCCGAGCTGTTTTTCCAGTAGGGAGAGGTGCCGTTGCAGGCTGCTATGTATTGTCAGGTAAGGTAGTTCGTAACCGTTTTATAAGAGTCGTTCGAGATGGTAATACGATTTATCAAGGAACATTAGATTCTTTAAAAAGGATGAAAGAAGATGTGAGAGAAGTAAATTCTGGTTATGAATGTGGCATAGGAATTGATAAATTTAGTAACTGGAACGAAGGTGATACGATTGAAGCTTTTGAAATGATTATGAAGCGTCGTACCTTAATTGGACGAACCACATAAGCCAAAATTAAAAACGCAATTTAAAATTTTAAATTGCGTTTTTAATTAAACAATAATTTATTATTACAAAGATTTAATTACTATTAATACTAGTGAACCATAAAGATGAATGCTGCTCATGGCGATTGTCATTAAATATAGTATAGGTTGGTTCTAATCCTAAACTTAAATCTTTATTCCATGAAGATCTATGTTCTTTCTGGATTTTGGCAGCAACTTTACGGACCTCTAATATTTTTTTAAGAGGAGACCATTGAGATAGGCTAGGAAGGCAATCTAACGAGCGGTAAGATTTTAGTAAAGTTTCAATTCCACTAAAATATTTTAAAACTTTTGATTGAGGACAGATTTCTTTTAGATAAAGGCATAAATTATAAGCATATTCTAAATCTGTGCTTGTGTGGACACAATAAGATTTTCGATAGCACAAACATAAATAAATTAAATTCTCTACGTCCTCTGTACTCCTATTAGCAAAAGCATAACGAATTCCTCCAAGAGTACGATGAATATACCAAGCTCTCATATCTTCAATTTCGATTGCTGGGCTTTGCGTTGTTCTTTCATCAGGATAGTTCCAAAAAACTCCTAAAGTACAATCTACAATCTTACTTTTTATAAATGGAAGGACACGACTTTTAAATTCAGTATCGCCAGCTCCTCTAAAACTACTATCATAATAGCCAAATCTTTTATGTATAGAACGACGATATAAAGCACCTACCCATGATAAATAACAAGTTTCTAAATAAACTAAGTCTTGCTTATATTCTTTCCGATAATAGGGCATGATATCTTTAATCCAGCTACAATCGCTATCCACTTCGGTAACAAGACTATGTCCAGTAACCCAATCTAAATCTGAAAACTTATCTAATTCATTAGCAAGGATTTCTAGACAAGTAGGAAGAATGGTTTCATCTACCCCTAAAAAAGATAAGAAGTCTGCTTTAGACAAATCAATCCCTCTATTCCAAGCCATTTGTATAGTTTCTCTTTCTTTAGATCTTACATAAACAACAGGAATATTTAATTTCTCAATTATTTCTTTAAAAACTGTATACTCATCTCCTGGAGAGCCACTGTCTACCAAAATTACTTCCGCTTCTCCTTTCTGAACCAGAGTTTGATGTTTTAAAGTTTTTAAGAAGAAAGCAAGTTTAGAGGACGCATTATAGAGAGAAACTATAATACTGACACGGTAAGTTGATTTACTACGACGATCATCTACAAATTCATAATTCCATTTATTGTTTGATAAATTACTTACTCGATTTTGTTCTAAAAGATCGTAGCATTTATCTTCTCGACCTTCATGAGTACCATACATTGCTTGTATTACTTCAGATTCTTTTGTAAATCCTTTATCATTTAAAACTCTTACTATAGAAGGAAGATCACCAAATAAATCTTGATCTAATAGACGTATACATCGTAGTTTGTACGTAGCTGCTACTAATTCGTTTCCTCGCAAACTTTCAATCCTAGCAATTCCTTTCCATAAACGAACCCTGTCGATACGATATCCATTATTTAAACGATCTCGTATACCTTCACTTCTGTAATCACCATCTGAAGCAAGTTTCCATGATTCTTGAATTTTTTTATCAAGATCTTTTTGAGTTAATTCTAAAGTATTAAAAATGTTCTTATATCGTCTAACTAATTTAGGAGTTTTTAGTATTTGGGCATTATGAACTTTACTTAGCGGAATTTTGAGAAGTTCTTTATTTTTACCAGCTTCATGTTTAATTTGTTGATAGATTGGTTTCACATTCGATCTAATTTTAGATTTTAATAATCTAAGGCCTGGTATCTTGTTTGAGCCATTTAATTGACTAGATTCCCAATAATTTATTAATTGTGAGTACCAATAGTTTAATTCTTCACGAATTTCAAGATTTGAAACTGGTGAAGAACCATAAATTTCACTTAACAAAAGACCACTACTTTGAAAATTTGAGTCGCGAATTCCAGCAATTAATTTATTTCTATAATCATCATAGTTATTTAATAAATCAATAATTTCTGGCAAAGAATCATAAATATTATCAATATCAATTTTAATAAATGGAATTTTTGGAAAATTATCTTCTAAAAAACGACATACTCCTGCACCTTTTCCAATGACAGTAGGACATCCTGAAAAAAGTGACTCTAAAGCTACTAAATTTAAAGTGTCATATCTAGAGGGAACAAAAGTTATGGATCTACTACTAAATAATTTCATTAAATCTGAATGTGGAATTGATGGGTACATTCTTAGATTTTTGTCTCTATTATTAATCATCTTTTCTAAATAATCTTTAGATGATTGAGTTCGATTATAGTTATAACTATGAGGACCTATTATAGAAGCATTACTGTATTTTTCTCGTGGTATCCACCAAGCTAAATCTACAAAAATATCAGGTCCTTTCCGCTTTTCTGTTCTACCAATAAAATTTAGGTTAGGCAAGGATTCCGAATTAGAGCCTGATTTAATTTCAGGTACAGCCATAAAATGTAATGGATTATAATAATAAGATTTTAAATTATCAACCTCCTTCCATTCATCTAAATAACTCTTACTAATTCCATAACGTATGTCTACAGCCTGATATTGCATTTTTTCTTGTAGAGAAAGTGGAATATTCTCTTTACCTTCAAACCAATCTAATTGTAATGTTTTAGATATAATTCCATGCATTGAAAGTGCAATTGAACCACACTTTACATGAAAATGATCTAAAGCAGATCGTAAAAACATCCCCCATTGTTCATAATCAGGTACGTCAACTACATCAAATTCCATGTCCCGGCAAGAAGCTGCTATGTTACTAGCTTGAACAAAAGCTGATTGTACCCATTTAGGTGGCGTTGCTTCAAAAAAATTCGTAAAATCTCCATAATTAAATATTTCTTTATAAGGTATTTGATGAGAATTATGAAGACAAGAAGTATTTAAAGATTCATCTTTAATAATGTAATAAAAATCTATTTCAGGATTCTTTTTAATAAGACTGCGATAAAAAGTTTGTCCACCTCCTGTTTTCTTAAATAAATCAAAATCAGCAATAAGAACTTTCATATAATTAATATTTATATTTGAATAATCGATTAACTCTAAGTATTTTTGAAAACTGCAACTAAGTAATTTATAAAATCAAAGACAGTACATTATTTTAACTTCTATCTTGAAAAAATAATAAACCACGAAATATTTTAAGTTGTTTATAAATGTTAGAGATAACTAGAAAGATAGTCAACTTATTAATGAAAATTTTCTAAAATTTCACTAATAAGAGAAGAATTAATCTGAATGAATTATGTTTATATATTAGACTAAAATGTTCAGAAACTTTTATCTCTATAAACTTTGTTTAAAAATCATCTCTTTTGTATATAATTTGGATTATGTATTATTCAATTTACAATCATTTTCTATATTAATAAATACTATTTATACTACTTTTTATTTATTGTTTACTAATTTAACTTAAGTGTGTAAAGTAAACTTTAAAAGTTCACTTATATCAATAGCATTTGTATATATAAATGTATATAATTTTTATTTTATGCACCTTATTGCTGTTCTATTTTTAATTATTTAACATTATAAAAAATATACTCTATTTATATTAGTGAAAGTATCGTAGTAATGATTTTTCAAATACTAATTTTTATGAAAAAATATATTTAATCTTATAGAATAAATATTAACTTTACAGTAAATATATTATATTTTGTGATCTACAATGTTTTTATAATATCTGTATATTCATATTACATACTGATAAAAAATGCCAGAAGTATCTCCAGATAAGTTAGTTCAAGGATTATTTGAAGGTAAAGTAGTTAGTTTTCCTACTGATACAATTCCTGCTTTAGCTACACTACCTCAAAATGCTTCATCAATTTTTGCCCTGAAAAAACGCTCTTTTCAAAAACCTCTAATTTTAATGTGCTCATCTTCAGAAAATGTTTGGAAATATACTCAGGGTAACTCTGAAGAATTGAGAAACTGGAAAAACATAGCATATAGGTACTGGCCAGGACCTTTGACTCTAGTATTACCAGCTTCCGAATCCATAATAAATATAAATACTAATAATCTCATTGATTCAAAAACAATCGGAATACGTATTCCTGACTGCTTTGTGGCACAAAGAATATTGCAAAAGAGTAGAATGTTTATTGACTACTAGTGTTAATATTTCAGGAAAAGAACCTGCAAAAAACGTAGATGAAATATTAGAAATTTTTCCAGAAGTATTAGTTTTGCAAAAACAAGATTTTAGTAATCATAAATGTAATAATAAACTGCCATCTACTGTTATAAAATGGAAGTCAGGAAAATGGGAAAATTTACGACAAGGTTATATTAATATATTGAATATAAATAATTCAATATATTAATATATGTATTAATTAGCCATCAAATAAAAATTCATATGAATAATTTTTACTCTCAGAATATTTTGAAAGTCATTCTAAATAATATTATCTACATAACTTTATTCTAATAAAGATAAGTATATATAAAAAGAATTGAATACATTTAAGATCACCCCATAGTTAAAACAATTATCATAAAAAATAAATGCATGTAATAGTGGTAAGTAAACCTGCACTATATACCGAAGACATTTATAATTGTCAGTAGCTTTAATGAAATAAGTATAAACTTTTATCAGTGTTAAAAACCTCTTATTAAATAAGATTAAAACTTCATTATTTTCAATAAATATCTTAAAAAATTATTAAAAATTACTAGACCCAAATAATAGGGGTATTTGAAATACAGTGACTTTTAAACATTCTTAATATAAAAAATATACTTACTTATGAATAATAAAGAACTGTTGAATATTCTGAAAAAGGAAAATCTGCCAGAAACAAAAATTAAAAATAATTCAGATCAAAAATTATCTCAAAATCTTTTAATTGATGCTGATTTGATGAAATTGATATCTGATTCAGTTGATAATAATATATGGCAATTGCTTGAAGAAATTATTCAAGAGGCAGAGCTAAAGGCTTGGAGTTTATATGTTGTGGGCGGAATAGTTAGAGATTTATTCCTTTTAAAAAAGAATCAAAAAATACTAATACAAGATATTGACTTGGTTGTAGATAGTAATACTTCTCCTTCAAATATAGGTGCAGGCATAGAGTTAGCACAAACTTTAAAAAAACGCTATCCAGAAGTTCTTTTAACTGTGTACCATGATTTTAAAACAGCATCTTTATCATGGAATAAAGATAAAAAATATGGTTCAGTACAAATTGATATTACAACATCAAGAACTGAAACATATCTCTACCCTTCTGCTAATCCAAAAATACAAATAGCCCCTATTGAACAAGACTTATTTAGAAGAGACTTTACCATAAATGCTTTAGCAGTAAAATTAACATCTCCTGCACAAGGAAAATTATTAGATTTATTTATGGGTTTATCGGATCTAAGAAAAGCTCAAATAAAGGTGTTGCATCCTAATAGTTTTCTTGAGGACCCAATCAGGATTTACAGAGCGGTAAAATTCGCCATACGCCTTGACTTTGATATAGAGGCTCAAACTATACAGTACATTTACAATGCAACCAAGAATCAAACTTACGATCACCTAAAATTAGAAGTAAATATCATCCCTAGTCTAACCATACGTCTAAAAAATGAATTAAGATCTATCTTACAGTCTAATTCTTGGAGAAAGTCCTTAGAGCTACTTTCTTGCTTTGGCGCTTTATATTACCTATATCCTGGGCTTATATTAAATTGCGAAATTTTACGACAAATGCGTTATGTTTCTCGATTGATGAAATATAGTGATCCCCATCATAAAACAATAAAATGGCTACTTTTATTAGAAATATTACTTTCTTCAATTCCTTTAAAGGAAAGAAAAATTATTGCTATTAATTTACAACTACCTTCTGAGAGCATCAAAAGATTATCAGAGATACAAAACATTAACAAAGAAATTAATCAAGGATTAAGAAAATATAGCAAAATTAGTGATAAAGTTAACCTACTTAACAAGTTCTATTGGATAGATTTAATTTTAGTTGCAGCACAATCTAAAAAAGAAATTCGTTATTTTATTTGGCGATATTTTACAAAACTTTCAAAAATTAGTTCTCCTTTAAATGGTTCTGATTTAAAAAACATAGGTTATTTGCCAGGACCAAGATACAAAGAAGCTCTCACAATTTTATTGGATAAGACACTAGATGGAGAAATTAAAACGAAACAAGAAGCAAAAATAATGGTCCAAACAATAATGGAAAGACTTGATTGATTTTTTTGAATATTTATCAAAAAAAATTTAGTTATGGAATAAGATGTTCCTACTGAAATTTTAATAATAATTTCTTACATTTTTCAAACACTATTTATAACTTAATTAGATATCTACAAAGTCTGAATATTAGATACACTAAAACAATTAAATAAAAATATGTACATAATTAATTTAGGTTTACTTTTTTATAAAAACTTATTTCTTATTTGATCTTATAGCTATTTATATAAACTAATGAAACAGCTCGAAAAAAATGCTGGTTTTGATATTATTAACTTTAGCTTTAATCAATATTATTTAACTTCGATGATATAAATATCTTGGCTAATATGAAAAATATGCAACTTATCAATATTGGGTTTGGTAATATTGTGTCTGCTAATCGAATAGTTTCTATTGTCAGTCCAGATTCTGCCCCTATTAAACGTCTTGTTACTGATGCACGAGATAGAGGACAACTTATTGATGCCACATATGGTCGTCGCACTCGTGCTGTTATTATTACAGATTCTAGCCATATTATTTTATCTGCTATACAGCCGGAAACAATAGCTAATCGTTTTATTTCTGGCAAAGAAAATATTATAGATAGTAATTAGTAATTTATTTTTTATGATGTCAGGCAAACTTGTTGTATTAACTGGCCCTAGCGGTGTAGGAAAAGGCACAATAGTGCATTCTCTGTTAAATCGTTATCCAGATCTTTATTTATCAATTTCCGCGACCACTCGCTCTCCACGTGCTGGAGAAATTCATGGGAAGGACTATTATTTCGTCAACAATGAAAAATTTGAAGAAATGATTCGACAAAATCAACTACTAGAATGGGCTCAATATGCTGGAAACTATTATGGGACACCACGTCTTAATATTGAAGATAAAATTAGTAAAGGATTTATTGTTCTTTTAGAGATAGAGGTTGCTGGAGCAAAAACAATCAAAAAAACTTTTTCTAATGTTTTAAGAATCTTTATATTACCACCTTCTCTCACAGAACTCGAAAATCGTTTAAGAGGTAGAGCAACTGATTCTGAACAAGCTATTAAAAAACGGCTCAAACTTGCAAAAGAAGAATTAGCAGTTAGTCAAGAATTCGACAAGGTAATTATTAATAGCAACTTAGAGAAAACATTAGAGCAATTGGAATTAATTATATTTTCTGCATAAGAAACTATGTATTAAATACTAAAGCTACTTATGATATGACGCCCTTAACTGTCCACAAGCGGCATGTGTTTCAAGTCCTCTTGAATATCTAATACTTGTAGTAATTCCATACTTTTCAAGTTGATAGCAAAAGGCTTTAATTCTCTGAGGTGAAGACCGTTTATATTTAACTTCTTCAATAGGATTATAAGGAATTAAATTAACGTGGTTTTGAAACCCTTTAAGTAACTTAGCTAGTTCTACTGCTTGCTCTAGTGAATCATTAACTTCTTCCAAGAGGATATATTCAAATGTTAATCTTCTTTTCGTTATTTCAACATATTTTTTACAATCATTTATTAAGCTGGATAGAGTATAAAATTTCGACGTAGGAATTAGCTTCTCTCTTAATATTTGGTTAGAAGCATGAAGACTGACAGCAAAAGTAATCTGTAGCTTATGGTTAGCAAATTCTATAATTTTCTCAGGAATACCAACTGTTGATATAGTTAAAGAACGTTGTCCTATACCTATATCTTGATTAATTATTTTTATTGCTTTTATTATTTCTTTTATATTTAATAGAGGTTCTCCCATACCCATGAATACCACGTGGCTAACCCTTTGTTGAAAGTCTTCTTGAACAGTTAAAATTTGATCTATAATTTCTGCGCAGGTTAAATTCCTTTTAAAATCTCCTTTTCCGGTTGCGCAGAAATCACATTTCATAGGACATCCAACTTGTGAAGAGACACAAACAGTTAACCGTTTTGACGTTGGAATACCTACAGTTTCTATAATTAATCCATCTTGTAAATTTAATAAATATTTTCGAGTTTTATCTGGAGCAACTATGAGTTGATTAATACTAGAGCGACCTACCGGATAGTCTGCTATCTCTTTTCTCCAGTTTTTAGGAAATACGGATACTTCTTCCAGTGATTTAATACCTTTATGATATAACCACTGATGAAGCTGTTTCCCACGATAATTAGGCTGTCCTCGTTCTTCAACCCAATTAGTCAGTTCTTCTATAGATTTACCTAGTAATATATCTTGTTTTAATTGCATGAAAAACTTACAAAATTAAATAATTTTATTTATAAAAAATAAACAATGTGTGAATTAAAGCTTAACTAGAAACTATATCACAAGTTTTTTAGTAATATATGTTACTAAAAAACCAAAAACGAAAAATACATCATGCGTTTCATACCCAAAAAATTAAAAAGTATTAACTCCAATCAGTATTAAAAGCTTATGTAGTATGTATATTACAAAAAGTGTTACTTGCTCATTATTAATATAAAAGTTATCATTAATAGGGGTTCATTAAATTAGTTACTTTTATTTAAAAATTTGAAAGTACACTAAACCATCAGTTGAAATAAATTAATACTGTAATACTCTTCAAAACATACTCTAAAAACTCATTTCAGAAAAGGATTTTAGGATAACAATAATGAAAACACAGCGTATTTTATACTGTCGCCTTCCTTGTAATCCAATCTTTCCTATTGGTATAGTTTACTTATCAGATCATGTACATAAGCTATTCCCTAATATTGAACAAAAAATTCTTGATCTGGGAACAGTACCTCCGTTAGATTTCAAAAAAACTTTAAAAGATTGTATTGACGAATTTAAACCTACCTTGCTTATATTCTCCTGGAGAGATATTCAAATTTATGCTCCTGTAGGAGGCAGAAGCGGTAATCCTCTTCAAAATGCTTTTGAAGTATATTATTCACAAAATATTTTTACCCGTTTAAGAGGGGCACTAGGTGGCTTAAAGGTAGTAAAAGACTACTACAGTGAGTTATGGAGAAACGTAAATTTAATAAAGCTAGGTTTTAAACAAGCGCGTAAATATCATTCAAAAGTAAGAGTAATAGTTGGAGGTGGGGCTGCAAGTGTATTTTACGAACAAGTACAATATTATCTTCCTCGTGGAACTATTGTTTCAGTTGGTGAGGGTGAAGGCCTATTAAAGAAACTATTAAGCGGTCAAGATTTTTCCAATGAAAGATGCTACGTAATAGGAGAAAACCAACCTCGTGAAAGATTAATACATGAGTTTCCTGAGCCCTTGTATAAAACATCCTGTGACTATGACTATATAGAAACTATTTGGAACGAGTTTAATTATTACTTTGAAGAAAGTGATTTCTATATTGGTGTACAAACTAAACGAGGCTGTCCTCATAACTGTTGTTATTGCGTATACACAGTTGTTGAAGGTAAACAAGTTAGAATAAATCCTGTTAATGAAGTAGTTAAAGAAATGCAACAACTTTATAAAAGAGGAATTCGGAACTTTTGGTTTACAGATGCACAATTTATACCTGCTCGCAAATTTATTAAAGATGCAGAAGAGTTATTAGAAGAAATCATTAAATCTGGTATGACAGATATCAATTGGGCAGCATACATTAGAGCAGATAATTTAACTCCAAAATTATGTGATTTAATGGTAAAAACAGGTATTAGTTATTTTGAAATTGGTATTACTAGTGGTTCGCAAGAATTAGTTAGAAAAATGCGAATGGGATACAATTTAAAAACTGTTCTACAAAATTGTCGTTTCTTAAAAGATGCAGGATTTAATAGTCTAGTCTCTGTTAATTATTCTTTTAATGTTATTGATGAGACATTTGATACTATTCGCCAAACTATCGCATATCACAGAACTTTAGAAGAGATATTTGGAAAAGACAAAGTTGAACCAGCTATTTTTTTTATTGGCCTACAACCTCACACACATTTAGAAGAATATGCATTTCAGCATAAAATTTTAAAACCTAATTATAATCCAATGAGCTTAATGCCTTGGACAGCAAGAAAACTTTTATGGAATCCTGAGCCATTAGGAAGCTTCTTTGGCGAAGTTTGCCTACAAGCATGGAAAAAAAATCCTCACGACTTTGGTAGAGAAGTGATGGATATTCTAGAACACAAACTAGGGAAATCTAAAATAGAGCAAGCGTTATCTGCACCAATAATCTCTAAGGAAAAGCATTTTTCTCAAGTATAAGTAGAAGTCATTGGCAAACTATATATATTAAATATATTATTTTTAATTCAAATTTTATTAACTCAAGATACTTGGGCAAATTTAAGTAAAATATTTGTCTATCGAAAATTAGTCAATATGAATTAATTTTAGATCCACAACGAGCTTATATTGATGCATTGATTAGAATTTCTATAGATAATAGATGCAGAAAAAACTTAAAACTGATCTAGTCTTTTAGCATATTGTTGTTCATAGAACTTCGCATAATGTCCTTTTTTAACTAATAATTGGTCGTGATTACCTGACTCGACGATTTGTCCATCTTCTAAGACTACTATGCAATCAGCATTTCTAATGGTACTCAGACGATGAGCGACAACAAAAACTGTACGATTTTCCATGACTCTTTCTAATGCCTCTTGGACCAAGGCTTCTGATGAAGAATCTAAAGCCGATGTAGCTTCATCTAATATCATAATACGAGGATTTAACATAACAGCTCTAGCAATTGCTATTCTCTGTTTTTGCCCTCCTGAAAGATTTACGCCTCTTTCTCCTACCCAAGTATGATAACCTTGAGGGAACTGCATAATAAATGAATGTGCATTTGCAATTTGTGAAGCTTTCTCTATTGCCTTAAAGTCTAATTGGTCTTGTCCATAAGCAATATTTTGAGCAATAGTACCTGAAAATAAAATATTTTCTTGTGGAACAATTCCAATCTGTCTTCGTAAACTAACTATATCAAGATCTCTAATATCTATATCGTCAATAGAAATTTTTCCTTTCTGAGGATCATAGAAACGCGAAATTAATTTTACTAAAGTTGTTTTACCAGCTCCTGAAGCTCCGACTAGAGCGATGACTTGTCCAGGTTTAACTAATAAGTTGACATTTTTCAAAACTTGTTTATCTTGTTTGTAGTAGAAACTAACTTCTGAAAGTTCTACTTTACCTAATACTATCGGTAAGTTCAAAGAGTCTTTTTTCTGTTCGATTGCCGGTTGTACATCTATTAATTCAAAAATACGATCTACAGATGCTTCAGCTTGTTTGAATTCATTATAATTACTTGTAATTAAATCAATTGGTTGGAGCAATATAGCAACTGCTGCCAAATAGCTTACAAAGTCTTCTGATTTTAAATTTCCCTGAGAGATTTGCCATCCTCCAATAAAGAATAAAAACATGATACTGACAGCTTCCAAGAATCCAACAATGGGATATTGAGTAGCTTTCAATTTCTCTGTTTTATATCTTGCATTTCTATTATGCCTAGCTTCCTGTGAAAACCTTTCAACTTCATAATCTTGCGCAGCAAATGCTTGTACTACACTAATACCGCTAAAAACTTCTGTAAGCAAAGACGATAAATTAGAAATTCGGCTTTGACTACGGCTAGATAATACTAATAATCTCTCTCCAAAGCTACTAACCAGAACTGCCATTAAAGGAGCTAAAACTAAGCTAGCAATAGTTAGTTGCCAATTCAGATAAAGCATATATAAAGGAATGACAATCAATTGAAGTACGTTTGAAACAAATTGATGGGATAACTTATCTACAATTTCTCCAATTTTATCTATATCTTCAGTTAATCGATAAGTAAGGTCTCCTGTTGATGAAGTTTCAAAGTAATCTAGCCCTAACTTATGTAAGTGTGCATACGTTTTTTTGCGCACAGTTAAAACCATTTCCAAGGAGGCATTAATCATAAAGATATTCTGTCCATATTGAAAAATACCTCGTATTAAGAAGGCTAATGCTCCTAATCCTAGCCAGTAAGTAACCTCTTGAAGTCTTCCTTGTCCAATATACAAAGATACTTTTCCTGCAAGATGTGGAAGCGATAAGGTTACTAGGACGAAACCTAAAATACATAACAATCCCTTAGATAGGGATAACCATTCTTTTAATAAATAAGGTAATAAGCGTAACCAATTTGATTTTTTTTTCATGTTAAAAAACTAGAACCATTTTTATCTTTCTGTTAGTAAATGGTGATTTTATAAACCTTTAACTTAATAAATATTAATTATTATTAACACCTAAATGTTTTAATAAAGAATTTGCAATTCTAATAGAAGCTCCAGGAGGACCAAATCTATTTTGCCCTTGTTCTATACAATCTAAGAGGTATTTTTTATTATTTATAGTATCTACTACGCATTTAGCAGCCTCTTTTAGAGTTTCTAATGATGCAGGGCCTGTTCCGATAGTCTGGGCACAGCTGCCAATTAATCTTGTTTGTGCTTCAGCGAAACTATAGGTAAACTGGGGGCCTTCTCCAGGTATTTGAATTACTGGCTTTCCAATAGCTATACCTTGATCTACTGCCAATCCTGCCATTCCGAGCATTAAAGTACATTCATGTAAAATATCATTAAAAGCATCTGAATAGCATAATATTTCTATACTTACTGCATCATCCTTATAAATTAGTTTATTTCCATTACATTCCCACCCTTTGCTATCAGCAATTTCTCCTAATTTATGCATTAGTTTCGGAACTAGGGCTGCACGAAATTCAACTTTTGGGAAAGGTATAAGCTTACAAATTTCCAGAACAAGATCTAACTGTAATGTAAAGTTACGAATCGCTTCTGGTAGTCTTGAACCTGGTAGAAGAGCGATCATAGGATTATTAGTCTTAAGACTTAGATCTTTTCCAGTAGGCTTTAGTTTGTCAAGAGAAGGTATACCACCAAATTGAGCTTTATTAATATGTTGATTTTGTAAATCTTGAGCAGTATAAGGATCTCTGGTAAACACAGTCAAACATCGAGAAGAACGTAAAAAGGTACCCAGGAGAGGACCTATGTTTAATTTTCCTTCATAAAGAGCAGACAAGCAAGAAATGAAAGAAACATAAGGGCGACCAGTAGAATAAGCAAAACCTTGAGATATTGAATCTCCTGTAGCCATTATTAAATCACAAGTAGCAGAGTACTCCCAAACCTTTTGTAGCTGCCTCCAAGTTAAACCTAGTAATCCCGACTGTAAGTCTTTCAAAAAATGTAATCTATTAGTATAAGAGAAGCCACCAGATGGTATATTCTGTGTCGGGCCAATAATAGGAACTCCCAGTCGACGATAAGCATTACCTTCACCAACTATAGACATTGCTGCTATATCTACATTGGGATATATCTCTAATAAAGTTTCAATAATATAAGATGAATGATTATCTTCTCCATGACCATTACTAATAAATAAGATTCGTTTTGATGATGATGACATAATGATTTTTTCAGGAAATTTCTGATAATTACTATTTAAACCCAAATTGTAGAATTTACTAATTTTGTTTTGAAAAAGTTATTTAAATATTACTAAACTAACTTTTGTAGGAGTTTAAAAATTTATCTAGCCGATTGAGGTTTCATAAAATGAAAATAACGTTAAATGAAATATAAACTGACTTTTAGCTCCCGAGAAAAATAAACACGAACTTCTCAGTTAGCATATATTAGTAGATCATATTCTGATTTATTAATGTAATTCTTCGACACATTATTTTGAATAAAAACTATGATAAATATCAACAAAAAATAAACGGTATTTATTATAATCTAAATTCATTTTTTTTATTAGATTATTTTTGTAAAAAAATTAATAGTTTCTTTTAAAGCTACGATAAATTCATCTACTTCTTCAAGAGTATTATAAAAGTATAAACTTGCCCTAGCACTTCCTGAGATTTGTAACAAACGATGTAACGGTTGAGTGCAGTGATCTCCAGAACGAATAGCTATTCCTTCATTATCTAATAAAGTTGACAAATCACTACCATGTATACCATTTACATTAAATGATGCTAGAGCAGCTCTTCCTGTACCATTTTTAATTTTTGTACCACCATAAATCCTAAGGTCTGGGATTTCTTCTAATCTTTGGAATAAATAACTCGATAACTGTTCTTCATAAGAATGGATAGTATCCATCCCTATCTCTGTTAAATAATCAACAGCTCTTCCTAAAGCTATTGCTTCTGCTATTGCTGGGGTTCCTGCTTCAAATTTGTGAGGTAGTTCTCCATAAGTAAAATGATCAAGAAATACTTTATCTATCATTTCCCCTCCACCTAAGAATGGAGGCATTGATTCTAGGATTTCTCGTTTTCCATATAAAAAGCCAATACCTGAGGGACCACACATTTTATGACCACTTGCGACTAACCAATCACAGTCAATATTCTGCACATCAATTGGAGTATGTGGGACACTTTGACATGCATCAATAAGTACTTTAGCTCCAACACTATGAGATAGTCTAGTTATTTCTTCAACTGGGTTCATGCAACCTAGCATATTAGAGACATGAACTATGGAAACCAGTTTGGTTTTTTTAGATAAAATAGATTTAAAATGATCTAGATCAAGATCTTCATTCTCCGTTAATTGAATGTACTTTATGTTGGCTCCTGTCTGTTTAGCAATTATTTGCCATGGAATTAAATTACTATGATGTTCCATCACAGAAGTCAATATTTCATCTCCTGGCTTAAGATTGTTTAATCCCCAACTATAAGCAACTAAATTAATAGATTCTGTAGCATTTCTTGTGAAAATTATTTCTTCTCGATCATTTGAATTAATAAATTTTGCAAGTTTATCACGAGATGCTTCATAAGATTCTGTAGCTCTAATACTTAAGGAATGAGAACCACGATGAACGTTAGCATTATCTTTTTCATAGTAATGGCGTAAAGCATCAAGAACAACTGTTGGTTTTTGAGACGTTGCAGCACTATCTAGATAAATTAAGGATTTGCCTTGTATTGTTTGATTTAAAACTGGAAACTCATTTCGAATATTTTGAATTAAAGTCATAATAAAATTACTGTAAGTATTTTACAATTCAATAGTTTGTGCAGATAAACTAATATTATTTAATATCAGAAGCAATATACTTTATCAGTTTTTGTTCGAGAGATTTATGAGGTATCTTCATTAATATTTCACGCATAAAAGCATCTACTAGCAGATGACGCGCTTCAAGTTCGCTTAAACCACGACTTTGTAGATAAAAAAGCTCATTAGCTTCTAACTGGGTAATAGTAGCACCATGAGAACATTTAACATTGTCTGCTATGATTTGGAGCTCTGGCTTAGTGTTTATATGAGAATTTTTTGATAACAGTAAATTACGATTTAGTTGTTTAGCTTTAGTTATTTGAGCAAGTTTAGATACAATAATTTTTCCATCAAAAATTCCATGAGCTTTATCATCAATGACGTATTTGTGTAACTGATCAATTATTCCGTTAGGATAATTAAGATTAATAGAAGTTTTAGTACAAGAAATTTGGTCATTACCAAGAAGACTCAAGCCATTTAAATAGCTTTCTGTCCGAGCTCCATTTTGAAAAATTTCTATATTATTACGAGAAACCTTCGATCCTAAATCAAACTGATTTAGGACATAAAAACTGTCTTGATTTTGAGTAATATTACTTTTGCTAATATGGAAACTAATATTTGATTCCAGCTGTATTCGACTATGAATAACTCGTGAATTATCTTTTAAAAAAATTTCTGTTACAGAATTAGTAAAATAAGGAACAATTTGATCTAATTCCAAATATGGATTTTCTACAGTTGAATAGTATTCAACTATAGAAAGATCAGATCCCTTCTCTGCTACAACTAATGTACGTGGTTGTATTAGTAAAGAATTTTTCTGTTTAGTTGCAATAAATAACAACTGAATTGGATCTTTAATAGTTATATTCTCGTTAACTATTATGATTGCAGGATCAACTAGGCCTATCGTATTAAGTCTACTAAATATATCTTTCTTATTTTGGTCACTATTTAACAAAGTATATATTTCATTTTTCTTTATATCTGGTACATCTTGCAATGTACCAATAAATATATCATCAGACGATAAAGCAATATCTGATAAAGCTCTATCATATTGGCCATCTACAAATACGATGCAATTAGAATTAGCTTCAGAAACAACGAGATCTTTAATACTTTCTTTTGTAATTTTTGTAGCTTTTGCAATTTTAAATTGATATTTATATAGTTCCGCAAGATTCATAAATCTCCATTCTTCCTCTTTAGAGGTAGGAAAAGATAACTCTTTAATTTTCTGAAGTGAATCCTGTTTTAAACTTTGAAAACTATCAATATCATCAATATGAAATTGACTTAATAGGTTGTCTAAATAAACTTCTTTATTCGTTGTTTCTAATATGGAGTTTTTCATGCATTTAAAATTAATAATTGCAAATACAAAGATAATCTTGAATTGTAAAATATTCGAAATGACTAAGGTTTTAAGATTTTGATATTTAATAAACTATTAAATATACAAGTAATCTAAATTCCCTTTAGTAATTTTTCTTCTATAAAATCATAACCAGTTTCTTCTAATTCTAAAGCTAGCTCTTTGCCACCACTAATAACAATTTTTCCATCATACATAACATGAATATGATGAGGCTCAATATATGTAAGCAACCTTTGATAGTGAGTAATTAGTAAAAAAGCATTGTTAGCATGAGCTAATTGATTAACTCCATCAGCAACAATTCTTAAAGCATCAATATCTAAACCAGAATCAATTTCATCTAAAATAGCTAATGTTGGCTCTAATAATGCCATTTGAAGAATTTCATTACGTTTTTTTTCTCCACCAGAGAAACCTTCGTTTAAGCTTCTGTCTAAAAAAGCAGGGTTCATCTTAACAATATCTAACTTTTGTTCAACTAAATCTTCAAAATCAAAAGTATCTATTTCTTCTAATCCTAAATGTTTTCTCCGAATATTATAAGCAACTCTGAGAAAATCAAGATTACTTACTCCAGGAATCTCTAAAGGATATTGAAAAGCTAAAAAAATCCCTTCTAGTGCTCTCTCGTTCGGCTCTTTTTCTAGAATATTTTGTCCTTTATAAATTATTTCTCCTCCAGTGACTTCATAGTCAGGATGTCCTGCAATAACTTTTGAAAAAGTACTTTTTCCAGATCCATTTCTACCCATGATTGCATGGATTTCTCCTGCTTTAATTTCTAAGTTAACACCTTTTAAAATAGGAGTTCCATTAATATTGGCAGATAAATTCTTGACAGATAAGATAACATTGTCCATAGTTTTTTTTAAATACCTAATAACAAACTAACTATATTTCAATTAATACTCGTATTTTAATTGATCAAACAATAATTTAATTATATTAACCTACGCTTCCTTCTAACTTAAGGCTTAGTAATTTATCCGCTTCAGAGGCAAATTCCATAGGTAATTCATTTAATACATCTTTGCAGAATCCACTAACTATAATTGAAACTGCATCTTCTTCAGGAATACCTCTCTGAGCGAAGTAAAACAATTGATCTTCTCCTATTTTAGAGGTAGAAGCTTCGTGCTCAACCTTTGTCGTATTATTATTTGCTTGGATATAAGGAAAGGTATTGGCTTCTGCATTATCCCCAATTAACATGGAGTCACACTGAGAATAATTTCTAGCCCCTTTAGCCTTAGGATTCATCTTGACCAAGCCTCTATAACTATTTTTAGAATTTCCTGCAGAAATTCCTTTTGAAATGATAGTACTGCGGGTATTTTCCCCAATATGTATCATTTTAGTTCCAGTATCTGCTTGTTGTTTATTATTAGTAAGCGCAATAGAATAGAATTCTCCAATAGAATTATCCCCTAATAATACACAGCTTGGATATTTCCAGGTAATGGCTGAGCCTGTTTCTACTTGAGTCCAAGATATTTTAGAATTGACTCCTTTGCAAAGTCCCCTCTTAGTAACGAAATTATAAATCCCTCCTTTTCCTTTTTCGTCACCAGCATACCAATTTTGAACGGTAGAATATTTAATACTGGCATTATCCAAGGCGACAAGTTCAACCACTGCAGCATGCAACTGATTAGTATCAAACATTGGAGCGGTACAACCTTCTAAATAACTAACTGATGCCCCTTCTTCTGCTACTATTAGAGTTCTTTCAAATTGTCCTGAACTTCCATTGTTAATACGAAAATATGTTGAAAGCTCCATAGGGCACTTTACACCTTTAGGAATAAAAGCAAAAGAGCCATCACTAAATACAGCAGAATTTAAAGCAGAAAAAAAGTTATCAGTGATAGGTATGACACTTCCGAGATATTTTTTAACCAACTCAGGATATAACTTTAGTGCTTCAGATATAGAACAAAATATAACTCCAGATTCAGATAACTTTTCTTTAAATGTTGTAACTATTGATACACTATCAAAAATGACATCAACAGCCACATTACTGAGACGTTTTTGTTCTGACAGAGAAATTCCAAGTTTATTAAAAGTTTCTATCAATGCAGGATCAACTTCATCTAGATTATTAAGTTTCTCTTTTTTTTGCTTTGGAGCAGCATAATAAATAATATTTTGATAATCAATTTTTGGATATGTAACATGGGCCCAAGAAGGCTCTACCATCTTCTGCCATTGTTTAAAAGCTTTGAGACGGAAATCAAGCATGAAATCTGGTTCATCTTTCTTTGCTGAAATGAGACGTACTACTTCTTCATTTAAGCCGCAAGGAATAGTATCAGATTCAATGTCAGTAACAAAGCCATATTTATAAGGTTGATTGACTAGGTTCTTGACGGTTGTTGCATTCATTAGATTTTAAGTTCTCCATTTCTCTATAATGATTCTCACCAGGCAGTGGAGAGTTAAATAATTTTAGATGACTCAAAATTATTATCATAAATAAGGCGTAGATCATAACAGCCTTAAAATATGTGTTCTTTGAGCAGCAATCAATAAAATAACATTTATATGTCTTAATTATATCTCATAGTAAACTAATTAGTTGATAAAGTGTTATCTCTTAAAGCTATATCAACTGTGCTTTCAGGTTTTTGCAGTTAACACACACTTTGATTTAAAAAACAATAACTGTATAACTCCTTTTAATTAAATAAAATATTTTCTAACATTTACTTAGGAAATAAAGTTATCGTAAAAACTTACAAAAGCCTCTAATAGCATTTAAAACAATTTATGGTAGCTAAAAACATACAAAACCAAAGAAATGGTAAAACAATAATTAATACTAAGAAAAGTTTAAAAATTACAATATATTTATTTTCTAATGAGTTTTGTAAATGAGTTAAAGACATATTACTTCTCAAATAAATATGAATAGTTGCTAGGATCTTTTTTATAGATTTCAATCGAAGCAATAAGAGGAAAAATCATAAAAGCAATAGAAAAACATGCTTATAAGTGTTCAATGCAATTAAATATAAATTATTGATTTAATGTTAATTTTTATGAATCTATTTAATTTATAATTTTTTTCTACGTAAGTTTTAGCATATGTATAATTCATATTAAAGTATGAATTTTGTTTTTTTTTAATAAAGAAGAGTAAAGTGTGTTATAGTATTTTCTGCCCATGCAAAGCTCGTATAGGGTCTATTTTATTGCTTCCTTAGCTCAGTTGGTAGAGCAACTCACTTGTAATGAGTAGGTCGTCGGTTCAAGTCCGACAGGGAGCTTCGCTAAAGTAAGATGAATTATAATTACAATCTTAATTGGTATTTTTCCTTCTAAGCAATAATGTCCTCATGTAGATACAATAATCTAGTAATCTATATTCAACTTAATAGTTAGAAATCTTAATCTCGTATTTAGCAAATATGAGAGAGCAGTTCAAAAGCAAAGTTAATTTTAAAAAAATATCTTATGTTTAAAACTTTATTTGGTGATCCCAACACTAGAAAAATTAAAAAGTTCCATCCTGTTGTTGCAGAGATTAATGCATTAGAAGCAGATATTCATAAATTATCTGATCAACAGCTTAAATATAAAACAAATGAATTCAGAGAGTTACTAGAAACAGTCAATAGTGACGAAGAATTAAGAAATATCTTAAATGAAATTCTTCCAGAGGCTTTCGCTGTTGTAAGAGAAGCAAGTATTCGTGTTTTAGGAATGCGCCATTTCGATGTACAACTTATTGGTGGAATGGTTCTTCATAAAGGGCAAATTGCGGAAATGAAAACTGGAGAAGGGAAAACCCTTGTCGGAACCTTGCCTGCTTATTTGAATGGACTTACAAAAAAAGGGGTTCATATTGTTACTGTTAACGATTATTTAGCTCGTAGAGATGCAGAATGGATGGGACAAGTTCATCGTTTTCTTGGGTTAAGTGTTGGACTTATTCAATCAGGAATGAATCCTGAAGAACGTAGAAAAAATTATTCTTGTGACATAACTTACACTACTAATAGTGAGTTAGGTTTTGACTATTTACGGGATAATATGGCAACGTCTATGTCTGAAGTCGTACAACGCCCTCCATACTATTGCATTATTGATGAAGTTGATTCTATATTGATAGATGAAGCTCGTACTCCATTAATAATATCTGGGCAAGTAGAGAGACCAACAGAAAAGTATCTTAAGGCTACTGAAATTGCAAAACATCTTGAAAAACAATTATCTGAAGATGATCAAAAAGAATACGAAGTAGACGAAAAAGCTCGTAATGTCCTAATGACTGATCAAGGTTTTGAGAAAGCTGAAAAACTATTAGGAGTTCAAGACTTATATGATCAAGAAAACCCTTGGGCTCATTATATTTTCAATGCTGTTAAAGCTAAAGAACTGTTTACCAAAGATGTTAACTATATAGTTAAAAACCAAGAAGTTGTTATTGTTGACGAATTTACTGGCCGTGTCTTAGCTGGAAGACGTTGGAGTGATGGACTTCATCAAGCTATCGAAGCTAAAGAAGAAGTTCCTATTCAAAAAGAGACACAAACTTTAGCTACTATTACTTATCAAAATTTTTTCCTGCTATATAATCAATTATCAGGAATGACCGGGACCGCTAAAACAGAAGAAACAGAATTAGAAAAAATCTATAATCTCCAAGTTACAATTATTCCAACTAATAGACCTTCCCAGCGCCATGATAATCCAGATGTAGTATATAAAACGGAAAAAGCCAAATGGAAAGCAGTAGCACAAGAAGTTGAAGAATTTCATAAGTTAGGGCGTCCTATTTTGGTTGGAACAACTAGTGTTGAAAAGTCAGATGTAATATCTGCTCTACTTCAAGAAAAGAATATTCCTCATAATATTCTGAATGCTAGACCAGAAAATGTAGAAAGAGAATCAGAAATTGTTGCACAAGCAGGCAGGAAAGGAGCAGTAACAATTGCTACTAATATGGCAGGAAGGGGGACAGATATTATTTTAGGCGGAAATTCAGATTACATGGCACGTCTTAAAATCCGAGAATATTTAATGCCCCAAGTTGTTATACCTGAAGATAATAATTTAACAAAAGAGAAAAAAATTAGTAATACTAATTCTCGAGGCTTTGGGCAAGATCAGAACAAGAAAAAATGGCAACCGTCAGTTGATATTTTTCCTACTCAACTTTCTCAAAAAACACAAGAATTGATTAAAAGTGTAGTTAAATTTGCTGTTGACAAATATGGGCTGCAAAGTGTTACAGAACTAGAGGCAGAAGAGAAAATAGCCATTGCTTCTGAAAATGCACCTACTGAAGATGTTTTTGTTCTCAAATTGAGAGAAGTCTATAAAATCATACGTCAAGAATATGATGTATATACAGATGCAGAACATGACGAAGTGGTGAAACTAGGAGGGTTATATGTAATGGCTACAGAGCGCCACGAATCTCGTCGAGTTGATAATCAATTAAGAGGAAGATCTGGAAGGCAAGGAGATCCAGGAACAACTAAGTTTTTTCTGAGTTTAGAAGATAATTTATTAAGAATATTTGGTGGAGATCGTGTTGTAGGGTTAATGAATGCTTTTCGAGTTGAAGAAGAAATGCCTATTGAGTCAAAGATGTTAACCCGTTCTCTAGAAGGGGCTCAAAAGAAAGTAGAAACTTTCTATTACGATACTCGAAAGCAGGTTTTTGAGTATGATGAAGTAATGAATAATCAGAGACGAGCTATTTATGCTGAACGTCGTCGTGTACTAGAGGGCTTAGATCTTAAAGAACAAGTTTTGCAATATGCAGAAAAAACAATGGATGAGATTGTTGATGCATATGTTAATCCAGAACTTCCGCCCGAAGAGTGGGATGTGAAAAATTTAGTAAATAAGATTAAAGAGTTTGTTTATCTCCTAAAAGACATTGTTGCGGAAGATGTGGAAGAAATGACTGTTGGAGAAATGAAAATTTTTCTTCATGAAGAAGTTCGTAAAGCTTATGACATAAAAGAAAATCAAGTTGATAAAACCCGACCTGGTTTAATGAGAGAAGCAGAAAGATTCTTTATACTACAGCAAATTGATACACTATGGCGTGAGCATTTACAATCTATGGATGCTTTAAGAGAGTCTATTGGATTGAGAGGTTATGGGCAGAAAGATCCACTTATTGAATATAAACAAGAAGGTTATGAAATGTTTCTGGAAATGATGGTTGATATTCGAAGAAACGTCGTTTATTCTTTATTTCAATTTCAACCTCAAGAACAACCTCCAACAGTATAATTGGAAAGTTACATAACTATGGGAAACGGAGAGGGTGGGATTCGAACCCACGTTGGCTTTCACCAAACCCGATTTCAAGTCGGGCGCATTCGACCACTCTGCCACCTCTCCACATTCATGGAAACATTATCTTAACATATAACTATTAAAAATTCCTAAAACAATATAGCAATCAATCTTTGTAAGAAAAATATGTAAAAGTCAGCACTATTATCAACATTTGGAAATAGGGTTAAGAAAGTTACTTTAAATTAAAAAAAGATAACTTTTTAAACTAATTTTTTAATTTGTATCTTAGATTAAGATAGTTAATAATTATTAAAATCTACTTATTCCTTTGAGAATGTTTTTTCATAGCTTGTTATTTTACAAATGTCTAATAACATATGATTTTTTGTACAGTAATTAACAAAATTCTTTTTTATGCACTTAGTCTTTAAAAAAGAATTTTCTTAGATTGCTGTTTATTATTTATGTAAGAGAATTACTCGTAAAAACTCTTAACAAAATGATTTTATTCTTAATAAATGGTTCTTAAGAATATTTTTATTGAAAAGAGAAATGTATTTAGGTTATTAGTTAAGAAGTTACATATAGTAATAACTAAAATGTACGAACACCACCTAATACTTGTGGATTCTAGATATAGAACACAAGTATACCCTCTATTAATAAATATTTATTTTAGTAAATGACCTTAGAAAAAGTAAAACCTAAAAAATTTGTCTTAACCACTCCTTTATATTACGCGAATGACTTACCACACGTTGGTAGCGCGTATACAACGATGATAGCTGATGTTATTAGTCGCTATAAAAAACTTAAAGGAGAAGAAGTTCTTTTTATCACAGGAACTGATGAACATGGTCAAAAGATAGAAAGAAATGCTGAAGCAAACAACTTACCTGCACAAGAGCATTGTGATCGAATTGTCAGTAGTTTTAAACTACTATGGGATAAGTTAGACATACAGTACGATCGTTTTAGTCGTACAACAGATACCCAGCATCAAAAAATTGTTTATGAATTTTTTCAGCGTGTTTGGGATAATGGTGACATTTATCTTTCTAGACAACAAGGATGGTATTGTGTAGCTTGTGAAGAATTTAAAGAAGAAAGAGAGTTGTTGGAAAATGGTTGTTGCCCTGTGCATTTTAATAAAAAAGCAGAGTGGTATGATGAAGAGAATTATTTCTTTAAATTGTCTAAATATCAATCACAATTAGAAGAACTATATAAAAATAATCCTGAATTTATTAAGCCAAAAAGTTGTCGTAATGAAATCTTAAAATTTGTTAACCAAGGGTTGAAGGATTTTTCTATATCTAGAGTTAATGTAAAATGGGGATTTACTGTCCCTAATGATCCAAATCATACTATTTATGTTTGGTTTGATGCCCTTCTAGGTTATATTACTGCTTTACTAGAATCAGAATCAAAAGATTCAACGCTAGATAATGCTATTTCGCAAGGATGGCCTGTTAACTTACATTTAATAGGAAAAGATATTCTACGATTTCATGCAGTTTATTGGCCCGCTATGCTTATGTCAGCAAAGCTATCTTTACCTGAATATATATTTGGTCATGGATTTTTAACAAAAGATGGGCAAAAAATGGGTAAAAGTTCAGGTAATACTTTAGATCCATTTGAATTAGTTAATAAATATGGTCCAGATCCTATACGCTACTATTTTCTAAAAGAGATAGAATGTGGAAAAGATGGTGACTTTAATGAAACCCGTTTTATAAATACTGTTAATGCTGATCTTGCTGATGATTTAGGAAACCTTCTAAATCGTACTTTAGGGATGACTCAGAAGTACTGTGAAGGGTTATTGCCTCCTATGAGTGGAATAGACTTGCCTAAAGAACATCCACTTAAAAAGATAGGATTAAATTTAGGGGAAAATGTAATCAAAGCTTACGATAATCTTAAATTTAACGAGGGTTGCGAAGAAATTTTTACCTTAATTAGAGCAAGTAATAAATTTATTGACGAGCAAGCCCCTTGGACTTTGTTTAAAAAAGGAGAACAAAAAGAAGTGGAAAAGATTTTATATGGAGTGTTAGAATCGGTGCGTCTTGTTGCTTATTTATTAGCTCCAATTATTCCAAACCTCAGTAGTAAAATCTATAAACAACTTGGTTTTTCAGTTGATTTCAATCAAGTTGAATGTTTAGAAGAAGTTATTCCTTTTGATAAACATAGTCAATGGGGAAAACTGGCTCATAACAATTTTTTATCTAAACCTCAACCTATTTTTGTTAAACTTGATACTTCTTTAAAGAACGACTTTTAGAAACTAAGAAAATCAAAAATTTTCTATTTTTTATTGAAAAAACCAACATAACGATGAAATACAAAACTGAACTTACAAATAACTTTCATAATAATTCGACCTTTTTTGATGATCAAAGAGGTATAGCAACAATGTATGACGATTTTGAGGATGATTTGCTTTTTACTCCTGAGCAAATGCTAGAAAATAGAGGAAGAGTTGCCATTTTTATTGATGGTTCTAATTTATTCTATGCAGCATTACAACTAGGTATTGAGATTGACTATACTAGACTACTTTATCGTTTAACAGAAGGTTCACGACTTCTTAGAGCTTTTTTCTATACTGGTGTAGATCGAACTAATGAAAAACAGCAAGGATTTTTGTTGTGGATGAGAAGAAATGGCTATCGGGTTATCGCAAAAGATCTAGTTCAACTTCCAGACGGATCGAAAAAAGCTAACTTAGATGTGGAAATTGCTGTTGACCTTATGGCGTTAGTTGGCTCCTATGATACAGCAATAATTGTGAGCGGAGATGGCGACTTGGCTTATGCAGCAAATTCTGTTAGTTACCGTGGAGCAAGAGTAGAAGTTGTCAGCCTGCGATCTATGACTAGTGATAGTCTCATTAATGTTGCAGATCACTACATAGATCTTGATCAAATAAAAGAAGATATTCAGAAAACTTCCAGAACTAATTTAGCCTACAATAGCTATCCTACTGTTGGAATGTTAGAACAGAACAAACCACGTTAATATTAAAATAGAAAAATATTCGATTATCATTAAAAGGTAATGGATCAAAAGTATAAAAATCAACAACAGCATTCTCTACAATTAAAATTAATTAGAAAGGGAATGCTGCTGCTATTATTAAGCTTACTAGCTTGTCAGGCAGAAGAAAAAACTAGTACAAACACTAATAATTTAGGAAAAGTAAAAGAAGAAACGAATTTAAATCTTCAAAATGCTACTTTAGAGCAATCTGATGCTGATGGAAAATTGCTCTGGAAAATACAAGTAGACGAAGCAAAATACAGCCCAGACCGTGAGAAAGCAACTTTAACTGCTGTTAAAGGTAATATCTTTGAAAAAGGTACGCTAGTTTTGCAAATTAAGGCAGATTATGGAGAAATTCAAGGAAATGGAACTAAAATTTTTCTAAGAAATAATGTTTTAGCAATTGATCCAAGAAATCAAATTGTTATTCGTAGCGAGGAGATAGAATGGCAGCCACAAGAATTACTTTTAACAATGCGTAAAAATTTACGAGGTTTTCATCCTGAGCTAGAAGTTTCTGCCAACGAAGGAAAATATTATACAGATAAGCAAAAATTTGAATTAGAAGGGCAAATTGAAGCTATATCAGAACATAAAAAGATAAAGATGACTACAGAACATTTGTTTTGGGAAATACAAAAACAAATGGTAACTAGCAATCAGTTATCAAATATTGCAAGGTTTAAGGACGATGTTATAACGGCTAATCTTATAGCTCAAAAAGCAGTTATACACCTAAACAAACAACATATTCTTGTTAAAGATAATGTTGAATATAAATCTATTCAACCACCTCTTCAAGTATCTGCTAATGCAATTTTGTGGAATTATAAAACTCGTCAAATATTTTCAGATCAACCAGTCCAGCTGGTGCAATACGAAGATAATATTACACTTATTGGGAATAAAGCTCATGTTGATTTAAATAATAATATTGCTTATCTCAAAGGAAAAGTTCAAGGACTAAATAAAAATAATAAAAGTACATTACAAGCTAATAATTTAACTTGGTATATTATCGATCAAAATATTGAAGCTGTAGGTAGTGTTTTTTATCATCAAGATGAAAACCCGAGGTTTACTCTGGCTGGAGACAAGGCTAATGGAAGTTTGAAAGAGAACACTATAATAGTAACTAATAGCGATAAAGAAAAACGTGTTGTTACTGAATTTTTTACGGATTCAAAATAAACTTAATAATTAATATTAATTATTTTTGTTAGGTATGGTGTGGATAAAAAAAATTATTAGCCCAATGTAGATATAGTACCTTTAATTTTCGGACAGAATTACTGAATAATCAAATTTTTAAATATAGTTGCTGAGTATTATTGGTTCTATATATTAAGCAAAGTTAATATAATTTAGTTTTCTAATATTAGGTTTTCAAAGTTAATTATTTTCTATGCTAAGATGCATATTGAATTAAATAATAAGAACTAATATATTATTCTTGTTTATCTAAAATATATTTTTTTTATGAAAAAAATTGCTCTTATAGATAAAAATGCTTGGTAAAAATGCAAGTAAATACTATTCCTCCCGTTGATTTAGTTCGTCAATACGAATCTATTAATAAAGAAATCGATAATACGATCCTCGAAGTGGTACGTTCTGGTCACTATATTGGCGGCTCTGTTGTACAAGATTTTGAAAAGCAACTAGCTCAGTATATAGGTACTTCTGAATGTTTAACATGTAATTCAGGTACTGATGCTCTTTATCTAGCTTTAAAAGCACTAAATATTGGCTTTGGTGATGAAGTAATTACAACTCCTTTTAGCTTTATAGCTACTGCAGAGACAATTAGTCTTGCAGGAGCAAAGCCAATATTTGCTGATATCGAGCGTAATACTTTTAATTTGGATTTAGAGAATATAGAAAAAATAATTAATCCAAAAGTTAAAGCAATTATTGTAGTTCATCTTTTTGGACAACCTGTCAATATGACTCGTTTAATGGAAATTGCCAATAAACATAATTTATATGTCATTGAAGATTGTGCTCAAGCTACTGGAGCTAAATGGAATAATAAGACTGTTGGTAGTATTGGGCATATAGGTTGTTTTAGCTTTTTTCCTACAAAAAATTTAGGAGCATGTGGAGACGGCGGAGCAATTACAACTAATGATTATGCAATTGGCCAAACTATTAAAATTATTAAAGAACATGGCTCAATGAAGCGTTATCATCATGATGTAGTTGGTATTAATAGTCGTTTGGATGCTATCCAAGCTGCCATTTTACAGGTAAAACTTCGTTATTTGGATAAATGGAATGAAGAAAGACGTGAAATAGCTCATTATTATCATAAACTACTAAGTTCGATTCCAATGATACAGTTACCCGAAGAAATTATTGGAGGGTATCATGTTTGGAATCAATATACGATCTTAGTAGCAAACGGAATCGATAATAATAAAGATTATAATAGAGATTTTTTGAAGAAATATTTACAAGATAAAGGAATTATTTCTATGGTCTATTATCCTATACCTATTCATTTGCAAAAAGTTTATGCAAATTTAGGGTATCAAAAAACGTCATTTCCAATTACTGAACAGGTATCTTATGAAGTACTTTCTTTGCCTATGTTTCCTGGTATGTTGACGCAAGAACAAAAAAGAGTTGCTAACGCTATTGCAACCAGCTTTAATCAGTAATTAATCATTGTGATTCAATTGCTCTTCTGGAAAAAATATTTTCCAGAAAAATTATAAATTAAGATATAAAAGTTATCAATAAATAGAATATTGTAATTTGTAATACAAATACATATTTACATTTTTATTAATTTTATTTTTCCAAAGTTCAATATTTTTCTATTTTTCAGAACATGGATAATACTAAATAAATATTGAAAATAATTAAAATTTATTATTAATTAAGATTATTAGGATAACTTAAAATATGATGCTTATAACCTTAGAAAAGTAACATGTTAAATCATCACAAAGAAGATACTATAGAATCTGTTCTTAAAGAAAAAAGAATTATTCATCCTCCATCTACATTTAGTGCAAATGCACGTATAAAAAGTTTTCAAGACTATGAAAAACTTTATCAAGAATCAATATCGGATTCAGAAAATTTTTGGGGGAATTTAGCAGAGAAGGAATTACATTGGTTTAATAAATGGGATCGTGTCTTAGAATGGGATCCACCCCATGCCAAGTGGTTTCTTAACGGGAAATTAAACATTACTTATAATTGTATTGATCGTCATCTTACCTCTTCAAGACGAAATAAACCAGCTATTGTATGGGAAGGAGAGCCTGGTGATTCAAGGACTTTAACTTACGAAGAACTTCATGTAGAAGTGTGTAAATTTGCTAATGTACTGAAGCAATTAAAAGTCACAAAAGGGGATTGTGTGGCAATTTATATGCCCATGATACCTGAAGCTATAATTGCCATGCTTGCCTGTGCTCGTATTGGTTCAGTTCATACAGTCATTTTTGGAGGCTTTAGTGCCGAATCCTTAAAAGATCGCTTAAAAGATTCACAAGCAAAAATCCTTGTTACTGCAGATGGTGGTTTTCGCAAAGATAAAATTATCTCCCTCAAATCTCAAGTTGATATAGCTCTGAAAAATAATTCCTCAATTGTCGAAAAAGTAGTAGTAGTAAAACGTACAAGTGAAAGTATTGCCATGGAACATGGCCGTGATTACTGGCTGCATGACTTGCAACAAGATATATCTGATAATTGTCCTCCAGAAATCATGGATAGTGAAGATGCTCTGTTTATTCTTTATACTAGTGGAAGTACTGGAAAACCTAAAGGAGTAGTTCATACTATTGGTGGATATAGTTTATATACTCACATAACGACGAAATGGATCTTTGACATACAAGATACAGATACTTATTGGTGTACAGCAGATATAGGATGGATTACAGGACATAGCTATGGTGTCTATGGTCCATTATCAAATGGAGCTACTTCTTTATTTTATGAAGGTGTTCCTCGACCTTCAAATCCTGGTTGCTTCTGGGATATTATAGAAAGATATAAAGTTAACATTTTTTATACTGCACCAACAGCTATACGTTCTTTTATAAAAATGGGAGATGATATACCTAAAAAATTTAATTTATCTTCTCTACGACTTTTAGGAACTGTAGGAGAACCTATAAATCCTGAAGTTTGGATGTGGTACTACGAAATAATAGGTAATGAAAAGTGTCCTATTGTAGATACTTGGTGGCAAACAGAGACAGGTGGAGTAATGATTACATCTTTACCTGGAGCAATATCTAGTAAACCAGGTTCGGCTTCTCTACCTTTCCCCGGTATTGTTCCAGACATAGTGGATAAAAATGGTGATAATGTCCCTGATAATACTGGTGGATTGTTGATAATTAAAAATCCATGGCCAAGTATGTTGAGAAATATTCATGGTGATCGTCAACGCTTTGAAGAAAATTATTGGAATTCTTTATCTAAGAAGTCGGACGAGCATATTTATTTCTCAGGAGATAGTGCGCGCAGAGATTCTGATGGCTATTTTTGGATTTTAGGACGTACTGATGATGTGATGAATATTTCAGGTCACCGATTAGGTTCTATGGAATTGGAATCAGCTTTAGTTTCACATCAGGCAGTTAATGAAGCAAGTGTAGTTGGTAAACCCCACGAAATAAAAGGAGAGGATATCTACGCCTTTGTAACACTGAATAATGGTTTTGAAGCAACTAATGAACTAATTAGTGAGCTCAAACAACATGTTGTTCAAGAAATTGGAGCGATTGCTCGTCCTGGAACTATTCAATTTACACGAGAATTGCCAAAAACCCGTTCTGGCAAGATTGTTAGAAGATTTTTAAGACAAATTGCAGCAAACCAAAACATAAAAGGAGATAGATCTACAATAGTTAACCCTGATATTTTAGATGAACTAAAAGAGCAAGCTCAGTTACATAATCATAAATATTAAATAATCTAAATATCTTATTTCATTTTTTAGGAGCTTATTATCTACCACTTAATTTAACAATAAAAATGCCACTAAAATACAACCCTAGAACTGCTCCTGCAAATAAAGACTGAGTCAAGGGATCTGTAGATGGTGTTAAAACAGCTCCTAAAATAACTGCTCCAACGACTATGATTCTCCATTCTTTTAACATTTGTTGAGATGATATAATACCTAAATATCCTAAGATTAATTGGATTACAGGAATTTGAAATGCAATACCAGTACTGAACATTAACAATAAAATAAATTCAAAATAACGATCAATTGACCAGGCCTGTTCAACTACGTTAGATCCGTAAGTTATGAAAAAATTTAATGCGGCAGGTATTAAAATCCAGTAAGAGAATCCTATTCCTGCAAAAAAAAGAACACTAGAGGCCAAAATTGTTGGGCCTATTAATTGGCGTTCTCTACGAGTTAATCCAGGTAAAGTAAATTTTAAGACTTGGTAAATAATAAAAGGACTAGAAATTAGTAAACCACTGTAACCGGCAACTTTTATAGAAACAAAGAAAAATTCTCCAGGTGCTAGCTGTAAAAGTTTTACTCCTTGGGCAGGAACCTCTAGCCATCTCACCAAAGGTTTTATTATGATAAAACACAAGATCACATTAAAGCATATTGCTACTAGCGAATACAAAATGCGCATTCTTAACTCTTCGATATGATCTAGTAATGGCATCTCTACTTCATCTGGTATCTCATTAAGATATTCGTCTTTTTCCAGTTGGCCAGAAGTTTTGCTTAAAGGTTGCTTCATAATATGTAAAATACAGTTTTTTATTGTATGGAATAAGGCTTAACTTCTAGTATAGTTTCTGATCTTGTTTCCTAAGACTTGTAATTGATATTATTATGTTTGGTATTTCTAAGGAATCATTATAATAAATAGTGAGTTTTTCTAAAATTATAGGAATACAATTTCATCTTTAAAAATGTTTATATCTATTACTAAAAAAACTTGTAAAGAATGGACATTAAAAATTTTTTAGTCATGATACGAAAATAATTTTTTAAATAATTTACGACTTATAACGATTTTGCTACTTCTTTTTAGTTATTTTTTTTATCTTGTAAATAAATAATTTTTCTTCGTTTAGGTTCTGTAAAATGACTTTGTTTATACATAACTCGATAAGTCATGTTAGGAGCAAAGCTGTCTCCAAACTCTTTTGCTAATTTAGAAACCCTTTGCCTAGTTTCCTGAAGTTCAGCTTGCAATTCTCTGAGATTAGTTTGTTGTACTCTTAAATAATTAAATGATCTGACGATACTTAAAATTGCAATAGTTGATAGTAACCCATTCATCATTAACTTAGTGATAACTTCTATGGTCATCCATCTGTATTCAAGATGATAGTTGTTAGTATCCTGTTCTTGGTGAATATGCTTTTTAGACATTAGATAATAAATAAAGCTATATTGCTTACGAAGTTCTCTAACAGTAATGCTAGAGAACTGTACATATATCTGCTAAAGCTAGCAGACACATATATTATTTGTAAAGTTCCGTGGACAAACGGAATGCTAGGATACCAGGAACTAAAGCAATAGCTAAAGCAATAAAAATTTGTGCATTAGATAGCATAGGCCGTAAACTCCTTAAAGTTAACAAATGAACTACTTCTCTACTTTGCTTCATGATAAGATTTTATGAAATATTTTGTTACAAAGGTTTAACTTTACTACCTATCTTTTCTTAAAGAAATTAAATTATATTTTCTTTGAGGGACATGGTTCTCAACTTTTAATTACTTAACTTATAATATAAAAAAATAATAAGTAATGAAAAAATAACATGATAAGTTTATTGATTGTTTGGATTACGACGGCAATAAGTCTTTTAATCGTTAGCAAACTTCCTATTGGTGTCAATATGGATAGTTTTAGTAAAGCGTTAAAAGCTTCTATTATTTTTGGAATTCTTAATACCTTGTTAAAACCAGTTTTGGTTTTTTTAACAATTCCTCTAACTATAGTAACGCTTGGATTATCTTTATTAATTATTAATGCTATGATTTTCGGTATTACTTCTGTATTGGTTGAAGGTTTCCGCTTAAAGTATGGTTTATGGAGTGCTATTTTAGGATCAGTTTTTTTAAGCTTGACTAACAATACTGTACTAAAAATACTCTCAATTACAGGTTGGAGCTAAAAGATTAGATATTTTTATTATCACTTTACTTATATGATTTATTAAATTAAATTCTTTTAAATAGTAGGCTATCTGGAAAGTTACTAACTGCTCTTTGGAGCAGGTTTATAGAACGATTATATTCAATAATTGCCTGTAAGAAATCTCCTCTTGCTTTAGATAAATCTCTTTGAGCATCTATTACATCACTCTGTACTCCTATTCCTGCTTGAAATCTCAATCTAGCTAATCTCAAACCCTCTTCTCTAGTAGTAATATTTTTGCGTGTACTCTCTATATTTCCTTTATTAGCAATAAGGTTATAATAAGCCTCTTCAACTTCAAAACGAATTTGGCTACGTAAATCTGCAAATTGAATATTAGCTTGGTCAATTCTACGTTCTGCAGCTTTAACGCCTGCAAAAGCTCTACCGCCATCAAACAATCGCCATCTTAAACGAGTTTCGAAACGATAATTAATTAGTGCTCCTAACGCATCTTCAAATTCATCATTAAAACCATATTGAGCGATAATATCTAGTTTAGGAATAATTTCTGCGATCGCAATACGACGATCTTGTTTTCCTATTTCTACTTGAATAAGTTGTTGTTCTAGTTCTGCACGGTTTTTATATGCTTGAACTATAGTTTCTTCTAATGAAAGTTTCCAATATCCTAGTTCAGTAATATTATCAGCAGCTGACAACTGAATTTTTTGACCTAAGTTCAAAGTTTCCGTGAGCTTTTTTATTGCTATCCTCTGCTTTGCAACAGTTCTTGCTAATTGTTCATTAGCAGTCGCCAAATCTCCATCTGCACGTAATACATCAAACTTAGTTCCCAAACCAGCTCTTTCTAGAAGCCTTGCATCTCGTAAAGTTTGAGTAGCATTCTCAACATCTGCCTGAGCAATAGCCACTTCAGCATCAGCATTTTGTAAAAGATAATAGTTGTCTGTTGCTTCAAAACGAATCTGTTCAGCTATTTGTTCAAGCTGCAGTTGTCGATTTCTAATTTCTCTTTCTGCTTTTCTTATACGACCTTCTCTTTCACCACCAGTGTAAATATCATATCTAAGGGAAACATTAAAAATACCTGTTGTTTCTCTAGAACTTGCTGCAACCTGTTTTTTAAAACCTTGACTAAAATCAGTTGATTGTCTCTCAAAAAATTTATGATTTAAACGTGAGTCTATATCTAAGCTAGGATAAAGTTTTGATTCCTGCTCAGTTAATCTTGCTTTGAATTCTTCTATGGTAACGCGAGCATTTTCTATCTCTTGATTATTTTGTAAAGCTACAAAGATTACCTCTTTGAGGGTAAGAGGCCTATTAAATATAGTGTTTATATTATTCTTTTTAATAGAGGATACAAGAAACCGATCGTCTGTACTTGTATATCTAAAGAACGATTTTAAAGCATAATTACCTTGTTCAAAACTAGGTTTTATAAATAATTTATACTCTTCTTGCATGGTAGGCGAAGCCTGTGCCACTAGTGACAAGTTAAATAGCAACACCATTAAATAACTAGCACATGCGTAGTAATTTAGAAGGAACATAATTTTTTACAAAAATTAAAATTAGATAACTACAGTTTGAACCAAAAATCTAAAATAGAAATACTTACCAAGTTATAATACAGTTTGTAATAATCTGATTCAATAATAAATTTAGTTGATCACTATTGTTACATTACTTACCATAATTAATATATTTTTATGGTTAGCTTAAAACTTTTTTGCAAAATTTTGATGATTTATTATGAAGATTTTTCATACCGTATCAGACTCTATATGAATATCTTTAATGTTTAACAATACAAAGTTCGGGAACCCGTACACTATGAACAGTTGCCAGAACTCCTAATATTTCGTTAAATTAGCACTCAAGGATTAAGAGTGCTAACTCTTAAGTTATCAAAAACTCTTGATTTTTAATAAATATTAAAGGAGGATTTATTCATGGCAGCAATTAGTATCAATGTATCTACTGTTAAACCCCTTGGTGATCGGATTTTTCTTAAGGTTAACCCCGCTGAAGAAAAGACCGCCGGAGGCATTTTGTTACCAGACAACGCTCAAGAAAAGCCTCAGATTGGTGAAGTAGTTTCTGTGGGTCCTGGTAAGCGCAATGATGATGGTAGTCGTTCTGAGCTAGATGTCAAAGTAGGCGATAAAGTTCTTTACTCCAAATATGCTGGAACTGATGTCAAACTATCTGGAGAAGACTATGTATTACTTTCCGAGAAAGATATCTTAGCAGCTGTTGCTTAAAATAAGCATAGCAAACTCTTATTAACTTTATTTAAGATTGACATAACAGAGGAATAATCTATGGCTAAATCTATTGTTTACAATGAAGACGCACGTCGCGCATTAGAAAAAGGGATGGACATCCTTGCAGAAGCTGTTGCTGTTACGCTTGGTCCTAAAGGTCGTAACGTAGTTTTAGAAAAAAAATTTGGTGCACCACAAATTGTTAATGATGGTATTACCATTGCAAAAGAAATTGAGTTAGAAGATCATATTGAAAACACAGGTGTATCTTTAATTCGTCAAGCTGCTTCAAAAACCAATGATGTAGCTGGAGATGGGACAACTACTGCTACAGTATTAGCTCATGCTATTGTTAAAGAAGGTTTACGTAATGTTGCTGCTGGAGCTAATCCTATATCCCTAAAACGTGGTATTGACAAAGCTACTAGTTTCTTAGTAGATAAAATTGCAGAGCATTCAAAACCTATCGAAGATTCTAAAGCTATTGCTCAAGTTGGTTCTATTTCAGCTGGCAATGATGAAGAAGTAGGCAAAATGATTGCTGATGCTATGGATAAAGTTGGCAAAGAAGGTGTTATTTCTCTAGAAGAAGGTAAATCAATGTTTACCGAACTAGAAATTACTGAGGGAATGCGTTTTGATAAAGGGTATATCTCTCCTTACTTTGTTACAGATCCTGAGCGTATGGAAGCAGTTTTTGAAGAACCATGTATTCTTATTACTGATAAAAAAATTAATTTAGTTCAAGATTTAGTTCCCATATTAGAACAAGTTGCTCGTCAAGGAAAATCTCTAGTCATTATTGCTGAAGATATTGAGAAAGAAGCTCTAGCGACTTTAGTAGTTAACCGTTTACGTGGTGTCTTAAATGTTGCTGCTGTCAAAGCTCCTGGTTTTGGAGATCGTCGCAAACAAATGCTCGAAGATATTGCTGTTCTTACTGGCGGTACTGTTATTAGTGAAGAGACAGGATTAAAGTTAGAAAGTGCAACAATTGAAATGTTTGGATCTTCCAGACGTATTATTATGACTAAAGATAATACAACTATTGTAGCTGAAGGTAATGAAGAAGCAGTTAAATCTCGTTGTGATTTAATTCGTAGACAAATTGAAGATTCTGACTCTTCATACGATAAAGAAAAACTACAAGAGCGTTTAGCCAAATTATCTGGTGGAGTCGCAGTTATCAAAGTTGGTGCTGCTACAGAAACTGAAATGAAAGATCGTAAACTTCGATTAGAAGATGCTATTAATGCTACAAAAGCTGCTGTTGAGGAAGGTATTGTTCCCGGCGGTGGAACAACACTGACACATTTTGCTCCAATATTAGAAGAATGGGCGAATACTAATCTTGACGTTAGTGAAGAGTTAACTGGTGCATTAATTGTTGCCCGTGCTTTAACTGCTCCCTTGAAACGTATTGCTGAAAATGCAGGTCAAAATGGAGCAGTTATTGCTGAACGTGTTAAAGAAAAAGATTTTAATACTGGTTATGATGCTGCTTCAGGTCAATTTTCTGATATGTTAGCTAGTGGAATTGTTGATCCAGCAAAAGTAACTCGTTCCGGTATACAAAATGCTGCTTCTATCGCTGGTATGATTTTAACTACTGAATGTATTGTAGTTGACAAACCGGAAAAAGAAAAATCTTCTGCTGCTGGGGGTCCTGGGGATTACGACTATTAAAAAACCTCTTTTTAAATAAATAAGGAATGCTCTGTCTTATTTTAAGACAGAGCATTCCTTATTTAAAAAGAGGTTTAATCTATTTTTTGAAAAATCAATTCTATGGTTTCTTTTTATCTTTAATATCACGAGCAATATAAAAAATTTAACTTTTCTTGTCAATATTTACTCTGGTTGAAGAATCATCAACTATACTCTTATTGTTGTGAGATGAGTTCTCAATAATAAAACCATTATGATTAATTGTATATTCTCTTATACTCTTGTCATGCCAAGAGCCTCTCATTTTAAAAACATTAATAATTTTGGACATTTTCTCATTGTTTTCTATATATTTAAGCATTAATATTGTGTCTGTAATAGTAGAAACATGAGATTCCGTTATTGAATGACTTTCTATGAATTGATCGGTTGTATTCGTAAAAAATACTGTGATTTCTTCTTGCTTTACATATCCTGTTATTCCAATTATAAATTGGCGAAAAGCATTTTTTGTAACGCCTCGAGCTAAAGCGGATAGAGAATCAATAGCAATACGAGAAGGCTTAAATTTAGAAATTTCTGACTTTATAATTTGTAAATGATCTTCTAGACTAGCAGATTCTGGATAAGTGCATAACAATTTAAGAAGTCCTTTTTGCTCCATTTTTCCAAAATCAATACCCCACGACATTGCATTGCGAGACAATTGAGCTTTAGATTCCTCATAAGCAAATAAAATTGTTCTTTCTTCTTGATGACATCCTTCTTCCAAAAACTTACTTAACAATAAAGTTTTTCCAGTTCCTGTTATACCTGTTACTAAAATAATAGAATCTTTTAAAAACCCTCCTCCACACATTTCATCCAGAGTTTGCACTCCAGAGGAAATACGTACATTAGATGATCTTTGAGTTAATCTCATAGCTCCCAAGGGAAATATATTAATTCCATCATTAATAATAGTGAAAGGGTATTCTCCATTCATATGAGTAGTACCACGTAATTTAAGAATTTCGATTGTACGACGACGACGTTCTTCTTCCAAAACATTACGTACAACAATTACATTGTCTGAAACGAATTCTTCGATACCAAATCTAGCAATCTGCCCATACTCTTCTACTCTTTCTGTAGTTAAGATAGAAGTTATTTCTAGTTGTTTTAATCTAGCTACAAGACGAAAAATTTCTCTCCTTATTACGGCAACTGCATTATATTGTTGAAAAACTGCAGTTACAGAGTCAATAGAAACGAGTTTAGCTTTATATTTATGGATAGCATATTGTATTCGTTCAATTAACGCTGATAAATCAAAATTTTCAAATATTTCTTGTCCTTCAGGATTTGGAGATGCATCAAGAATAAATAAATAACCATCGTCAACTAGCTTTTGTAAATCCCAGCCAAAACTATATGCGTTTTCAATAATGTCATCTGGAGACTCCTCAAAGGTAACGAAAAGACCAGGATAATCAAAATACTTAATTCCGTTATATAAAAACTGTATAGCAAGAAGTGTTTTACCAGTTCCTGAAGTTCCACTAACAAGGGTTGTCCTTCCTAACGGTAACCCTCCATGTGTTATTTCATCTAAACCATCTATCATAGTACGAATTTTACGAACACCTTTAAGAGCTAACTTTAATGATGTATCTTTTCTTGAAAAAGGCTGATTCATAACTTTTTAATTAGTTATCTCAATATTGAAAATCTTAACGGAACAAGTTGAAAATTTATTTCTAATTCAGAATTAAAGCAATATATTTTTTCTAGATGATTAAGAATCATTAATAATAAAGCGATAATCTAAAATTGTTTTTTCACTCTGTTCATCTAATTTCATTTGTTTTGATATCTTATCAATTAATTCCATATAAAATTTTAAAATCTAAAAACTTACTGTCTAGAATAATTTCTTTGTAACTATTTTTTAATCATTCTAATGACTTTTCTTTTTTTCAAAGATACTATGTATAAAACTCTTGGTAATTTTATACATAGTATTTTCTTGAACATCTAATTTTTCTCTAATTTGCGTCATCTTGGAACAAATGACCTCAGCAGTTTTTAACCTTGAATATCAAGAAAGTCATATCATGACTAATAATTACTTTAATATTTACTAATCTAATAATAAACTTAGTAATCATGATAGAAACAATCTAGAAATTGAATATCATCTCTAATAAAAATTTCTTTTACATTAGAATTCATTCAACAAAAGTATGAATAGTATGGCAATATTTTATTTAAATTATATGAGTAGTTAATACAATTCTCATTTTAATTAATATTCTTATGAATATTAGGCTAATCAAAAATTAAAGCAAATTAACTTTAGTTTCATGTTTTCTAATAATTAATGTGTCTTAAAATATAAAGTTGTCATAATTAGATTTATTTTTTTATATCTATTGTTTTCTGTAATAGCTTAAAATAAATAAAAATTTTCTATATATTGGACTTATATCAATTCTTTTTGATATGGTTAATTTTTCTTATCAACAAAAGGTGTCATTTAATAATGGTAAAGTTAGCAACAAAAATTGAAGCAGTTTTATACCTTAAAGGTCAATCCTTGAGCCTAGTCGATATTGCTAAGTATGTAAATCATGAGATAGAAGTTGTACAAGATGCAATAATTGAATTAATGTCAGATTATGCGTATCGTGACAGTGCATTGGAAGTCATAGAAACAGAAAATGGATATAGTTTGCAACTTCGTCCAGTTTTCAATGATCTTACCGATAATATAATTCCTGCTGAATTAGGAAAAGCAGTTTTGAGAACTTTAGCAGCAATTGCTCTTAAAAACCCTATTATCCAAACTGAATTAATTGAGCTAAGAGGAAGTAGTGCTTATCAACATGTACAAGAATTAGTAGAGTTAGGTTTTGTTCGAAAATATCGTCAAAAAACCGGACGTTCATATCTTTTAGAAATTACTTCTCAATTCCATCAGTATTTTGAAATTGATCAGCTTCCAAAATCAATGAACTAAATCTTTAGCTATTTTTTCCAGTAAGGTTTATATTGTAATAACACATAAAAACAACAAAAATATAAGTAAATTAAACTCAAATTTGGAGTTATAGTGAATGGTATTTAATTTTGATTTCCTCTCAGAAGAACAAGAGCCGAATCCCCTCATACAATACCTGAAACAACAGCAGCCTGAAACATTATCACGTATAGCGCAATCTGCTAGCCCAGAAATTCAGCAAATTATCACCAAAAATGTACAAGGATTACTGGGAATGCTTTCTTCTGGAGACTTTAATATACAAATAGCTACTGATCGAGAAAATTTAGCTAGTCTTCTTGCTTCTGCGATGATGACAGGATATTTCCTTAGTCAAATGGAACAACGGAAAAATCTAGAAGTTAATTTTTCTACTGCTGAATTCTTGAACTCGAATTCATCCTCTAATCAAGCAGAAACAAAAAAAGAAGAGGGGTAAGAGGAATCATAAAAGAACCGAGATATTAAATTCTCTTGCGATTTTTTTATGATTTCTCTTAATAAAATTTTATCCGCCTCTAGAAAAGCTCCCCATAACAAAAGCAGATAATAATATTCCTGGACTTAGTAAGGCAATTAATAGCAGTAATTGTTCGATAGTCATTTTAGTTCAGATTGTAATATCTTCCATTTGTTAAACTAACGCAATTTTTCTTAAATTTCGCTAAATTAACTAAATTTTAATATTATTCATTCATATTTTTATATGTAGCTACAGCCGAAGGAGAAATACGATTAAGATAGCGGAATATCCAATACTTAAGAACTGTATCTAAAATAACTGGAAATGTTGCGATAAAAAGAAAATTAAATTCTTGATTTTCTGGTAATCCAAAATGATGAGAGATTCCTTCTAAGATAACTTCCCATCCATGAGGAGAATGGAATCCAACAAACATATCTGTGAATAAAATAATTAGAAATGCCTTGGCTGGATCACTTAATCCATATAAAATCTCGTCTAGAAAAGCTTTTAGAATTTCTATCTCTTTTCTACTAAATCCAACAACTACCATAAAAGCAATTACAGAAAAAAGATCAGCAAAAACATTACCAACTGAATTTATACCCTGTGTCCGATATTGTTGTGTTATTTCTTGAGCTTTTTCTTTAACTTTTTCTTCAACTTTTTCTTCATTTAAGGGTTCTCTTAATCCTATCAAACCTTGGAATCTAAGAATTTCCTCATAATGGCTTAATTCTTCGAAAGCTTCTTCCTCTAAATCTTTATTGATAAATACTACTTGTCCATGATCCTGAAAATATTGACGAATTACTGGAGTTAATAAAAATGTCTTAGTGAGTTGGTGAGTTAATAAAGGAACTATTATTAGTAATAAGATAAATTTAATAGAAAGAGCAGTCCTCAGTCTAGATTTACGATGTTTATTCAGAACTTTTTCTTCGCTATCTTCTGATTTAGGATCTATTTCTTGTCTAAGTCTGTTTAGTGTATCAACAAAAGATCTTGGTAAAACACCTATATTTTTATTGCTCGATGCTAAGCGATAGTTATTCTTTTGAGATATATTTTCTGAATAGTATATATTCTCAGTTTCTTCTTTCTTTTTCGAAGCAGTTTCTTCTGAAATTATCGAGCTTTCAAGATTATCATTATCTTTTCTTAATTCATACTTAAATATAATTTTGTCAATAAATTTTAATTTTTCAAAAAAAATTGTGTTATTTATGAGACTATGTCGTCCTTTTTCACTTGATATTTTTTCATCATTAAGATCTTGTGAAATATTCATAACTTTTAAAAATAGTCGACTAGTTTTAAAAATATTTAACTCTAAATTGATCTTTTTAAGATAACTGTCAATTTCTGTCTTAAAATATGAGACAACGCTGCTGCCATAACTAGTATTATCTTGAGATATTATTTTTCCACCAAAATATTTATCTTCAATTTCTTTTATTTTTAAAGCCATTTTATAGGCGCGATCTAAAGATCTTTCTGGAGTTGATGTCAGCCAATCAAAAGTTTTTTTAATCGAGAACTGAATTTTCATAGTAACTAGTACGCTTATTTATAATAAAAAAATAAAGAATAAAAATATTTTAGGAATAATTGTATGTTAACTAATTTGATTGAGGAATGTTTGTGAAGTTAACCTCCTTATGGATTGAAGGAACCACTCATGCTGGAAAAACGACCCAGTTGGTTAAGAATTTTTTTCATTGGGTTGAAAATAGATGCTATAAACAAAGTTTATCTCCCATACAATCGATTACTCAAAATCTTGCTTCATCAGTATTAGTTTTATCTGCAAATGATGACAACCGTCGTAAACTATTTGATAAACTTTCTTCTGTAACTAGAGGAAAATATGCTATTCATTGTAAGACACCTTTAGGATTCATGAGAGATGAATTAAAGTTATTTTGGCCTCTTTTATTTGAAAGACTAAAGCTGAAAGAAGAATTTCCATTGTTCTTAAGAACTGAAACTGAGCAGGAATTTGCAACCAAACTATGGAAACCGTATCTGGAAAAGTACCAAATATCGTTTACTAAAAGTAACGAGTTTCGATTTATTCGTCAAACTCTAGATTTACTACAACTAGCTAGTGCTAGTGGAGTTATGGTTGAGGATATATCTTCTATCTTAGAGTATGGTTTACAAGAAGAATACTACTTTTTAAAAGAAATTCATAACTTTATTAATACTAAACAAACATTACCAAAACTGCAGCAAGAATTAATTACAGAATGGCAACAATGGTGCTTTAGCCGTGGCATAGTAACTTATGGACTTATTTATAATTTATATTGGCAATACTTATTGCCTAACTCTCAATACAGAGAATGTTTAATAAATCGTTATCATGGAGTTTTCGCAGACGATATTGATGATTATCCTGCTATAACTAAAGATTTATTTCAATTTTTTATAAATCATCAAAAATTTTGTGTCTTTACCTATAATCCATATGGTCAAGTTCGGCTAGGACTTAGTGCCGATCCCGATTATTTAAGGCTTATAAAACCTTATTGCAACACACTGATACTGCCTACATTCCCAAAACTTTTTGGTATCAGTAGTCAAATTATTTTAGAACAAATAGATAACCCTTTATCTTCAAAAAAACTTCCTTATTTTTTTACATCAATTGAGACCAGCTCAAGAGCTAAGCTTCTTAAAAAAACAGCAAATTTTATAATCAATGCTATCGAGAACCACCAAGTTACCCCTAAAGAAATTGTAATCATAGCACCTGGCTTGGATGAAATTGCTCGTTACACTCTAATTGAAACTCTATCAATAGCTAATATTCCTGTTAGACTTTTGAACGAACAACGTCCCCTTATAAGTTTTCCGATCATTCGTGCATTGTTAACCCTTTTAGGACTGGTTTTTCCTGGATTAGGGAAATTTGTCGAAATACATGATATCGCACAAATGTTAACTACTTTAAGTTATGATTACGAAAATCATATAATGACAATTGATCCTGTTAGAGCAGGAATTTTGGCCGACAATTGTTTTTATATGGATAAGCAGTATCCTAAGCTACTACCTTTGGAACAATATTCTAGATGGGATAGAATAGGAGCCCAGGCGGCTGAAGCTTATAAAAAGTTATATCTTTGGGTAAAAGAGACAAGGTATAAAATAGAAAAAGAACAACCTTCTAATCCTATAGAGATAATTGATTCAGCAATCAAAATATTTATAGAGTCTAGATATCAACTACCCCATGAACAATTGTTAGCTTTGCAAGAACTTACAGAAACTGTTCAACACTTTTGGGAAATAGATTATCGTTTACAAAAATATAATACAAACACGAAGTCTCTAACAAATAATTTAATTGA
Organism: Candidatus Atelocyanobacterium thalassa isolate ALOHA; assembly: GCF_000025125.1. Taxonomy (NCBI): domain Bacteria; kingdom Bacillati; phylum Cyanobacteriota; class Cyanophyceae; order Chroococcales; family Aphanothecaceae; genus Candidatus Atelocyanobacterium; species Candidatus Atelocyanobacterium thalassae. The sequence continues at coordinate 869,251 of NC_013771.1, forward strand.
TTTTATTCAATTACTTAAAAAAGGCATAGTTACAGCTAATCCTAAACCTGAGGATTATTTTAGCGAAAAAACTGACTATGTAACTTTAACTACAATTTTTCAATATCGTTCTTTAAGAAGTTCTCATAATTGGCATCTATGGTTAGATACATCGTCTCATCTATGGGAAACAGCTGGAGCATCAGTTTTGTTTTGTGCTCAATTATTTTTAAGGAATCAACTAAGTAACTTAGTTGAATCAGAAGAAAATAAGAAACGTTTAAAACGTATCCTTATGGATTTATTAGGAAGAGTAAACAATGAGGTTATTTTATGCCATAGTGATCTAAATATTAAAGGCATGTATCAATCTGGGCCATTGTCAAACCTTATTAATAATTCGAAGATAAGATAAAACTTTTATAGTTATCGTTTCAATCAATATGTTTCAGCTAATAATAAAAAAAACCCTAACTAAAATCTAAAGTTAGGGTCTTATTGACTATCTAAACTTGAATTAATCTTAGATAGTAGAAATTATATGGTTGTTTAAATTTGATATCTTATCAAACTTAATTTCGACGAGATCTTTGTCTTTGCCGAGTAGCTTCTTTTCGCTTACGCTTTTCTTCTGGCGTTTCGAAAAATTGATGCTTTTTATAGTCTGTATAAATTCCAACTCTAGCAACCTGTCTCTTAAATCGACGTAATGCAGATTCTATAGGTTCGCTTTGACCAACAACTACTTGAGTCATTATGAAAATTAACACCTCCTTTTTTGTTTGGTAAATTAATTATTTTTTATTAAAGCCTATTTAAGACCATTCTCTCAAGCTTAAAAGATATCTTTGTTATAAATTTAGACAAGTAGTAATGGAAATTTAATTAATAACATCAATTTCTTGAATTAGCCAACGATTATTTCTACGAAGCAAAGTATATTGTACTCTTAGAATATCATCATAAGAATAACTCATAGTACCTTGGTGATAGTATTGACCGGTTTCCTTGATGTCAGCTTCGCCAGTAACTTGATCTAAATTATTTTGATTAGATTTCAGAGAATTAACTGTAATGTTATGGCTATAAACCCAATAACTTTGACTCTGTTTTAGTTTTTGGGCATGATTACGCCATTTTGAAAGTAAAGGATCAACTAAAATTTTATTTAATGAATCAATATCATGATTTTCTCCAAATGCTTTAGATTTACTTGATAACCATACCTTAATTAATTGATGAAAACCTCTTGGTGTCAATACACCTGTTGTCTTGACAATTTGTTTATTAGCCAGAGGTATATTAATCAAAGGTTGGATAAGAGATACTTTGTATTGATTCCTCTCTAAAGCAAACAATGGAGAATTTATCTTATATGCTAAAACTAGACAAGTACTTGTTAAACTCACTCCACCCAAAATAATTAAAATATTTTTTCTAGATTTCAGGATAAAGTAACAACTCTCAACATAATTATTTTTGAGTAGTATTTTTAAAAGTTGAGTAGTAGATAGAACTCCTTTATTAAACTGAACTCTAATAACTTTTTTTGTAAAGTTTCGTACGTAGTTTTTAACGTTTGATACGGAAAGGTTATTTTGTACCTTATAAGTTTTTTTAGTTTTTGAAGATAAAGGAATAGTGGGATTTTCCGTGGATAGAGAGTTCGGGAATGAAGTTAGGCTAGTTGGTTGAAATTTCTGTAAATTTTGTCTGTAGTTATAGTATTGGGAACTTTTTTTGAATGTATCAGTTGCAGGGGTTAAATCATCTTTTCTATCAAGCTTTACAAAACCATCTAAATAGGTTTGAACTTGCTTGTCAAGAAAGTACTCTTGTAAAGAAATTGGTAATTCTTTTAGGTCTCTAAAAGAATTATAAACTTCAGTTTTTAACCATATTTCACTGTAAAGACATAAACCAGGTAATAAATCAGGAGAACCTTGAGAGTTGACTCTAATAAAATTTAAGATTGGCTCGTTTTTTACCTTATTCAATAAAATTTTCTCAGCCAATTGCGTCTGCCCTAATAGTAGAGCTACAACAGTTTGTTCTATAGCAACTTTTTGATGAGATTCTAGATTCTCAAGTATCGTTTGAGCTTCTAAAATTAAAAAAGGTTTTTTTCTAAAAAATCCAAGGGCTATTAAGATATATACTTTTAAGTAAGATGCTACAAGAGAAGAAGAGTTTTTATAAGTATCTACAAAAATTTGTTTTTGTTCATCAATGGTCAAATGAATTCTAATTTGTTGAAGAAAGCTTAAAAAATCATTGGTTTTAAGATTAGAAAGGCTTTTGGTTTGTTCATTAATTTTATGCCGATCTTCGAGCATACTTTTTAATAAATTAATTCCTTTTTGCCTGAGAGTTTGATAATGAATAGGGTAAGCTAGCAACTCTAAGATGCGATAAGGTCGTAGCTTATTAAGCTCTGAACAAATTTCTTCTTGTATAGACAAGAAAAAGCGATTTTTTTCTAAAAATGCTAATCCTTTTAATCCAGCAGCAGCAGCTTTTTCATATGTCTTATCATGCCAAAGCTGCCGAGTAATTTCTAAATAAGCTAAAGAAATACTAAGGATTACATCCATTTTAATACTCTTTAAGCCACTGTCTTCTACATTCTTGGGGAAAGATTGAAGATGATTCTCTCCGTATTGTATGACCAATTCATATTCGCTTAGTTCATAAAGTATTAAAAGAGCTCCAGAAAAATAATCTTCATGAATGTCAATACTTGAACTTTTTATAGAATTTTGTTCCTGGGTTACTATGTCTGATTGTTTATGATCAGGTACGAAGCTTTTATTGGTACTAGAGAAAACTAGTTTTAAAAAATTTGACTCGTAATCCGTTCTTGTAATTGGATCAGATAGAACTTGATAAGCTTCGTTTAATAAACTTATACGTTTTTGAATTACATCCTCACTATATTCACAGTGAGGAAGTTGTGTAGTTCTATCTTGATAAGCTTGATGAAGTTGCTCATCTATTGTATCTGGAGAAACTCCTAATATTCTGTAATAGTCTAAAGGTATATGCACGTTTGATTTCCTCAAATCAAAGTAGTCCAAATTAATACTTGATAGTTAAATGTGAATATAGGCAATAAAATTTCTATTAGAAAGTACTGCTTTTCTTAAATCTTTTATGGCTATTCAAGTATAATAAAAGTTTTAAAAATTGTAACTAAAATTATAACTATAGTATAGGTTTCTCCAATATAGCAATTGTATCTACATAACATTAAAATATTTGTTGAGATCAAACTATGACTAAATAGAGTTTATTGATTGTTTAGTTAATTAAAATAACTTATCTTAGTATGAATATAACAATATTCTTAAGTCTCATCATTTGAGTTGTTTACTTATCCCATTATTCAATTTATTTTAGCTATTATGGTATCTGAACGTATTTTACCTACATTTGATACAATGTCTATACAACTGAGCAAAGATGAAGGATTGATGCTCTATGAAGATATGATTTTAGGCCGTTTGTTTGAAGACAAATGTGCTGAAATGTACTATAGAGGAAAAATGTTCGGATTTGTTCACCTTTATAATGGTCAAGAAGCTATCTCTACAGGCATTATCAAAGCTTTACGTTCTGGTGAAGACTATATCGCTAGTACCTATAGGGATCATGTTCATGCTTTAAGTTGTGGAATTCCTCCTCGTGAAATTATGGCAGAATTATTTGGTAAGGAAACAGGATGCAGCAAAGGTAGAGGAGGCTCAATGCACTTGTTTTCGAAAAAACACCGCTTTTTAGGAGGATACGCCTTTGTCGCAGAAGGAATTCCTGTCGCTACAGGAGCTGCATTCCAAAATAAATATCGTCATCAAGTCATGGGTGATGATAATGCTGATCAGGTGACAGCTTGTTTTTTTGGAGATGGTGCAAGTAATAATGGCCAGTTTTATGAATGCTTAAACATGGCTGCACTTTGGAAATTACCGATTATTTATGTGGTAGAAAATAATAAATGGGCAATTGGAATGTCTCATGATCGTGCTACTTCGCAACCTGAAATTTATAAAAAAGCAAGTGTTTTTAACATGGTAGGAGTAGAAGTTGATGGAATGGATGTTTTAGCAGTAAGACAAGTAGCAAAAGAAGCTGTTGCCCGTGCTCGCGCAGGGGAAGGTCCTACTTTAATTGAAGCTTTGACTTATCGTTTTCGAGGACATTCTCTAGCTGACCCAGATGAATTAAGAAAATTAGATGAGAAAAAATTCTGGGAACAAAAGGATCCTATTCAAAAACTAAGTAATTATTTAATTAATCAAAATATAGCTAGTCAAACTGAATTAGATACTATTCAAGAGAAAGTTAAGATAATTATTGATGATGCAGTAGAGTTTGCTGAAAATAGTCCTGACCCCAAAACGAACGAACTTTACCGTTACGTTTTTACTCAAGACTAAAATCTTATAAGTTGTTGATTGATATTTACTAATTCATGTGATTTAAATCTAAAAATTTATAAAATTAGTTTTTCTCATACATTAAATAAATCGTTAATATGTTTAAAGAACACTCTAAATGAACCTATAGTGTTTAGTAAGTAATACAAACCATTTAGTATCACTTCATTCCTTCTTATTAAAAAAAGGAAATTGTTTTATGTTTAATTAATTGTGGAGAATAAAATATTTTTTAGTATTTCTTCCGACTTTTCTTTAATCTTTAAAAATAAGTAGGAAAAATGTTTAAGCCATAATAAGCTTTATTCGTACTACTTAAATACAAATTAAAATTTATATTTAACAAAATGTCTACCTTTATAAATCTTTCAAATTATTTTGAATGGTCTTTGCTAATTACAATTATTTCACTTTTACTTGTAATTTTATCTTTTATATTAAGTTGGAAAAATCGTTTTAGATTGGTTGGAATTTCAGGGTTCATGATAGTCCTAACTGTAGGATTGTTTGGACTAAATATAGGTTTGCTCAATCGTCATAGAATTATCACATCAAGCTCATCATCTCGTGTATACGATAATGCTAGCGATCAAATAGTAATTTCTGTTGAACCCTCTATCACCGAAGAAGAATTATTCATGGCATTAAGAGAAGCAGCTCAAAATTATTTTGTTTACGGAAGATCTGCAGGGAAAGATAATCAGTTAACCTTGAGAGCACGAGTCCTTCTACATGTAAATGAAAAAGAAGATCTTCCTTTGTATCTTGGAAAAGCTGAGCAAAAACTAAATTTTCACAATGACAATCATCCAGAGATAAATATTCAAATCGATAAAAATGCATTTCAAACTTTATCTCAATATCTAAATAATATGAATTTATCTTAAATATATTTTTTAGCTATACTTTGCGTTATTGTTATTGAATAATTGAACTAGGTATATTGATGAGCCAGGACTTATTTTTAAACCATCCTATTACAACTAAAAGCTTTGCTATTATTGATCAAGAAATAGGTCAACATGACTTCGATGCATTAGAGTATAAGGTTGTTCGTCGTGTTATTCACTCTACAGCTGACTTTGAACTTATTAATTCACTAAGTTTTAGTCCGAACGCAATTAAAAAAGGTATTAATGCGCTTAAAAAGAAGACTCCCATAGTGACAGATGTCACTATGGTAAAACAAGGAGTTCTTAGTTTGGTGAACAAAACTTTTAAAAACCTAGTTATTGCTTCAGTTAATCAAACATCAGGTTCTAATCCTGGTAAAACTCTTACGGAAACAGGACTATTAAAATGCTGCAATACTTATCCTAGAGGAATTTATGTAATAGGCAACGCTCCAACTGCGTTACTTACTTTATGTCAGCAAATCCTTTTGAATAAGATACAACCAAGTTTAATTATTGGTGCACCAGTAGGTTTTGTTTCTGTTTTAGAAGCCAAACAAGCTTTAAAAAGGGTTAATGTTCCCAAGATTATTGTACAAGGGAGAAAAGGTGGTTCTCCTGTTGCAGCTTCTATATTGAATGCTTTAATTACTTTGGCTTACAAAAACGAATTACCATAGCTTATAAACATACTTTTTAAATACAATAATGATTAGGGTTGTAGGAATTGGATTAAACGGGAAGGATAGCTTAACCATAGAAGTTAAAAGTATTGTGGAAAATGCTTCTATACTAATGGGTAGCCAGAGACATCTTAAATATTTCCCTGACTACCTTGGAGTTGCAATAACTTTAGAAAATTTTATTAAAGATATAAAAAATTTAAAAGAACTCAATAAAGATAATAAATCTATCGTTATTTTAGTTAGTGGAGATCCTCTTTTTTTTGGTTTAGGTCGTTTATTACTGCAAGAAATAAATAATAAAGACTTAGAATTTTATCCGAATCTTACATCAATTCAACTAGCATTTAGTTATATAAAAGTTCCTTGGCATGATGCTCACTTTATTAGTATTCACGGCCGTAATTTAGATGAGTTAATACTTAGCTTTAGAAAAGGAGAGAAAAAAATTGCTATTCTTACCGATAGTTATAATAGTCCACAAGTAATTGCAAATATTTATTTAAGTTTAAATCTCTCTAAAAATTATGATATTTGGGTATGCGAAAATTTAGGTAAGATTGATCAAAAAATTAATTGTTTTTCTCCTCAAAAACTAATCAATCTTGAACAGTACGAATTTTCATCTTTAAATGTTGTTATTTTCATAGAAAATAATAATGTTATTTTAAACAAACAAGAATACAAACAATTACCTATTCTAGGTATTGAGGATAAATATTTTTTAACATTCAAAGATCGCCCTGGACTTATGACAAAGCGAGAAGTCCGAATAGCCATATTAGGAGAATTAAATTTACAACCTAAGCAAATTATTTGGGATATTGGTGCAGGAACAGGATCAGTCTCTATAGAAATATCTCGTTTGTCAAATACATCAAAAGTCTATGCAATTGAAAAAACCGCAGTAGGTATTAATATAATTACTCAAAATTGTAAAAGATTCCGAACTCATAATGTTATACCTATGCCATTAATGAGTCTTGAAGAATTATATGAACTTCCAAGCCCTGACAGGATTTTCATAGGAGGTAGTGGAGGAAAGTTAATTGATATTTTAGAGATTTGTCAACAAAAGTTAAGAAAAAAAGGTTGTTTAGTTATTTCTTTAGCAACTATAGAAAACCTCGGAATAAGTATAAATTGGTTTAAAAATAATTCTTGGTACTATAGTCTTTTTAGTATTCAGGTATCTAGATCTTTAGCTATTGCAAATTTAACTCGTTTATATCCTACAAATCCAGTTTTTTTATTAAAAGCTAGTCGCAAATATGAGTAGTTACCAAAAAACTGTAAGATCTATATTACTGATTTAAACTAGAGTATTTTAGCGATCAAATCCAAAATATTGCTATTCGTTCACATTTAATGTAGTGTCGATAATTATTCATACTACCAATTAAAATTCATATGAAACAAAATGGCGTAACTATCTGGTTGACAGGATTAAGCGGAGCTGGAAAATCTACCATTTCTGATGCTTTAGGAAAAAAAATCAAAAATTTTGGTTATTCATTAGAAGTGTTAGATGGTGATGTAGTAAGAACTAATCTAACAAAAGGATTAGGATTTTCTAAAGAAGATCGAGATACTAATATCCGTCGTATTGGTTTTGTTTGCCAATTATTAACACGTAATAATGTAATAGTTTTAGTTGCTGCTATTTCTCCTTACAGAGATATTCGTAATGAAGTTAGAGAAAAGATCGGAAATTTCATGGAAGTATACATTAATGCACCATTAACGATTTGTGAAACAAGAGATGTAAAAGGTTTATATAAAAAGGCTAGGTCTGGTGAAATTAAATCGTTTACTGGAATTGATGATCCTTATGAAGCTCCTATAAATCCTGAAGTTGAGTGTCGTACAGACATTGAAACACTTGAAGAGAGTGTCGATAAGATTTTAAGAAAACTCAAGGAAATGAACTATATAGAATAATAAACTTATAGGAATCATGTTAGATATGTTGCTTTTTTAGTAGTATTTTTTAAGAGCTGTACTGTATTACTTAGTGGCACTTAAACAATGCCACTTTTGGAAATCAAACAATTATTAACTTGCTTCCATAAATCTAAATAGTCAATATGATTAGTCTTTCATTAACTTTTTGATAAAGATTATAATTATCAAATATGAAATGTCAGGAGAATAAGAATGAAATGGCTTAATAAAATTAATCGTAATATAAGAAAGAAGCTAGATCGGTGGGTGAATAAATCAAATAGTCCTGAAAAAATTCTAGAGATAGCAACTACACAGATAGAGAATGAATTGATTAACATGAGAGGAGCATTGGCAGAAGCAATTGCTAGCCACAAATTTTCAGAACGTCAATTATTACACTATGAAAGCTTATCTGATAAATTATATCAAAAAGCCGAATTAGCCATATCTCAGAATAACGATTCTTTAGCAAGAAAATCATTGATGAATCGCCAATCTTATCAGAAACAAGCTTATGACATTAAAACTGAACTAGAAAGTCAACAGATAATGATTCAAGAGCTTAAAAGAAAATTACGAGTATTAGAAAGTAAAGGACAAGAAGTAAAAACAAAGAAAAATATCTATCTTGCACGGTTACGTTCAGCGACTGCAAAGCAAAAACTTAATGAAATACTAAATGACTTTGAAGAAGACAGCTCTAATAATTTATTTGAAATAATTGACAATAAAATTATGGAATTATCGATACAGCCGGAAGCTATAAGTATAAAAAAGGAACCTAATATTTTAGAAAGTCACTCTACCAAGCTAGAAAGTAAAAATTCCCAAGCACGATTACCTCATACTAAATCAAATATAGAAAATTTAGACTAGTTTGGACTTTACTTTCTACTTTACTAGAGTTAGAACTATAAAAGATTTATATAGTTTTCTATTTACGCTGAATTAAATAAAAAGACTATAACTGAGTTACCTAATTGAGTTAGTACTGTTGGTAATAGTCTATTTTTACAAACTTTTTCATAGCAATTAATTGTTTCTCGTTATACAAAATAATTATTACGTAATTACTTTTAAGTATAGTAAGTAAAATTATTTAACTAAATTATTTTTTCTAGTATTCTAGTGGTAATATGGATGCTAGATATATAATCTTAGTCAAAGAGTTCAGTCTTGTGTTATCTACTATAGTTACTGATTTTCGTATAATTTTTGATCGAGACCCTGCAGCTCGTAATTGGCTAGAAGTTCTTTTCTGCTACCCTGGTTTACAAGCTATTATTTTATATCGTTTTGCTCATTGGCTAAATAAATTAAATATTCGATTTTTACCAAGACTGATTTCCCATTTTGCACGTTTTTTTACTGGAATTGAGATTCACCCAGCAGCTCAAATCGGTACTGGAGTATTTATCGATCATGGGATGGGTGTAGTTATTGGAGAAACAGCAAAGATAGGAGACTATAGTTTAATTTATCAAGGTGTTACTCTTGGAGGAACAGGGAAAGGAAGCGGTAAAAGGCATCCAACAATTGGAAAAAATGTGGTTATAGGAGCAGGAGCAAAAGTTCTTGGAAATCTAAACATAGGTAATAATGTTCGCATAGGAGCTGGTTCTGTTTTACTTCGTGATGTACCTTCAAACTGCACTGTTGTTGGTATTCCCGGAAAAATAGTTTACCAATCAGGAGTAAGGGTTAATCCTCTCGAACATGGAAACTTACCTGATTCAGAAGCTAAAGTTATTAGATTATTATTAGATAGAATTGACTTGTTAGAAAAACAGTTTCAACTGTTAAAAAGTAACAAGTCAGAAGAGTGGGAGTTTATAAAAGAACCTGACGAAATATTGCACTTAAAATCAACTTATAACAATAAATAAGTCTTAAATATTAAAAAACAGACTAAAACAAAACTTCTGTAACCTTTTGACTTTATTTACGAATTAAAAAATAGAAATACGTTTAAAAGGAGAAAAACGAAAAATGGCACGTCCAATAATATTTTTTTCTGACAAAAAACCCCATACATGAGAATCATTACTATTATTTCGATTATCTCCCATAACAAAAAGATATCCTTTTGGCACTGTAATTGGTTGCAAATTATAATATGGCTTCTGTAAAATGTAATCTTCTTCTAGTAAAATATCATTAACATATACTTTTCCGTCTTTGACTGCAACAGTCTCTCCACTGATTGCAATTATTCTTTTAATAAAAGCCTGGTTATTTTTATAGCCCTGTAGTTTTAATTGGATTGGGGGTTTAAACACGACTATATCTTTTGCTTTAGAAGTATAAAAATAGCGAGAAACCTTTTCGATAATTAATCGATCACCTGTTTGCAAAGTAGGATGCATAGATTCAGAAGGAATATAGCGAGGTTCAGCGATAAATGTACGAATAAAAAAAGCTAAAGCAATAGCAATTAATAAAATTTGCATATTTTCCCAAATAACTGCTAACAAACTTTTATATGGATTAGATTTATTAAAAAAATTATACTTATTCAGGTTCCAGGACATACACAATTGTCATTTAATTTATAAATTACTGTAAATAATTAATTGCTTAAACTATATTTTACTTAAGAATGCAAATATATTAATCTAAGACAATCATATAAATTCTAAAATAATTTTTGCTTAATATTTGTATGATTTCAAATACTGTACGTAACTAACTATGATTAAACAGCTATTGATTAACTAATACTACTTTAAAAAGGTTAAGAAGTGATATATATCTATAGTAATTAAACTATTTAATTTAAAAGCCTATTTACATTATTGTTAAATGCATATTTAAAATTATTTATTAGAAATCAATAGTATATTCTATTAGCAACAAAAAAATTTTTAATAATGGCATAGTTGCCATACAGCTTAATATAATTATTAACCAATTCCCCATTCTTACATATAAAGTTTGTGTATTTCTCGCATAGATTATTCCTTTATGTATTTCGTACATATTCATTTTAGATATCCATAAAGTATCTCCATTAGGGTTGATAATAGCAGAATAACCTGTGTTGGTTACTTTAGCCATCCATCTATCAGTCTCGATTGCGCGAATTACATCCTGAGAATGATGCTGGCTAGGCATAATTCTAGTAAAATGGGCATTATTAGAAGCCGTGACTATATATTCTCCACCTAAACTTGCTTGATATCGAAAATGTTCACTAAATGCAGATTCATAGCAAATACCCACGATGGCTTGGCTTACAGAAGTGTCAAAAACTTGTTTATTTTTTCCTGTAATTAAATGATTTTCTAACGGAGATAAATAATTAATAAGTTTTCCAAAAATATTTTCTAAAGGAATATATTCTCCCAAAGGAACTAATTTAACCTTGTCAAAACGACTTAATATTTTCCCAGTATCCGTTATTGTAAAAAGACTATTTGTATATCCATTTTTTTGGTCACCTAATGCACCTAAGATAATGGGGACTTTATATTTCATGATTTTCTGAGATAAAGCACTATTATCAAGTACATATTGTATGTTAAAAGGTAAGGCAACTTCTGGGGTTATTATTAAATCAACTTTTTGTTTCGCTAGAACCTCGTAACCATAACTATAATTCTTAAGAGCTCTAACTTTTCCCTCAGGGCTTAATTTAATAGTATTAGGGATATTCCCTTGTATCATTCCAATTTTTATTTTTTTATCATTAGAATCTAAAGCCCTGTGGTTATACAAAAATAAACCATATAAATGTGAAAATAATATAGTGATTATACTTAAAAAATTTAATAAAAAGAATTGCTTTCTATTCTTATTAATTATTAATATTGATTCTGATATCAAACCGTTAATTGCGACAATTAGTGCTGTTACTGTGGAATAGCCAGAAAGTTTTGTTAGTTGTAGAATCGCTAAGTTGCTTGGACTTTGTGTATAAGATAGAGAAGTCCACCATAAAGGACTTTGGCTCCAAATCATTTCTAAAATACACCAAATCGCAATTCCAAAAATAATTCTCTTAAGAGACTGGAATAATGAAGATGCCAGAAATGTATTACTTTCTATACATTTACTGGTTATTTTTTTATAATTAATCTCTTTTGTTTGGTTAACAGTAAAACAACACATCAGGAATGACCAAATAAGTACTAAGACAATTCCCCAACATGTTACAAATAGCCAACAAAAAGTTGTAATTATAAAACTTGATATCCAAGAAATTCCTATCCATGTCATAGGATGTAAACTTGTTACCCAAAATAAGCTAAAACCATGATAAGAAAAGCCCCAAACTATTGCTATTAGGGTTTTCTCGTTAATTTTCCTTCTAAGCTTTAACTTATTCTTTTTATTTTTAAATTTTTTATGTGTTATATGTTTAGTTGTTTCGGATACCAGAAATACCCACAATGGAACTAATGCTATCCATGCAAAATAAAAGTTGGAAAATGGGGCAGTAGATAATCCCATTAACAAGCCACCAAACCCTACTAATAAAATTCTCATATGAACGTTTTAATTTTTATATCGAGATATTTTCAAACAGGAAAATTATATTTAAAACATATTTTCTGCTGTTAAACAAATAGACATTGCCTTAATATGAGTAATATTTTCTACTTCTTTTATTGTAGCAATCACGCATTCAGAATAAAGTTTTGGGTTTAAACTAGAACGACAAGAATCTAATAAGGTTAATGAATTTGTTTTATTTATGTCTAAGTTAGTATTAATATACGTTTGACTAGGGAATATTTGATAAATATTAGCAACACAATTTCCTAAATCTACAGGCCTTCTTACTTGAAAACATGCTCTTAAAGAATCATTTCCGTTGATTTGTGTTGTATTTCCTATAATACTGACACATTTAGACAATTCTTTCGGAATAAGTGCATCAGAGCAAGCAGTTGCTGCATCTTCTCCTTCTATTTCAAATTTTTTTAATTGATTAATACAAACACTGTATTGATTCCAAGAATTTTGTGCGTTTGTATAAATATTCAACGGAATAATATAGAGATTAATGATTAACGATCCAATACAAACTTTTAATAGATTAAATTTATGTTTAAGAAGAATCATCAGGAAAAAATGAAAAATATTTGTATTTAATAAATCCTAATATTTAAAAAAAATTAAATCAACTTATTTGTTTGAATTTAAAAGAATTTTTTAAGTAATAATAAATTACATAAACAATCTTACGGAATATTATTAATCAATATAATGTAATGAAACCTAATAAATATTCTTTTTATTGAATTTTGTATGTAAATGATTCAAGAAATTTTTAATTTAAAATAATATTTCTTTTTTCCATCTTAAAATATGATTATTAAATAAAAAAATAAATTTCATAGTAGTGGATCAAGACGGAAAAAAGTAGCAACTTTTAACATATTGTTATTAATATGTAACTCTAAAATTCTTGCCACTATTCCTTGCTTTTCAAGATTTTTTAAGTTCAATTTTTCATTAATTCCTATTGTCAAAAAGTTTAAAAAACGTTTTGATAATTTTCTCTTGTTAAGAGTAGCACTCAAATTTGTTAATTTTACTAAATATCCTTTTTCAACATTAAAACCAACTTCTGTTGTAATTATTAGTTCATTTTTTGTTTTCTTAGAAGTTGAATCTTCTTCTAATTCAACTTCTAAACCTAGATAGTTCTCCCTTACAAAATTTACACGTAATGCGATGATTTTGAACTTAGGAGCTTGACGAGGTAATAAATCATTTATTAATTCTTGTAATTTAGATTTAATATTCTGTGATTCCAATGCTTCATTAAAATTTTCTTCTTTTATTGTTATTTTAAAAGCACCTTGAAATGGTTTGTTTAAAAATGACCTTAAATTTTTAGCTTTTTCTAATTGCTGAATCTTTTTAATATCAATATCAACTGAATCAGTTTCTAGTTCAAAAGAATCTATTGTAAGATTTTTGATAACTTCAACCTTGCGACTTGCAATATAAATATGATCAACTTTACCGTTCACGATTTTATAGCTTGGCGTATTATCAATACGAACTAGTAATTTTTCTGCATTTACAACTTGAGAGCGTAATTCATTTTCAATAACATTATCAACAATAAGTCCAATAGGCGAAATAGTAGTAATCAAACCCGATAAAAAAATAGTGAACCATTCCATAAAATAATGACTTTATTAGATATATTTAAATAAAAATAAATTAGTCGTCTAAAATCCATTCAGAGTCTTTATCTCTAAAGCTTAAAGGTATGCTAACAGGCTTTCCTAAACGAGGTCTTTCTTTAGTAGCTTGTAAATATGCAATAATTTCTTGTTCACTGTTCCAAGTGGTTATGTAATTAGCTACAGCATCAAGATGCTTAAAGTATTCTTGTTCTGTCATGGGGAACGATGCTTGCTCTAAGTATTTCCACATTATTTGACAAAAAAATTGCTCTTTAACTTTTTTTAACTGTATGTCATAGGATTTACTCCATTTACTATAAATTAATTCATATAATTCTTTCCCAATCATATTTTTCAGCACCCCCTAACTAAAGACCTTTCTAATAGGTTATAACAAAAGTTTAGAAAACGTGGTTAATATACATTCTAAATTATTTGATTAAACAAACTACATATAAAATAATTTTAGATGTAACCAATAATTTTTCATTAATCTTATAACTAAGTTCTAGTTTGTCGTTATTTATGCATATTAAAGTTTAACTAAAATACTTACAGATCTGTTCAACTAATGATTTCAGTTTAACAGAGTTAGAAGCCTTGAAAAGTATACGATCCCCTTCCGAAATATCATTAATTAACTGTTCAAATAATTTTTCTGGACTTAAACAACAAATTACTTTAATGTTTCTAACTCCATCAATATTTTTAATCCCATTAGGAATAGCTCGAGCTTCTTCATCTCTTATTAGTATGTATAGTACATCAATTCCTAATGCTTGGGCTGTTTCCCCAACTTCACGATGAAATTGAGAAGAATTTACGCCCAATTCTTTCATCGCTCCTAAAACAGCAATATGCCTTTTCCCCGGAGTATCTTTAAGCATATTTAAGGCTGCTTTCATTGATTCCAGTCCAGCATTGTATGTTTCATCTAATAAAATGATATCTCCTGGTAAATAATTTTTTTGTGATCGTCCTTGGGGCATCTCAACTTTAATTTGTTTTGTAAATTTTTTCCAATCTAAATTTAAACTTTTGGTTACTGCTAAGGCTGCTAAATAATTAATTGCATTATGACGACCAGATAAAGGTAAAGGAAAATTTAAACCTTCAACTCTTAAAGTTCTATCATTAATCAATTTCCCAATAATATCTCCTTTATTTAAACCATAAGTAATTGTTTTACCTTTCCATATTCGCATTGCTGTTTTCATCAGTAATTCATCATCATTGTTAAGAATAGCTATGCTATCAAGTGACATTTCGGATAATAATTCACATTTTGCTTGAGCAATAGCCTCCTTAGAGCCTAATCTTCCAATATGGGCTGTTCCAATATTAGTAATAATACCAATAGTAGGCTGAATAATTTTTGTTAATAAACGAATCTCTTCTAAGTCTCTCATGCCCATTTCAATTACAGCATAGTCATGATGTTTAGATAATTTCAGAAGAGTACGAGGTACACCAATTTCATTATTATAATTATCATAAGTCTTATGAACTTGTCCGTACATACCTAGAGAGGCAGCTATTAACTCTTTTGTGGTAGTTTTTCCAACTGATCCAGTAATAGCAATAATAGGAATTTTATATTTGTTTCTCCACCAATTCGCTATCTGTTGATAGGCTTTTAATGCGCTGCCAACAACTATATGTGAAACCTTATATGTAGAATTTACCAGAGCTTCCTGTTCAAGAATAACAATGCTTGCCCCTTTCTCTATAGCTTCTCTAATAAATAAATGTCCATCGAAGTTCTTCCCACTCAATGCTATAAATACATCACCTTTTTGAATCTCACGAGTGTCTGTATTAATTACTTTGATATCATCAAACGATGATAAGTTAAAATAGGATTTTTGTTTTTGAAAATTACTCCCTAAAACAGTAACAAGCTCATTAACATTCATCTAATAGTCCTAAATATTTTGATTATGATTATTAATATTTTTATTCTTAAAAAAACAAGTAAATTTTATAGTCATCATATATCTTGGTTTAAAAGATATCAACATTTAAATAAGGATATATAAAAATATTAGTTTTCCTTCTACTTTTAAATACTGCATTTATGTTTTATAAATTCTAACTAATTATTGTTACGTTTAATAAAAGACTACATGTTTAATATATGGTTCTTTGTATCTTTTATCTTAGGAATAATATCGATTTTTTAATTCACAATACTTGAATAATTTTTCCACCAGGATCCTATTGAAATTTATATGGAAGAATTATTGACTTTGATATATATGTAGAAACTTAAAAAGTTAGTAATAGTCTAATATGTACATATTATAAACTTCAAATAAATAATTATGGTAAAACTTTACGAACTATTGAAAAAGGTTCCTAGTATTATCGAAATACCAACACATAAAGCTTTAAACGAAGAAGTTAAAGGAATTTCTACCAATTCTCACTCTTGTAAGCAAGAAGAAATTTTTATTGGTATGCCAGGAACTCGTGTAGATGGAGGTGAGTTTTGGCAAAGTGCGATAAAAGCTGGTGCTGTTGCAGTTGTAATTAGTCCTCAAGCAGCCATTAAATTTCCCATAAATGATCTTCATTGTGTAATTATTGTTGAAGATGTAATACTTACGGCGTCCGAAATTGCTACAGCTTTTTATTCTTATCCTTCTGAAGATATAAAAATGATAGGAGTAACGGGTACGAATGGTAAAACCACTACTACACACTTAATTGAATATTTTTTAACTGAATGTAAAAAAAATACTGCTCTTATCGGGACTTTGTATTCTCGTTGGAACGGTTTTAAGCAAACTTCAATTCATACCACTCCCTTTTCTCCTGAATTGCAAGCACAACTATCTCAAGCAGTAATTGATAAAAATGAATACTGCGTAATTGAAGTCAGCTCTCATGCCTTAGTTCAAGGGAGAGTTAAAGGATGTGGTTTCAATGTAAGTATATTCACTAATTTGACACAGGATCATCTAGATTTTCATAAAAATCTAGAAAATTACTTCCTTGCAAAGCAATTATTATTTAGTCCAGAATATTTACAAGGAAAGGCAGTTGTTAATATAGATGATTCCTATGGAGAGAGGTTGATTCAGTACCTAGGCCCTCAGAAGGTATACAGCTATAGTATTGAAAATACTATGGCTGATTTTCATACAACTAATCTTAATTACAAACATGACCGAATTGAAGGGATCTTAAAAACACCTGGTGGAAATTTTGAATTTCAGTCTCCTTTAGTCGGTAAATTTAATTTATCAAATTTACTAGCTGCGATCGCAACATTGTTTCATTTAAATATTGACTTAGAAACAGTTATTAACAAATTACCTCAATTTCCTGGTGTTCCTGGAAGAGTGGAAAAAATAGAAGTTAGCGAAGTACAAGATATTAGCGTAATTGTTGACTATGCCCATACCCCAGATAGTTTGGAAAATCTTTTGAAAGCTACTCGCCCTTTCATTAGTGGAAAAGTGATATGTGTTTTTGGATGTGGCGGTGATCGTGATAGAAGTAAGCGTTCAATAATGGGAAAAATATGTGCAAAATTAGCTGATATTTCAGTTTTAACTTCCGATAATCCCAGGACTGAGGAACCTGAACAAATCTTGTCCGATATATTAGAAGGCGTGCCTAAGAATGCTAACTTTTGGGTAATTAGTAATCGTACTGAAGCTATCAAAACAGCTATTTTAAAAGCTGATCCAGGAGATGGAGTTTTAATTGTAGGTAAAGGACATGAAAACTATCAAATCTTGGGTACAGAAAAAATTTATTTTGACGATAGAGAACAAGCAAAAGAATCATTAAAAATTAGATTTCAGTAAGGTATAGTAATCATGATTGAGTAGGCTATGGTTATTATATTTTACCTGCAACCTTAAAGATATATAAACCTATAGAGGTGAAAGCTTTAAACCACCAAATATTTCTTTTTATCTAAGGAAATATTTGGTAATAATAAAATCTTTTGTTTTTTATTCAGCAGGCTATTAAGTAAAGCTTCATCTGTTTGATATAGTTATTTTGTAAATATCATATATCTAGATTTATTGCCTGGTATTTTGTACATCTCATGCCTTATAAATTATGAGTGTTAAAGATAATATTATGACATCTCTTGATATTCTGGTCTTTCTTCAGCTATGATGGCACCTTTTACAGGACAGACTTGCAAACATATTCCACAATCAATACAAACTGAGAAATCAATCCAATACCAAGAAGTTCCTTTAAGATTTTTACCTGGACCTTCATGAATACAGGCAACGGGACAAGCCTCTGCACAATCAGCAACTCCTTCACAAACTTTAGTAACAATAGTATGAGACAAAATCGAACTCCTTTTCATCATGTTGATGATAATTTTAAACTATTTTATAACTATATGTTCTTAGCCTTGTTTAAATTATTTTTCATAAAACTTTGACTAATAAAATCGATTAATACATGATGTCCAAAAAAAATATAAACGTATTATCTTCAGAATTTTTAAGTTTTGTCTTTACTTTAATTGTAGTGATTTTAGTTGCGACATATCTTTACTTTATTAAATTTGACCATAACATTACAGGATTTTTTCGTATTGGTTCTGTTTTACCTATCTCTCCCTATCTTCACAACACAAAATTATTTATTTATCAAAAAGAAATTGGCTATGATGGTCAACAATTTTTAAATTTAGCTCTTGATCCATTTTTAAATCATCCAGAAACACTCAATTCGCTTGACCATCCAGTCTATCGTTATCGAAGAATTTTATATCCATTAATAAGTTATTTATTCTCATTAGGGAATAAATTTTTAATTCCTTACATAATGATTGGAATTAATATTATTTCAATAAGTCTGATAGTCTATATCATGGGCTTGCACTATAAAAAAAATGAGTTTATATCTCCATATAATTCTTTATTAACTTTATGTGTTCCAAGTATTTGGATAGTACTATCTCTGGGAACATCTGACTTGCTCAGTAGCTTATTTTTAGTTACTTCTTTTTATTACTATCATAGAAATAATTATAAGCTCACAGCTTTGATGATTTCACTTGGTTGCCTAACTAGAGAAACTTTATTGATCGCTTGGTTCTCACTCTTCATATCAAGCCTTGTAGAGAATAAACACAAACAAATACGATATTTATTGTATGGAATAATTCCTCCTACTTTATGGACATTCTATATAACATTGTTAGATCTACCCGGGAAAACAAGAATTGATGATAATTTTGGTATTCCTTTTTTAGGTATTTTCCATAAACTTGTTAATATCCTGACAAATGGAGTTAATGTAAGTAATTTATTTGAGCTCTATATGTTTGTTGTATTACTTGCAAGTTTTATCATTATTCCTTTATCAACGATTAAAAATAATAAGAATAATTTATTAATACAAATTTGTAATATTTTTTATGGAATAGTCTTTATGTTTAGTAGCTTCACAGTACTTGGTTATTATTTAGATTATTCAAGGGTTTTTATGGATATTTATTTTTTAATGCTATTTAATCTAAATAGTATCGAAATCTATAGAAGAAATTTTTTAATTTCTTCTATAGGTCTAGGAAGTTCTTTATTTTTAATATTTTATTCTTGATTTAGCAAATAACTTAACTGGAATCTACTTTAATAAGGTACCTTTATCGGTAAAAATTTCCTGATATGAGTAATTTTTATGTTTGAAAAATAAGACTCTAATTGTTAAGTTAGTCTGTAATTTATTGTGATTCTTTCAAGATATGTGTATGATTATTGATAATTTTTATCTTTTTAATAGAAATTACAACCTTTTTAGAGATAGATCACATCTTCCATGAAGTTGTTATTCTATATTTTTATATGACTCTCCACTATACTAGGACTTAATTTATAGATACAAAAATTAAGTTTTGTGTCTAAATTTCTATTCTTTTTTAATTAGGAATAAAAACTTTATTAATTTTTTTAAGTTTATTGTTTCCTATAAACTTAAGTAATAGTTTTAAAGGTTTATTCATAATTCAACTAATGAATATAAATACTTATTAATTAATGTTTAGCCTACATTGGAATTCTTCGCTCTTTGCCTCATAATTTGATTAACAAGATTTATGCATTTGCTCTTTTTTAGAGTATTAGATTTAAGATCTTATTTCATCGATAATAACAGGAGATTTAATTAATGACTTTAACGCTTGCAGTTTATGGAAAAGGTGGTATTGGAAAATCAACAACAAGCTGTAATATTTCTACAGCACTAGCTAAAAGGGGGAAAAAGGTATTGCAAATAGGTTGTGATCCAAAACATGATAGTACTTTTACTTTAACTGGATTTTTAATACCAACTATTATTGATACTTTGCAAGAAAAAGATTTTCATTATGAAGATATTTGGCCTGAAGATGTTATTTACAAAGGATATGCCGGGGTAGATTGTGTAGAGGCGGGAGGGCCTCCTGCAGGAGCAGGCTGTGGTGGTTATGTTGTTGGTGAAACAGTAAAGCTACTTAAAGAATTAAATGCTTTTGATGAATATGATGTCATCTTATTTGATGTTTTAGGTGATGTAGTATGCGGAGGATTCGCAGCACCTTTAAATTACTCAGATTACTGTTTAATAGTAACAGACAATGGTTTTGATGCTTTATTCGCGGCAAATCGTATTGCAGCATCTGTTAGAGAGAAAGCAAGAACTCATCCATTACGTTTAGCTGGTTTAATAGGAAATCGTACTTCTCAACGTGACTTAATTGATAAATATATAGAATCAGTACCAATTCCTGTATTAGAAATACTTCCACTTATTGAAGAAATTCGAGTATCTCGTGTTAAGGGAAAGACCTTGTTTGAAATGGCCGATAAAGATCCTTCACTTGAGTATGTTTGTGAATTTTATTTAAATATTGCAGATCAGTTGTTAGCAATGCCTGAAGGAGTCATTCCTAACGATGCTCAAGATAGAGAGTTATTTACTTTATTATCTGATTTTTACCTTAATCCTCCGGAATCTTCTTCGGGTACCCAAGATCAGGAATTAGATTTAATGATGGTTTAGACTTAAAAGTGCACTTTATTATTTACTAAGTATTTTCTGAAAGATCTCAAAGTGCACATTTTAGATATTAATAAAAAATTTATAGAGATATTTTGTAAGATTATCTTTAACTTTAATCAGAGTACTTTTTATTTTATATAAAACTTAAAAATAGGAGAAATGTAAATAATGACTTCTGTAACAGAAACAACATCAATACAGTTTGAATGCGAGACAGGCAACTATCATACCTTTTGTCCTATTAGTTGTGTTGCTTGGTTATACCAAAAAATAGAGGATAGTTTTTTTCTAGTAATAGGAACCAAAACCTGTGGTTATTTTTTGCAAAATGCTATGGGAGTAATGATTTTTGCTGAACCTCGTTACGCTATGGCAGAATTAGAAGAAGGAGATATTTCTGCTCAATTAAAAGATTATGAAGAACTTAAAAGGCTATGTTTACAAATTAAACGAGACAGAAATCCTAGTGTAATTGTTTGGATTGGTACTTGTACAACTGAAATTATTAAAATGGATTTAGAAGGATTGGCACCACAATTAGAAGCAGATTTGGGCATTCCTATCGTAACGGCAAGAGCTAATGGATTAGACTATGCTTTTACGCAAGGTGAAGATACTGTTTTAGCTGCCATGGCTCATAAATGTCCCAGAGTTGTAAAAGAAGAAGAAAAAGAAGAAAGAAACTCTATTTATAAATTATTAAATTTTGGAAAGAAGAAAGAAGCGATAGTATTAGAAGATTCTGAATATGCTGAACATCATCCTTTAGTCTTATTTGGATCCTTGCCTGATCCTGTAGTTACTTCTTTAACTTTAGAATTGAAGAAGCAAGGTATTAAAATTTCTGGATGGTTACCATCTAAACGATATACAGAATTACCTGTTATTAATGAAGGATATTATGTATGTGGTATTAATCCCTTCTTGTCAAGAACTGCTACCACTCTTATGCGCCGTCGCAAATGTAAATTAATCGGTGCTCCTTTTCCTATAGGACCAGATGGAACTCGTGCATGGGTTGAAAAAATTTGTTCTGTATTTAATATTGAGCCAAAGGGATTAGAGGAAAGAGAAGCACAAAATTGGAAAAATTTAGAAGACTATACTAAATTAATTAGAGGTAAATCAGTCTTCTTCATGGGAGATAATTTATTAGAAATTTCTTTGGCAAGATTTTTAATACGCTGCGGTATGAACTGTCAGGAAATTGGTATACCTTACATGGATAAGCGCTATCAAAAAGCAGAATTAGATTTTCTTGAACAAACTTGTAAAGAAATGGGAGTTTCTGTTCCAAGAATAGTTGAAAAACCTGATAACTACAATCAAGTCCAACGTATTTATAAACTAAAGCCTGATTTGGTTATTACTGGAATGGCTCATGCGAATCCATTAGAGGCAAGAGGAATTAATACAAAATGGTCAGTTGAATTTACTTTTGCACAAATCCACGGATTTGCTAATACTAGAGATGTTTTAGAGCTGGTAACTCGCCCACTACGCCGTAATAATAATTTAAAAGATCTTGGATGGGAGAAATTAGTTAAAGAAGAGGTGAAAATATAAGTTTATAAAGTGGTTTTATTTATAAATATTAAATCTTTACAAATAAAATTTTAATTAATATTCTGAAATTATAAAGAAATAAAAAGCGTGATAAAACTATATCTTTTATAGAAAAGTAAAAGATATAGTTTTATTTTTGAATTGAGTATTTATGCATATGTATTAAAATCTTAGATTATGTATCCAGAAGAATCGTATTAAATATTACCATCCTATATCAGTATATAAATTGATATTTACATATTTACTCCCTGAAGGTATTGCACTAATACAAGCGCAAATACTTTCACCTTCGTCCAACTCTACTTCACATGCATGACAATATCCCATCAAACATCCCGTAGGAATGCTAATACCAGCTCGCTTTGCCACCTCAAGTATTGGCTCTCCAATTTCAGCTTCAACAATAATATTATCAGGTAAAAAACTAACTTGAACTTTCATAAAGTATTTTTTAGGTAGCTATTTTAATAGTGGTGTTAAATCTACGAAATCTTCAACTAAATTTGCTATGTTATCAAGTTCTTTTTCACGTTGTTCTAGATGATTTACAACCTCTGTTGAAAGAGGAGGTAAGCGTTTTTTCCTCCTTAAATTATTTAACCACATTCTTCTCCACGTACCATTTTCAAAGATTCCGTGCAAATAACATCCCCATATAGTCAGGTTTTTATTGACAACTCCTAATGTAGAATCATCAAATAAATAATATAATTGACTATCCTGAGTAGTTTCTAAATCTTTTGAAAAACTTGTAACTCCTTGATGTATTTCATATCCCATAGCACTAAAGCCTGCATAGGGATAATTTGAAAAAGTTTCTCGTTTACATACTATTTTCTTGGAAGTTATTTCAGTCTCCATAGGCAATAGTTCTAGTCCTGAGCATATTTTATATTCTCCTTCGATCTTATTAGGATCGAAAATTGCTTCTCCCAACATTTGAAATCCTCCACAGATTCCTAGGATAACTCCTCCCCTCTTCAAATATTCTTTTATTTGTATAGCCATTCTGCTTTCATGAAGAGCCATTAAATCACTGATAGTAGTTTTTGAACCTGGAATAATGAGAACATCAGGATTGCCTATATTTTGATTCAAATCTAGATATTTTACTTCAACAGACCTTTCATATTCTAGAGGCTCAAAATCCGTAAAATTAGCTATATGAGGTAGTTTTAGGATTGTAACACTAATATCTTTTGAACTGTTTTCTGGAACCCTATTTAATAGATCAAGAGAATCTTCAGAAGGAAACATAATATCTTTCCAAGGAATTACTCCTAAAACAGGAATTTTAGTATAATTTTCTAACCATTTAATTCCTGAATTTAAAAGTCGTCTTTGACCTCGAAATTTATTAATAATAATACCTTTAATGAGCGAACGTTCAGTTTTATCTAATAATTGTAATGTTCCTACAACATGAGCAAATGCTCCCCCTCTATCAATATCTACTATTAGTACAGTACTAGCGTGCAAATATTTAGCAATCCTCATATTTGTTAAGTCTCTATACTTCAAGTTAATTTCTGCTGGGCTTCCTGCACCTTCACATACACAAAAATCAAATTCTGATTGTAAACTTCTCAAAGATGTTTTAATAGCTTTCCACCCTACTTTGAAATAATTTTGGTAGTAGTCTTCTGCTGAGGTTACTCCAACTACTTCACCATTAAGAATAACTTGTGATGTCATATTTCCTTGTGGCTTTAGTAAAATTGGATTATTTTCCACCCTAGGTTCAATTTTTGCAGCCCAAGCCTGTACTGCTTGAGCATAACCAATTTCTTTCCCATCTTGGGTGACATAGGCATTAAGTGCCATGTTTTGTCCCTTAAATGGCGAAACTTTCCATCCTTGACGAACTAAAATTCTACAAAGAGCAGTAGTGAGAAAAGATTTACCTGCATGAGACGTAGTTCCTACAACCATGATGGTTTTCATTGCAAACTCTTAGCTCCGTAATTGAAATTATTATTTTTCATTTTAAATATTAAATAAAAGAGTTTAAATAATATAGAAACTTATCAGACATTTGATCCAGTAGCGATAGTTTAGGTATATTTGTGCTCTTAGTTTGCCATTTTTCCACTATTTTTTTTCCTAGAGGAGTTAGACGAAAACTATCTGTGATACCTTGTCCATCAACCTCTCTTCTCAAGATACCTACTTTTATTAACCATATTAACTTTTGTTCTATCTTTTGTTCAGATAAGAATTTTAAAGTTTGTCTTTCTTTTGTTTTTCTTGTATTAACAATTTTAGAGAAGGAAACACTTTCTTTTTTCATTGTTATAAATAAGTCTAGAGAAAAAGGAGAACATAATAATGCTCTTTCTGCTCGAAATATTGAACCCTTGGTATCAAAATTACTAAAAAATAAGGTCACAATCTTTATAATTATTAATTTGGAAGAGATTCTTTATTATGAAAGGTTTTCTATCTTCATGTAAAGTTTTATATTTAAACTAATAACTTTATTGTTTATGAAAAAATATTATGACTTTATCTGTTAAAACCATTGCACCCGATTTTGTTGCTTTTGATGAGGAAGGAAAAAGAGTTTGCTTATCAGAATACAAGGGTAAAAACATTGTTCTGTATTTTTATCCAAAAGATGATACTCCTGGTTGTACGCAAGAGGCTCAAAGTTTTCGGGATAATTATAAGAAATATGAAGATAAAAATATAATTATTTTTGGTGTAAGTATGGATAATCAAAAATCTCATAAAGCTTTTAAGGAAAAACTCAATTTACCTTTTCAACTTTTAGTAGATGAGCAAGGAAAATTAACTGATCTTTATGATGTTGCGGGAGGGGATTATTCTAAGCGAGTTACATATATTATTGATAAAGAAGGAGTAATTTGCCATATTGATGACAAAGTTATTACTAATACTCATGCCCAAGATATTTTAGAGAAAATGAGCTAGATCAGGCAGTTTTAGATTAGCTTTTTTCATAAAAACCATCTCTAAGTTAATACTGTAGATAGTATTTCTAAAAAGTAATATCTATAGTATTGAGAATATCTATAAAACTTTATATCTAAGTTTATTATTTTTGGCTTATGAGAAATTTATATTTTAGACAATTGATTTATTTTTAATCCTTGCAAATTCAACTAATATATGAGATTATAATGGCTTGTGTATAAATATAAACCAATAGCTTAAGTTGTTAGGTTAAATTATGGCTAGTAAAAAAGGTGTTCGACTTATTATCACTCTTGAGTGTACAGAATGTCGGACGAATACAACAAAGCGTTCATCTGGAGTTAACCGTTATACTACCAGTAAAAATCGTCGTAATACTACTGCACGGTTAGAACTTAAGAAGTTTTGTCCCCATTGCAACAAACATACTACTCATAAAGAAATTAAGTAGTATCTTAATAAAAAATATAAAGAAAGTTAAGCATGAGCTATTATCGTAAACGTCTATCCCCTATACCTCCTAAACAACCAATAGATTATAAAGATACTGAATTGCTTAGGAAGTTTATTACTGAACGAGGCAAAATTCTTCCTCGACGCATTACGGGTCTGACAGCAAAACAACAGAGAGCGTTAACGACAGCAGTTAAACGAGCAAGAATTCTTGCCTTATTGCCTTTTGTTAATAAGGAAGCCTAATTTATCTCTCTTTTAGATATCAAGGGGTTGATATTTCAGAATATTTCTTCAAAAATTAACCCCTTAAATATCAGAATAAGTCTAAAAAACTAATTAAAGACATGAAGCTATAGACAATTAAAGACAAATATTAAAAAAATTAAGGCACGAAGCGGGTGGAAAAAGGTAAGCTAATTGAGTTTAGGATCAACGGAGAACGTCGCTTAGCTGTCGTTGATCGTCCAGAAGGAAAAAAAGATTGGATTGTAATTGATAGTGAAGGAAGTTCATACAAATTAAGGCAACAAAAAATAGAATACGAAGTGATAGGTGGACCTTATATTGCTAGTCAAATTCTTGAATTTATTGAAGATGCTAACTCTTATCTAGATCCATCCAGCCTAGAAGTAGCGTGGGAGTTACTAGTAGAGGAGAAAAGAACTTTTACATCAGAAGAAATGGCAAATTTTCTTTTTTCTGTACATTCTTCTGAGGCTTGCTATGCCGCTTATTGCTTACTTTCTGACGATAAGATTTATTTTAAAAAGAAAGGGGAGGTCTATGAAGCTCGCTCTCCTGGACAAGTTGAAGAAATCAAACACCAAATTGAGATCGAGAATCAACGTCAGCGAGATAAAGAGGTCTTTTTTAATAACATCCATCGCAGAATAGCTGGGGAAGAAATAAAATGGACTGAAAAAGATTGTAGTAAGCTAGAACTATTAGAAAAATTTGTTCTACAGCCTGATCAAAATCATCGAAATGCGCAAGATCTTCTTAAGGAGTTAGGACAAATTATTAGTCCAAATGCTGCATTTGATTTTTTAGTAAGTATTGGGTGGTGGAGTCCAAATGAAAATTTATTCTTAAAGCGTAGCTCTTATCCTATTAATTTCCCTAAAAAGGTACTAGACGTGGCTTCTTCTTCTCTAGAAAATCTACCCTTAAATTTTAACAATGAACGTATAGATTTGACCCATTTGAAAGTCTATACTATAGATGACGAAAGTACTGAAGAAATTGATGATGGACTAAGTGTGGAAGTCTTAGAAAATAATATTATCAAGTTATGGATACATATAGCTGATCCTACTTACTTAATCAGTCCAGGAGACGAACTCGATTTAGAAGCGAGAAAACGAAGTACAACTTTATATTTGCCAACAGGGACAATTTCTATGTTTCCGACAGAATTAGCAACTGGTCCTATGAGTTTAAGACAAGGTCAATTATGTCCTTCATTAAGTTTTGGGGTCATTCTGGATGAAAATGGTGCTGTTCTTGACTACTCTATTAATACTAGCTTTATTAAGCCCACTTATCGTTTAACCTATAATGACGTTAATGAAATATTGCAATTAGGTATAACTGCTGAACCAGAATTAGCCATTTTAGCTAAAGCATCAAAACAAAGATATTGTTGGAGAAAATCTCAAGGATCAATTACTATTAAAATGCCAGAGGCATCTATTAAAGTTAAGTCTGAAGATGAAATTATAATTGATTTATTAGAAACATCTGTTTCTCGGCAGCTAGTGGCAGAAATGATGATTCTTGCTGGTGAAGTAGCTGGAGATTATTGTAAAAAAAATAATATTCCTGTCCCTTTTAGAGGACAGCCACAGCCGGAGTTACCTTCAGAAGAGGAACTGTTACTATTGCCTGCTGGGCCAGTTAGATCATGCGCATTACGCCGTTGTATGCCTAAAGGAGAGATGGCAACTATCCCATATCGTCATTCAAGCTTAGGGTTAGATTATTATACTCAAGTAACTTCTCCTATACGACGCTATACAGATTTGTTAACCCATTTCCAGATAAAAGCTCATCTTAGCAATCAATCATTACCATTTACACTAGATATGATGCAAAACATACTATATAGTGTTACTCTTTCTGCACAAGAAGCATCATTTGTTGAAAGGCAAACTAACAGATATTGGGGATTAGAATTTCTACGCCGTAATACTGATCAGGTATGGCAGGGATTAGTACTACGCTGGCTAAGAGAGGACGAAGGCTTAGGAATAATTCTCTTAGAAGAATTAGGATTAGAATTACCTCATTATTTTGAGCGATCAGTTCAGTTAGGTGACCATATTAATGTGCAAGTAAGTCGTTCTGATCCATATCGAGATGAAATCCGTTTCCGCGAAGTATTCAAAGATGAAGTTGAAATGCAAAAAATTTAATACTATATGACTAGAACCAATTAATGTTTTCTTAAATAAGTTTAAAAAAACAATTTCTAATGTAATTTTTATGAATAAAAGTTTATCTCAATCAAGAATAGTAATGATTTTAGAAGAGATAAAGAGGAAATCAAGACTTTCCATGTTTCGTCTTGGTTTCCTCTTCTAATTCACTCTTCACACCATGTATTAGTTTATATGAAAATTTTAATGTTGAAGTATTACTTAAGTCTTTTTTAATTTTAGAAGCAACTACAAAGCATATTTTAAATTTTATTAGAATATAATTGCTGCAATAGATCTTTTACCATAGCCACTAAATTTAATCTTGCTTGAGATTTTTTTATGTCTTCCAATTTGTTATACGAGAAAATACGACAAGAACGCTCAAATTCTAAAAAATAATAACTAAGTATTAGTGTTTGTTTAATGTTATTTTTTTTATGTTCATCTGTCTTAGAGTCTAGCATTATGAAAATTTGAGAAATCAATTGCCTCTCTGCAAAAGAATTTAATAATAATTCTTTAGACTCTATATCATGAACAAAAGTATACTCTTTATCATTTGAATTCGAAAATTCAATATTTGCTTTTACTATTATTTCTTGCTCTTGTGCCAAATGTATCAAGTTACAACAACGCATATAGGCATATTGAATAATATACAAAGAATTATATAGTTCATTATTGTGAATAGTCTGTTTTGTTGATATTTGAGAAATATAATTATTTTTTAGCCATGAGAATAAACATTCATCATCTAATGTGAATTCTAAAAAACCCGGTTCAATTAGTTTTAAAATAAATTTCAGATATAGTGAACTTAGAGTATGGCCTATATATTTTTGCTCTTTCTTTACTAAGGTATAGGAATTCTCTATCCATTCAAAAATTTCTTCAGCTAGTACTATTGGCGGATAAGATGATTTATTGGTTAGGTGAAAAGCTATAGTACAATGATATGTTATTGAGTAAGGATAAGATGAAAAAGAATAATTGAAGCGGTTGATAGGAATAGACCTTTTTAAGTGAATAACATCAATATCTTTTATTTTTTCAAGTTTTACTAGCTGTGAATATACGAAAAATCTGAGATGTTGTTGAATTGAAATATTAGTTTGTTTGATAAGTATAGGATAAATAGCTCTTATAACTTTATCATTTTTCATATATGTTATGAGGTAATTAATGTAGTTAAAGAATTGATATAAATATCTTCCATAATTATCAAATAATATTTATATTAGTAATTTATTTTGCCCTTAAAAACACTAATATGCAGTTATGTTATAGTAGATATTGTGAATCTATTATGTAAATGAGACTGATCATAGTAGAGTAATGTTTTCGAGCAAAAAATCTATCAACTAAATTAGCAACTGTTCTGAAAAGTAATTATTTAATAGGAGAATTTCATCTGATGGATTACCTAAAAGAAATTATAGAAAAGCTTAAAGAATTAGCACAAAAATTAATAGAAACACTTTTAGAACCTAATAAAGAACCAGAAATAGAACTCATACCAATACCAGTTAATGATCCTCAAGATTATTATGGTAATTAGCAATTCAAAAAAAACTAGCATACTAGTACTTCATGGACCTAATTTAAATTTACTAGGAAAGCGTGAGCCTAAAGTTTATGGTTCTACTTCTTTAAAAGAAATTAATACTTTACTAAATAAAAGAGCTTTATCTTTAGGCGTAAAAATATCTATATTCCAATCTAATTACGAAGGCACTATTGTTGAACTAATACATCAATCTTTGGGGAAACACCAAGGAATATTAATTAATGCTGGGGCATACACACATAGCAGCCTTGCAATAGCTGATTCTCTTCTTGCTGTTGAGATTCCAGCGATAGAAGTACATTTAAGTAATATATACAAAAGAGAAAATATACGTCATTGTTCTCATATCGCTCCTATCGCTATAGGACAAATAGTTGGATTTGGTGCTAACAGTTATTTACTAGGTTTAAATGCCTTGTGCGATCATATCTCTCAATAGATTTTCACCTTTTACAAATAAAATTAAATCTCTAATCAACCTTTAGAAAATATTTTTGATTTTTACTGAAAGTATTATAGTATTTTCAGTTATTTTCCATAAATGGTTCTGCTCTACAAACTATTTCAATAATTTGAAACTCGAATCATTTTTTATTCAGATTATGACTAAAAATCATTATGATTAGAAATAGTTTCCAGAATGCTTTTCATAAAATCATTAATAGGCATTAAACCTAATTCTCCTGATTTTCGAGTGCGAATATTCAAGGAGTTAGTTTCCATTTCTTTTGATCCTATAATTGCCATAACAGGAATCTTTTCTTTTTCTCCTTTTCGAATCATCTTCCCAAGCCTTTCTCCCGAAGTATCAACTTCTGCCCTTATTTTTGACATAAGCATTGTTTGCATTACACCCTTAGCATAGTCAAGATATAAATCACTTACAGGTAAAATACGAACCTGAACTGGAGATAACCATAAAGGAAAGTCACCAACGTATTCTTCAATTAGAATGCCAATCAGACGTTCTAAAGAACCAAAAGGAGCTCTGTGAATCATGATGGGTCTATGTTTATCACCCTTTTCTCCTATATACTCTAAATTAAATCTTTCCGGTAAGTTGTAATCCACTTGAACGGTTCCTAGTTGCCATTCTCTATCTAAGGCATCTTGGAAAATAAAATCTAGTTTTGGACCATAAAATGCTGCCTCTCCTTCTGCCTCAAAATAGTCAATATTTAACATCTTAACTGCGCGATATATAGCATTCTGTGACTTTTCCCATACTTCGTCACTGCCAATATATTTATTAGAACTAGGATCTCGAAAACTTAATCTTGCCTTAAAATTCTTAAGTTGTAAATTCTCAAAAACTGAAAGAATTAAATTTACAACATTAAGAAATTCATCATCTAATTGATCGGGGGTAACAAATAAATGAGAATCATCAACAGTAAAACCTCTTACACGAGTTAAACCACCTAGTTCACCTGATTTTTCATAGCGATAGACAGTACCAAATTCTGCTAATCGAACAGGTAAATCGCGATAAGATTTTAAGTCACTTTTATAAATTTGAATATGGAAAGGACAATTCATAGGTTTTAAAACAAATCCTATTTCTTCACCTCTAGCGACTTCGTTGTCACTCATTAAAGGAAACATGTCTTCCTTATAGTTCTGCCAATGGCCAGAAGTTTTAAATAAGTCTACTTTACCAATGTGAGGAGTTACCACTGGAAGATATCCTCGTTTCAATTGTTCTTCTCTTAAAAAATTTTCTAAAACAGATCTTATTATAGTTCCTTTTGGAGTCCATAATGGTAATCCAGGTCCTACAGAATTCGAAAAAATAAACAAACCTAATTCTTTACCTAATTTGCGATGATCCCTTTTCAAAGCTTCTTCTTTGCGCTTTTTATACTCTACTAATTGCGCAGGGGTTTCCCAAGCAGTTCCATAAATGCGTTGTAATTGAGCTTTAGTCTCATCTCCTCTCCAGTATGCCCCAGCAACTGATTCTATTTCAAACGCTTTAGGATGCAAATTTGCAGTACTTTCTAAGTGAGGACCGCTACACAAGTCCCACCATTCCGATCCTAAATGATACAGAGTAATAGGTGGTTGAAGATTTTCAAGTATTTCTAATTTATAGGGTTCCTGAATTTGAGCAATACGCTTTTTAGCTTCTTCTAGTGTAATTTCTTCTTTTATAACTGGAAGTTTAGATTTAATGATTTTAATCATTTCTTTTTTAATATTCTTTAAATCTTGATCTAAAAAAGGTTTGGAAATATCAAAATCATAATAAAATCCTGTCTCTGTCCATGGGCCAATTGTAACTTTAGCTTGAGGAAAAAGTCTCTGTACAGCCATAGCCATAACATGGGAAGCAGTATGACGAATACATTTTAGTTTATGAGATTCACTAGTACGTAGTAGCTTTATATCTTGCTGTTCTGATACTTCAGTTAATGTAGATTTTTTAACCATTCACACCTGTTATTTAAATTTTTTATTCGGTTTATTATTTAGTAGAAGAGTAAAGAGAAGATTCTGACATAATCGGTATAGTAATTAACTATAGTTTAAGTATAAAAAATAGATTTTTTTAAATATAGAAATTTTTTATACTTTATGCCATAAAATCAGCTATTCTAGCAGGAAGAGTTTTTATAATTAGAATTATACTATCCGTGTTAGATCTTAAAAAAATACGAGAAAATCCAGAAATCATACAAACACTGCTTAATAGTCGGGAGCCTTACCCGAAACATGATCTTAAACCTATTTTAAATTATGACAGACAACAAAGAGAATTAGAAGTTCTTCGCACTGAACTACAAACAAAAAGTAATGAGATTAGTAAATTAATTGGACAAAAAATAAAGAATGGACTGGATCCAACAGTAAAAGAAATTAGTAATCTTAGAGAACAAGGAAATAGCCTAAAGAAAAAGCTTTTTGAGCTAGAGCCAGAAGAAAAAAAGATAAAAGAAAAACTCGAAAATTTACTATTACAACTTCCTAACTTACCTGTTTCTTCTGCACCTATTGGAAAAGATGAAACAGAA
The DNA here is from genome assembly GCF_000025125.1 of Candidatus Atelocyanobacterium thalassa isolate ALOHA. Taxonomy (NCBI): domain Bacteria; kingdom Bacillati; phylum Cyanobacteriota; class Cyanophyceae; order Chroococcales; family Aphanothecaceae; genus Candidatus Atelocyanobacterium; species Candidatus Atelocyanobacterium thalassae. Next base: position 902,324 of record NC_013771.1, read on the forward strand.
AATATAGAGGTAAAATCCTGGGGAGAAGAATATTTACCCAAAATAGAAGTATTACCTCATTGGGAAATCGCTGAAAAACTTGGTATTTTAGAGGTAGAAAAGGCTGTTAAAATAGCACGGAGTCGTTTTGTAGCACTATTTGGAGTAGGAGCTGCTTTAGAAAGAGCTCTAATCAGTTATATGCTTGATCAGCATATAGCTTCAGGATATATAGAAGTTATGCCTCCTATCTTAGTTAATAGTAATGCTTTAAGGGGAACAGGACAGTTGCCTAAATTTGCTGAAGAGAGTTTTTTTTGTCGTGAAGACGATTTATGGTTATCGCCTACCGCAGAAGTTCCTGTGATGAACCTCTACAGTAATGAAATTTTAGAAAAAGAAGCATTATCTATCAGACACTGTGCTTTTACTCCTTGTTTCCGTAGAGAAGCAGGAAGTTATGGAAAAGATACAAGAGGTCTTATCAGGCTTCATCAATTTAATAAAGTTGAACTAGTAAAAATTGTTCATCCTCAAGACTCAGAGATAGAACATCAACGGCTAGTAGAAAATGTTGAATCTATTTTACAAAATTTAAAACTTCCGTATCGAATCTTAGAGTTATGTACAGGAGATTTAGGCTTCGGTGCGGCAAAATGTTATGATTTGGAGGTGTGGCTTCCTTCTTCTAATTCTTATAGAGAAATTTCAAGCTGCTCTAACTGTTGGGACTTTCAAGCAAGACGAGCGAACATACGCTTTAGGGAAAAAGGACAAAAAGGTACTAAATATGTACATTCCCTAAATGGTTCAGGACTAGCTGTAGGAAGGACTATGGCAGCTATTCTGGAGAATTACCAACAAGCTGATGGAACAATTAAGGTGCCTGAAGTTTTGCAACCATATCTAAAGCAAGATACTCTATAAAAACTAAATTATTTGATTTGATTAACACATGTCTTAAAAATTAGTTGCAAAAATATACATGGTTTAAGTACTAATTGCTTATTAATTTTTTGAAAAAATTATCTTTTAAGATAAGTATATTGGCTTAATTCTACATATTTAATAAGTAAAGTCTCAATTTTAGTAGCTATTTCACAGAAAGTTCTTGTAATTTTTCTAAAACAATTTCACCGTGGTTTTTAACTTTTACATTAAACCAAATGAAACTAATACTCTTGCTTAAATTAATTAAAAAAGTAGAACGAACAATGCCCATATATTCCCTTCCCATAAATTTTTTCAATTTCCAAACATCATACTTCTTTGCGACTTCATGATTGTGATCAGATAATAACTCTATAGTTAGATCATGTTTGTTAATAAATTTAATATGTGACTTTTCAGAATCTGGGCTAATGCCAATAATTTTAGCCCCAAAAGATTCAAATTGAGGCATTAGTTCTGTAAACTCTTTAGCTTCTTTTGTACAACCAGATGTATTGTCTTTAGGATAAAAATATACAATTAACCATTTATTGGATATGCTCCCTAAACAAAATTCTTTACCATCTTGGTTGTTAATTTTAAAATCAGGAGCAGGATCTCCAATGCTTAATAAATTTTCCATACAAAAAAATAAATGTATTAATAAATAATACTTAAGAATATTACATAAATATGCCTTTGCATAATAATCTTATTAAAATATCACTTTTTAATTTTATTTAAGGAATAACACAATCTCATAATGACTTAGTTTTATAAAAAATTTTAATAAAGCACACTATAGTCTTTTTCTTTGTCTATGTTTAGATACTGATTCTACTAATCCTAATGCTATAAAATTAGTTAATAGAGCTGATTTTCCATAGCTAAGCCAAGGCAGAGGAATTCCCGTAATAGGTGCCAACCCTACTGTCATACAAATATTAATAATTACCTGAAAGGATGTCATTGATAAGACCCCTATAACTAATAAAGAGCCAAAATTTTCTTTTGCTTTAGATGCGACTACAACATATCTAAAACATATTAACCAAAATATTATCAGAATTACTATGGAGCCAATAAATCCAAATTCCTCGCCTATCACTGAAAAGATAAAGTCTGTATGCTGTTCCGGAACAAAGTCTAACTGAGTTTGAGTTCCTTGAAATAAGCCTCTTCCCCATAGTTCACCTGAGCCAATTGCAATACGGGATTGTATTAATTGGTAGCCACCGCCTAAAGGATTTTTTTCAGGTTCTAAAAATAAAGTCAAACGATCTTTTTGATAATCTCTTAATAATTCCCAAAAAATATTACTTAGTTTGCCTACTGTAAAATTTATAGTCATAATCCCTATTGTAGAGATAAAACGATAAGGTAAAGTAACCCAAGAAATAATACCCATCACTATTGTCCAAACAATCCAGGCAATAAAAAAAATGTTGAATAGAATAGTTGAAATAATAGGAGAAACCAGTAAAATTAACAAACCTGTATGTATGTTTGCCCAATAAAGCATTCCTAGTGTAATTGCTCCAAACACAAGTCCTGTACCCAAATCAGGCTGACACATTATTAAAACCCAAGGGATAAATGTTATTCCTAAAATTTGTAATACTGATACGATTTTAGTTCCATCGTTCTTATGTAACAACGCTGCTAAAGTAATTATTAATCCAATTTTTGCAAATTCTGAAGGTTGTATATTAAACCCCCAAATTTCGATCCAACTTTGAGCTCCATTAGCAGTTACTCCAAAAACAATAACTGCTATTAATACAACATTTGTCAGACAGTAAATTAGCCAATGCCATATCATTAAATTTTTATAATTAAATCTAGCTATTGAAAGCATTATGACAAAACCAATACTTCCTGATAACAAGTGCTGTAGATAGTTAGTAGAAGTTTCATTGATCTCTGTACTTTTAATAGTTAGTCCTCCTAAACTAGTTAAACTAACTATAAGTATTAATAATAACCAATCAATTTCAAAAAAAATAGATAAACATGAAGAAAGAAAGTGTTTATATTTTTTTTGAAAATTGTATCTTTGTGGCCTTGGCATAATAATTACAATAATTACTTACATAAATAATATATTTTTCTAAGTCAAAAATTTGAAAGTTCAGATAGAATAAAATATTGTTATTTAATTTACGCTAAAGCCATCATTGATACTTTGCCAGCAATTTTTTGAGCAATAAGTTTCAAAGCTTTGGCCGACGCTGATTGTGGATGTGATATTAAAATAGGTACTCCATTATCTCCACCTTGTCTAAGAGAAATTTCTAAGGGGATAAGTCCTAACAAAGGAATTTGTAGTTCCTGTGATGCTTTCATCCCTCCACCAGATCCAAAAATATCATAAGAATGATCAGGTAAATCTGGAGGGATAAAATAACTCATGTTTTCTACAATACCTAAAATATTGGTTTTAAGCTGTTCAAACATTTTAATTCCACGATATGCATCTATCAAAGAGACATTTTGTGGTGTAGTAACAATAACGACCCCAGCCATAGGAACTGATTGTGCTAAAGTTAATTGAACATCTCCTGTTCCAGGAGGCATATCAACAATTAAGTAGTCAAGTGATCCCCAATTGACTTGATGTAAAAATTGACGAATAATTCCGGTTAACATAGGACCACGCCAGATTACTGGCTGACCAGGATTAATTAAAAAACCCATTGATACCATTTTTATGCCATTACTTAAAACAGGTTCTAAGATATCCCCTTCTGGTCTCTTTTCAACTGTAACCTGATAGTCTTCTACTCCGAGCATAGTAGGTGCATTAGGTCCATAAATATCAGCATCAAGTAAGCCAACTTTAGCTCCCATTTGCGCTAAAGCAACTGCAGTGTTAACAGCTACAGTACTTTTGCCAACACCTCCTTTCCCACTAGAAACAGCAATTATATTTTTTACATTTGGTATAGACTGTTGGGTAGGCAAAGCTTTTTGCACTGGAGTTTCTGATGTTACGTTTATTTTAACCTCTTGAACTTCTGGTAATTCTTTTAATGCTTTTTCACAATCTTGAATAATTAGTTCTTTTAAAGGGCACGCTGGAGTGGTTAATACTAAGGTAAATTCAACCGTACTATCTTTTATTGAGACATTGCGAATCATATTAAGAGTTACTAAACTCTTTTTTAACTCCGGATCTTGAACAGGTTGTAAAGCATTTAAAATTGATTGATGGTCAAGCATAATGATTCATTAATTTTTTATAAATTAAAAGCTAGTTGTTGCATTTATTTATTAAATGTTAACTGGTTTCTATTTTATATGTTATTTTCCATGTTTTTGGAAACGATAATATACTTGGAACATATAAAGTCGATAAAAATATAAGCAACAGTAACTATTGTTATTAATATTTATCTGTCTAGCCGCTGTAACTATTTGGTCCTAAATTAGATAACTACTTGACAATTAGATATATTTTTATTCTCATCTTTTTTAAATAGGAATATTTAAAAAATCTATTAAAAATAATAATATAAGATTCACTTAGTAAAAGTCTAAAACTTCATTAACAAGTCATTGTTTTTCAATAACAGAGATAATAAATATATTCAAAAAATATATTATGTTAAATAGATTACTCTCTATTTTGAAGTCAGCTATCAAAAAAATGATAACTGACAGAATTTCAATAACCAGGATATAATTTAATGTGAAGCCATTATTAAAAAATTTATCAAATGAATAATTCTGTTCTTAATGCCTTTTTCCTAGGTCGAGCATTTGCTGAAGTACTTAGTGAAAAAATTGAAGAATCTTTAACTAATACGCTTAGTGAGCTAAGCAAATTAAATGCTGAACAAAAAGAGATTTTAAATGATTTTGTTCAAGAAGTACAAACTCGTGCAAAAACAAATTTCACGCAAGATGATTTTAGTAATGCCACTGTAAATGATTTTTCATCAATAGATCTTCAAGAAACTATTGATGATCTAAGGGCAGAAATTGCTCGTCTTAAAGTTGAATTAAAAAATTATCAAAATTAAAAACTTTAATTTTCAGAATTCTTACATGTAAAACTAAATATAAAATAAATTGAGTGTCTGCCTTACCTACAAAAGCTAGTTCTATACATATAAAGTTATCTACGAAAAGAAAAAAATACCATTGGAATAGTAATAATTATTCTAGTAACCGCCGTCGTTTAGATATTTGGTTATTTTTCTTATCTTTCATGTTTAAACTGTGGCTTAATAAGAAAAAAATTAGCTATAGAGGAGGATGGACCCAAGAAAAATTAATTAAGAGAAAAAAAATATTAGCAATTTGGATACGAGAAAAATTACTAGATCTAGGTCCAACTTTTATTAAAATCGGACAGCTTTTTTCAACGCGTGCTGATCTCTTTTCTTCTGAATATGTAGAAGAATTATCAAAGCTCCAAGATGAAGTTCCTGCTTTTGACTATGATGAAGTAAAAAAAATTATTGAAAATGATCTAGGAAAGCCTTTATCTCAGATCTTTTATTACTTTGATGCTCTTCCTATAGCAGCTGCAAGCCTTGGACAAGTTCATAAAGCCATATTATATTCAGGAGAAGAAGTTGTTGTTAAAGTACAACGTCCTGGTCTTACAAAGTTATTTACTATTGATTTAGCAATCCTTAAAAAAATTACCTATTATTTTCAAAATCATCCTAGCTGGGGTCGAGGAAGAGATTGGATTGGTATTTATAATGAATGTTATAAAATTCTTTGGCTAGAAACAGAATATCTTAAGGAAGGAAGAAATGCAGACACTTTTCGACGTAACTTTCGTAATAGAAATTGGGTAAAAGTACCACGAGTTTATTGGAGATACACTGCTTCTCGTGTTTTAACATTAGAGTATCTTCCTGGAATCAAAATTAATAACTATAAAGAATTAGAAGCTTTAAGGTTGGAGCGCAAAATATTAGCTAGATTAAATGCAGAAGCTTATTTATATCAGATACTTAAGGATGGATTTTTTCATGCCGATCCTCATCCTGGAAATATTGCAATTAGTAAAGACGGAGCCTTAATCTTCTATGATTTTGGAATGATGGGGACTATTGAGCCTGATCTTAATAAAAAATTAATGAATACGTTTATTGCTATCACTCAAAAAAATAGTGACAAAATAATCTTTTCTTTAATTGAATTAAATATATTAGACCCCAAAGTTGATATTGGTCCAATTCGCCGCTCTATACAGTTCATGCTAGATAATTTCATGAATAAATCTATGCAAGAACAATCTATCAGTGCTATAGGTGACGACTTGTATGAAATTGCTTATAACCAATCTTTAAGATTTCCTGCTACATTTACTTTTGTTATCCGAGCTTTTTCCATGTTAGAAGGTGTTGGGAAAGGATTAGACCCTGACTTTGACTTTATGGAAATTGCCAAGCCCTTTATTTTAGATTTGATAAATTCTTCTAGTCAAAACACTAATAATCACTTACTAAATCAATTTTCTAGCCAAATGATAGAACTTGGTAACGAGACTTTAGGTTTACCAAATCATATTAATACTACACTTAAAAAGTTAGATCAAGGTGATATAAAATTAGAAGTTCGTTCAGCTGAATCAAATAGAATTTTGCGTCAACTTAAGATGATACAAATTGCAACTATTTTTGGAATTTTTACTAGTTCATTATTAATTTGCACGACTCTCTTGTTTATTAATAATTATTTTAATCTAGCCTTGGCAACTATACTAATAGCATTGATACCACTATGGGTGGTGATTAGGATTGTATATAGAACTAAACGCTTTGACAAGCATTTTTAAATATTAGATATTCGTTCAAGACATAGTACTTAGAAAAATTAATCATATATGCTTTTTACTGGATGTATATAAGTGAAAATATATTAATAATAAAAAATTAATTCATAAAGAATTTACTCTTTAATTTTTTATTATTAAATTAAATGAGACTTTATAATATATTTTAAATTTAAGGTAAGATTACATGTTAAGAACATTAACTTAGGTTAAAGCAGATTGTTTTTTAATTAATAATACTTAGAATAAACTATGAAGATCAATACCGATGATAAAACTATTGTTAAAAACTATTTTAACGCTATAGGATTTGACAGATGGCAGAATATTTACGGCAATGGGAAGGTCAATAAAGTCCAAGAAGACATTCGCTTTGGACATCAACAAACTATTGACACAGTATTAAAATGGCTAAAATCGGATGGTGATTTATCTGGACTAGTAATTTGTGATGCTGGATGTGGTGTAGGTAGTTTAAGTATACCTTTAGTAAAAGAAGGTGCGATAGTTAGTGCTAGTGATATTTCAGAAAAAATGGTTACGGAAGCGAGAAAAAGAGCAAATGATATATTAGAAAACACTGATACCATTAACTTTTATGTTCAAGATTTAGAAACATTAAAGGGCAACTTTCATACAACAATTTGTCTTGATGTTCTAATTCATTATCCTTCTGATAATGCAGCTAAAATGATTAATCACCTAGCTTCGCTAACTAATTCTAGAATAATTTTAAGTTTTGCTCCTAAAACTTTTTACTTAACTGTTCTTAAAAAAATTGGTGAGTTTTTTCCTGGCCCTAGTAAAACAACTCGTGCATACCAGCACAATAAAGATATGATAATACAGACTTTAAAACAAAACGGTTTTAAGATTCAACGAACAGGAATGACTAGTACTAAATTTTATTATTCTCAAATTATTGAAGCAATAAAAGAATAAATATAATATGTTTATTTTATTTAATTCTTTGAGAAAGATATAAGTATTCTGCATCAACGAATTATTGGTAATAATTGATATAACAAAAAAATTAAGATGATTTTTGTATAAAAATAAGCTATGTAACTTTATTCTCAATAAATGTAAGTAAAATTTTTTAGATCAGTTATCATAGTATTTCATATTGTAAAAATTGAATATATTAAAAGTAACCTTACAAAATAATTTAAAATACTACAAGTTATATTAATTACTTATTTTGTTATATCACTGTTCCACTTTGAATAACTGCATTTTTAATAATTACAACAATTCCGTCACAAATATAAAATCCTTCATCTTCACGACTAGACTCTTGTATATCATTTTTATTTAAAATAATTACATTCTCACCAATACGTGCATTTTTATCAATAATTGCATGTTTAATCAAACTATTTTTACCTATACCTATAGGAATTTCCTTAGGACTACTATACGAACTATTAACAGTTGAAGATTCATAAAAATCTGCTCCCATTATCATCGTGTCTTCAATATGGCAATTCATTTCGATACGACTTCTAATTCCTAATATGGAATTATGAATACGACATTTTTTGATAATACATCCCTCGCTAATCATTGACTTTGTAATATGAGAATCAAAAACTTTAGTAGGAGGTAGGTAACGTGCATGGGTATATATAGGAGATTGTTCGTTATAAAAACTAAACGCAGGATTTGGCTGATGATTAAGAGCTAAATTAGCTTCATAAAAAGCTTGGACAGTTCCGATATCTTCCCAGTACCCATCAAATAAGTACGCTTGAAGATTGTATTGTACTGCGGCATTCGGAATAACTTCTTTTCCAAAATCAGTTTGTTCTGGATTATTTTCAAGAAGCTGTGTTAACACCTTTTTATTAAATACATAAATTCCCATTGATGCCATGTAAGGTTTTTTTATTGCTTGCTCTTTACTTAGACCTAAAATTGAAGATTTACATTGCATTTGATTTAATTCATTTTCCGAAGGTTTTTCAAAAAAACGAATGACTTTACCTTGATTGTTAATTTTTGTCAGGCCAAGACAAGAAGCTCTTGTTTTATTTACAGGAACTACAGCTAAAGTAATATCAGCGCCAGTGATTCTATGCTGTTTGATGAAATCATCATAATCCATACGATAAAGATGATCTCCAGATAATATTAAATATTCATCGACATCCCATTCATTAAATAACCAAAGATATTGACGTACAGCATCAGCTGTTCCTTGAAACCAACTTGGATTTTCTTTTGTTTGTTGTGCTGCTAAGACTTCTACAAATCCACCACTAAAAGGACCAAAGTTATATGTATGGGTTAAATGATGATTTAATGAAGCAGAATTAAACTGAGTTAGAACGTAAATTTTTTGTATTTTTGCATTAATACAATTGCTAATTGGTATATCAATTAAACGATATTTTCCTGCAAGAGGAACAGCTGGTTTTGCTCTTAACTTAGTCAAAGGATATAGACGAGTACCTGCACCACCTCCTAATATAATTGCCAATACTTTCTTCACACACACCTCACAATCATCTCTTAAATAAAGTGTAGAGCTAAGGAGGAAATCTGAAAAGTGATATAAAAAAGTATAAGATTAAATTATCTCTAGATATTAATTTTAATTATATAAATAATAAAAACTAAATATCTTCTCACAATCTTTATTCTTACAATAAAAAAAGAAAATTTTTTTATCAAAAAAGAGTATTAAAAAATATTAACAATAGTTATAATAGATTAGTGGCTATTCAATAATTAGTAGATTACGATATTAATGTTTCTATGTTTCAGTTAAAGGCACCTTTTAAGCCAACAGGAGATCAGCCTAGGGCTATTGAAGAATTAATATTATCCTTAAAGGAAGGAAATAAATTTCAGACCTTGCTAGGAGCAACTGGAACAGGTAAAACATTTTCCATTGCTTCAGTAATCGACAAAATCAAAAAACCGACCTTGATCCTAGCTCATAATAAAACCTTGGCTGCCCAATTATGTAATGAATTAAGAAATTTTTTCCCTAATAATGCTGTGGAATATTTTATTAGTTATTATGACTATTATCAACCTGAAGCTTATATTCCTCTCAGTGACACTTATATTGAAAAAAGTGCCTCAATTAATGACGAGATAGATATGTTAAGACATTCAGCTACTCGCTCATTATTTGAGCGACAAGATGTCATTATTATCGCATCTATTAGTTGTATTTATGGATTAGGAATGCCCTCTGAATATCTAAAAGCCTCTATTCCCCTAGAAGTAGGAAGAGAGATTAATCAACGTCAACTTCTCAGAGACTTGGTTAATGTTCAATATTCCAGAAATGACATGGAGTTGAAAAGAGGACGATTTAGAGTTAAAGGAGATATTTTGGAAATTGTTCCTGCTTATGAAGATCGAGTTATTAGAATCGAATTTTTCGGAGATGAAGTTGATAGTATTCGATACTTACATCCAGTTTCAGGAGATATTTTAGAAGATCTTAAAAAGATTAATATTTATCCGGCACGTCATTTTGTTACGCGAAAAGATAGACTAGATGCCTCTTGTAAAGCTATTGCTGAAGAATTAGAACAACAAATTGTTAATTTTGAACAAGCCGGGAAATTATTAGAATCACAACGTATAAGTCAAAGAACACGCTATGACTTAGAACTTTTACGTGAAGTAGGATATTGTAATGGTGTTGAAAATTATTCTCGCCACTTAGCAGGAAGAGAATCGGGAGAATCTCCAGAATGTTTAATTGATTATTTACCCAAAGATTGGTTATTAGTCGTAGATGAATCTCATGTAACAATACCGCAAATTAGAGGGATGTATAATGGCGATCAAGCAAGAAAAAAAGTTTTAATAGATCATGGTTTTCGTCTTCCAAGTGCAGCTGACAATCGCCCTCTTAAATCAGATGAATTTTGGAGTAAAGTTAATCAGTGTATTTTTGTCTCTGCTACCCCTGGTGAATGGGAGCTTGAAAAGTCAGAGGATAAAGTCATTCAACAGGTAATTAGACCAACAGGTATACTTGATCCAAAGATATCTGTAAGACCTACAAAAAATCAAGTGGATGATTTATTAGGAGAAATTAAAGATAGAGTACAGAGACAGGAAAGAATTCTAGTTACCACTTTAACAAAACGTATGGCAGAAGACCTAACTGAATATTTTCAAGAAAGAGAAGTTAAAGTTAGATATCTACACTCTGAAATCAAATCTATTGAACGTATTGAAATTTTACAAGATTTAAGAAACGGAGAATTTGATGTTTTAATTGGGGTTAATTTGCTTAGGGAAGGGCTAGATTTACCAGAAGTTTCTTTAGTAGCTATATTAGATGCAGATAAGGAAGGCTTTTTAAGAGGTGAAAAATCTTTAATCCAGATTATTGGACGTGCAGCTCGACATATTAATGGTCAAGCTATTTTATACGGGGACAAACTTACAGATAGTATGATTAAAGCTATAGAAGAAACGGAAAGAAGAAGACACATACAATCATCATACAATGATAAAAATAATATTATCCCTAAATCTATAATTAGCGAGCGCAATAATTCTATCTTAAACTACCTTGATATTTCTCGCAGTTTAGATACCGAGAAACTTGAAGAAATCTGTGATCATATAGAAGAAATATCTTTAGATAAAATACCTGAGTTAATCAAACAGTTAGAATCTAAAATGGAAAAATCTGCAAATCAATTAGACTTTGAATTAGCAGCAAAATACAGAGATCAGATTAAACATTTTAGAGATAAGATGTTAGGACGCCTATAAGTTGACTCATAAGTCTATATTTATAATCTCTGAATGTTTGAATTTGTTGAATTCTTTTAATGTATTCTTAGTACTAGAATATTGAAAAGCTTTATGCGGATAGCGAGATTTGAACTCGCATGGCCTAAGCCACACGCCCCTCAAGCGTGCGTGTCTACCGTTCCACCATATCCGCAGAGATTTCATCGTAGCACAAATAACAGAAAAAGGGCTATGGTTTATAGTGCGTTGATAATTATTTGTCTTTAGACTACTTAATAAAGTCAGTATATCAAGTAATTAAATTGTAAAGAAGTCTATAATCAAAGCAAAGCCATGAGATTTTGTTAAACTTTCTTTGCTATTAAATAGTTTAGAATATTTGAAATTATAACTTCTTCTTTAACAGGTTAAATTCTACCGTAGTAAGCAATTTTTCTATTAGATTGCCAGGCCCACATCTGATCTCCAAGAGAAAAATGCCACCATTCATTCGGATGTCGTACAAATCCATAATTACTCATAATCTTGTTTAATATTTCTCTTCTCTCGTTATAAGCTATTTCCATAGAACTTTTACTGTGAAAATAATAGAAAGGATGTGATTTTTTAGATAAATCATCAATTTCACACCCCATATCTAGTAAACATCCTTTAGAATTAACTAAGGTTAAATCGATTGCTGCTCCAGTACTGTGCGGTGGTGGAGAAGTATATTTTTTAGAGGGAACAGCCCAAATTTTATAAACTTGGTTAAGAAGATTTCTTTTTTCTAAAATAGATAGTTTCTTGGAATTTAGTCCTTGTTCTCTTGTTAAGTGAGAAAAAGTATAATCCACCATAAACTGTTGTACGTTTATGGGGCGATAAGCATCAAAAATGTGAAGCTTCCATCCTTCATACTTATTTTGTAAATAGTTTTGTGCACTTTTTAAAGATTCTAAAACCATGGAGCGCAAATAATAAGGTGATTTACCTCCATATATGGCTCCTAATTTTTTGTAAGGATGTGGATCTTGGACGGAAAAATACTCTAAAGGAATGGGAACAAGCTCATCCTTACAATCTTGGATTACAATTTTGCTATAGTTTTTCATTAATTTTATATTTTATATAAGTCGATATATACACAGTAAAGTAAAACTGAAATAATTTAAATTATGGTCAAAAGTTAATTACTTTTTTAGAATATGGTCCTGTAAAAAACAATCAAATATTACTTATATATTAGCTTGCGAATGAAAAATCATTTCACCACTTTTTCAATCTTAGAGCGAGTAATTTTCCAAAATGGAAATGTTTGATTCAAATTAAAAATTGTTCCATTAATATCATTTTGAATAAATGCATATTCTTTAGTTTGCCAAAGAGGTATGTAAGGAACGTCTTCTGCTAGGATTTTTTGAATTTTAACAAAAATTTCTTCTCTTTCTGTCGAGTTTAACGTTTTTCTTTGCTGAGTAATTAATTGGTTAATTTTTTCATTATGATAAAAAGAGCCTTGGACTTGAGAACTCCCTTCTATGCAATTTTGCGTTGCTGTACCTTTAATGCAATTTAAAAACGGATAAATATAGTTATCTGCATCTAAAAAGTCTGGGTACCAATTAGAGAGAATTGATTGGTAAGAACCTAAACTTAAGTTTTTAAAGAAAGCTACTGAAGATATATTGTTAGGAATAAATTTTAGCAATCCTCCAAAATCTCTTTTAGCTAAGCTCTTTAGAATAGCAGCTGCTTGGCTCATTTCTGCTGAATCAGAAGAATACCATATTTCAATGGTGGCAGGATTTTTCCTAGAGAATCCTGCTTCAATCAAAAGTTGTTTTGCTTCAGCTACATTATTATATATATCTTTAAAGACAGGTCGGGAAACATTAAAAGATTTTGGTATCATGGTGTATGAAAGTTCGCTTTGTCCTTTGAAAATACGTTCATTAAATAGCTCGCGATCTATCAATGTTGCAATTGCCTTTCTAATAACCTTTTGACTAGTAAATTCTGAGTTAACGTTTAGGGCCATAAAAGTAATATTTGTACTTATATTTTCGATAACTTTACCCTTTCCAGCACGAGATTCCTTTATTAAATTTTCAACTTGTTCTGGAGTTAAAGACTGATAAGCAATATCAATACTTTTAGTACGAAAAGCATTAAAAAGATTCGCTGCATTATTAGAATATATTTGTAAATTAATACCTTGATTTTTAGGCTTTTCTCCCCAGTAGTTATCAAAAGTATCTAATTGTAATAAACCAGTATGAAATTTTTTTAATTTATATGGCCCCGTTCCAACAAAATTGTTTGGAACAAATTTTCCTTTACCTATTTGATAAGCTTGTGGAGATACTGCGCAAATTCCAGGAAAAGCCAAAAGAGCAGGAAAAGCAGAAAAAGGCTCTTTTAATGTAATGATCAATTCATACTTTCCATTAGTTTCTATTTTTTCAATAGTATTAGTTAATAAAAAAGAAGGTTTTCCTCCATTAGCCATAAACCTTTCCAGTGAAAAAGCCATTGCTTCTGAATTAAAGGCTGTACCATCATGAAATTTAACTCCTTTCCTGAGGCGGATAGTATAAACAAGACCATTTTTACTTATAGTGGGCATCTTTGTAGCTAATTGCGGCTTTAACTTAGTAGTGCCTACTTCATAAGTATAAAGAGTATCACTTAGATTATAGATAATCATCATTCCAGATAATTCATAATTATCTGCTGGATCTATTGTACGAGGCTGGGAAATTGTGCCAATAGTTATACGATCACTATTATTTTCAGATGCAGAAGAAGATGTTAATTCTGATTGTTTATTACAACCTGTGATTAATACCAAATAAGTACTGAGAAATGATAGGGTTATTAGCTTTCTTGCTTGATATGACCTTTTCCAAAACCCTTGTATAATCATATTCTATATTTTTTGTAGGTAGATTTATCTTCTTTATACTAAAGAGAAACACTTTTTTTAAATCTTCAATGATAAAGCCTGATGTTTTAATTATAAATATTTAATATTAGTTTGAACAAGGTTTTAATAAATTTTTAAAAAGTAAAAATCAACAACATTATGAAGTTAGAAACTTATTTATATCAGCTAAATAAAGTAATATAATTTTCACTATATTACTTTATTTAGCTGATATAAGCCAAAGATTCTCAGAGCCTGTTAGGATAGACTTTGTAAGTTAAATTCTAATTTTGAAAATGACACAAGTAAGCATTATTTTACCTCATGGTGGTCAATTAATTGATTGCATTGCACCTTTAAACAAAAGAGAAGAGTTTTTATCCCAACAAAATAACTTACCAAAACTACTATTAGATGAGCGTGCTGTCTCTGATCTCGTTATGATAGCAATTGGAGGATTTAGCCCTCTCACAGGTTTCATGGAAGAAGAAGATTATCGATCAGTAGTTGAAAATATGCATTTAAGTAACGGAACTCCTTGGTCAATTCCAATCACTTTACCTGTTAAAGAAGAAGTTGCAAATTGTTTTAGAGAAGGAGACCTGATTAGATTAGATAATTCAGATGGTGAATTTATTGGAGTTTTAGAATTAACTCAAAAATATAAATATCAGAAAAGTAAAGAAGCAATAAAAGTTTATAAAACTGAAGACGAGAAACATCCTGGAGTTCAGGTATTATATGGACAAGGAGAAATTAATTTAGCTGGACCTGTATGGTTATTAAAAAGAAATAGCCATAAACTTTTTCCAAAGTATCAGATCGATCCTAAAGAATCTAGAAAATTATTCCAAGAAAAAAAATGGTCTACTATCGTTGGATTTCAAACACGTAATCCAATTCATCGAGCTCATGAATATATTCAAAAATGTGCTTTAGAAGTAGTGGATGGTTTGTTTTTACATCCTCTGGTTGGTGCTACAAAGAGTGATGATATTCCTGCAGATGTACGAATGAAATGTTATGAAATCATGATAGATAATTATTTCCCTCAAGAAAGAGTTACTTTAGCTATTAATCCATCAGCTATGCGATATGCAGGACCTAGAGAAGCTATATTTCACGCAATTATACGCAAAAATTATGGTTGTACTCACTTTATAGTAGGTCGAGACCATGCAGGTGTTGGTGATTACTATGGTACTTATGATGCTCAAGAGATTTTCAACGAGTTTGATTCAAGCGCCTTAGGTATTCTTCCTATGAAATTCGAACATGCTTTTTATTGTAAAAAGACTCAACAAATGGCTACTAGCAAGACAAGTCCAAGTAAAGAAGAAGATCGAGTTCATTTATCAGGAACTAAAGTTAGAGAAATGTTAAGGAAAGGAAATATGCCACCTATAGAGTTTTCCCGTCCTGAAGTTGCTAAAGAACTTATAAAAGCAATGAAAAATTAATATGAGTAGTTTAAGGAAATTAAAATAAAGATTATTATTAATTTTTCAATTGATTCCTTAAAAACGCTATAATTACAATATGTAATTCAATCCATACATTTTAGAGTAATTTTTATAGCATTATTTCCCCAAGAGAGCAAATAGAAACCATGAAATGGGATCGACGAACTTTTTTACAGACCTTACTCACCTGGGGAATTGCTCAGGGAAGTATTATATGGCCAAGCTACAATAGTAGACTTTATAAGTACCACAAGGTACTGGCAGAACCCACAGATCGTAAGTTAGCTTTATTAATAGGTATTAATACTTATACTAAAAATCTTGGATTAAAAGGTTGTTTAACTGATATTGAAAGGCAAAAAGATTTGTTGATTAATCGCTTTGGCTTTCATCCAAAAAACATTCTTATCCTATCTAATGAACAAGCAACCCGCCAAGGTATTAAAAATGCTTTCCTAGAACATCTAGTAAATCAAGCTAAGCCAGGTGATGTTGCTTTAGTTCATTTTAGTGGCTATGGTGCACAAGTTAAAATTCCTTCAAATTCCCCTAATACGATACCTGGTGTTGCCAACTATCCAATTTTAGCTCAAGGAATTATTCCTAGTGAAGATAATCAATCAAATAAAAATATAACTATCACAAATAATATTCTTGAAGAAACATTATTTTTACTAGGAAAACTGATAGATACAGAAAAACTAACTATGGTTTTTGATACTAGTTACTGTAGTACTGGAGAGATTAATCAAGGAAGTTTAAGAGTACGTTCTCTGCCATATAAGTTTCCGGAAGCCAATATAGATGAGTTAGTTTGGCAAGCAGAATTAAAAAATAAAATTCAAAATAGTAAAATTTCAGCTAATTATGGAACTATTTTGTCTGCTGCTAGGAAGGGGCAAATTGCTACAGAAATTAAAGGGGGAAATTTTAGCGTAGGACTTTTTACGTACGCATTGACTCAATATTTGTGGTCAGTTACCCCCGCTAGTCGGATTAATATAGTTTTAAATAAAGCTACAGAGGAAATTCTTCCAATTATGGGAGAAAATCAGCAGCCAGAACAACAAAGTAATATTAAGCAATCTCTATTTGCATATTATCTTTTGCCAACCAACCTTCAAGGAGCAGAGGTTCTGGTTAGTTCCGCTGAAGATCTTGATAATATTCAAGTTATTTTTACTGGATTCTCAGTAAACATCTTGAGGCATTATGGATTAAATTCTATTTTTCATAATATTTCTTCCACTTCATCGTCTTTTTTTCAACTACATTCTCGTGATGGTTTGAAAGGAAAAGTACGGCAGATCTTTAAAGGAACAACAAGTCGTCAAACTGACTTAACAGGTAAATTCCTACAGGAATCAGTTCGTTGCTTACCAAAAATAATAGGATTAACTGTTGCCCTTGATCCAAAGTTACAAAGAATTGAAAGAGTAGATGCCACTAGTGCTTTTTCTGCAATTGACACAGTTGCAGGCATAGCCAGTGATGAGGAGCCAGTTGATTGTATTTTAGGATTACTGGCTTCATTTACTTCTTCATCTTCTAATCTAACTACTTTAAATTCATCAGAAAAGTCAAAGTATGGACTTTTCTTACCAGGTGGTGTTCAGATACCTAATACTTCAGGAAAGACTGGAGAAGCTATAAAATCTTCTGTTGAAAGGCTACGTCCAAATTTAGAAAATCTTCTAGCAGTTAAGCTACTAAGATTGACTGTTAATGAAAACTCTTCAAAGTTACTTTTTTCTATTAATCTCGAGGGACTTAATCCTGATCCTTATCCAATAGATAGACGAGAAACCAATAGAAATAAAACGTTTACTTCTCAAATAGACAAAATTGAGAACAATTCTCATGAGGTATATAATCTCCAAGGGCTGCCTAAAATTGCTAGAGGTACTCGTTTACGTTGTTGTATACAAAACCAAGGCAATAAGACTCTTGACTTTATAATTATCGGAATTAGTAGTAATGGTAAAGTAACCGCTTATATTCCTGCCCATGAAAAAGAAATAGAATGCGATACTCAAGATGCAAGTTTTTTAGAACCTGGAATGAAAAATATTATTCCTTCTAGTTCTAGCGGTCTAACCTGGACAACTTCTAGTACTAGAGGATGGGAACAAATTTTATCAATTTCTTCAATATATCCTTTCTATAATACTTGGCAAGCTTTAAAAAAAATACCAGAATTTAAAAGCCAAAAAGATCAAATGATTATTCTTGATGATCCACTAAGCATAGCCAAAGCACTTTTAGAGGATTTGAATACAGCTAGCTTGAAAATAAATAAGATGATCACGTCAAATTCTGATACCTATAATCTTGATGTCCAAGTCTGGTCTACTTTAAGTTTTACTTATCAAATTATTTAAATTTTTTATATTTAGAAGTTTTAAGATATGTTAAGGTCAGAAATTTCAATTTTTTAAAAAATACAACCGTACCGTTTTACTGAAAATTTTATAAGGCAATTATTTGTTTTACAAATATTAAAAAAGTTGACTATACGTATACTATTTTCACAAGAATGAATACTATATTCATTTTTTAAGTAACTAATTTTGTCCATTTTGTTACTTAATTTCCTTTTTTAACTGAAAAGACTTTGAATAAGATCTGATTTTAGGTTAGTTTAAACAAGGTTGTGTTAACTTAGATGGGTAAAACGTATAAGAATGAGACATAGTCTGCTCCTACTCATCTCCTCTTATCACGCTGCAAGTACTTGGTTCCTAAACCCTTGAGCTTGATATTATCAATTAAGATGCTTTCATTTGTTCCACCACCTAATCTACCAATCCAATCCCAATCAATTGTTACTCATGCAGAGAAGCAATTCGAGCCATTTTTGAATATCGACCCACTGTTAATTGATTCAAAAAAATATAGCTCTAAGCCAGTTAATTTAAATGGTTTAGAGGGTACAACGGTTTTTGAAACGGACTTTAATGGCTTTAGAAGTCAATCGTTCGATCTGCAAAACTTTTCTGATTCAAAAAATTCTTTATTATCCTTATCAATAGAAAAAGATATTGACAATTTAGATAAAATTACTCAAAGAAAAAAAATTATCCCTCCACAATCACTTAGAAAGAGTGCTGATGGATTACGGAAAAAACAAACTTTTAATGTAAATAAAAATCTTGATGAACAAGAAAAATTTCCATTTTTAAATTTTCGTTCAAAAAATTATCAATCAGAGCAGTTAAATCTTAATTCGCCTATAAAAAATAAATTATATATAGCCCAACAAATTAAAACTATATCTAAACCTGTTCCCCAAAAAATAATTGGAGTAATAGAACTAATCGCAGATCGGCAGGAATATGACTCTGAGAAAGAAGTAGTATATGCAGAAGGGAAAGTCATCATGCGCTTTACCAATGGAGTCTTGTTGGCTGATAGGTTGTGGATAAATCTTCCTAACAGGTTTGCCGTGGCTGAAGGCAATGTAGTACTAGATCGAGGGGAGCAGACATTAAGAGGAGAAAGGTTTGAATATTATTTTGTTCAAGATAGTGGAGTCGTTATTAATGCGAGTGGCCAAATATATCAACCTACTACAGGGCAAGATTTCACTCCTACTTTACCTACTGCCGCTGATAGTAATTTAATTCCTAATCAAATTCTGAATGAAAGATTAGCCCTCGAACAACCGTTGCAAAAAATTACCAGAGCAGAAGGAATAAGTTATTCGTTCGGATTATCATTAGAAGAAGATAATATTCAAAATATGGGGGCTAATGTAGGACGTCGGAATGGAGGACAAGTTAATAGAATCCGTTTTCAAGCAGAACGAATAGAATTTGATGCTGATGGCTGGCAAGCTATGAATGCTAGATTAACTAATGACCCATTTTCTCCTCCTGAAGTTGAAGTCCGTGCTGAAACGGCTACTTATAGAAACATAGCTCCTCTGGTAGATGAAGTAAAACTTACTAATTCAAGAGTTGTTCTTGATCAAACCAACTCTTTTCCAACTCAAGACCGTCTCATATTTGATCATAGAGATCGCCAACCAGGAGTTCTCTCTTTTGGTTTTGATGACCGGGATAGAGGAGGACTATTCGTAGAGAGAGGATTTAATATTATCGATACAGATACAGTAAACTGGGAAGTGACACCTCAATACTATATTCAAAAAGGAGCTTTTCCTAGAGGATTAACTGTTGATGATCAGAACACAGATTTATTTCAGGAAGATAAAGATGATATTGATATAGTAAGTCCTCCTGCTTTCGGTTTTGTTAATGAAATTAATGCTAATTTAAATGAAAAAACTACATTCTTTGCCAGAACTTCTCTTACAAGCCTAGAGTTTGATGATATAGAGGATCGCCTAAGAGTTAAAAGTTTTGCACAATATAGGATTGGCAATCAAAATAGTCCTCATGATTTGAGGTTTGAATATAATTATCGTGAACGTCTCTTTAATGGATCTTTAGGATTTCAAACAGTTAGAAGTAGTGCTGGAATCCTTCTCGTTTCCCCTGATATTGCTTTAGATAGTTCAGGCCTGAGGTTAAGCTATCAAGGATCATTTCAAACTGTTAACGCCGATACAGATAGATTTAGTTTGTTAGGGCATAATTCTAGTGACAATCGAATTAGCTTAACTCGACTCCAAGGAGCTGTATCTTTAAATCGTCCATTTCTGTTATGGTATGGAAAAGCTCTTCCGCCTGATCCAGAACAAGGTTTGAAATATACTTCAACTCCAGTATTACCTTTTCTAGTATTATCAACTGGAGTTACGGGAGTAACAAGTCTGTATGGTAATGGAGATTCTCAACCCTCTATTCTGGGAAATATTAGATTATCTGGGCAAGTTGGTAATTTTTCTAAACCATTTCTAGACTATACTGGGTTTAATATTAGTTTTAGTCAAGCACTTAGAGGAGATCCTTCTCCTTTTATGTTTGATCGTTTCGCGGACTTAAAAACTTTATCTTGGGGAATAAGTCAACAATTGTATGGTCCAGTTCGTCTTGGCGTACAAAGCTCGTATAATATAGATAGAGATCGTGAGATCAATACTGATCTATTCATTGAATATAGTCGCCGTACATATAGTATATTATTGCGATATAATTCAGTGTTAAAGGTTGGTTCTCTTTCTTTACGGATTAGTGACTTTAACTGGGGAGGGAATCCAGGACCATTTGATGGTACAGGTATTAGACCTGTTATTCAAGGTATGCCTCGTTAGATAAAATATCATGATATAATGATTAACTTGAGTTAAAAACTTACCAATACAATTCAAAACACAGGGACATAAAATTAAGATGATTAAATTAAGATTGAAAAAATTTGGGAAAAAACGAGAAGCTAGTTATAGAATAGTTGCAATAAAAAGCCAGGCTCGTAGAGATGGACGTCCTATCGAAGAACTAGGATTTTATAATCCTAGAACTAATGAAACACGATTGGATATTCCTTCTATTGTTAATCGTTTAAATCAAGGCGCTCAACCAAGCGATACTGTAAGAGCCATTCTTAAAAAAGAAAAAGTTTTTGAACAAACTAATGTTTAACATTAGTGATGTAGTCAATTTTCATAATTATAAAATTCCTAACTATTCTAAACTGGTGGAATTTCTAGTAGAGCCTTTACTAGAATCTCCGAAATCTTTGAGTGTTGATTGCGAAAAGATTAAGAGTAGTCAAAAGGTTTGGGTAAGGTTAGCTATCAATGAAGTAGATAAAGGCCGAGTTTATGGGAAAGGAGGGCGTAACATTCAGGCAATTAGAACTATTCTAATAACAGCGGCGAGTACTGTAGGCCAATCACTTTATCTCGATATCTATAATAAGCTGAATAAAAATACTTATTCTTAGGTTCTTAAATGGAATGAAGTAAGCTGTAATTTTATTCGGAAATGCCCTTGTTTTTAAAGAGAAGATACGTTAAGAATTGCTCTTAAAATCGTTAATAAGAAAAATGAAACCGATTGACATTCTAATACTTTCAAACGGCCCAGGAGAAATAACTACTTGGGTTAGACCTGTTGTGGTTTCTTTGCGTAATCTCTTTGGGAATGATTCTTCTCAAGTCAGAATTTCAGTAATGTTATCTCCATGTCCTCATAGTACAGGGCAAGAATATAATATTGTTAAAAATTATATTGGGGTAGATCGAGTTCAATCTAGTGAGTTCTTTTTCCCTTTTTTATTATTTGGCAAAACATCTGATAACTGGGATTGGAGAGAAAAAGGGATTGTCCTATTTTTGGGTGGTGATCAGTTTTATACTCTACTTATTAGTAAAAGGTTAGGATACAAGTCAGTAACTTATGCAGAATGGGAAGCTAGATGGTATCGCTGGCTTGATAAATTCGCTGTAATGAATCAATCTGTTATCAAAAAGGTTCCACAAACATATCAAAACAAATGTGTAGTTGTTGGGGATTTGATGGCAGATTTTACTTCAACTCCATTAGATATATTGAAAATGGTTGATAGTCCTGTTATTGCTCTCTTGCCCGGCTCTAAATCAGGTAAATTAACTCAAGGTGTTCCGCTCTGCTTAGCGATCGCTGATTATATTTACAAAAAACGACCTAATATTCATTTTATTCTTCCAGTTGCCCCTACTTTAAATATTCAAGATTTGGTTTATTACTCACAATCCAAGTCCAATCCTCTCGTAAAAGAAATGGGAGGAGTAGAAGCTAATCTAATAGTTAAAAATTTTAATAAGACCGAAAAATACTTTTTACAAACTAACAATGGAGCTGAAGTAGAGTTAATCAATGATTTTCCAGTACATTCTCATTTACGTAAATGTTGTCTCGCACTCACAACTGTAGGAGCTAATACTGCGGAATTAGGGGCTTTAGGCGTTCCGATGATTGTTTTACTTCCAACACAAAAATTAGATGCTATGAGGACATGGGATGGTGTTCCAGGAATTTTATCTAATCTACCATTTATCGGAAGTAAGTTCGCAAAATTTATAAACAAGCAAGTTATTAAAGAAGGTCGCTTATTTGCATGGCCCAATATATGGGCAAAAGAAAAAATTGTCCCTGAGCTAGTTGGAGAATTACAACCTGATCAAGTGGCTCAAAAAGTTTTAGACTTTATAAATAATCCCTCAAAATTACAACAAATTCATTGTAATTTACTAAAAATCAGAGGAGAATCTGGAGCAGCTTCTAAAATTGCCAAGGTTATTAAGGATCAGTTGGATTTAATTTAATGCTTAATTATTATTATTAAAATATACCAATAGCTTTATATATTTATGGTAGAAAGACTTAATTAAATTAGACTTAATAATTTATAAACAAATTATCCTTAGAAAATTATTTTTTCAAATAGGAACATAACTTACTATATAAATGGTAAGATCTTTTTGTCTGGCACAGTCACAATATTAAGGAAAAGCCATGGTAGAAGAGACACAGCCTAAAGAAAAAAAAGAGAAAAAGGAAAAACCTCCTGCTCTTGAAGATAAACCATTTACTGAATTTATAGAGCAGCATTTTGTACCTACTCTTAAAGAAAGTTTAAATAAAGAAGGGTTAACTGATATAGAATTATCTTTTACAAAAGCTCCGATTTCTATTGTTGGAGCAAGTACAGATCAATCTTGCTCACAAATTATCGGTACTTGGAGTAATAGTCAACGTCAGTTCATAATTTATTTTCCTGAAGAAAGTATTAATGGCCAAAAAGCCTTTTCCTTCGGCCATAATAATAAATTTCTTAGCACTCTTGAATCTTTTATGATAGACGAAAGAAAAGTTACGTTAAATCTTTTAGTACTGTATACTTTACAACGTATTACTAGACAGAAGTAATTTGCTAAATAATTTAAACTGAAATTGAAAAAGATAACTCTTATTGTGAGGGTTAGCTCTTCAAGAGAGAAATATATTGATCCTCACATAAGTTATATAATTTCTAGAAGATCCTAGTTACATTAAATGGGTTACCAATAATCTTCATATTGCATATAGTTACAATTTTTCTATTCTTTTACTTATCAAGACTAAAGAGTGGAAAACTCTCCTAAGATTTTTACTTCTGGTTCAAGTATTAATGACCAGCGATCTTGCACTTTTTCCTGAACATGATGAATTAACCGAAAAATATCTTCTGCTTTAGCTTGTCCGCAATTTAAAATAAAATTAGCATGACAATGAGATATTTCAGCATCACCCACTCGATATCCTTTTAGACCCAACTGCTCAATCAACCATCCCGCAGAGTGCGATGATGGATTGCGAAATACGCTTCCACAACTAGGCTTATCATAAGGTTGAGAACTCCTTCTTTTTTGAAGATTTTGTTGTGTTTTTCTCGTTACATCTTCTTTTGTAAATCCTTGCTGTAATTGAAAAGTTGCTTCAAGAACTAAATGTTTTCCATTTTGTAAAGAAGAAGTTCTATAGCCATAGTCTAAATCTTTAGGTGTTAAAGTTTTAACTTTACCATCGTAAGATAGGATGACTACATTAACTAGTAAATCAGCAATACACTGATTGTGAGCTCCTGCATTCATAACAACGGCTCCTCCGACTGTTCCAGGGATGCCAACAGCCCATTCCAAACCTGACCAACCTTTTTTAGCTGCTTGCCAAGCAACGCTTACAATTGGTCTTCCTGCAGCTACTGTGACACATCCTATATCGTTATTAAACTGATAGTGACGAAAATTACGTGTGCTTAGCACTAATCCTTTAATCCCTTTGTCGCTTATTAAAAGATTAGATCCAGCTCCGAGTAATGTTAATGATAAATTTTTATTTGAGAACCATTCGAAAGTTGCTTGTAATTCTTGCCAATTATGAGGAGCTGCATACCATTGAGCTTCTCCACCTACTTTGTAAGAAGTGTAGGGAGCTAAAGATATATTACTATGAATCTTCCCTATGGCACTATGTGATTTAATATATCCAGACAAAGAAGGAAATGGATGAGTCATAAACTATTTAAATTAATTAGATTATATGAGAAACACGACTGCTAACTCAAAAAATTGTTCCGTTCTAAAGACATATAATATGACCTAACTAATTTTAACTATTTACTAGTTCGACAAAGATCAATGATATGAGGAATGATTTGATTTAAATTACCTGCACCTAGAAATAAAACCAAATCTTTAGGTTGTAATAATTCAGGAAGTTTTTGAGGTAAATCTTCTAAAGATGGAAAATAGAGTACTTTAGGATGATTTTTGCTAACTTCCTTCGCTAAATCTTCTCCATATATATTATTGGTATTAATTTCTCCAGCACTATAGATATCTGTTAAAACAACTAAATCTGCTTCATTAAAACAAGTGGCAAACTTTTCCAATAAAGCAAAAGTACGACTATAACGGTGAGGTTGAAAGATAACAACTATACGATTAGCTAGTTTATTATCGATTTTAGAGCGAGCCGCTGACAGAGTTGCTTTGATTTCACTAGGATGATGGGCATAGTCATCGATAAAAGTAATTTCGTTACAATAACCACGTTTTTCAAAACGTCTTTTTGGACTTTGAAAATTTAATAGAGAATCTACAATCACAGAAAACTCTAGACCTATCTTTCTACCTACAGCGATAGCTGCAAGGGTATTACTAACATTATGATTACCAAGAACAGTTAAATTTATTTTTCCTAAATATATTCCTCTTTCCCAAACTTCAGCCCTAGCCCCTTTATTATCATTAACAAGATTCTTAACTGTATAATCTGCTTGTTTATTAAAATCTAGACTATAAGTAATATGAGGTGAAAGGTATGAAGAAATAATTTCACAATCAAGGGAGCCAACTAAAATGTCACATTGTGCTGCAAAAATTTGAAATGTATTGATTACATCATCTAAATTTTGATAATGGTCTGGATGATCTAGCTCAATATTTGTTATGACACCGATATGAGGATGATGTTTAATTAACGAGCCGTCAGATTCGTCTACTTCAGCCACAAGATATCCTTTTTCTGCACCTATTCTAGCATTACCATCCCAGGCATCTACTTCACCTCCGATAATTATCGTAGGATCAATACCTGCTTCAAGCAACATATAACCAATTAAACTACTAGTCGTTGTTTTACCATGAGTCCCCGCTACACCAATACTTTTATAATCACTAATCAAGGCTGCTAAGATATCAGAACGATGAAAAACAGGACAACCTTTCTTTTTTGCTGCAAGATATTCAGAATTATCATTAGTAATAGCTGTGGAACAAATAACCTGAGGTAAGTATTTTTGTTCTAATGATAATTCGTCTTCACTAACAACTAAACTTTCGTTTTGAAAAGTTTTATTCTCATGATTAGAGGCAGGAATTTCTTTTAAAGCTTGCTTTTGATTACAGCTAAATAGTTCCAAATTTGTCGCTTCTTGATGATTAAAAATATGAACGCCAACTTTTTGTAATCTTTCAATAATATGAGTTGAACGTAAATCAGAACCAGAGACAGGAAGCTCACGCTTGGCCAAGATATGCGCTAAAGCAGACATTCCAATTCCGCCAATACCAATAAAATGAAAGGGCCGCCCACTAAAGTCTATAGTTTTTCCCATTATCTCTCCTTACAAACCACACAACTAGAACAAAATTAATAGATTACAGATTTATAGCCACTACATAAAAAGCTAATTTGTTGGTTATAAAGCAGACCACGCTTAATAATAACTATATTTGATTTAAAGGTAAAGGCATTACATTTATCAAAGAGTGATGAAAGAACAATACCATAACTTTTGAATACTAAAATATTTATTTTTAATCATTTGTTAATTTAAATGATTTATATATTTAGTTGATTCTATTATTCTGTCTGGAAAAACTTAAATTAATTCATTACCATTCCACCATCTATGTTGATTACTTGTCCTGTGATATAAGCTGCAGAGGGATCAACTGCCAAAAATCTTGTAAGCCCTGCTACTTCTTCTGGAGTTCCCAACCTTTTTAAAGGAATAGATTGTAAAACGTTTTCTTTTTCTAGATCTTTCGTCATATTAGTTTTAATAAAACCAGGAGCAATCGCATTAACTGTTATGCCACGGCTAGCTACTTCTTTCGCAACTGATTTGGTAAAGCCTAATATACCTGCCTTTGCTGCACTATAATTGGCTTGTCCAGGATTACCTACTTCACCTACTATGGAAGAAACATTAATAATACGTCCGTTTTTTTGTTTAAGCATAGTTTTTATAACAGCTTGAGTACAAAGAAAAACTCCTGTGAGATTTAAATCAATAACTGTTTGCCAGTCATCAAGCTTCATTCTTAACAGTAATTTATCACGTGTGATCCCTGCATTGTTGACTAGAATATCAATTCTTCCAAATTTATTTAATGTATTATCAATTAATTTTTTTACATCTTCTAAGTTAGCAATATTAGCTTGAACAGCAATAGCTTCTCCTCCATTCCGTATTATATCTTTTACTACCTCTTCTGCTGCTGCTTTAGAATTAGCATAGTTAACAACGACTTTTAAGCCTAAGCTAGCTAACTCTATCGCAATTGCACGGCCAATACCTTGAGAGGAACCGGTAACTATAGCAACTTTTGAATCCAACGACGAAATTGACGTTAACATTTTTTATAGGACCTTATTATCTTGACTACTTAAATTTTAGCTGTATAAATTAAGATAATATAAGAATTTTATAGATTTTTTGTTAAATTACCATCATATGGATACTGGTCAAATTACATGGCAATCTCCATCTCTTGTAGATTTACCTCCCTCATTTACTAATATACTCAGCTCTTTCAACATTTCTCCTCAAGAAAATTTCATATCTCAAATTCTATGGAATAGGAATATTAGAACTGTTGATCAACTTAAGATTTTTTTGGATTGTGATTCTTATGAATCTCTAAGTATATTTGAAGGTTGGAGTGAGGTGATACCTTCTGTTTATAGATTAAAAGCAGCAGTTCAAAATAAAGAGAAGGTTATTATCTGCGGGAAAGAAGGTCTTAACAGCATCATAAGTACAAGTTTATTGTGGGAAGGGCTGGGAAATTTTTTGATACCTTACACTCAGCTTAATTATTATATTCCTAGCTATAGCACTAGATGCCATGGTTTTAATACTGCATCGATAAAACAATTCGCTATTGAAGAAGTAAATTTAATTATTACTTGTGGCATAAAAGATTTTAGTCTGCAAGATCTTAGTCTTGCCAAATCTTTTGGTATTGATATTATTGCAATAGGCAGAAACATTAACCCCGTTAATTTAAAGGATCTTATATATACTATTGATTCTTATTCTTTATCTGTAGATCATCCTTTCTTTGATCTTTCAGAAACTTCATTAGCATATAAATTAATTGAATCTCTTCACACCGAAATTCCTAAGACACCAAGCGATAATTTAGATAATTTACTAGACTTAGTAGCCATTAATTCAATTTCTACTTTATTGAAATTAAATATAGAGTTGAGATATTTAACTAAAAAAGGTATTCAAAATTTACAAAAGCAACTAAAAAATCCTAGTAGGCCTGGAATAGCTTATTTACTCTATCTGTGTAAACTATCTGGAAACCGCCCAACTGATATTTGTTTTGGGATTGGTTCTAGGATTAATTCTGTTTGTTGTGTCAATAAAAGTTCTAGTTTTCTGATAGAGTTACTGACTAACAAAGATAAAGATTATTCTGAAAAACTTGCTCTTGAAGCTGAATTAGCTAACATTCGATGTAATAACCTACAGCAATATATTATTAGAAATATTAGGCAAACTTTAAAAGCTATTGATTTATCTATAACTCAGGTTATTGTTCTAGAAAATCCTGAATGGGAGAGTGAAATATTGAAATTAATTGTTCAAGAAGTTTCATGTGAATATAATAAGCCAACAATTTTATTGACAACCGTGGAATGTAAAGAAAATGAACAACAAAATTTAAATTTTTCCAAAGGATATGCATATTCTTCTAATAATATCAGTTCCTATGAATTGATATCTTCTCAACATGATCTACTGTATTCATTTTATGGAGAAGAATACTCAGATTTAGTTGATTTAAGTTTAAGTAATGAAAATATTCCTTTATTTAGAGAAAGAGCCAATCAATACTTACGACAAAAATATGTTGAAATTGATACCTCAAAGTCTATAGTTGAGACTGATTTGACAGTTACAGTTTCTCAACTCGGACAATCTTTATTTCGAGAATTAAAAATTTTAGAGCCTTACGGTATAGGTAACCTGGTTCCTAAATTACTTATTAAAAATTGTTATCTTAAAATTTCTAAAAATAATAACGGCAAAACTTTTAAAAATCATAATTTAAAATATGTAAAAACTGAGTTTACTCTTTATGACTCTTCTACTAAAAAAGGATTTCCTGGAGTTTGGTGGGGGCACTCTAAGGGGGAACTACAGAATAAAGAGGATATAAAATATGATGTTATCGTCGAGCTAGGTTATAGCAACTTACAACCTGGAAATTATGAAGTGCGCTTAATCGAAATTCAAGAAATTTCACATCATCTTGACTCCAAAAAGACAAGAATCAATTTATTAGATTATAGAAATGATAAAATTACTTTTAACAATATAAACAATGGATCTTTTGAGCTTTTTAAGTTCTGTCCTGTTGATTGGTCAGAATTATTAAATATATATGAAAAAAGCTGTAAGAATTTTCAAGATCTAGCTTTATCGTACTCATTCAACGTTGATTCAAGTTCTATCGATACAATTCAAAAAGCTATTGACATTGCTAATTTTTTATCTTCTAATAATCAAAAAATTACAAGGAAAAAATTGCGAAAAGTCTTATCTCTAAGTGATTTTAGCTTAGATTTAATGTTAGATTTTTTAGGGAAATTTGGATTTTTAATTAATAAAGATAATAAAAAATTATCTTTTCGTACTATAGTAAGTACAAAGTCTCAACACCAAACTTTTTTGCAAAAGCTTAATGAAGTCATTGAAGAAGAAAATTTTAAAAAAAGATATTTTTCTCAAATTTCTCTAGAAATACTAGAACAAGTTTTAACTGACGGTAATCTTTAAATTGGCAGGATAAACTTCTTGTTAACAATTAAAAAATTTATGTTATTTACTAAAACTTGAAAACAATGCATTTTATTAATTGATATAATTAGTTAGAAAATAAAAAATATTATAATTAATAATTTTTTGAGCTTTTCCTATGACACATGAAGAGCTTATATTTAAAATAAATATAGACGAAATTAAAAAAGTATTCTATTAAAATCGTAAAATGACATAGAATTATTAATCTTAAAATCGAATAAGAATAGTTCTTATTCGATTTTAAGATTAATTGGTGATTAAATAAAATATTAATCATATCTTATTTGACAATAAACTTATGTTAGATATCTTATCTTAGGGATTAACAGGAAAATAAAACTGAATACCTTTATCTATTAGGTGTTGATTATTAGCTAAAATTTCTTTTTTAAAATTCCAAGCTAAAACATAATAAATATCAGGTAATTCTTTTAATTCTTTTTCTATTAAAATTGGAATGTGCATGCCTGGAGAATAAAGACCTCTCCTAAGCTCATTTTTTTCAACTAAATAATTCAAGTATTGTGTTCCTACTCCAAAATAATTTAGCATTGTATTTCCTTTTACAGGAGCACCGAATCCCCAGATTTGTTTACCTTCTTTTTTAGCTTTATCTAAAAATTCTAAGTTATCAACTTTCATTTTTTGAATTCTTTTAGCAAAATTTAAGTAGGTAAGAAATTCATTGCTTTTATCATCTACTTCTGCTTTGCGCATCTCTAATAATCGTTTACTAGGATTCTTCTTCCCTTTGTGAGTTACAAATCCAATAATTGATCCACCATGGATAGGTGATAAATATGCGTCAAACATTGATAAATTATGACGCTCTAGTAGAACCTCTATAGTGTTTAAATTATAGTACAAAAGATGTTCATGATATATTTGATCAAATGCTAGATTGTCCACAATTTTTTTCATGTAAAGAAATTGGACTACGAAAACACCATTTTCTTCTAATGCTTCTTTTATTCCTTCAGTAACAGAATGTAGTTCTTCTAAGTGGAAGAAAACTCCTGCTGCATTGATAACATCAAATTTTTTATTGAGGGATTTTACTAAATCTAGATTAAAGAAATCATTGACTGTTGGAACATTATCATCATTAGCTATCTTTGCAGTTTTTTTAGATGATTCTACTCCTAACACTTCATAGTTTAAAGCTTGAAAATGTTTTAATTGGGTTCCATCATTAGAACCTATATCTAGAACAGACTTAGAAAGAGAATTTTTAAAAAATTTACTATCAACTTCATGAGCAATACTCTTGAAATGCTCGCTCAAAGATTGTGTTACCCCAGATAAGTAAGTATGGTCTCCAAACATTATCTCTTTTTTGACAGTATAATCAAGCTGTACTGTACCGCAATTATGGCAATACAACACCCTTAAAGGGTAGAATGGTTCTTTTCCTATTGACTGGGGTTCTAAGAAGTTATTGCACCAAGGTTGATGCCCTAAATCAATAGCTAGTTCTAGATCTGTAGAATCACAGACGCGACAAATATTATTCAAAATTTTTCTCCTAAATAAAATATAAATAAAGCTAATTTGAAGTTTTAAAACATTTTTTACATATCACTCTAATAGCTTTAATGATTCTTCTATTTTTATTGAAGTAGACCATAAAAAACTTTATAAAGCAAACTACTTATATTTTTAATCTTCTAAAGGTATAAATAACCCTGTGTAAAAAATGAATATTGTTTAAATAAATTTTTAGATAATTAATGTATGAATTCTCTATTAAATAAGTATTTTAGTAAAGTAGCTACTATTAATTATTCGTACTAATTAACTCATATTAACAGTATATTCACTTTTGTAAAAAACCTAGTTTCTCACGCACTAAATATAAAGGACGATGCTTATCTTCACGATAAATTCTTCCAATATATTCACCTATAACCCCTAAGAATACTAGTTGAGTTCCACCAACAAATAAGATTGCGATAAAAGATAAGGTCCATCCAGGTACCCAGCTTAAAGTAAACAATCTCACAAATAAAGCATAAAATATACCAATAACAGATAATGTTACAGTAGAAAGACCTGCCCAAGTTGCTAATCTTAAAGGAACTAAAGAAAATGACAATATACCATCAGCTGCAAAACGTATCATCTTAAAAAGTGGATATTTACTAACTCCAGCTAGACGAGGACTACGCTGATAAGGAATTGCTATTTGATGGAATCCTACCCAACTAACCATTCCACGCAAGAAACGATCACGTTCTGGCATCATTTTAAGAGCTTCAACAACTCGCCGATCTATTAATCGAAAATCTCCAGTGTCAATAGGAATTGTCACATCAGACATATAATTCATTACACGATAAAAAGCCTTCGCACTCCATAGTTTAAAGGCAGTTTCCCCTTGCCTATCCGTCCTTACACCATATACAACATCATAGCCTTGAAACCATTGGAATATCATATCTTTAATGATTTCAGGGGGATCTTGTAAATCAGCATCAATCAAAACCACAGCATCTCCTGAAGTATGATCTAGCCCTGCAGTAACAGCCATTTGATGTCCAAAATTACGAGATAAAAAAATTACTTTTACTCGTTCATTATCATATTGTATTTCTCGTAGAATTTCTACTGTCCTATCTTGACTACCATCATCAACATAAACTAACTCAAATTCAAGATTTAAATTATTTAGTACAGCTACCAAACGGCTATGAGCTTCTTGAATAACTTCTTGTTCGTTATAGCAAGGAATAACAATTGAAATAAGCACTATTTACATCCTTTTAGGCTCTAAAAAATTTAAGACAAGTGAATTATTTATTTTAATACGAATAATTTGATTATTTCTAAAATATAGTTATTTTTGAGGTGGTATTCCATACAAAGTATGTTCTTCCATACTTAAGGTATAACCCAAGGAATATAAAAAAGGTTGAATTGTCAGTAAAGAGGATTTTCCAGTCTTCACATCAGCATGAATGTCTATACAAAGATAAGGTAAATAAGTTTGTAAAGTTTTCTTTGCACCTTGTAGCGCATAAAATTCAAATCCTTCAATATCAATTTTAATAGCTGATGGTTTTATTGACTCTTGAGCAATATATTCATCTAACGTTATCGTTTTCACTGTATAAGTAGTAGATTTTGTATTTGTATGAATATTAATATCCGATACCAAGGTTGAAGTATCAGAAGCCCAACATGAATCACTATCTTTATTGTATTCAATAAATTCAGCAGATCCTGATTGATCAGAAATTGCATCAGGCACAATCATAACATTAGAAATATTATTTAAATTTAAAACTTTTTCTAAAATCTGTTGAGTATTTTTTGCAGGTTCAAAAGCATAAACTGCTCCCTTATCTCCAACAGCTCGACTTAAAGGTAAGCTGATAACCCCAAAAGATGCACCAATATCTAGTACAGTATCTCCATATTTTACTTTAGAACATAACCATTGTGCACAGTGCTCTTCTACTGAGAAATTAAGCTTTTTCTCTGGTAGAGGCAGTAAACAATGTTGGTAAGTTTGTAAAATTTCAATTGGAGATAAAATTTCAATTGCATTTAAGGAACATTGAATTACACTTCCAGGCTTAATATTGTTTAAAAGATCTTTAATTGTTTCACGTTTCTGATCTTTTAAAATTTGATCAAGAGCATTCAAAATATCAATAGTGCCTATAATTTTACGTAACTTATTTATTAGGTAGTTTTTAATTCCCATACTTTTTTTAAGTTGCCAATCGAAATAAATCTAACATTAAAATATTAATTTAGAAGACTTCTAATCATATGTTCGAAGTTCCTTGAAATTAAAATAATTACTCTTTTTTATATTTATATTTATGATATATGCGTATAGGCACTGAGAATCAAGAATCAAATTATATTTATCAAATTAGGTATGCATTCCAAAAAATTTAAACTTGAAAAATTTTCATCACAAATATTGTTTGTATCTTTAATAATCATTTATTATTTAATTGGTTTTTATTTAATACAACAAACATCAATCACTTCAGATGAATCTGCTTATATAGGTGCTGCTTATTCTTATATACAAGGTCTTGGCTTAAATCAGGAACATCCTCTCTTCTTAAAACTAATTGATTCAGTAGTTTTTAACTTATTTTTCCCAGATAATGAAGCTTCAATTCCGACCATTAATTTTATTTTAGGACAAGAGAATATTGAAACTCGTTTAGCTGCTTTTAATGTAGGCTATGAGCTATTAATGAAAGATTCTATAGCTTTTAACAGAATCATTTTCGGGTTACGTTTTATTCATTTATTTTTTAATAGTCTTATTTTTATATGGTTTTACTTATATACTTTCATATTCCGTGAAATTAATTCTATTATTTCTATAATTTTTCTTATCCTATATACTTTTTCCCCTAGTTTCTATAGTCATAATTTT
Source organism: Candidatus Atelocyanobacterium thalassa isolate ALOHA (assembly GCF_000025125.1). Lineage (NCBI taxonomy): Bacteria > Bacillati > Cyanobacteriota > Cyanophyceae > Chroococcales > Aphanothecaceae > Candidatus Atelocyanobacterium > Candidatus Atelocyanobacterium thalassae. Next base: position 936,583 of record NC_013771.1, read on the forward strand.
TTAATTACTTTCGATGTTAGTGTTAGCTTGTATGCGATGCTGTTTGCTTTGAGTTTCTCTTTTTTTATGAAATCTTTTGTCCGAGGGGGAAGTAAATTTCTAGCAGCACATTTTGTTTTATCTTTTTCTCTTTTATTTATTGCTATTAATGTAAAGTTCAGCAATCTAGTCCTCATACCAATAATAGGCTTAACATATGCCATATACAGTATTTACTTAATTATCAAAAGACGTAGGCAGAAATTTTTATATATAACGTTATTAGGAAGTTTTAGTTTACTATTTCAGGCTATTTTAATTGCTTTAATGTATGGTTGGGCATTTAGAAATTTACCTAATACATCTCTACTGAATAAATTTCTAAATATTTATATTCAAGGTATTGGCATGAATTTAAGTACATCAAAAGGTATAAGAGAACCTTTCGTAGACGGAAAATTTATATCAACAACAGCAATTGATTACTTATTAAAAATTTTTTGGTTTAAGGAAAATTTAGTCTTGCTAATAATAGGAGTTTTTCTTTTATTAGTTTTTATAGGCAACATGTTATTTAGAAAATATTCTATGCAGAAAATTTTTAAATCTTACACCAATAAAGAAACATTGCTATTGATTAGCATAGTTTCTATGTATCCAATAATCTATTTATTAATAAGTAGTAGTAGCCGTTTTATCATTGGATACAGATATTTCTATCCTATTATTATATTTATCTATTTATTATTTGCTGTCCTATTGTTTGCCTTGCACTACAGATGGAAAAAATATGTCTTATTAGTGCTGTTAATATCATATATGTATGTAGGAACTATTGGAATTCCTCAATCTTTAAGTTATGTTAATCCTGTTTGGAGTAAAGAGAAATGGAAATTAGCTGATGATTCTACTATTAATTGGGGACAAGAAACACAACATGCAGTGGAGTACTTACTGCAGAATAAATTATTGCCAGAAAATAATAAAAATACTCTTATCTATCAACTCTTTGGTGTTAATATTAGTTTTGTACAATATCTCGAGCTATTAAGCAAAAATTATAAGTATCCTATTAACATTCAATCTTATTATCAATCTACACTTGATTTAAGAAATAAAGAGATTACTAAGCTACCTTACAAATATTTGCTAATTGATAGTACTGTAAAACAGCAGATATATGTAGAAAAAAACAATAATCTTGCTGCTTCTCAAAACTGGAACTTTTTAATAAAAAGAAAACCAATTTATTCACATAATAATATTATTTATATTTATCGAATTCAATGATTCTAAACAATATATCTAGATTTATAAGCCAATTAATACATAGAAATCGTACAAGTTTTAAAATTATAATCTTATATGGTGTTATTGCTCTATCGCTAATGGCGCCAATGGCTTCATCGACAATCATTCCTTCTATTAATGACACTCCTTCCCACGTAAGCTATATTGTACAAGCGCGACAAGCTATTAACGAAGGGCAATTTCCTCTCCGTATTGCTCCTTTAGAAAATAATAGTTGGAGATATCCAGGATTTCAATTTTATAGTCAATTACCTTATTTTGTAGGTGGATGGTTCTATAAACTATTTACCCCTAATAATCCATACTATGCATATAAGTTAGTCATCATAACTGCACTTGTTATGGGAGGATTATATGTTTACTTTTTAAGTCTTAAACTTACCAGATCTCGCGTAGCATCTATTTTAAGTGGAGTTGCTTATATGTCAGCTCCATATTTTTTAAATAATATTCATGCGAGAGGAGCTTTTACTGAGGCAGTTGCTCAAGGTATCCTTCCTATTGTTATTTATTATGTTATCGAATGTTATTTAACTAGAAAAAAACGTTACCTCATTTTAAGTGCATTAAGCTGGTTTTGCTTAAGTGTTACTCATATAATAACTTTTATTTATGGGACAATTTTTATTTTTTTTCTATTCATGGTTGTTACTGCTCAAACGAAAAAAAACAAACTGGATTTCCCCCGTATTTTAAGTGCATTAAAAGCCTATACATTAGGTTGTTTGCTAGGGTTGTACTTTCTTGCTCCTGTCGTAGTTGTTTCTCCATATCTTTCTATTCGAAAACAAATTAAGGCTATTAATCCTTTCGGAACTAATACTTATACACCCATAGCAAATTTGTTCTCTCCTACATCGCTACCAGCTGCACCATCAGAAAACGGTTTGGCAGCCACTTACGGGCTTCATCCAGCCATTGGTTGGATATTTCTAATTGCTTTTAGCGTAGTACTGTACTACAAGTATTTTTCTTCTTTTAATCCACCTAAATTAAAGCTTATCAAGCCATATATTGATGGATTACTATGTGTATTTGTACTCGCATTATTTCTAACTTGGAGTCCTATCAATATATGGAATATTTTACCGCGACAACTATGGGTAACTCAATTTACGTTTCGTTTTATTACTCATATAATGTGGGCTGGAGCATTATTAACGGCATATGCGATTGTTCTTATTTTTCGCGAAAAACTTGATCGTCGTCATCTAATTGTTGGAATATTATTGATTATTCTCGTTGGACGTTCTTGGCTTCCTGCTCCAAGAGGAACTTTAACTGTTAGTAAATTAATCGAAGAACCCTTATTTAAATATTCTGGATCGTTAGATTATTTATATCGTACTCCTGTAAAATCTATTTATGGGAAAAATGAATTACCTTTATTACATCCAGAATGGATTCCTGGATATAGTACATGGAATACTTTTGTTAATCATCCTTTAATTCTTGATGCAGAATTACGATATCCTATATGGAAGGAAGAAGAAAATCCCATCATCTTCTTAGAAGCAGAGCTTTCTTCAGTGGATACTGAATATCCTAGCACTTTAGAAGCCTATATTGATGGTAGAAAGATAAGCTCTATATCTCTTAATTCTTCTAAGCTTAATTGGCAAATTCCTCTACCTAAAACTTCACCATCTAGTAAAGATTTTGGATTAAAATTTACACTAACCAATATTCATAAAGATAAGGAACTTCCAAATATTAGAGTTAACCGATTCTTTCTAGAAGGAATGTCTCCTAAAAATACGATAATGCCGGTTTCGGAAACACAGCAGTTTTGTAAACAAGAAGGTATTAACACTATCTGTGAACTTGTAATTGAAGAAGAAGATCAAATAGTTCAACTTCCTGTTCTTTACTACCCAGATATGTTCAAAGTATGGATTGATAATAAATTATCCAAAGAAGCCTTCTCAATTAATTATCGAGACTATAACTTAGTGGGCTTAAAACTTAAAACAGGTAACCACACAATAAGAACTACTTTTAATGGTTTAGCCTGGGCTAACTGGATAAGTGGATTAACTTGGCTGATCTTAATTTTTTATACTGGTGTACCTTTGTATCAAAATTTTAAGAAAGAAAATTCAAAATTTCAAAATTATCTTTATTTTATAAAATCAAAGAAAAAATAAATACATTACTTTTGTTCCTCAAACGAATTTTCAACTTGTGTTTACATTGATAAATTTTTACCAATTAAAAAATACTTTGATAAAAAACTTAGGAATTATTAACATACGTTTCCAACGCCAAGGTTCTTGATAGAGTCTAAATAACCATTCTAAGTTATTATTTTGCAACCACAGAGGAGCCCGAGATTTATTTTCTGACCATATATCAAAGCTTCCCCCAACTCCTATCCAAACAGATTCAGGGCATAAGTTTTTATTTTCATAAATCCATTTTTCTTGTTGAGGAACTCCTAGCCCAACTAGTATTAACTTAGGCTGTTTTGTAAATAATGTTTTTTTCCATTCCTCTTCTTCCGCAGAAGATAAGTATCCATGCCTTGTCAAGATATCGATCTGCGGAATTCTTTGTAACCACTTTTCTGCTGATCTTTTAGCCACTTCGGGCTTTCCACCGTAGAAGGCGATTAAACATTTATTTTTTTCAGAACCTAATGTTTTGATTAAAGTCTCTGCTAGTTGAATACCTGGACAACGTTCTTGATAAATTCCATTAAGTCTTAAAGATAAAGTTATTCCTGCACCATCAGGAATAACTAATTGTGAACTTTCAATAATTTTTGCAAGTTTACTATCCTGGTTTGCTAGCATTGCCATTTCGGCATTGAGAGTAACAACATGAATTCCTTTGTGTTCTTCAAGACACTCTATTAACCATCCAGCATAATCAATAGACAAATGAACAGGCAAACCAATGATCAAGGAAGATTTTATAGGTAATGGCATTACTTAATTAAGATAAGGAAAACTAAGTTGTTAATATACAGTAAACATCAAATAAAAACTAATTTCTAATAATAATTATTTACTTAAGCTACCTTAAGCGACTCCAATAAGTATTAGTAATCATCTTTTGGATATGACAAGAATATAAAATTCTAAAAGTTAAATTAGAAATTAGTGTTAATAAAAAAAATCTTAATTTTAATTCAATTGTATTGACATATATCATTTTTTTTTGATATGGTGAGAGTTTGTCAGCTATCTTTACTAATTGATAGCTTTTTGGCACTTTTTCTCTATATAAAATCTATTTTATGCCTACTATTCAGCAGCTAATTCGGAGTGAACGCTCCAAAGCAAAAAAGAAAACTAAATCTCCAGCACTCAAGCAATGCCCTCAACGTCGAGGAGTTTGCACTAGAGTCTATACTACCACTCCTAAAAAGCCCAACTCTGCTCTAAGAAAAGTAGCTAGGGTCCGCTTAACTTCAGGGTTTGAAGTAACAGCCTATATACCAGGAATTGGACATAACTTACAAGAACACTCTGTTGTTTTAATTCGTGGAGGTAGAGTTAAAGACTTACCTGGTGTTCGTTATCATATTATTCGTGGAACTTTAGATGCTCAAGGAGTAAAAGATAGAAAACAAGGACGCTCTAAATATGGAGCTAAACGTCCTAAAGCTTAGATTATATCTTTGAAACTATAGATCTACTAAGATCTATCGATGATTTGGTTGATAGAATCGTTTAACAGTTTTAATTATTCAAAAGGAAGAATTTATTATGTCCCGTAGAGGAAATATTAAAAGAAAACCGGTACCACCTGATCCAGTTTATAGTAGCTGTTTACTTAATATGACTATCCGTCGAGTAATGAAAAGTGGTAAGAAATCAGTTGCTGCAGGTATTGTATACGAAGCTATGAAAACTATTGGGGAACGGACTGGGAAAGAACCTCTCGAAGTTTTCGAGCAAGCCATAAAGAATTTAACTCCACTTGTAGAAGTTAAAGCTCGAAGAGTAGGTGGAGCAACTTATCAAGTACCTATGGAAGTTCGTCCATCTAGAGGAACAACATTAGCATTAAGATGGCTAATTCGTTATTCTAGAATCAGAGGTGGACGCACTATGGCGGGCAAATTAGCGAATGAGATTGTTGATGCTTTTAATGAAACAGGCGCAGCAATGAAGAAACGTGATGAAACTCATCGCATGGCTGATGCAAATAAAGCTTTTGCTCACTATCGTTATTGATAGTACTTATTTAGCATTTTTATTCAATAACTTCTTCCTAAGATTGTTCTACTATAAATTCTTTGAGAGAAATATAAAAATTATAAGTAGTATAAATCTATTAAATAGTAAAGATCAAAAGAATAAAAATGCTTAAGTAAACTATAAGGAGGACGTTTTGACACGTAATATCCCACTAGAAAAGGTACGGAATATTGGAATTGCTGCGCATATAGATGCTGGCAAAACTACAACAACTGAACGTATTCTTTTCTATACAGGAATCGCACATAAACTAGGTGAAGTCCATGAAGGCACAGCTATTATGGATTGGATGGTACAAGAGCAGGAAAGGGGTATAACAATTACAGCTGCTGCTATTAGTACCAATTGGCTAAATCATCGAGTTAACATTATAGATACTCCAGGACATGTAGATTTCACAATTGAAGTTGAACGTTCTATGAGAGTACTAGATGGAGTAGTAGCTATATTCTGTGCAGTGGGAGGTGTTCAACCTCAATCTGAGACTGTCTGGAGACAGGCAAATCGTTATGAAGTTCCTCGTATAATCTTTATCAATAAGATGGATCGTACTGGAGCCAATTTCTATAAAGTTCATAAGCAAATATGTGATCGTCTAAAAACTAATATTATTCCAATTCAAATACCTATCGGTAATGAAAGCAATTTTTCCGGCATTGTAGATCTAATAAGAATGAGAGCTAAAATCTATAAAGATGACTTAGGAGAGAATATCGAAGATATTGAAATTCCTTCTGAATATTTAGAAAAAGCTCAGGAATATCGTTCTAAATTAATCGAAGCAGTTGCTGAAATTGATGAAACTTTATTAGAAAAATATTTAGAAGGAATAGAGTTAACAGAAATAGAAATTAAAGAGGGTCTTAGAAGAGGTACCTTAGAACGCTCTATCATACCTTTATTGTGTGGTTCAGCTTTTAAGAATAAAGGAATTCAGTTATTGCTAGATGCTGTTATAGAATATTTACCATCTCCTCTTGATGTCCCTTCAATTAAAGGCTTATTACCTGACAATATAGAAGGTTGTCGATTAAGCTCTGATGATGAGCCATTTTCTGCTCTTGTTTTTAAGATCGCTTCTGATCCTTATGGTCGCTTGACTTTTATACGTGTTTATTCCGGAGTTTTGAAAAAAGGAAGTTTTGTTTACAATGCAGCAAAAAAACAAAAAGAAAGAATTTCACGTTTAATTGTTCTTAAATCTAATGATCGTATTGAAGTAGATGAGTTGAGAGCAGGAGATTTAGGTGCTATTATTGGCCTAAAAAAGACAACTACGGGTGATACTTTATGTGATGAGGATCAACCTATACTTTTAGAATCTTTGTATATTCCTGAACCAGTAATTTCTGTGGCAATAGAAACTCAAACTAAACAGGAATTAGAAAAACTTTCTAAGGCTCTCCAATCTTTATCTGATGAAGATCCGACATTTCGAGTTAGCATCAATCCTGAGACTAATCAAACTGTCATAGCAGGGATGGGAGAACTACATTTAGAGATTCTCGTCGATAGGATGTTGCGTGAATATAAACTTGAAGCAAGTATTGGAAAACCTCAAGTTGCTTACCGTGAAACTATTTTGAAGCCAAGTAAAACTGAAGAAAAGTATATACGCGAAAATAGTGGTAAAAATCATTATGCTCATATTGTAATTCAGGTAGAACCGACTAAGAGAGGTAGCGGTTTTGAGTTTGTTTCAACAGTTACTAATGGTATTATTCCAAAAGAGTTTATTGCTTCAGCTAAAGAAGGTATTAGAGAAACTTGTGATTCAGGAATTCTTGCTGGCTATCCACTAACAGATATTAAAGTAACTCTGTTAGATGGATCATTTCATGAAGTTGATTCCTCAGAAATATCTTTCAAAATTGCTGGTTCAATGGCTATTCGTAGTACAGTAATGAAATCTTTTCCAGTACTATTAGAACCTATGATGAAGATTGAAGTAGATATTCCCAATAATTTTTTAGGAGATATAATTGGAGATCTAAATGCTCGTCGAGGTCAAGTTAACGGAATGATAGCTGAAGATGATCTTACAAAAGTCTCTGCAAACGTTCCTCTAGCAGAAATGTTTGGTTATGCGACTGATATAAGATCAAAAACACAAGGTCGAGGGGTATTCTCAATGGAATTCAACCATTATGTGGAAGTCCCTCATGACATCGCTAAAGCGATAATTATGCAAAATACAGGGAACACTTATAGCAGTGAAGACTATCAATGAATTATCAATGATAAAGTGTTACTGTTTAAAACAAAGAAAACAACAAAGGAAATTTTAGTTTATGGCAAGAGAGAAATTTGAAAGAAACAAACCTCATGTTAATATTGGGACCATTGGTCATGTTGACCACGGTAAAACAACTTTAACAGCTGCGATTACAATGACTTTAGCTGCTGCCGGTAATGCTAAAGCTCGCAATTATGAAGATATTGATGCAGCGCCTGAAGAAAAAGCCCGTGGTATTACTATTAATACTGCTCACGTTGAATATGAGACAGCGAACCGTCACTACGCTCACGTTGATTGCCCTGGTCATGCTGATTATGTAAAAAACATGATCACTGGAGCAGCACAAATGGATGGAGGTATTCTAGTTGTTTCTGCTGCTGATGGTCCTATGCCACAAACACGTGAACATATTCTACTAGCTAAACAAGTAGGAGTTCCCAGTCTAGTAGTTTTTTTGAATAAACAAGATCAAGTAGACGATGAAGAACTTTTAGAACTTGTTGAACTAGAAGTTAGAGAATTACTTAGTGAATATGATTTCCCAGGAGATGACATTCCTATAGTTTCTGGTTCAGCTTTAATGGCGATAGAAGCACTTAAGGAGAACGCCAAAATCAAACCAGGTGAAAATCCTTGGACAGATAAAATATTAGCACTTATGGAAGCTGTAGATGCTAGCATCTCTGAACCAGAAAGAGAAATCGATAAACCATTTTTAATGGCAGTAGAAGATGTATTTTCTATCTCTGGCCGTGGAACCGTAGCTACCGGAAGAATTGAGCGTGGTAAAGTAAAAGTAGGCGAAACCGTTTCCATCGTAGGTATTAGAGATACTCAGACTACTACTGTTACCGGTGTAGAGATGTTTCAAAAAACTCTTGATGAAGGTCTAGCAGGAGATAATGTTGGTCTTCTATTAAGAGGTAGCAAAAAAGACGATATTGAACGAGGAATGGTAATAGCTAAAACTGACTCTATTACTCCTCATACCTTATTTGAAGGGGAAGTATATGTCTTAACTAAAGAAGAAGGTGGTCGTCACACCCCATTCTTTAAAAATTATCGTCCTCAGTTTTATGTACGTACCACTGACGTAACAGGAACCATTCAAGATTATACTGCTGATGACGGTACAGCTGTTGAAATGGTAATGCCTGGAGATCGCATTAAAATGACTGTTGAATTAATCAGTGCTATTGCTATTGAGCAAGGAATGCGTTTTGCAATTCGTGAAGGAGGTCGTACAATTGGTGCAGGAGTCGTTTCTAAAATTCTTAAATAAAACGACTAAATGGTAAGAGTCGGCTAGTACGAAGATAAATTACCTCTTGCTAGCCAACTCTTACTTTAAAATTTCATTTAACTAATCACTGAACCTTGAAAATTAAACATTATGGCTACTTTAGCACAACAAAAAATCCGTATTCGATTAAAAGCATTTGACCGTCGTTTGTTGGACACCTCTTGCGAAAAAATTGTTGATACAGCCAATCGTACTGATGCAATAGCAGTAGGGCCTATTCCTTTGCCTACCAAGAAGCGTATTTATTGCGTCTTGAGATCACCCCATGTTGATAAAGATTCAAGAGAACATTTTGAAACTAGAACACATCGTCGCATTATTGATATTTATCAACCTTCATCTAAAACCATTGATGCACTAATGAAACTAGACCTACCTGCAGGAGTAGAAATCGAAGTTAAACTCTAAATTTCAATATATGGAAATGAATATCTAGCTAAATAGAAGTAATTTTAAACTCCTATTTAGCTAGAAAATTAAATGTGGAATTCTTCCTGTACTAGAATTAAGAAAAAAATAATCTTGTAACAAATATATTAATGACTCTTTATAAGACTTCAAAGATAATTCTATTCTTCTAGACCTTGGTTAAAACTTATATAATAACTAACATTGAATATTTTTGACTTGTTAGAATTTAGTCTTAACTAAAGTAACTGAAGATGACAAAACCATATTAGAATTATAAATCCACATACTCCAATATAAGCAGGTCTTGAAAATTCATTTAGGACCAACGATTGACGGCCATCTAAAACAGCTAAAAACGGAATTATTGAAGTTTTTTGTTTTATACAAATAAATTGTTCTCCATAAAGTTTTTCAAGACGATAATCTCCATGCCATATTGCAAATAAATGATAAGCAATTAAACTTAAGGAGGTAATAATAGTAAAACTACTACCAATCCACAAAGTATGAGCGATACACCATATTATTTGCCCTATCATTTGAGGATGACGACAAATTCTTAAAATTCCTGTCTCGTGTAAATGTACTTTAGGCTTACTAATAGCAGCAATTTCTAAAAGATTAAAAGTAGATGGATATAAGAAAAGAAATGATATCGCAGAAAGTAACCAAACTATAATCTTAACTGCTAAAAATTCTTGAAATTGCCACAAAATCAAACCATCATAACGATGGTAAAAAAAGTAAACAACTAAAATAATAGCTAGAGGAAGATTCACTAAGACAAAAAAAATCCTATAAAGTCTTACTCCGATTTTAGCTTCTCCCCATGACCTTAAAGCTGCCAGACCACTATGCACAATACCAAATACTAATAATAATCCCAATATAATAAAATGACTTGCTGTTAGCCACATAGTTAGTTTCATATTTTTATAACCAATTCATATAATATTAAATGAATTTATTTATTAACCTATTTTAATATCTTAGAATATATTAATTTCTGTGCTATCTTACTGTCGTATTTAATTAAATTTTTCTTTTTTTAAAACTTTTATACTAAAAACGTCATGTAATTATTAATTATTCTAGTTGCTCTTTATACTGACTCTTTAAGTATTTTTTGATAATTTTATGTCAGACATTCCTTTCACTTTAGATCAATTGCGTATTCTCAAAGCAATAGCTGCTGAGGGGAGCTTTAAGCGAGCAGCTGACAAACTTTATATTTCTCAGCCTGCAGTTAGTCTTCAGGTACAAAATTTAGAAAAACAACTAAATATACCACTATTTGATAGAGGAGGTCGTAAAGCGCAATTAACAGAGGCAGGACGTTTATTATTATCGTATGGAGAAAAAATTATTACTCTTTGTAGAGAAACTTGTCGCGCAGTTGAAGATCTACAGAATCTTAACGGAGGAACTTTAACTATAGGAGCCTCTCAAACAACTGGAACTTATCTACTGCCTAAAATGATTGGATTATTTAGACAAAAATATCCTGACGTAGTAGTCCAATTGCAAATACATTCAACAAGAAGAACAGCATGGGGAGTTAATAGTGGACAAATTGATCTAGCTATTGTTGGAGGTGACATCCCTAAAGAGTTACAAGACATATTAAAGGTAATTCCCTATATTAAAGATGAATTAGTACTTATACTGCCAGCAAACCATCCTTTGTCAAAAATTAAGACAATTCAAAAAGATGACTTATATCGCTTAAGTTTTATCAGCTTAGACGCTCAATCTACTATTAGAAGAGTAATGGAAAAAAACTTAAACTATTGTGGTATCAATACAAAACGTCTTAATATAGAAATGGAGCTTAATTCTGTAGAAGCTATTAAAAATGCAGTTCAAGCAGGCTTAGGCGCAGCATTTGTCTCAATCACTGCAATTGAAAAAGAGATCAAAACAAAAGAAATTTATGTAGCTAATATTGAAAAAGTAAAAGTTAAAAGAACATTGTCAGTTATAATAAACCCTAATCGCTACCATTCAAAAGCTTCAGAAATTTTTATTAGAGAAATACTACCAAAATTTTCAAGCTATTATGAAAAATCAACCTTAGAGTATTTTCCGTTGTCGTCTGATAACCTCAAAGAAATTAACGAAAACATTGATTGAATTTTAAATATCAATATTATCTATTTATTTTTTAAATTAGTAGTTTGTGTAACAAATAACTTATTTTTTATAATTTAATCATTATCGATAGGTAGACCCCGTCTGATATTTCTTTTTCCGTAATATTGTCCAAACTGTAACTCATATACTTCATCTTCATCTTGAGTTTCTACTTCTAAATTTGATTTAGCGTAACTTACACATAGGAGAGCATAGCCCTTTTCTCTTAATTCATGAGACAAGCCTATCGCTTCTGTTTGCTCTAATTCTCCTGACAGAATTTTTACAGCGCAACTAGTACAGGCTCCATTGCGACATGAAAATGGAAGTTCATATCCTTGAATTTCCGCACTGCGTAAAATGTAAGAATCATCAGGAACTTGGATGTTGTAGTTATCACCTACTTGGCGGTGGTATATTCGAACTGTGTGATAGTGACTCATGAGTAAATAATAAAAAAACTAAAATTAGCTATAAACGTTTTAAATAATTTGTTCTACAAAGATAGCGATCTAAATATTCATACTATCCTTAGTAAAATATTAAAGGCTATATATACATATAGCCTTTAATATTGAGGTATGCTTACATCAATCTGTTGGCTCCAAGCATTAATACCTCCCTTAAGATTAGTCCCCACGATACCAAATTTTTCTAAAATTTCGAGAGCTTTAATTGAACGTCCTCCCATTTTACAATGAACAATTAAACGTTTATTTTCTATTAGGCTTCTAATTTGTGGAATTCCTGTACCATCTTCAATACTTGCTAATGGCACCAAAACTGAGCCACTAATATGTGCAATTTGACGTTCATTAACATTTCGTACATCAATTAATACAAAAGATTCTGAGTTTGAATCTATTAATTTTTTAAGCTCTTGAACTGCTATTTCAGATATCATGGTGCTATTATCTTTATTCTTAAATGTTGAAACATTAGAAACGTTACAGAATTCCTCATAATCGATTAATTGATTTATAACAGGACGATTAGGATTGGATCTTAATTTCAACTCTTTGAAAGTCATATCCCAAGCATTATATAAAAGTAAACGTCCACTAAGAGTATTATTAGAACCTAATATAACTTTAATAGTTTCCGTAGCTTGAATTGTTCCAATAATACCAGGTAATACTCCTAAAACTCCCCCTTCAGCACAAGAAGGAACCATTCCAGGTGGTGGAGGCTCTGGAAATAAATCTCTATAGTTAGGACCTCCTTGATAATTGAAAACTGTTGTTTGCCCTTCGAACCTAAAAATTGAACCATAAATATTAGGTTTATTCAGTAAAAAACAAGCATCATTAGTTAGATATCGTGTAGGAAAATTATCTGTCCCATCTACAACTACATCATAAGGTTTTAAAATTTGAATAGCATTTTCAGAAGAAAGACGATTCTTATACAAGTCAACTTGACATGTAGGATTTATCTCTAAAATTCTATTTTTTGCTGATTCTATCTTTAATTTACCAACCCATGAAGCACCATGTATTATTTGACGTTGCAAGTTAGAACTTTCAACAATATCAAAATCAACAATACCAATGTTACCTATCCCGGCAGCAGCAAGATAAAGTAACAACGGAGAGCCTAATCCACCAGTTCCAACACAAATAACGCTAGCAGCCTTCAATTTTTTCTGACCTTCTAGTCCAACTTCTGGCAGAATAATATGGCGTGAATATCTTTCAATCTCTTCTTTGTTAAGAGTAATTGTTTCTAAATTAGGATTAATCATACTTTATTACACTGAATACATTAACTAAAAGTACAATTTTTAATATAAAAAAAGATTCACCTAAATTACTGTACTCAGTATTTATTTTAAATTTAAGTTATTCATGCTCAATAAAAATATTAAAATATTCTTACAATAGTGAATTTTTATTTAGGTTTTACAATCTTAGCTTAAAGTCTTTTAGCTCTATATTACATACTTTAAATAATATATATAAGAAATTAATACTAATATTTTATTCTAAATATTAGTATTAATTTCTTATATTGGATAAATATTTACTGTTCTTGACAAAATATTTGTATTTTTAGAACTCTCTAAAGAAGGACAATTGTCTTGATAGAGAGCTAGATCGAACCAGAAGGTTGTTCCAACTCCAATTTCACTAATAAGGTTAGTTTGGCTATGGTGTTTATTTATAATATTCGTAACTATAGAAAGTCCTAAACCCGTTCCTTCAAGAGTATGAACTCTATTTTCTACTCTAAAGAAACGATCAAAAATTGCAGTTTGATCTTCAGGCGCAATACCAATTCCGGTATCAGAAACTTCTATCCTAACAAAAGATTTATTATTAGATTGTTTAGATTTTACTTTAAAGTAATAAGCGCGGACAACAATTGTTCCACCTGAAGGAGTAAATTTAAGAGCATTACCAACTAAATTATTTATAACTTGTAATAGTAAATCATAATGTCCTAATACCAGCGGTAAGTCGGATTTAACTTCTTTATATAAAGTTAATTCTTTATCTTTTGCATTTAACCTATATGTTCTAATAGTTTGCTCTATTAGTTGAGAAAGATCTACTGCACTTAAATAATATGTTTTAAATGACTCTAAACGAGATAGATCTAAAACATCATTAACTAAGCGAGTTAAACGATCAGTTTCATGATTAGCAGTTTCTAAAAATTCTTTTCTTTCTGCATCTGTCAGATCTTGTCCAAATTCGGCAAGAGTCTCAATAAAAGATTTAATGTTAAATAAAGGGGTTCTTAATTCATGAGATACATTGCTTATAAACTGACTTTTAGCTTCATTTAGGCCTACTTCTCTAGTGATATCTTGTATCGTCATGGCAATTCCTTTTAAGTCCCTATGCTGATCAAAAACTGGTGTTAGAAGAATACGAACAATTTTTAATATTGGTTGCTGCAATTTAATTCGATATTCTTCTGGAGATATCCTCGGCTCTACATAAGTATTATTCGCATGATGTCTCTTTCTCATCATTTCCTGCAATGGAAGTTGAAGCTGATTGGTTAATTCCTTAGGTAAAAGTTTTAAAACGTTTTCACCTATTAAATTTATTTTATTCCAATTAAACATACGTCTTGCCGTAGGATTGACTAACAGAAGATTAAGGTTAATATCCAATAGGATTGCCCCGTCAATAGTTGTTGAAACTAAAGTATCTAATTTCGCTTTTTCTGCTGTCAATTCTTCAATATTGTGTTCTTCATGGCTTTCGAGACGCTTAGCCATTTCATTAAAATTAAAAATTAATTCTCCTAACTCTCCACCAAAAGGAAGATTGATACGTTGTTTAAAATTACCTGTTGAGATATTTTTAACTCCTACTAATAATTCTTTAATAGGACGAGTAATAGTTAAAGCATTAAAGGCTGCTCCTAAGATAACCATAACCCAAATAGCAACAAACACTGCAATAGTTACATCGCGAGTTAAATTGGATGAATTAACAACAGTCGCATTGGGATTGATACCTATTGCTAAAAAACCCAAATCCTTATTGTCGTGCTTTAGAGATACAAAAACATCAGTAACTTTACCATTTGGGCTTTTATGCTGTTGCACTATAGGTAAGCTGTCATTGTCGTAAGCTTTACTAGGAAGTTTAATGCGACGTTGAACAGTTAGACAGTTTTGAACTTCTGTTGATGAATAAGGAATTGCAAAAAATATATGCCCTTCTTTATCAGCATAAATCATGTAACGTACACTAGAAGTATTTTGATAAAATCTATTAGAGAAACGAGCTACTTCTGTTAAGTTATCTTCGGCAATTAAAGGAGAAACATTAGAAGCCAATAATAAGCCAAGATCTCTACCAAAGCGTGTATCGTTTAATCGAGCATCTTTCTGGATGATATTAACTGCCCAAAAGGTTAAACCACTCATAAATAGAGAAACCGCTAAAGTTACAGCTGCCATCAACTTAGTTTGCAGCGTAAATTCTGACCACCAGCGTTTCATGATTTTCTTGATTGTATTTAAGGGATTTAACAAAATTAATTTACATTTATAATTTTATAATTTACGGTTATGTACATAGCGTTATTTTAGCTTGTTAATACTATGAGAATGGATTGAATAGTTAGTTTTTTTAAAAACTATAGTTGAAAACTGTAATTGATTATGTTACTATTAATTCTTGTTGGATAAACAAAAAGGGTCGATGCCCGAGTGGTTAATGGGGGCGGACTGTAAATCCGCTGGCTATGCCTACGCTGGTTCAAATCCAGCTCGGCCCACCTTTCGCCCGTGTGGCTCAGTGGTAGAGCACACCCTTGGTAAGGGTGAGGTCACGAGTTCAATCCTCGTCACGGGCTCTTATTTCATTAGATTAGTAAATAATAAGCACTCTGTAAAGAAATATATAGTATAAGTAAAGAGATTTTTTAAAATCTTGCATAATAGATGCTCTCTCTAAAAGCACTAAGAGTAGAGAAAATTATTTTGTTAACCAAGTATTAAATAATTTGAAACATAACTATTGATTTTTGGTCTATGTTTTAACAATAAATTAATGTAAGCTTAATTGAACATTTTTTATTTTGTAAAATATTTGTATTAATTAAATAAGGGTATTAATGTCTTCTACTACAAATAACAATGATAAAGAAAAGGCTTTAGACTTAGTCCTAAACCAAATTGAGCGAAACTTTGGGAAGGGTGCGATCATGCGTCTTGGAGATGCGGCTAAGATGAAAGTAGAAACAGTTTCTACTGGCGCCTTGACACTTGACTTAGCTTTGGGAGGAGGGTTGCCAAAGGGAAGAATAATAGAAATTTATGGACCTGAAAGTTCTGGTAAAACTACATTAACATTGCATGCTATTGCAGAAGTTCAAAAAGCTGGAGGAGTAGCTGCCTTTGTAGATGCAGAACATGCGCTAGATCCAAGCTATGCCTCTGTATTAGGTGTTGATATTGACAATCTTTTGGTAGCTCAACCTGATACGGGAGAATCAGGTTTAGAAATAGTCGATCAATTAGTTCGTTCCTCTGCTGTTGATATTATTGTTATAGATTCTGTTGCAGCGTTAGTTCCTCGAGCTGAAATAGAAGGAGAAATGGGAGACACTCAAGTTGGTTTACAAGCAAGATTGATGAGTAAAGCACTACGAAAAATTGCAGGTAATGTAGGTAGGTCTGGATGTCTAGTCGTTTTTCTGAATCAATTAAGGCAGAAAATTGGAGTTACTTATGGAAGTCCTGAAGTGACAACTGGTGGAACTGCACTTAAATTCTATGCATCAGTACGTTTAGATATTCGACGTATTCAAACTTTAAAGAAAGGAACTGAAGGTGAGTATGGAATTAGAGCTAAAGTAAAAGTAGCTAAAAACAAAGTTGCCCCACCATTTCGAATTGCCGAGTTTGATATTATTTTTGGTCAAGGAATTTCCAACATAGGGTGCATAATTGATTTAGCAGAACAAACTAATGTAATTAGTAGGAAAGGGGCATGGTATAGCTATAACGGAGACAATATTTCTCAAGGAAGAGATAATGCTGTTAAATATTTAGAAGAAAACTCTGAATTTACAAAAATTATTGAACAACAAGTTCGTGAAAAATTAGCTTTAGAATCTTTAGAAATAAATGCTTCTCCAGAAAATAATTAATGATAATATTTATGGTTTTCTTAATCAAGAATATCTGTTTATCATAAAATAACCTTATCTAAAATTATCTAGATTTCTTTATAATTAAAAGAACTGTGTTACCATCTTGGGTGGTCAATATATGAATAAGTTACTTCCAAAGATAGACAGTGAAAATCTGTAGAGGAGTTTACAGGAGTACTAAATATGGTAGATATACAGCAACCTCTAATCTTACATAAAAACACTTTTGATCCTATCCGCATGGGTGTAATTGGAGTGGGTAATATGGGGCAACATCACAGTAGAATTCTTAGCTTGTTAAAAGATGTGGAATTGGTTGGTGTTTCTGATGTTAGTGTAGAAAGAGGGATTGATATTGCTAGTAAATACCGAGTACGGTTCTTCGAGAACTATTTAGATCTACTTCCTCATATCGATGCAGTTTGTATAGCTGTGCCTACTAGATTACACCATTCTGTTGGAATAGATTGTTTAAATGCAGGAGTCCACACCCTAATAGAAAAACCTATTGCCGCAAATATCACTGAAGCTGAATCTTTAGTTAACGCAGCAGCAGATTCCAAAGGTATTCTACAAGTAGGTCATATTGAAAGATTTAATCCTGCTTTTCAAGAATTAAGCAAAGTATTAAAAACTGAAGAGGTTTTGGCCTTAGAGGCACATAGGATGAGTCCTTACTCTCAAAGAGCCAACGATGTTTCTGTAGTTCTTGACTTAATGATTCATGATATTGATTTATTATTAGAATTAGTCAATTCGACTGTTGTAAAATTAACAGCAAGCGGTAGTCGTAGATCTAATTCAGATCATTTAAACTATGTAACAGCAACTCTCGGTTTTGCAAATGGAATAGTAGCGACTTTAACTGCTAGCAAAGTTACCCACTGTAAAATACGTCGACTTGCAGTCCATTGTGAAAATTGTTTAACTGAAGCCGATTTTCTTAACAATGATATTTTAATACATAGACAAACTACGGCTAATTACAGTACAGAGTACGGACAAGTGTGGTATAGACAAGATGGACTAATAGAAAAAGTACATACAACTAAAGTTGAGCCACTTCATGCAGAACTAGAGCACTTTGTACATTGTATACGTGGAGGAGACCAACCTTCTGTTGGTGGAGTACAAGCCTTGAAAGCTTTAAGGTTAGCTAGTTCTATTGAACAGATGGCACTAGATGGTAAGATTTGGCAGCAATCGGACATAAACTATCAATATCTTAATCCTTTACCAACAAAAAGTTTTTGATTATGATTAATTTAAAAAATTCTTTTAGAATTATTATATTGAATAATTTTAAAAGAATTTTTGAGAACTTTATTAGAGGTAATAAGTATGGGCGATACTGGACTTGAACCAGTGACATCCTGCTTGTAAGGCAGGCGCTCTACCACTGAGCTAATCGCCCTTTCTAAGACCTATATATCATAACATAAGCATTTTATAAAAACAATAGTTGTTTTTATGAAAATATTAATTTAACTTTTAAAAAATACCATGCCTTCCGGCCGTACTCATGATCGTATTACTGTATTAAGTGTAGTTCCTATTACAATTTTATTTTATTTTATTTTTCGCCGTAAAGAACTTATATTATGGTTTGGTTTATCTTATATTTTTAGTGGATTAATGTTTGGACCAGATTTAGATATCTATTCACTACAATATAAACGATGGGGAATAGGGCGTTGGATTTGGCTTCCATATCAATATTCTTTTAAACATCGTTCTTTTTTATCTCATGGCTTTTTAATAGGAACAATAATTAGATTAATTTACTTTTTTGTTATCGTTATGATATTTACCATTTTTATAAATATGGTAATCCAATTTTTTCTAGGTTCTACTTACAATTGGTGGATTTTATTCACTACAAACTATAACAAATTAAGAGCTCAGTATTTAGAAGAAGCAGTCACAATATTTCTAGGTTTAGAATTAGGTTCTATGAGCCATTCAATAAGTGATACGTTAGTTACAAACTTTAAAAGATTAAAAACTAAATTTTTGAAAACTAAATAAAAATTACCCGATAAAACTAAATTAGTCTCATCGGGAAAAATAAAGATAATAAATATTTATTAACTCACCATTTAAGTAAATTAAACTGTTCCATATCTATAGTTTCACGGTTTCGATAAATTGATAAAATAATTGCTAGACCAACTGCAGCTTCTGCCGCAGCAACGGTAAGAACAAATATTGTAAAAATTTGCCCTTTAATTTCTTCTGAATCAAGAGCATTAGAAAATGCCATTAAGTTGATATTGACAGCGTTTAGCATTAACTCTATAGACATTAAAACTCGAACTGCATTACGACTACTTATAAGGCCGAAAATTCCAATACAAAAAAGAAATGCTGCTAATAACACATAAAATTCTAACTGTACTGCCATAAAACCTCATAGTGATGAATAAACTTTTACTTTTTATAAGTCTAAAGACTTAGATGAAGATAATTCCTGTAATTTTTCTTCTGTTAAACGTTCAGGCAACTCTAAAGCAGTTGATATACCTTCACTATCATAAATCTCAGGAATTAAATCGCGACGAGCTAGAACGATTGCTCCTACCATAGCTATTAGTAACAAAACAGAAGCCAATTCAAAAGGTAAAAGATAATCACTAAACAAATGTCTTCCGATTTTTATAACTGTACTTTCCAAAACTTCTGGAACAACAGCTTCCACATTCCAAGGAGTCATATAAACTACTGTTGAAAGTAGAGCAAAAATTCCTCCACAGACCATCATGGTAGCTACCCGGTTTATCCATGACTTAGATGAGTTAGAATAATCTCCTTTTTTATTTACTAGCATAATAGCAAACAAAATTAGAACATTAATTGCTCCTACATAAATTAAAACTTGAGCTGCTGCTATGAAATCAGCGTTTAAAAGAATATATAGTCCTGATATTCCTATAAAAACTCCTCCTAATAAGAATGCAGAATAAACAATGTTTGACAATAAAACAACGCCTAAAGCAGAGATAATTACTAACCCAGCTAAAATGGCGAAAGAGACAAGTTGGACTCCTTCTGCTAAATTCACTATTATTGATACTCCTTTTTCGTTGATTAGTAGAAATTCGATAGATGATAAAAAATTTCTTGCTAAAATAAAATTTTTTATCGACTATCATTTTATTGAGATAAAGTTTCTGTTTCCTTGATAATATCTTCAGGCCGCTTACCTGCTCTACGAGATCCTGATGGCAAATCATGAGGGTCAAGTACTTCCTTCGGTAAGTAAGCTAATTCCCTTAAGGGAGTAACCATTGGATCTTGTGTAACCTTGTAAGGTAATCTTCCAAGAGCTATACTGTCGTAATTTAATTCATGACGATCATAAGTAGCTAACTCATAATCTTCAGTCATGGATAAACAATTTGTAGGACAATATTCCACACAATTACCACAAAAAATACAAACTCCAAAGTCTATACTATAGTCTTTAAGATCTTTCTTTTTGTTTTCTTTGTTGAACTGCCAATTAACTACAGGAAGATTAATTGGGCATGATCTAACACATACTTCACAAGCGATACATTTATCAAATTCATGATGAATTCTTCCTCTGTATCGTTCTGAAGGAATTAGTTTTTCATAAGGATACTGTACTGTAATAGGTCGACGACTCATATGATCGAATGTCACAGACAAACCTTGACCAATATATTTTGCCGCTTGAATTGTACTTTTAGCGTAGTCTCCTACTTGTTTAAGAACACTAAACATATGCTTTTCTCTACTTCTTTAACAATAAAAATCAACCACCAAATGCAAATGGAAACACTAACTTAAAAGCTGCAGTTAAGAGTAGATTAACCAAAGATATCGGTAAAAGAAATTTCCATCCTAAATCTAATAATTGGTCAATACGTACACGAGGAACGGTCCATCTCATTAAGATAGCAAAAAAGACTAAGAGATATGCTTTCATGACAGTCATGAAAATTCCTACAGAGGCCATAATTATCTGTAACCAATAACTATTAGCATTAAGTCCTGACCATTCAGCTAATTTCTCAAGAGGAATAGGAAATCCCCAACCTCCCAAATATAGAACTGCGAAAATAAGAGCAGATAAAACCAAGTTAACGTAGGATCCTAGATAAAAAAGAGCGAATTTCATTCCAGAATACTCAGTTTGGTAACCAGCTACGATTTCTTCTTCAGCTTCAGGTAAATCAAAAGGGAGTCTCTCGCACTCTGCTAGTGCAGCAATCCAAAAAATTACAAACCCAAAAGGCTGTCTCCAAATATTCCATCCTAAAATACCGTACCCTGACTGTTGGTGTACAATATCTATTGTACTCAAGCTATTAGACATCATGACAACTGCTAGTACAGAAAGAGCTAGAGGAATTTCATAGCTAATTGATTGTGCCGCTGCTCTCAACCCTCCTAACAAAGAATACTTATTATTAGAAGCATAACCTGACATTAATAGTCCAATTGGAACGACACTAGATAAGGTTATCCAAAGAAAAATTCCAACATTAAGATCAGCAACAATTAAATCTTCCCCGAAAGGAACAATTAAATAAGAAATAAAGACTGGAACAACTACTAGTATCGGACCAATAGTAAATAGCCAAGAATCGGCCTTAGCTGGGATAATATCCTCTTTAAAGACTAATTTAATTCCATCAGCAACTGGCTGCAACACTCCTAGTGGCCCAGCATATTCTGGACCAATACGTTGTTGAACGGCAGCAGAAATTTTTCTTTCTAACCAGACTACAACTAAAACACCTACCGTTGCTGCGATAATCATCAACAAAGATGGTAAAGGTATCCACAAGGCTTTAGCTGCCCCGCTAGGAATCCCGAATTGTTTCAGGGATTCAATAAAATTCGTTTTTAGGTCAATTCCTGTGTTCATTACATTCTAACGCTATAAGTTAAGATTGCTAAGCCTCTTGCTTAGTATATCGTTGGACATGAGATAACCTTGCGAGCTTTATGGTTAATTCTTGAAAATCGAGCATAAATCTACAATATCTAATTAAAACTTGATTTAATTATTTAGGACGATATAATTTTTTGTATTTTAAAGTACTAATATTAATCAATCAAATCTTTAGGGAAAGGAAAATAACTTATCCTAGTATTTTAGTACAAGGCTAGTTGTAAATTCGCTATCTTACTACAGAATATTAAACATTGAGACTGTTTGCAAAACTTTACGTTATGCATGTAGTAATTTTATTTTAATATTCATAATTGAAAATTTGATGCTTTTTTAGAAATTTACCATGAAGATTTTAATAACAGGTGCAACGGGATTTTTAGGAACTAGTTTATGCTCTTTACTCCAAAGCCAAGGTCATGACTTAGTTTCCTTGAATTCCAAGAATTGTGATTTAACAAGATCAGACTCATTATTAAAATTCAACAATTTAGCCTATGATCAAGTTTATCACTTAGCAGCTTGGACACAAGCAGGAGACTTTTGTTTATATCATCCAGGTGAACAATGGATAATGAATCAAAAAATGAATACAAATGTTTTAGACTGGTGGCAAAAATATCAACCTCAAGCAAAATTCATTTGTATGGGAACAAGTTGTGCCTATGACAACGACTTATCTTTAGTAGAAGAAAATTACCTAACAGGAACACCTATTAGTAGTTTATTTACTTATGCTATGACTAAAAGAATGCTTTATGCAGGTCTTTTGGCTCTAAATAAGCAATATTCCTTAAATTATTTATGTTTGGTCCCTTCAACTTTATATGGAGCTGGGTACCATACTGACGGCAGACAAATGCATTTTATTTTTGATCTAATCCGGAAAATAATTCGTGGAAAACTTTATAATGAACCCGTCATTCTTTGGGGAGATGGTACTCAGTCAAGAGAGTTAGTTTTTGTCGAAGATTTTGCTAAAATTGCTGTTAAATTAGCTCAATGTACCAATAATGAATTAATAAATATTGGTGCCGGCGAAGAATATACTATTCAACATTTTGCTAAATTAATTTGCAATCAAGTAGGATATGACTTTAATAAAATTCAGTTTGATTCTTCTCGATATGTAGGAGCAAAATCTAAATGTTTAGTGACTAATAAACTTAAACAATCTTTGCCTGATAATGACTTGACTCCATTAGAATTAGGGTTAACAAAAACAATTGAGTGGTTCTGGCAGGAACAAGAAAAACTTGTTCCTATTTATTAAGAGAGGAAGGAACGGTGAACTATTGGATTCAACACAGACTAAATAACCTAGATAAAGCTTTTAACTCTAGGTATTGTAATGCTCTTGAAAATACTGTTGATTTAATTACAAAACAATTTCAAGCAGGTAATAAATTATTGATTTGTGGTAATGGTGGTTCAGCAGCAGATGCTCAACATATTGCTGCTGAATTTGTAGGCAGGTTTCAACTGCATCGTAGAGGACTGCCCGCCATAGCACTAGGTACTAATCCAGCTGTACTAACGGCATGGTCTAATGACTATGAATTCGAAACTATTTTTGCTCGTCAGGTAGAAGCTTTTGGAAAACCAGGAGATATTCTATGGGCGATTTCAACATCGGGTAAATCAGCCAATGTTATTCGTGCAATGGAAATAGCTAGAGAAATAGGACTAATTACAATTGGGATGGCTGGAAACGATGGAGGAGTATTAAAAGATTTAGCTGATTACCCTTTACTTGTTTCAGAATACCATACCCCGTATATTCAAGAGATTCATTTAATTACTTATCATAGGATTTGTGAACAAGTTGAAGCTAAACTATTTGCAAAAACTGGTTTAGGGGCACAAATTGCAGTCTAAATCAAAATGCTGGATAAAATAGCAACTTCTGATTCGTATATTTTCAAAAACCAAAAAGCTTTATTTCTAGATAGAGATGGAGTTGTTATTAAATACATACCTTATCTTTCTAAACCAGAACAAGTAGAGCTTCCTTTTGGCGCAGGGGAAGCTCTTAAACGATGGCAAGATAAAGGATATTTATTAATTTTAGTAACTAATCAAGCAGGTGTAGGAAGAGGCTACTACAACCTAGAGGATGTTACAGATGTACATAATTACATTTGTAAAGAATATAAAAAAAAATATGGAGTTAATTTCTACGACATTTTTATATGTCCTCATCATCCCAATGAGAAGTGCTTGTGTCGCAAACCTTCTCCTCAAATGTTGGTTGATGCGTCTATTAAATATAATATTTTACTATCTAAATCATTTTTTATTGGAGATACACTTAGCGATGTAGAATCTGCACTAAATGCAGGTTGTAATCCCATTTTATTATTAACTGGTAAAGGGAAAGATTCCCTTAAAAGAATAGTTAAATATCCTCATAAAATTCAAGTTTTTAATAGCTTACAAGAGACTGTGAAAATAATATAATTTAGACAAGATACTCAAATATGAATCCAAATGAAGAGAGACATTTAACACCGATATTTATATCATTAGTTCCTAATTTAATGCAAGGTCAAGGACACATAATCCCCTATCATAAATCTGTAAGTGAGGCTGTCTCTCAACTAGGTTGGAAACATTTCGTTGCTGTACCTATTAATAATAAAGTCCATAATTTACCTATTAATTGGGATACATGCCTAAGTAACTATGATTTAGAAAAAGAGGGGAGTTGGTATGATAAATTTCTTCATTTTCAAGAAATTTGGATATTAGGGAAAAAAATAGCTAATTATTTAAACAATAAAATCGCTGATCAATCAAGACCTCGTATCTTATTTATAGAAAGATTTATTCATCTACAACTTTTAGCTTTATTTCTAGCTTTACTACTAATCCCTACTAATAACTTATCGGTTTGGCTGCTATATCGAAGAGATACTCATAAAGATAAGACTAGAATTATTTATAAGATCCTGAATTACCTTATTAAAATTAGAATAAAACCAGAGAAATTTAAACTTGTGACAGATAGCGACTTATTGAGTAAACAGCTATCGAAATATTTTGAAATACCTGTGAAAGTTTTTCCGATTCCTCATACCAAAGTCAATTTATCTTCAAGTATTATAGATAATAAGTCTAAAATTTTATGTTGGTGGCCAGGGTTACCTAGAGAAGAAAAAGGCTGGCATATTATTCAAAAATTAGTCAGTTATTCTGGAGAAAATACAAAAAATATTTGCCTCATATGTTCAGAAAAAGCAAATCTACAGTCTACTAAAAATGGAGTTAATCTCGAATTAGTTAAAAACTATTTGACAAGAGAAGAATATTACTCTTGGCTTCATTTAAGTCAAGTAATCCTATTACCTTATGATTCTTTTGAATATGGCTCAAGGACATCAGGTATTTTTACCGAGTGTATTGTTTCTGGAAAGATACCTTTGGTTACCAATAATACGTGGATGTCTCATGAATGCCTTAAATATAATTTAACTGAATTAATTATTGATTGGCATAACCCAAAATATGTTTTTGATAATATAAAAAAAATAACTCAGTCTAATATTATTAAAAATAAAATACAAAATATGCAAGAAAGTTACAACAGATTCCACAATATTGCTAATTATAGTTTGACAATAAAAAACTTATATAGAGAAACGATAACTTCAAATTATGATTAAAGTTTATATTGATGCAACTCCTATCCGTGATAAGCCGACAGGTATTGGAGTTTACACATTTAATTTAATTAATGAATTACATTATTTAGAAGATACAAAAAATTTACAGCTAAATATTTATTTTCATCCTTCTTTAAAAAATTGGCTTCGCTGTAACTTTTTAATTCCAAAATTATTAAATAAATATTCAAAGGTATTACGTCTAAATATCCCAGTTAGTCTAGCTGATTTATTGGCAAAATATCTTCCTTTTATTTTCTCTTCTTTTAAGAAAAATTTAGATAACATAAATCTGATACATGGAACAGATCACTATATTTATCCCTATGAGAAGGCAGAAAAAATTATAACTATTCATGATCTTACTTTTTTAAAATTTCCAAAATACTCAACAAAAATAGTTAAAAGCTATACGGGAAGGATTGAAAGATGTTTAAAGTGGACAAATGCAGTTATAACTTTTTCAAAAAATACTAAACAAGATATTGTTGACTTTTTCAATGTTGATCCCAGTGCTATATATATTATCCCTCAGGCAAGTCGATACTCAAATAATTATCTTGCGCCTCAACTAACGCAAGATAATCCTATTTCTATAGAAAAACATTTGGATAGCCCATATTTCCTTTTTGTTAGTACTTTAGAACCAAGAAAAAATATTTTAAATCTAATCAAAGCATTTGAATATTTAAAAACAAATTACGATATTTCGCATCAATTGATACTAATTGGGAAGAAGGGATGGGGTTATCATCATATTGTCAATCATATAGACCAATCGCCTTTTAAACAAAATATTCACCATTTAGATTATGTATCAGATAAATCCTTAGCTACTTTTTATAACCAGGCAGAAATTTTTATTTATCCATCCTTTTATGAAGGGTTTGGCTTGCCTATTTTAGAGGCAATGACTTTAGGGAGTCCTGTTATCACGTCTAATACGTCTTCTTTACCAGAGGTAGCTGGCGATGCAGCATTGTATGTTGATCCTCACAACTACTATGAATTAGCAAGAATGATGCTAAAAGTATTAAAAAATCCTGATTTGAGGCAAGAGATGATTAAAAGAGGTAGACGACGAGCTGACAAATTTTCTTGGAGGAACACAGCATTGGAAACTTTAAGTGTATATAAATCTGTTTTAGATAAAAAAGATCAATTATAAAATATTTATTTAAGTATGATTAGAATTTAAGTCAACAATTTAAATTTTCTTGTTAAATCTCTATATAAAAAATGCAAAAGAATTCTCAATTAATTATTAATTTATCATTATTGCTATCAAAGCCTACAGGAATTAGCAACTATGCCAAAAATATCTTCCCTTATTTAAAGCCTTTAAAGCCAATATTGCTAACTTCTAGAGAATATGAAGATTTTGATAACTATTTAATTTCTAATAATTTAACGCCAGAACAAGGTACTAAAGGTCATCTTAGACGTTTATTGTGGACACAATTTAAATTATCTAAAATCTATCAAAATCTTGATTCATCTCTATTATTTTCTCCAGTACCTGAAATTCCTTTATGGAGTTCTTGTAGATCAGTTGTTGTGGTACATGATTTAATACCATTACGTTTTCCCAACAAAGCATCCCCGCTATATTATTATTTCAAATATTATGTTCCTGAAGTATTACGACAAGCAAAGCATATTATTTGTAATTCTCAAGCAACTGCCGAAGATATTCACAATATGTTAAATATTCCTAGCTGCAAGATTACTCCTATTTTACTTGCTCATGATAATAGAAATTTTCGCTTACTAAATTCAGATCAGAATATAAACGAGCCCAATGTACCTTATTTTCTTTATATAGGACGTCATGATCCTCATAAAAATATTGCTAGTATATTAAAAGCTTTTTCTAAATTAAAAAATTATAAAAATTATCAAATATGGTTAGTTGGTCCAAAAGATAAAAGATATACCTTGCAGCTTCAGAATTTAGCTCAGGAATTAGGAATTAGTCAACAATTAAGAATTCTTGATTATGTTTCATACGAAAAGTTACCATTAATTTTAAATCAAGCACTAGCTTTAGTGTTCCCTTCTTTATGGGAAGGATTTGGTTTTCCAGTTTTAGAGGCAATGGCATGTGGAACTCCTGTTATTACTTCTAATATTTCTTCCTTACCTGAAATTGTAAAAGATGCAGCTTTACTAATCAACCCTTATATGTGTCAAGAAATCACTTCTGCCATGGAACAAATTATTAAAGATGATACTTTAAGATCACAACTTAAAATATATGGTCTTAAAAGATCTAAAGCTTTTAGTTGGCAAAATACAGGAGAGAAAACCCTAGCAATCTTAGCGAAATTTTTGTAAGCTACATCATGAGAAGTAATTGGAGTTAAAAAATTATATGGAAATTGGTGTTCCTAGAGAAATTAAAGATCAAGAATTTCGCGTAGGTTTAAATCCTAGTAGTGTAAAGGTATTATGTAGTCAGGGACACCAAGTTTTTATAGAAGAATCTGCAGGGGAAGGATCTAGCTTCTCTAATAAAGATTATGAAAAAGTAGGTGCTAAGATTACTGATAGAAAATTTGTATGGGAAAAAGACTTAATAATAAAAGTTAAAGAGCCCTTAGCTGAAGAATACTCCTACTTTAAAAAGGATCAAATACTTTTCACTTATTTACACTTAGCAGCGAATAGAACTCTCACAGAGGCTTTGGTTACATCAGGGATAACCGCAATAGCCTATGAGACAGTCGCTCTAGAAGATGGAAAACTTCCATTATTAACTCCTATGAGCATTATTGCTGGTCGTCTATCAATACAAATTGGTGCAAGATATTTAGAAAAGCAGCAAGGAGGACGAGGTATTTTATTGAGTGGTATCCCCGGAGTATCATCTGCTCAAGTAGTTATACTAGGAGGAGGTGTTGTAGGTTCAGAAGCAGCTCGTATTGCTTTGGGTATGGGAGCTAGAGTACAAATTTTTGATATTAATGTTGAACGCTTAAGGTATTTAGAAACAATTTTTGGTTCGCGAGTGGAATTGCTCCATAGCAACATCTATGAAATAGAAAAAATGATACCTAAAGCTGATTTGTTGGTTGGTGCTGTATTAATTCCTGGAAGACGCGCTCCTATTTTAGTTTCTAAAGATTTAGTATCTAAAATGAATCCAGGATCAGTTATCATTGACGTGGCTGTTGATCAAGGAGGGTGTATCGAAACTTTAAAAGCAACTTCTCACAGCTCACCTATCTATTTAGAACATAATGTAGTCCATTTTGGAGTTCCCAATATGCCTGGTGCTGTTCCGTGGACGGCTACACAAGCGCTAAACAATAGTACTTTACCCTATGTTTTAAAATTAGCTAATTATGGATTAGAGGCACTAAAAAAGGACACAAGCTTAGAAAAAGGTTTAAATATTAAAGATAAATCTATAGTTCATCCAGCATTGAAAGAAGTTTTTAGTGATATTAGTTCAAATACATAATATCTTTATTTTAAATGTACTAGTGTTACACCTGATCCTCCTTCATTTTGAGATGCTAGCTTAAAGTCCTTAACTTGAGGGTGAATTTTTAGAAATTCATGAACTCCTTGGCGTAATTTACCAGTTCCTTTTCCATGAATGATCCACAGAACTCCAATATTGGTAGCTTGAGCAATTGCTTTTTCTAAGCTAATTTCAGCTTCAAATATTCTTGTACCACGTATATCAAGAGTATTATTATCCGTTCTAATATCATATTGATTTCCGACGTCAATTGCCTGAATATCTTGTCGTTGAACTGATTGCTTTTTAGCTTTTAGTTTATCTACTTTTAAACCGTCTAGTGATTCAATATCTGTAAATAATATTTTCATTGTCATTAAACCAAAACGAACAACTACCTCTTGGCTGTCAGCGATGACATCTAATACTTGAGCATTTTGGCCAAATTTAGTAATTTTAACCTTTTCTCCAATTTTTGGACAATAAGACGAATATTCTTTTTTAACTTGAGGAAGTTTTTCCTTAGAAATATTTAAAATTTCTTTAGTTGCTTGTAGAGCTTTTTGACTGGTTTTGTCTCCTTGTTGTAAATGTCGAATTACTTGAGCTATTTCTTCTTTAGCACTAGAGATAGCTTTCTGAATTTCTTTTTCTTGAAAATGTTTAAGTTCCTGCTCTCTTTCTTTCAAGATAACAGCTTTATCTGATACTTCTGTATAAAAATTTTTAGCTTGTTTAAGTAGTTCTTGTGCTTCGTTAGCTTTTAGTTCTTGTTTATTACGTTGTTCTTCTAATCCCAAAATAATATCATTAACATCTTTAGATTGTTCTCCAACAATATTTCTTGCAGCTTGAAGAATATTAAGATCTAAACCTAGATTCTGAGCAATACTGATGGCATTGGATCGTCCTGGAATGCCCCATAACAAACGATAAGATGGAGAGAAAGTTTGATCGTTAAATTCTACTGAAGCATTCTCAAATCTTGAATCTCGATATTTTAAAGCTTTAATTTCTCCATAATGCGTTGTAGCAATTGTCAACAGAGCATGGTTTGCTAAGTGACTTAATAACGAAATTGCTAATGCGCTACCCTCAGTAGGATCAGTACCTGCTCCCACTTCATCTAAAAGAACTAAGCTTGAACAGTTTTTAAACTTATTTAATATTTTCGAACTATTTGATTTAGAAGAATTGGATACAGCTTTAAGGATGAGAATAATACGACGAATGTGGCTAGAAAAAGTAGATAAGTTTTGTGTTATGGATTGCTCATCGCCAATATCAGCCAATACATTTTTAAACCAAGGCAATTTAACAGGACTTACCGCAGGAATGAATAAACCAACTTTAGCCATTAAGGCAGCTAAACCTAAGGTTTTTAGCGTAACAGTTTTCCCTCCTGTGTTTGGCCCAGTAATAGAAACTACATTAATTTTAGAATTAATCTGAATATCTATAGGAACTACTTGCACTCCTTGTTCCTTCTTTTGTTGCCAAATCAATAATGGATGATATAGCTTACGAAGAATAATTGTTTCTCCTTCTTCGATAAATTGAGGGATGTTTCCTCCTAACCACAGACTGTAGCGAGCTCTAGCTGTTGCTAGATCTAATTTTTGTATTGCTTCAACGAGATACTTTAAACTTTCTGCTACTTCGGCTATTTTTTCAGTTAATTGTCTAAGAATTACTATTTCTTCTATTGTTTCTTGGCGTAGATATTGGCAGTATTTATTACCAATATCTACGATATAACTTGGTTCTATATAAACTGTCATACCAGTATTGGAAGTGTCATGAACAATACCTGGAATTTGATCTTTTTGTAAAGTTTTTACAGGAATAACGAAACGATTATTTCTCTGAGTAATAAGACTTTCTTGGATAGCTCCTGCTTTTTTGTTTATGATACTTTGAAGCTTTTGATAAATTTCATTACGCAATTCTCTAAGTAAAAGTCTGATTTTACTTAATTTAGAGCTAGCATGCTCAGTTATATCCCCATTTTCATCAACACAGTAACGTATTGTTTGCTCTAATTCAGGATAGGTTTTGATATTGTTAACTAATTTTTTTAAATTGAATAATGGTAATTTTTCATAACTATTGACTATTTTTCTCAACCGCCTAACTTTATCTAATGTAATTGCGATACCTAATAAATCTTTTCCGGAAAGATACCCACCTAAAGCGGCTATTTTCACAACATCTCTGATATCAACTATTCCTTCGAATATCAGCTTTATTTTTGGATCTTGCTCCAAATAATAAACTTCTTCAGTTTGTGACAATAATTCTTGACTTTCTGTTAACAATTCGGGAATATCTGGATTCTGGGCCGCAGTGATTCCCATCTTAGTTGTTGCAAAGGTAGCTAAATGGCTACATAATCGAGACCATTCTAAAAGTTTTAAAGTTTCTTGATGAATCAATTCTAGATATTTTGATAAATAAATTCTAATAACTATTCTAAAGTAAAAACCTAACTTTAAGCTATATTTGGATAACTTTTAGCTACTTGATGTCTTGATAACCTAATTATTAGTCTATAGTTATTTCAGCAAACCTCAATCGCTATAAGCGCTAGCTAAATAATATAACAAAATACTGCTAGACGATTTCCCTAATATCAGTCTTAAAGAAATTATCTAACAGTATTATGATCTTTATACCCCCAAGGGAATTTGAATCCCTGTCGCCTCCGTGAAAGGGAGGTGTCCTAGGCCACTAGACGATGGGGGCCTGTATGTTACCCGCTTAGTCATGATAGCAAGAGTTTTTATAAGTGTCAACACTTAAACCTTTTTTTCTATACTAAAATATTCAATATATAAAATTTTGATGTCGTTGAATCAGAAATAGAATTTAGTCTATTCTTAAATTATTAATTACTCAATAAAGACTTTGATAAATATATTTCTGTTAATATTGATTTAAATTTGAAGTGATGATTATCATACGATTATTAAACTTTTTCTTTTTAATGAAAATAAATAATTAAATAGTAGTAGAACAAATCCTGAATTAATTTATGTCTATATTTGATTGGTTTGCTAAACAAGAAAAATCAGGACCGCCCGTACAACAAGAACAATATAAAGAAAGAGAAATTGCCGATGGTCTGTGGACTAAATGCACTGAATGTGGAACATTAACCTATACAAAAGACCTCAAGGCTAATCAACTTGTGTGTAAAGAATGTGGTTATCATTTTCGAATGGAAAGTTCAGAAAGGATTGTTCAACTAATTGATAACAATACATGGAAGCCTTTGTCAGAAAAGCTTTCTCCGCTAGATCCTTTGAAATTTTGTGATCGAAAACCCTATAGCGATCGCATTAAAGATACTCAAGAAAAAACAGGATTAATAGATGCAGTTCAAACAGGAACAGGACTAATAGATGGACTACCTGTAGCACTCGGAGTTATGGATTTTCGCTTTATGGGAGGTAGCATGGGTTCTGTAGTAGGAGAAAAATTATGTCGACTTATAGAATATGCCACAAAAAAAAGATTTCCAGTAGTTATTTTTTGTGCTTCTGGTGGAGCTAGAATGCAGGAAGGAATGCTAAGTTTAATGCAAATGGCTAAAATTTCTGGAGCTTTGGAAAAACATCGAAATGCTAAGCTCCTCTACATTTCTGTATTAACTCATCCTACAACAGGAGGAGTTACAGCGAGCTTTGCTATGCTAGGTGATATAATTCTTGCAGAACCCAATGCAACAATTGGTTTTGCGGGGAGAAGAGTTATTGAACAAACTTTAAGAGAAAAACTACCTAATAAATTTCAGACTTCTGAGTATTTACTAAAACATGGATTTGTAGACTCTATTATTATTCGTACTCAACAGAAAAAAATGCTATCTCAATTAATTAGCATACATCAGCCTTTCTTACCAGTACTCCCATTACTGAATAGAAATAGTGATTATCTTCTAGATAATGAACTATAGAAATAGTGAATTTTTAATAAAATACAAGTCACTAAAAAATATTGTCTTCACGTGCTTTATTTAGCAATAAAACATTTTTTCGCAAAAATTGTATAGCTCATATGACAACTATTGTTTTAATTGCTTTTATAAAAATTAAATTAGTTTTGATCACATCTTTCTAAGTTATCTATATCTAATAGTAACTATTCATATTGTTTGTTAAAAATTTTACTTTTTATGCAATTAGCCAAGTACTAGTTAATTTTAGATCAATAAGCTTTTCTAAAATTTTGTAAAACCTTCTTTTTAAAAGAAGAGAAATAAAAACTTGTAGATATATACATAAGTTACTTAATAATTATCCGCAAATATAAAATTGATGAATTAAGTATTATTAAACTTTATTTACTTTCTTAATTACTAGACACCACAAGATGTAAGATAAAAGCATAAATAAAAATTACAAAATTTACATTTTTGTTATCTAAAAATAAATTATTTTTTATCTCATACTTCAGGTTTATTTCTGATATAAAACTTGGGTATTAGTCACAGATTCTCATAGCTAATCGCAAGAGTCATAATGATTTTTATCATAGAAAATAAAGGGCATCGATTTTGTTAGAAGAATTCGAAAATAATTATTGATGAGCAGGTCAAAATCGGTTTTAGCAAAACTGTTACAAATTTTTCCTCAGTTACAGCCTCAAATGTACTTCAAGGCTTCCTTAACTGCTTTATCTCATGCAATGGAAGATCAGATACTTGCAGGAAAAGAGAAACCTTTAGTTATTGCGAGCTTTCAAAGAGAACGGTTTTATCGTCAAGAAGCTCAACGCTATCGACGTATCGCTAATAAAACTGATCAAGTATATGTTTTAGCTGCTCCAGAAAATGAATTTAAGAATAGTTCTCAGAATTACGAAACAATTGCTTTTCAGTCAACAGAAACTTTAAGCAAAGAATGGCATTTGATTGTTATAGGAATGGGCTATGTTAGCTGTCTTGTTTGTCAAGAAAAAGTCATATTAAACAATCAAACTATAAACCCAGTTATTGATAATAATCGACGTTTTGAAGGTATATGGACTTTTGACCGAAGAGTTGCTCAACATGCAGCCGATATTCTCTTAAATATAATTGTTGACTATTGTCCAGAATTGAAAAATAAAATAGAACAAGCACGTCAAAAATATTTACCTCCTCCTGTTCTAAATCAAATAATTATTGAACAGAAAGACATAAAAAATAATACTGCGTGGAAGATAGAGAATGCAAATCCTGACCCATTTGTACAAAGATTAGTTACTTATCTACAAGCTGGTCACTATAAGTTAATTAAAGCTAATCGTTCACTAGCAGCAAAAGAACATAAAGAAAGATTGATTAACTCTATTACTACTGCTATTCGCTTATCTCTTAATTCTGAAGAAATTCTACAAACTGCTGTCCAAAAGTTAGGGAAGGGATTAGGAATTTGTAGATGTCTAGTTTATCGTTGTAAAGAAACTGATGATAAAGCTACTGTTGAGCATGAATTTCTTAATCAAGACATATTATCTATTAAAGAGCAAGTTTGGTTTCTCTATGATAATCCTTTATTTCAAGAAGTAATTAAATTACAAGGGGCTTTAACTATTGATAACACTACTAACGATCCCCGTATTATTAATAGTCGTAAAGGAAAGAAAGAAACTCTACAAACTCTTGTTAAAAATTATTCAATTTTATCTTGGATGTTAGCCCCTATTCTATATCGAGGTCAACTCTTGGGTATGTTAGAGTTACACCATTGTGGTCCTAGGCCTATTTCTTGGAAAGAAGAAGATGTTACTTTTATAAATGCTATTACTACACAGATTGGTGTTGCTTTAATTCAAGCAGAAGCTTATGCTCACCTTCAAGATCTTAATGAACAACTTGAAGCGCTCGATTATACTCGTTCTAATTTAGTAGCCATTACAGGCCATGAGCTTCGGACTCCATTGTCAACAATTCAAGTTTGTTTAGAAAGTCTAACGTTAGAACCTGACATGTCTCTAGATTTGCGTCAGGTGATGTTAAATACTGCTTTGCAAGATGCTGAGAGAATGAGAAAATTAATACAAGATTTTTTAATTCTATCTAGACTTGAGAGTGGAAGAGTTGAGTTAAATACAGAAGTATTAAACTTAAACGAATGTTTAGAGTTATCACTTAGTAATATTAAAGCTCTTTATAGAGAAAAACAGATACCTAGGATTGAAACTAAAAGTTTTTTAAATAATAGATTACCTTTAGTAAAAGCCGATGGAGAATGGTTAGTAGAAGTTCTAGCAAAGTTACTAGACAATGCATGTAAATTTACTAGCAAAGAAGGAAAAATAACCATAGAAATTAATCAAAATAGTCCTCATTATTTAGAAGTGACCATAGCAGATACTGGAAGAGGTATCGAAACCAAGAAATTAGAGACAATTTTTGATAGGTTTTATCAAGAAGAAGGAGCTTTAAGACGTAGTATCGGAGGAACAGGCTTGGGCTTAGCAATTTGTCGTCAAATAGTTCAAGGTTGGGATGGAGAAATTTGGGCAGAGTCTAAAGGTAAAGAACATGGTAGTCAGTTTCACTTTACAGTCCCCATACATTTGACATAACTTAATAATATTAAAAAATACAATTAATTTTTAGTTTATTTTGAAACTAAAAGCTTGAAATAAAAAAGACAGTGTGTTACGATACTATCTGGTATAAAGCGGACGTGGCGGAATTGGTAGACGCGCTAGATTTAGGTTCTAGTGTCCTTGGCGTGAGAGTTCGAGTCTCTCCGTCCGCATAATCGAAATCACTAGTAATTATTCTTCTTCATTAAAATCATTAATAGATAATTTTTCTATATTCCAGAATGCTCCTCTTAGTGAAGAGTAGTTAATATCTACAAAACGATTTTTAACTGCCGCAAAAGAATAAGGATTGACTAAATAAATAAACGGTAAATTTTCTGAGACTACTTCTTGTGCTTCTGCGTAAATTTTTTCTCTTTTTTCAAGAGAAAGTTCTTGAGAGCCAGCCACGTATAAATCTTCTATTCTTTTCTCCCATTCTGATACTGTCCTCCCAGTCAATGACTTTGAATTAGATTGTAATTCTTGATTAAACATATGGAGATTTCCATCTGTATACCAAACATTGGGGGAATGTGGTTCATTTCCTCCCGTAAATCCGATAATATTAGCTTCCCAATCCAAAGAGTTACTTAATTTATCTATTAATACATTAAAAGCAAGAGGGCTAAAATTAACCTTTATCCCTAATTCTCTTAAATCCTCTTTAATTTGTGCACCGATAGCTTCACGAACTTTATTTCCTGCATTAGTTATTAAATTAAATTCTACATAGTTACCATTTTTATCTAGTAAATTAGAATCTTTATCATATTTAAAACCTTCTTTTCGTAATAATTCTCTAGATTTCTCGATATCATAATCGTAACCTTTGATTGTTTCATCATAATAAGGAGATTGTATAGAAATCTGAGTATCTTGAAAACTTCCTAAGCCTCTATAAATATTATTTATTATTCGAGTTCTATTAATTCCGTAAGCAATGGCTTTTCTGAAATTTTTGTTATTAAACCAGCTTGATTTAATAGGATCTACCAAAGACTTTCCATCCCTTTTACCTTCATTAAGATTAAAAGACATAAAGTTAGTCCCATATGAAGGTCCTCCATTATAAATAGTGAAATTATTACGTTTTTCTTCTCTTTTCAAGAGAGAAAAATACTCTGGGGTAACACTAATGGAGTCTAAACTTCCAGATCTAAATTGTAACAATGCCGTATCAGTAGATTCTACAATTTCCCAAATAACATTCTCAATATTAGGCAATTGTGATCCTTTAGAATCTTTTTTCCAATAATAGGGATTTCTCTCAAAAATAATTCGCTGACTAGTGATATATTTTTTAATCTTAAAAGGACCATTAACAATAATATCTTCAGGAGAAGTATCAGTTCCCCAAGTCGATAAAAATTTGGGATTCCCCTTATCATCAATATTCTGCACGCTTTTAAGTAAGACGTGAGCAGGTAGTATAGGAAGTTGAGCGTTATCTAAGAAAGGGGCGAATGGTTCAGAGATTTTAAATTCAATACGTTGCTGATCAATTTTTCTTATGATTGGTAATTTTCCACTCTTTCCTACCCTGAAATTGTCTCGATAGTTATTAGGAATTTTTTTATTAAGATATAAATTATTATAAGTAAAAATAATATCATCCACAGTCAAATCTTCACCATCAGACCATTTAAGATTTTTCCTTAAGGTAAATATAATATTTAATTTATCATCAGAGATTTTCCAGGACTCTGCAAGTGCTGGTTCTTTTTTCCCAGTAATAGGATTTTCTGTAATTAACCCTTCATAGGTTAATGAAAAAATATTTGGAGATTCCTGAGATAAAATAGCGTTAAAAGTTTTAGGATCACTTAAAACAGATAAAACGACTTGATTCTTGTTAGTGTTTGTAACACAAGCATTGAGCTGTAATAAACATATACTGACTAAAACGATCAATAACCAACGCAGAAAAATAATATATTTTTTCTTGTACATTCTACTTAAGTGCTTGATTAAGAATATTATCTAGAATATTAATAAAATAAAGTTATGTAAATACAATAAAAAAATATATTTTTAAATAAGATTTCTTTTTATATAACTTTATTTTATTAATATCTAATACGAGGATCAATATAGGCATTGAGTAAGTCAACTAAAATACTTACTGAAACTACAATCACAGAAAAAAAGACCATAATTCCCTGAACTGTTGCGTAATCTCTTGCAGCTATTGCTTGATATAAGCTATTACCTAGTCCAGGCCAAGAAAAAGTCACTTCAGTTAAAACTGCACCACCTAATAAAGAAGAAAAAATTAGACCTAGAATAGTAACAACTGGGATAAGAGCATTCTTAAAAGCATAGACAAATAAAATTCTATATACAGGTATGCCACGAGCTTTTGCAGCTTCAACATATTTAGCCTTAAGAGTATGCTTAAGGTTCAACCTGACTATCCTTTCAAAGATACCACTTAGTAATAATCCTAAAGTGATACAAGGCAATATTAGGTGATAAATAGAAGTAAAAAATTGATAGACATCGCCATTTAGAATACTGTCTAAAGTATAAATTCCTGTTATTTTGCTAGGAGAGATTTTATCTACTGGAAAGCGAGTTCCGAGAGGAAGTAGCTTTAGTTGTACTGCAAAGATTAACTGAAAAACCATCCCTACCCAAAAAATTGGTAATGAATAAGATATTATTCCGAATAATCGACTAACTAGATCTACTGTAGTATTAGGATTTAATGCTGATATGATTCCTGCGGTTACACCAAGAATTATTGCCACAATCATACTATATAGTGTTAATTCAGCAGTAGCAGGGAAATGCTCCTTAATTATTTCCCATACAGGCTGTCCTTGGTTAACAATAGAAGTTCCTAAATTTAAAAGTAAAAGTTGGCCTAAATAATTTAAGTATTGTAGCCAGAGCGGCTGGTTTAATCCTAAAGTTTCTCTTAAGTTTTCTTTAGCAAATTCTGGAGCACGATTTCCTAAAATTGCATCAACTGGATCTCCTGTTGCTATTCTTAAAAGCAAAAATACTAGAGTGACTATTGTCCATATCATTAAAGGGGCAAGAAGTAAGCGAACAAGAACATAGTTTTGTATTGCTTTAAGACGAGACATTGCAGTAAATAATAGCAGGTATATTATGTATATTTTAAAGGCTTTAGTTTAATTTAGTCACTATTTAAAATGCTTAAGCTTTTTATTAATCAAGTTTAAAATGAAGAATCTAATTTTTATTTTTTTAATCAATATAGATTCAAATATTTTCTATAAAAATAATTAAACTATATACAACTCATACAAAATATATTTATTTACCTATAAAATCTTTAAAAAATATAGTGGTAATAGATAATAAATATAAATTTCGCATCTGAGATTGAGGAGATTAAATACATAATAAAAACTCATTTCATACACTATTTTATAAAGAATTTATTAGAACATCTTAAGTGAAAAACTAAAGACCAAAAGATAATCTAAGTTTTTGAATACTCATTAATAAATATATGAAGTTAAAGTAAATACTATAACTTTAAGTATGTCTGGTCTTTTATTTAATCTTAAATGAAGAAATTGACAAAAACAGTTAAAATATAAGACTAGTTTAAGATCTAGAGCAAGAAATTCACCTTTCGGTATGCTCCATGGCAGCATTTTTCAATAATAACTTTAAAGTTTTAATTCGTCCTTTAAAATATCAGGATCTTGATTGGCTAGAGACCCTAGATATTGAAACAATTCAAGTTCAACCAAGTTTAGGTTATATTTCTTTTCGAGAGGAATTAAAACAAACCAGATACTGGTTTAGATTAATAGAAATGTTTAATCAGTTTCCTAATTCTTTTAGAAACTACCGTAAAGTTTATATTGCAGAGTTACTGAGCATTTCTGGTGATCCAATATTAAAAGGATTTATTCACATCTCTCCTTTCAATATAAATTTAAGTACCTGGCGTATTGAAAGAATTATAGTTGTTTCAGATAAAAAACAATATGAAAAATTGAGCAATCCGAAAGAACTTGGAGCTCAATTATTACGCTACTGCCTAGGGATTATATGTGAGGCACGAACCTGGATTCTAGAAGTTGATATTAATAAAAATGACTTCTTGGCTTTATATCGTCAAAATGGTTTTCAGCCTTTAGCTAAACTTACTTATTGGGTACTAGATTCAGAACTACTATGGACTTTGTCACAAAAAAAAATAAATATCCCTAACCTCATGCCTGTTAGTAACTCTGATGCACATTTACTATGTCAATTAGATTGTGTATCTATGCCTCCTTTGTTACGTCAAGTTTTTGATCGTAATTCTGAAGATTTTAAACAATCTTTATTGGTATCAATATTTACAAAATGGCAACAGTGGTTCTTTAATAAGGAAATAGCCAAAGGTTATGTTTTTGAACCTCAACGAAAGATAGCAATTGGTTATTTTAAATTAGTTTTATCGAAAGATAATTCTCAATCACACCAAGCATACCTAACAATTCATCCTGCTTATGCTTGGCTTTATCCAAAGTTATTAGTGCAAGTAGCACAAATTGCCCAAAAATATCCTAATCAAAATTTAGAAATTGTATCAGCAGATTATCAACATGAAAGGGAAACTTATCTAAATGAACTTGGAGTAAATCGTACTAAGAGTACTTTATTAATGTCACGTTCTGTATGGCATAAGTTGAAAGAAGTTAAGACCAACGAACTTTATTTATCTGAAATGTTGCAAGGATTACATGTAAACCGGAGGAATCCTATTCCTGACAGATTTTTTTAAACTAAAATATTAATAAAGTTTGTCAAAAAGTTTATTATTAACTGTTCATATTTATACAAAGTAATCTAATAGTGAAATTTAAATATGGGGAAAATTTACATAACATTATATTTAAAGAAAAATATTACATATTATGTAAATCTTGTTGAATTATTGAGATAATATAAAGTCCTAATATTATTTTGGTGTTGAAATTTATTGTGTCTCAACTTACTCTTAATTTGGCTCAAGGATCTATAAAGTTTAATTTTCCTTTTGAAGCTGCACAAGCTTTAAAGGTAGAGATTGATAATTTAATGCAAAAGCTAAAAATAGTTGCATCTAAAATTAATAATGGAGAACAAAAAAAAGCAGAAGAATCCTTAGACTATCAGTATATAGGAGAAGTATTTATAGAAATTTTTTGCAATCCAAACATTTATCCTACCCCATTTGCCGCGAAAGTATTACTTACTATTCGAGATGACAAAATTCGTTTTAGTACAGAAACAGAATTGACTCGAATTGTTGATGATTTAAGACAATATTTTGAACAATTGAATTAATTAATAATATGGGTAACCAATGATATGGTCTACCCATATTATTAGTTAATTTTTTTAGCAATAATAGTTAACTAATTATTATTTTTGATATCA
Source organism: Candidatus Atelocyanobacterium thalassa isolate ALOHA (assembly GCF_000025125.1). Classification (NCBI taxonomy): domain Bacteria; kingdom Bacillati; phylum Cyanobacteriota; class Cyanophyceae; order Chroococcales; family Aphanothecaceae; genus Candidatus Atelocyanobacterium; species Candidatus Atelocyanobacterium thalassae. The sequence continues at coordinate 977,826 of NC_013771.1, forward strand.
AGTAGAATAATATTTGGACCTGATTTAGTGATAACTTATAAATTAGTTTCTTTTTTAAAAATGGAATTCAAGGCCTCGCTTAAAGTTTTTGCCATAACAACTTGATTTTCATAGACAACTATTACTCTAACTAAAGTTGGCAAACTATTTTTTTTAGCTTCTAAGTATAATGGTTCAACATAAAGTAGTGACTGCTCTTTGAAAAAAGGAATTACTAAAAGATTTCCTTGTATTACTTGTGATTTTTGTCTACTCCATAAAGAGATTTGTTGAGAAATAACTGGATCTTGACTGATCAATGCCTCTACTTGCTCTGGACCGTAGACAATTCTTTGCTTAGGTAGTCTAAATAAAAGCATTTCACCATAGTTATTTTCATCTGAACGGGCAAATAATCCAGCAACTAAATTATTACGACTAGTAGGAGTATAAACATTAAATAACATAAATTCTGGTGTATCGTTTGTCAGACTCATTAGTAAGTAATAAGGTTCTACTGGTTGCTGATTTTCTCCATAAATTTCTTGAGGAATTCGCCACTGATCTTCTCGGTTATAAAAAACTTTAGGATCTGTCATATGATAAGTTAATAACCTTTCTGATTGAGCATTAAACATATCTTTTGGATAGCGTATATGGTCTTTTATAGAAATAGGGATTTCTTGAAATGGTTTAAAAAGATTCGGAAATATTCTATTCCATGTTTTAATTAGCGGATCATCTGGATCAATAACATAAAAGCTAATATCTCCATCATAAGCATCAATAACAATTTTTACTGAATTACGAATATAGTTAAAGGGAAAATCTCCTGGTTCAGAATAAGGATAACGATTACTAGTTGTATAAGCATCGATCATCCAATACAATTTTGCCTTTTCTAGTTTATTATTTTTTGCTTGTACTTCAGTTGTTACCAAATAAGGATCATTGTCAAAAAGAAGGAATGGGGCAATTTTTCTTATTCTTTGGTTAATATTACGTCGGAATATCAGTCGAGTATCTGGAGTAAAATTATGAGTGAAGATCATTTGCCAATCTCTTAAATAATTAGCAAATAAAATCTTTCTAGCCCAATTTTTGATTTTAATTCCTCCCTTGCCATCATAGGTATTATAGACATTGTCTTGTCCACTAGGAAAATCTAATTCTTGGACCTCTGTATTAGTCATAATATATGTATTAGTTGATTCTCCAAAATAAATTCTAGGATTATCAATAGAAGTATTGTCTTCTGAGTTTTCAAAAGTTTTTTCATTTAATATTTTGTTGTTTGTATTGATATTTTGTACGGAATAAAATGGTAATCCGCCTTCATCTACTTTATTTACTGGCGACAAAGTAAATCCGTAGCCATGTGTATATACTAAATGTTCATTAACCCAAGTTTTTGCAGGTTTTGGAACTTCTTCATAATCCAATTCTCGAGCCGCAATTAAAACCTGTTCTTTTACGATTTTAGATAAATTATCATTTTCTTCTAATGATATTGAGTAACGATCAATATCTGCATCATTAAATTTATAATAAGGTCGGAGTTGTTGTAGCTGACGATTAGTTTGTAATAAAGGACGAGGATCCCATAAACGAATATTATTGATAGTGAGACGGTTTTCGTCTAAAAATTTCTCAGTTAAGTTTCCAGTTCCATCAAAAGTTTTAATTCTTATCTTATCAAGATTAAAAGCACGTCGAGTTGAGGCGATATTGCGTTTAATATAAGGAATTTCTTGTGCTAATTCATTAGGTTCTACAATTAAACTTTGTATAACCTCTTGACCAAACCAGGTCATAGGCAAAATAGCTATATACAAAAATAATGGAGTGTAATAAAAAATACTTTTTGCATTACTTGTCATTCCTCGAAGTAATAATAGTAAAGATAAAATAGTTGCTATTATTGCTGTTAGCGTATAAACAGGGATAAGAAAATAAACATCAGTATAGCTAGCTCCAAAAACAACTCCTTTAGTCGAGTATAGTAATTCATATCTAGCTAACCAATGATGAAATGCAATAACTAATACAAGTAAGCTACTTAAGGTAAATATATGACGCAATTGTTTCTGAGAAAATCCTGGGAAAATACCATGTCCTATGCTATTTGCTGCCATAAGATAAGTTAGGACAACCGAAATCAAGCCAAATAAGAACAAACCACTTAACCAAAAATCAATTAACTTCCAAAATGGGAAACTAAAAGTATAAAAACTAATATCTTTACCAAATTGAGGATCAGCTTCACCAAAAGGAACAGAATATAAATATTGTAAAACTCTAGACCAATTACTAGATAATATAAGACCTAATGTAAAACCAAAAATCAAAGATGTTACTCTAAAAAAAAGTTTTACATTGTATAAAACTAAAATTATAGTTAGTCCAATAATCCCAATTTTCCATAATTGGTTTAATTCTTGAAATATAAACTTAAAATTAAAATCTAGAAAAGATAAAGAAGGAAGAGTTGGTATCTCATTTTGTAAAGGGAAATTAAATATCCAAGAATTATAGGCAATTTGACAAAAATATGTAAGCATAAACCCTACAATTCCCCCTAACGCCATAACAATCAAAATTAGATGCAATAATCCTAGAGAAAAACAAGGAGGAGAAGAATCAAGTTGTATAAATTGAGATTTTTTTTTAGGATATATCTTGTGATTTTGAAAAGAGTCACTCCATTTATCATGTTCTGCTTGGTTTAAATTTTTAAATAAAAACCATATAGAAAAGCTGCTGATGAATATTAACAAATTTAGCTTCCAAAAAAGCTGTTTTAAAAAAACTTCTAGATAGCCTACTTCTTCAAACCAAAATTTTTCTACAATAATATAAGAAAATAATTCACAAAGACATCCAATGATTAGTATAGATAAACCAGATTGAATAAAAAAACGTTTTGAAAGTTTTAACATTGTATAAAAATTAGAGTTTTAAATACAGGAATTACAAATCACGAAGGAAGTTAAGATTAATTTTCTTATTTGTGTTTTAGTATATAGTGCCTATAAATAATATGTTAGTGCCTAATTATTTATATAAGAATGAGATACAGCTTACTAATATATCTAGTAGATTATAAGTTTTACAACTTATCTTGGTAAAGTTACTATAAAAACTGACTGATATTCAATGAAGGTAATACCTTAATATACAAACAGATAAATTTTTAAAGATTTAAATTATTGAAGTAATTTTTATTGATAATGAGCTATGTATAGCTGCATATTATAATTAATCGTACAAACATAAAAAATATAAATCATACTTTATAGAAAAATTTTCCATAAAATATGATTTATATTTTTTAAATAACTTTAAAATAATCTTTCTATGTAATAGAAATACAATACATAAGATTAGTCTAAAAAAGCTAAAGCGTCCTGAATTGTTTTGTTATAAATTATTCGTCCTGCTGTAGTGCGAATAAATTGAGAAAGAATTTCTCCGTTTAGTTCTCTGACCTTACGTTCTCTGTAATATTTTATTATACTACCATCTTCAGAAGTTTCTGTTTTTATTACTTCTTTATCTGGTTTGTCTGTAATAACCTCTTCATAGGGATCTTCACATCGAAGCCAAATATAAGCATGTAAATCAATATTACCTTGCTCATAAGCTTTAATAGCATCTTCAAAATTAGCGAAATATCTTCCTCCCCCTTTTTGGGCGTCAGGATTTTCTGCTGTAAGATAATAACATCCAAGAACCATATCTTGCGAAGGAGCAACAATGGGGGCTCCTGTAGCTGGTGATAGAATGTTATGACAAGCTAGCATTAGTAATCTTGCTTCTGCTTGAGATTCTAACGATAAAGGAACATGAACTGCCATTTGATCACCATCAAAATCAGCATTAAATGCTGGACAAACCAAAGGATGTAACTGAATAGCTCTTCCTTCAACTAAAATTGGTTCAAATGCTTGAATTCCCAAGCGATGCAAAGTAGGAGCACGGTTAAGTAAAACAGGATGTCCCGCAATTACTTCTTTTAGAACATTCCAGATACTAGAATCACCCTTAATGATAAGCTTTTTAGCAGCTTTAATATTATTTACTAAGCCTAAACGTATTAGACGATGAATTACAAAAGGTTGAAATAATTCGATAGCCATTTCACGAGGTAATCCGCATTGGTAAATTTTTAATTTTGGACCTACTACAATTACAGAACGACCAGAGTAATCAACCCTTTTTCCTAAAAGATTTTGACGAAAACGACCTTGCTTACCTTCAATAATATCAGATAATGATTTGAGAGGTCTATTATTCGCTCCTACCACTGTACGACCTCTTCTCCCGTTATCAATCAGAGCATCAACTGCTTCTTGCAGCATACGCTTTTCATTCCGAACAATAATTTCTGGAGCAAGAATTTCTTGAAGTCGAGCCAAACGGTTATTACGATTGATAACTCTTCGATATAAATCATTTAGATCAGATGTTGCAAAGCGTCCCCCATCTAACTGAACCATGGGTCGAAGATCAGGAGGAATTACAGGAATTACTTCTAAAACCATCCATTCGGCGAGTGATCCAGTAGCAATGAAGTTATCTATTACTCGTAGACGCTTAATTAGTTTTGCTCTCTTTTGCCCTTTACTTTGAGTAATTTCTTCTCGTAACTTTTCTGCTATTTCTTCTAGATCCATTTCTTGAAGTAATCTATGAATCGCTTCCGCTCCAATACCAACTTCTATTCCATATAGATCTGAGTCTTCAGCATAAATTTGATCTTCAATTTCAATCCATTGCTCTTCAGTTAATAGTTGTTTATATTGAAGATTGCTAGCATTGCCTGGGTCTAAAACTACGTAAGCATTAAAGTAAACAATTTGTTCTACGTCTTTTAAAGCCATATCAAGTAAGATACTCATATAGCTAGGAATTCCTTTCAAATACCATACATGTGTAACAGGAGCCGCTAACTTTATAAAACCCATGCGATGTCTACGAACACGAGATTCTGTAACTTCAACTCCACAACGTTCACAAACAATACCACGGTGACGAACTCTCTTATACTTGCCACACCAACATTCCCAGTCTTTTGAAGGACCAAAAATTCGTTCACAAAATAGTCCGTCCATCTCTGGCTTCAAAGTTCTGTAATTGATGGTTTCAGGCTTCGTCACCTCTCCAACAGTAGTACCATTAGGAAGAGTTCTTTCCCCCCACTGACGGATACGTTCTGGAGAAGCTAATCCAATTTTGACATAGTCAAATCTTGTATCTTGTTCTGGTTTCATGTTTGATAATTTTAAGAATATAAAATTTTTTCCTATCTCTACTAATTACTGCATAACTAATTTTGTAGAAGATTTAGTAACGTAATAGAGAGAAATTAATAGTAGTTAGAATAAACTTAAAACTCTAGAGTAAAATAATGAACACTATTTTTTATACTTACACATAATGAATAATGACATTTTTAACATTTACTTTTAATTTATAATTAAAATTATTTTAGAAATAGTTAATTCCTAAAATAGAAAGTTTAAATATTAATTGCAGTTTTTATTAAAAACCTCCGTTTCAGAATTTTAAGTTTACTCTTTAAGAATATCTACTAAAGATAATACATATTGAATGTAAAATAAAATCAGCCTTTTATCATACAATTTTTTAGCTTTTAGAGCAATATTTTAAGTAAGAATAAACAATTAATACTTCTAATATAAATGAAAATATAATCTATAGACTATATAAAAGTTAACAAGTTGGTTTTTAAACATTCAGCAAAATATTAAAAATAATTACCTTAGATTAGTTTACTCCAAAAAATTACTTAAAGAACTGAGTTAAAGTTAGTATTTCTATTATTTATTAGTATGAAAGTTATTTATTTTGATTTCTCACTATATTGATACCGTGAGAAGTACCTATACGAATTGCACCTAATTCGTATAAATCTGAGGCTTGTTTAAAAGTTTGAATTCCCCCAGAAGCTTTGATTCCAATTTTACCAGCGCAAATTTTATTTAAATATTCAATATCGATCTTTGTAATTCCTCCAAACCATCCAGTATTAGTTTCTATATATTTAGCTCCGGCATCTGTGCAAACTTCAACGGCTAAATTCTTTTCTGTATTTGTTAATAAATTACTTTCTAAAACTACCTTGATTGTTTTTTTTGTTATTTCACATATCGATGATATTTCATCATAAATAAACTTTGAATTACCTGATTTTAATTCTCCAAGATTTATCATGACATTCAATTCCTTAGCACCATTATCAGACGCTTCTTGTGCTTCATAAAGTTTAACTGATGAAGTAGTAGCACCTGCAGGAAATCCAATTACCGTACATACAGATATGTTGGTTCTATGGAGTAGCTGAACTGCTTGAGAGACTGAATTAGGGTATACACATACGCTGGGGAATTTAAAATATTGAGCTTCTTCACATAGTGTTTTAACATCTTCATCAGTATAATTAGGATTAAGCGATGAGTGCTCGATATAGTCAGCAATATTAATATTTAATTGAGATTCCATTTAAGTATTTAAGTTGTAGTTTGAAAAAGTATTTATTTTATAATATGTAAATTTTACTGATAACCTTATTTAAAAAGTATTTGTGTAAATTTTCAGATTTTACAAAATTTATTATATTTTCAAAGGATAATATTAGAAACGAATAAACTCAATTTTACTATCATTAAAAGTCATACTTAATGGAGCTGGCGTCAACAAATCAGATGTTATAAATGAACGTGCAATCATTATAAATAAAGAAATTATAAAAATAATAAGAATTAAGAGAGGAGCTATATATTCTCGGAAAAACTGCATAAAAATCTAATTGCTAGTACGTTAGCTAATTATATCAAATTTTTTTATATGTTTGTTTAATTGATTTAGATAAATATAGTGATTGGTATTAACAATAAATATAGTTAAAATTATAAAAAGATAATAAGAAATAAGATTTTGAAAACTTTATTTTTTTGTTGAAACTACTAATAAAGGTCAAGTTGTTATGCAATCTGAATCTTTTAAAGATAGCCATATTATAAATTGTGTTCCTTGATTATTTTTAAAATCAATTGGACTCGACAATTCAACAATTCCGTTCATTTTATTAACTAATTCTTTGACAATTGATAAACCTAGGCCATTACCTAGTGTACTGTCTTGTGTTTTTGCTCCTCTATAATGCCTCTCAAAAACATATGGTTGATCTTCAATAGGAATACCTATACCTGCATCTTGAATGCAAATTCCTTGATATTGTTTATTATTGATTATTTTAAATATTCCTAATTTAATATTCACTTTTCCAGATGAAGGTGTATATTTAATACTATTGTCAATTAAATTACTAACTACTTCCCTCAAACCGAAAACATTTGCCAAAACTGGTTGTAAATATTGTGGGGATTCTATTTGCAGAATTATGCTTTTATTCTGTGCAATGGGTTTCATCGAAATCAAGATATCTTCTAAAACCTCTGATGTATATATTTCATGTAAATCTAAAGATTGTGATGGAAGTAGAGAAGATAACGAATTTCTGGAAATAGCCATGGGGCTAGCATTTAAAGGAATAATATCTAAACTGGTATTTATTGAAATTTGATTGGTCTCGAATTCTTGAATTAAATCTTCTAAATGCTCTCCTTCTCTTACTATATTTTTAACTACGGCAAAACTTTGTTCATCAGATACCAGACGTTTAAGTAATAATTTACCAAAAATTTTTAAGGCTGTTAATGGATTTCTTAACTGATGAAATAAATTCTCAAGTCGATCATATTCTTGTTTATGTAATAGCTTTTGTTGATGTAATTGTTTTTTAGAGAATGCTTGACGTTTATCTAATGAACGTGCGATGGCTAAAGTATTTGCTATCTTTTTGATTTGAGCTAATTCATCCTGTTTCCAAGGGTAATTAAATCTTCTTGTTACTAAAACTCCTAAAACCATTCCTTCATATACTAAAGGAAATCCTACTTGATAAGGTTCTGATGCAAAAAGGTTACTACTACTATTATTTATATTAGATAAATCTTCGGAAATAGATGACAAATCTCCTCTGAAAATTGGTATGGTAGCAATTTCTTTTTCTTCAATACAGTCAATATGATTAGCAAAAGTATTTTTAGTTGTCCCATCGGCTGGATAAACAACTATTGGTATAAGATCTATCTGTTGATTATCTTTTTCTGAAGTCAAATATACAGCACTCCACTCCGCTTGTAGAATTTTAGCTAAAAGGGTGATTTGTGATTGACATAAAGAAATAAAATCTGAACTCGGGTAAGAAATTTTTGCTGTAGCAGAGAACATATTTTATTAAGTTTTATCAAGAAGTAAAAGTTTGTAGCCTAAAAATTAAATGAATTTGTTTTTAATCAAAAAAACATTGTTATAGTAATAATCATAATTTGAATTGCAAGAATTTACAATTTAAGTAATAAATGCTTGATTTTTTAAAATTAAACAGACATGGTTGGTTCGATTTTTGTAGCTATAACTACAGTCTATGTAGACTAAATAGGAGGTAAGAAGGTTGGCAAGAAAGCGCAAACGTAAGAGTCGCCGTCGCCAAGAGGGGCGAAAAATTCTTGAACTTGTTCCTCAATACAATATTGAGAGCGGTGAAGATAAACCAGTAACTGCTGCTAGAAAATATATTCATGGAATAGGAATACAAGCACCAGCTTTATTGGTTGTTAGGCGTAACGAACATACTACTGATAGATATTTTTGGGCTGAAAAAGGTTTATTCGGCGCTCAGTATGTTGAAGAAAATCATTTTTTATTTCCTAGTTTAAAAGAATTTCAGCCACAAGTTCAAAAAATGTCTATGAAAACTTCTATCATGGGTTGAATACTCAATAAAACTAGTATGAATAATATTTTTGATATATGGAAAAACGTATATATTGATTGTTTAGTTACAAAGAAAAAGCTTTCTTAAATTGAGCTATTTCATCACGGTGACCTGTCAAAATACAACAAGTAGAGTTGTCTTCTATTTTTTCCGTAGAATGCTCGAAAGATACAGATACTGTCTCAATTTTGCATGCTTTCCTCCAATAAAACAAACCTGTTATGGGAGATAAAATTCCTAAGCTTAAGAACATAGGGGTTAGTGGCTGATAAAGAAATGATAATATTAGCCCAAGACATAACAAACCAGTTAAAGATAAAATACTTAAGAAAATTGCAAGAAACCAGCTAGGACGGACTGTTCCCTCAAAAACAATTTTATTTTCTTGATTAGAGGTGACTTGATAGGATCGTTTTTCAAAGTAATTTTTAATCTGTTTTATTAAAAGTACTCTAGAGACTTGTAAAATAAGTTTTTCTTTTTCCGTACGTTCTTTTACAGAAGCGCGAATAAAGAAAAATAGTCCTATAGTTAGTAAAAGCGTTAAAAAAAAAGTAGAAATTAAAGAAAAATTATTCACAAAAATTAAAGTAATAGTAACTAGATAACAAATTCAAATAGTTCTGACCTGAATGATTGTAACCTATTAAATATATAAAAAATGACTTTTATTACAAGTTAAATAAAACTAATTGAGATTTTAAAATATAAATACCTCCAATTAAAAGTAGTTGTTTTTATTAAGTTTTTAATGCTTATATTTAACGTTATCCTTATGATAGTGATGGAATACGCTAATGAAGAAAAAATATATATTTATCATAGGCATCTACTAAATGTTATTTTAAAAATTAATATTTAGAATGTAATTTTTCAGAGTAAAAAAATTGAGAATTTTTTTACTCTGAAACGCAAGATTTTTTAATTGATAATACATTCAGCTTAGCTATTCCTCGTTTGTCCTAATTTTAACAAAATTAAAGATAGAAGTTTTAAAGCTAAGTAAAATAATTAAGCTTAAAACATGAATAAGCCAATGTGAAATTACTAAACTCCAGACGACAAACACTAGAGCGCTTGAGAAGGCAAGGACTCCAAAAATATCATTGCTAGTACGTTGATACCGTAAGATGCTTCCAATGAAAATTATAAAAAATAGAAGTGGAAAAACATAAAATATCATAGACAATTATCTTCCAATTTCTTAAATAGTTAAATGTCCATAAAACAATTGCTACTAGGTTTGATGTTTGGACATCTTTATTCTTCAACAATAATATTATCTTATATTAGATTGTAGTAATATAAACTATTTAATTGAGATATCGTAAGAAATCTTCGCATAACTTTAAGTTCGAGTAAATTATTTCAATTGATGATATTAATTTTTCCTAAAATCATAACGGTCCATAAAAGTACTACCACAGCACGTTTAACAAAGAATTAGCTTAATTTCCAAGAAAATAAATAATTATAATCATCTTGTAATAAGATAATTATTTTTAAATATAAAGTCTTATCGATCAAGACATATTGGACTTAACTAAGAACCAAATAAAAAATCTGTTTAGTAAATTATCGAAAAGTTAAAATTAATTATAGAAGACTAAAATAAAAACTTACTTCACATGATTTTACGTATAACAAAAAATATTTTATCAACTTCTTTTTTATCTTGTCTTTTGTTTTAAAAATTATTTTGATTGTAAATTAAAATAGAACCAAATATTACAGAAAGATCTTCAGCTCACAATCTTATTTTTTATCTATTTTCTTTTAGTATATAAAAAACAATAATTTTTATAGTTTATTTATCTTGAAAAAGTAAATTTTCAATGTTAGCTTTTCAAAATATTTACATTTACATAAACTTTTGAAGACTTTATTTATTTTTTGCTAAAAAGGAACTAACGACAGAAACTGTTAGTCTAGTGAAAAGCGTCTATATATACATTTTTTAAAAATTATTTTCAATAGGTCAAGGCTACAAAAAAAATTCAGAAAAATCTGATATAGTGCGCAATTTATATTAGGATTCTTTATAAAAGTTATTAAGAATTTTATCAAGTAATTGAAATACATAAATTTATAAAGTATGAGGGTATTTTTATGAAATCATTAGTTCGCTGGGGAACAACTATGGGCTTGATAGCAAGCACTCTATTGACATCTTGGTTAGGAAAGGTGCCAAAAGTTTTAGCTTTGCCTGAAGCTGATATTGTTAAGCTATTACAATCGGTTCCTGTCTTTACTATTACTACGGAAGAAGGAGGTCCTTTAGTTGCAACAGTGGAAAATAATCAAAAAGTAACACAAGTCTTTATGAGTTTAAAAGATGCTGATGGTTTCTTAGATAAACTTCGTAAGCATCAGCCAGATGTCGGAAATAAGGTCAAGGTACAACCTGTTTCTTTAGGAGAAATATATCGTTTCGCTATAGCTAATAATAGTGACACACAAAAAGAACCGCTTCAATTTGTTTATGTCCCTATGAAAAGTGCCATAGATTCGGCCAAAAAACTTTTAGATACTAAAGGACAGGAATATAAAGGTGGTGTTCCTTTATTTCTTTTGAGAGGTGGTCCTGAAAATAGTATGTTGACCATTCAACAAAATGATCAAGAAGTTATTCCTCTCTTTTTTGAAGAAGCTCCCATTCAAGCCATCACAGAAAAAATGAAGAAGGATCAGCCAAATATTGCTCAAACAATAAAAGTTGAAGTAGTTCCTTTAGAGAATGTAATCGGATTATTGCAAACAAAAGATGATGAAGCACTAAAGCAAATACAATTAGTGCCATCTGAAGAAACTATTCAGTTTATCCAAAATAAAATAAAACTACAGCAAGCTCAAGAAGGTTAAAGTATTTAACTACCAATTATTTACATTCAAGATATCTTAAAACTGAGAAATCTTGAATGTTTACATTTATCTTTCATTATCTATAGGAACCATATTATAAAAAGTAATTTGTTAATAAGTATTGAGTACAAGATATAAAATTCAAAAAAAGAAAAATAATAATACTCTCTATTTCTTAGATAAAGGCTTCTATTACAGCTTTTAACTTGTTTTAAAAGTTTGGCTAAATTCTAGATATAATTAAAATAAGCTGAGTTTCATACAAAAATTATTATAATTATTGATATACTTTTTTAATTTTAAGATAGAAGATATATAAATATTTAAAATTTATTTGGACTAATGATAAAAAGTAATGATTAATCATTAGCTTAGTTATTAAGAATATGGGGAAAAACTTGTAATATCTCACTATTTTTTTAGGCTAAAGAGATAAAAAGTAATATAAATAAATGATTAACTGTTTATACTTATAATCACTAGGTGAGTTTACAATATTTATATTCTAAATAACAATTATGGGAAAATTTAAAGCAAGAGAATTAATAAATAAACAGTTACTTTCCCGTAAGAGAAATAATGAACTGAAATTTCTAGGACATATTTTTACTTCATTATCCTTAGGCATAATCTCTTTAAATACTATTTTTCCAGCATCTGCACGTACATCTGAAGAATTAATTAGTTGCGACATGCTAATTGTAGGTGCTGGATTATCAGGTTCTGCTGCTGCCTACGAAGGTTTATTAGCAGGAAAGACTGTTTGTTTAACTGAATTAACTGATTGGGTCGGAGGGCAAATTTCCTCACAAGGTAATTCAGCTTTTGATGAAGGGAAACAACAAAGATCATTACAGCATTTTTCTCGAGGATATAATGTTTTAAGAAATAATATTGCTCGTTTTTATAATCGACAAAATCCTGGAGAATGTTGGGTTAGCGAAAGTTGTTTTTTACCATCTCATGGTCATCAGCTATTATATAAACAATTAAAGAAGGCCGAGCAAAGCGGTAATGGAACTTTAAAATGGTTCCCATCAACTGTTGTTAAAGAGATAGAATTAAGCGAGAATAATAGGTTAATACAAAGTGCTATTGCTATCCAACATAGTCCTACCGATTCAGATCTTTATCTGCATAAAGAACCACTCTCTCATACTATTAAGGATATTTACAGTTATAGTGACTCTGAGCGTTTTAAAAAAAGAATTATTCGTTTCCAGGCAAAATCTCAGGGAAAAAGTTCTACTAATTGGTTTGTAATAGAAACAACTGAAACAGGAGAAATAATTGCTCTAGCTGATATTCCATATAATTTGGGATTAGATCCTTTAAATCATTTTAATCCATCATCTCCAACAAAGAATAGAGATCCTTATTGTCTACAAGGTTTTACATATCCTTTTGCAATGGAAAGAACAGCAAGTTCTCAAAACCAAAGCAAACCAAAATTTTATGATAAATATAAACCTTACTATGGATACGATAATGATCGTCGACTAGCTCATTTCGATCTGGTATTTACTTATCGAAGGATTTGGACTCCTCGTAAGGGAAGACTAGTAAAGACTGGCCCCCTTAAAGTTAATGAGCCTAGTTCTGGAGATATTTCTATGCAAAATTGGCTATGGGGAAATGATTACCGGCCAGGAACATCTCAAGATAATCTTGTATATACTCGTCAGCAATTAAAAGAGAAAGGACAATTAGAAAAAGGTAAATGGGAGGGAGGTTTACGCACAGAAACTTTGAGGAAAGGAGAGGAATTATCTCTAGGATTTTATTATTGGTTAGTAGCAGGAACCACTGATTCTCGCCTAGGTAATAATATTAAAAAACCATCTTTAAATCATCGTCTATTAAAAGGTCTTAGTTCTCCTATGGGTACTAAGCATGGACTATCTAAGTATCCTTATATTAGAGAAGGAAGACGTATTATTGGAAGACCTTCTTATGATCATCCAAATGGATTTTCTGTAAATGAGATTGATATCTCAACTAAAGATTATTGGAATAATTTTTATCGTACCTCTTTACCTCGACCAATGTATCAAAGAGTATGGTCAACCATTGCTAATTTAGAATCAAGGATAATGACATTAAGTAACCGTCCTTCATATTTAGTAACTAGACGCACCCATGCAACAATTTATCCAGATTCTGTCGGTGTTACCCAATATATGATCGATTTTCATCCATGTATGGTCTTATCTCCTCCAGAAAAATCAGGAAACCTTGAAAGAAGAGAAGTCCGTGTAGCTCATGGTTCAGCTCATCCAGCACAAATTCCTTTAAGAGCTATGATTCCTCAAAAAATAGATAATTTAATTGTTTCTGGGAAAAATATAGCTACCAGTCACATCGCAGCAGCAGCATATAGGGTACATGGATTTGAATGGTCAGTAGGAGCAGCGGCTGGTACATTGGCTAGCTTTTCTTTAGAGAAAGATATTTTACCCTATGAGTTAGTAGATGATTTACCTAAGCAAGAGCCTAATTTACAAAAATTTCGCCAAATACTAGAAAATAATGGTAATCCAACTACTTTCCCTCAAGCTATGATGTTTAGTTATTTACAAAATAATTAGTTTAAATAGTCTTTTTTTAGATTTATTAAACTAATTTTAGATCTAGATGTATTATCTAAAATTAATATATCTAGATCTGAAATTAGTTTAATAAATATCAGTTACAAATAAGTTAAAGGAATAACTAAGTATTATCAATTTTGTTTGTCTTAAAAAACATGGGAAAAATAACTTATAATTTAATCCCTAAAACTTGGGTATGAGCTCCTCTTGCTTGTGTAACGCCAATAGTCCTCTGAGATGCTTCAATCATTGGACGGCGTAAGCTTACAACGATAAATTGAGCTTTTTGTGCTTGTGTATGGATCATTTGAGATAATCTTTCTACATTTGCTCCATCTAGAAACATATCAACTTCATCGAAAGCATAAAATGGTGATGGACGATACTGCTGTAGAGAAAAAATAAAACTTAATGCTGTTAATGATTTTTCCCCACCTGACATTGAGCTTAAACGTTGCACTGGCTTACCTTTTGGGTGTGCCACAAGATTCAAACCACCTTTGAACGGATCTTCTTCATCGTCTAATTGCAAGTATCCATCACCTTGTGATAAGGTGGCAAAAATTTTCTTGAAGTTGTCATTAACTGTATCAAAAGATTCTTTAAATGAACGTAATCTTAAAGTTGTAAAATTTTCAATTCTTAATAACAATTCTGTTCTTTCTTCTTGAATAGTAACTAATTTACTTGTAAGTTCACTAAGTCTCTCTTGCACTTTTTCATATTCTTCTAATGCAAGCATATTAACGGGCTCCATTAACTCCAATTGTCTTTGTTTTTTATATATTTCTTTCTGTAATTTTTCAGTATGGGTTAATAAGTCATCTAAACTCTCGCTTAGTTCAGATAATAAAGGTATTTCCGGCAAAGGATTTGGTAAATTACATTGAGCTTCTTTCTCATCTTTCTCAAAAGTGGATAATATTTCTTGTTTTTCTTTTTGCTTAGCTTGTAACTTCTCTAATGTCCAAATATGATCCTGATATTCTTTTTCGAGGACTTTAATCTTTTCTTCTAGAGAATCACGTTTGTTTTTAGTAACATATAATTTTTGTGTTAATTCTTCTAATAAAATTTCTAGTTTTCCAATCTCAATATTAAGATTTTTAAGTTTACCTTCAATTTCTACTTGCTGATTGTTAATATCAGAAATTTGTTGCTTGTTCAATTTTATTTTTAATTCATCTTCATGAATTTTATATTCTATACCAGCAATTTGATTTTTAATATCTTGAAACTTTTCTTCTCCTCGACGTAATTCTATTTCTCGATCTTGTAAATGATTTTCTTGATCTTTTATTAATACCTGAACTTCTTGCCATTCACTGTGGGAATGAGATTTTTCTATATTTTTTAATTGTTGTTGTTTCTTGAGTAATTCTATTTCCAACAAAGAACTTTTTTTATCAATACTAGCAAGCTCATTTTTTAATGTTTCTATTTCTTTTTGATAACTACTTATTTTAATTTTTGAATCACTTTTATAGCTTTCGAGTTTTCCTACTTCTTTCTTAACTTGTTGATATTTCAACTGTTGTTCTCTATCTAACTGCTGTGTTTTTATTAATTTATCAGAAATATCTTGAATTTGCTTTGTCTTAATTTCTATATTTGCTTCATTTTTAAGTACAAGGTTTTCTATATCTACTAACCTTTCTTTAAATATTCTAATTTCCTCAGGTTCTCCCTGATTTAAAATGCCAAAACGTATGGTAGGCCTCTGAGGCCTACTCCCGCCTGTCATAGCTCCACTAGCCTCTAGTAAGTCTCCATCTAAAGTTACGATACGCTGTTTACCTGAATATTGCTTCGCATAATCTATAGTTTCAAAAACAGCTGTATTACCAAAAATATAGGAAAAAACTTTTGCATACTTTGAGTTACATTCGACTAGATCAACTGCTAAACCAATAAAACCAGGAGCGTTTTTTAGATAAAAATTATTTTGTTTAGAATACGATCTAATTTTGGTTAGTGGTAAAAAAGTTGCCCTTCCAGCTTTTGCCTTTTTTAACATGTTAATCCCAGAAATAGCAATAGCGTCATCTTCAACTACAACATGCCCTAAACGCGAACCTGCCGCAATTTCTAGCGCTAATTGATGAAGTGGATCAACTTGTCCTAATTCAGCTACTAAACCACATATACCAGATAACTTTGAATTTAAAATAAATTGAGAAGCGTAAGTTCCTTGGACTTCTTGCTTTGCTTGCCTAGATGCCTCTAAACGATCTAGTTGCCTTTGTTTTTCTCTATATTCTTTATCTAGCCTTGACTGAGTTTCTTTTATAATGTTGTACTCTTGTCTTTCTATATTTAATTTATCAGTTATTACTTGTATATTTTCTGTATAGAAAATTGATAATTTTTCCAATTCTTGATTTTGCAGATCTAGATCTTTTTCATATTTTTCAAACTGTTCTTTTTCCTTATTTAAACTACCTAATATTAGCTGCTGACGCTCAGATAATTTAGCTTTTTGTGCTAATTGAGGATTTAGCTCACTTTGTAGGCTAGATGCTTCTATACTAAGGCCTGCTTGTTCTTGTATCCAAGAATCAGATGTTTCAGCAATTATTGCAGCTTGTTTTCTTACCTTTTGTAAGGTGTTATAACTTCTTGATTTTTGTTCTTTAAGCAGTGGTAAAAGTTCTTGTTGCAATTTATTACTGTTTTGACTTAGTACGTTTAATTCTTCTTCTTTTTGAAGAATATTTTCTACTGCTTTATTTTCTTCTAGTTTAATTTTTTCACTCGTACAATATGATTCTTTCTTATGCTGCTGTAGTTGATCAACTTGTGCTTTTTGTGTAGCAATTTTAGAGGCAATAGTTAACCGTTCATCTTCTCCTAGTTCTTTAACTTGAAGATTTAAGTTCTTAAGATCAGTATTTAGTATGTCTAATTTATTTTCTAATTCTGAATTACTTTTAATTAGTTTTTCTTCTCTTTCCTCATCTTCTGATTTTTCTTTTTTAAGGTTAGAAATTTTCTTGAGCAAAGATTTCCATAATAAAACTGCTTCCCATTCTTTTTTCTGAGAAATTTCTTGTTTAAGCTTTTGATATTTTTCAGCTTTTGCCCTATCGCCTGCCAAGCGTTCTAATGAATTTTCTAATTCTACTTGTATAATCTTGCAACGTTCTTCTCTATCTCTAACCTCCTCTAAAGTTTCCTTAGTTTTATTAATTTTGCGATCAAATTCTGCAACTCCAGCAAGTTCATCAATAATAACTCGTCTTTCTTTAGAGTTCATGCTAATGATACTAGTTACATCTCCTTGAAGAACAACATTATAGCCTTCAGGATAAATACGAAAGCGATTTAATTCTTCGTGAAGCTCATTAACAGTGCATGGTCTTTCGTTTATGTAGTAATTAGAAGAATAACTACCTCCTTTGGTAACACGTAAGCGTCTTGTTACTTTCCATTCGGTTTTATTAATTAAATTGTTTTCTTCTTCTGTTTCTATTGTTTTTAAAGATTCTTCTGAACTTAAATAATCTGAAATATCGAAGGTAACAGAAACATAAGCTTCTCGATTATTACGATTATTAGTATTATGGCTAATTAAATCTGGTAACCTTTCAGCTCTTAGTCCCTTAGAAGTGGCTAATCCAAGGCAAAATAGTAATGCATCCAATATGTTGGATTTACCTGAACCGTTTGGTCCAGATACTACTGTAAATCCAGGCAGAAATGGGATGGATGTAGTTCCACCAAAAGATTTAAAATGAGATAGTTCAATGCGCTTAATATGAACCATGGAGCGATATTAATAATGCAATTGAAAAATTTAAAACACAATTTAGATATAGTTCTATATATCTAAATTCAAAAGACTCTTTTCAACATATATAGGTTTCTAAATAACTAATAAAAGTTAAAAGAATTTTTAAAATATACTCATAAACCTTGTTAAAAGCTCATACTGAATATGAATTATATAGATGGTCTTTAAAGCTATTTAGTTTCATATCATAGAATTAAAATTATTTAATTCAAGACTTCTATAAAATGTGCTTAGTAGTGAAGATAGTTCAACTTTTTATATTGTTGATACCATTACTTGAAAGTTTACTGATGAATAACTCTAAATTAGGATCTTGAAAAGTTTTTACGATAATGTTTTTAATTTCTTCAGCTTGTTCACGAGACTGGCATAATGTAAAGATGGTAGGTCCTGACCCTGACATCATAGTACCTAAACCCCCCATTTTCTCCATAAAAGATTTCAATTCAGTAATCATCAGATGCTCAGATAAAACAACTTTTTCTAAATCGTTATACAGTAAATTTCCAATTTTTTGACCGTCTTTCTGATCAATAGCATTAATAAGAAGTTCGAAGTTATTACTATTTTTCTTTTTATCATTTTTTTCATAACATTTACCAAATTGTTCTTTATGTTTTTGATAAGCCCAAGGAGTTGAAATAGAAAAATTTTGATACTTTGCTAAAACTATCCAAAGGTTGTCTAATTTATTTATTGGATTTATTATTTCGCCTTTTCCTGTAGCGATCGCAGTTCCTCCATTAATACAAAACGGAACATCGGAACCTAGTTCTTCCCCCAACTTTTGTAATTCATAATCATTTAAATCTAATTTCCATAATAAATTTAATGCTAATAAAACTGCAGCTCCATCAGTTGATCCTCCTGCTAATCCTGCAGCTACAGGTATCCGCTTATCAATAATAATATCAACCCCTCCATAAAGATTCAGGGAGTTGGGAAATTTTTTTATTATGAGTTGAGCAGCACGATAAGCAATATTTGTTTCGTTCAAAGGAACCAGCAAGTTATTGCAATATAAATTAATATTTTGAGTTCCATTAAAATTAATTTTTATGTAATCACTTAATTCAATACTCTGTAGAACCATTATCAACTCATGATAATTATCAAACCGTTCCCCAAGAATCTCTAGGTATAAGTTAATCTTAGCTGGGGCAAGTAAGTTACAAGTTTTCATTTTATTGGCCTAGTAAATAATTGTTGACATGATAATACTAATAAAATTTAAAAATTATAGACTTTTATCTAGGTTATATTTTGAATATTAAATATATACAAATACTTTTTCTATTTTTTACTCAATTTCTGCAAATCCAACCTTTGTAGTTCAACTATATAGAACTCTCCAATATCTTGATTACCGATAAGAATGGGCTGATATATTATCTCCCCTTTAATTTTTATTATCTCTCCTATATTTGGAATTTCACCAAAAGTTTTTAATACCCATATTTTCCCAGTTTCATCTTGAAGTTGATAAGAACTACTATCTAGAAAGAGAGCATGATCTACAACGCT
The DNA here is from genome assembly GCF_000025125.1 of Candidatus Atelocyanobacterium thalassa isolate ALOHA. Lineage (NCBI taxonomy): Bacteria > Bacillati > Cyanobacteriota > Cyanophyceae > Chroococcales > Aphanothecaceae > Candidatus Atelocyanobacterium > Candidatus Atelocyanobacterium thalassae. The sequence goes on from NC_013771.1 coordinate 997,441, forward strand.
TCCTTCGAGATAAACAACTTGATGAGTTAAGCTGGAATCAATTGGTTTTTGAGTCAAAAGCTTTTGGATAGAAATAGTTGAAGATTGAAAAAAAGTAAGATGGTTTAATATTGCATATCCAATCGATGTTCCTGCTATAAGAAGAAAAATAATAACGATAACTTTTCTAATATTTAAAATTTTCATAACATAACAAGAATTATTGAATCGATCATTTAAAAATGCTTTTCCTATAGGATAGGACGCAATAAGATAATTCTACGTTCCGACATAGTTCATATTTTTCTAAATGTTGAGCATTAGTATAAAAAATAATTAAATTTACTTATGTCTTTTAGCTAAACTTTATAGAATTGATGAATGATTATTAGTGCTTGAAAATCAAAGCAAAAGTTAAAGTTTCGACATAACTGTAGCTTGAGTTTCATATTATGCTTAAAAGAGTTATTATCATCCGTAGATATTTGTAGAAATTAACTTAATTTGATGGTTACAATAAGTACGCTACCAGGAACACGAGATATTCTGCCAGAAGAGATTGGTTATTGGCAATATGTGGAAGCTACAGCGGCTAAAATTCTTGGTCGTGCGATGTACCGTGAAATTCGCTCTCCAATTTTTGAAAATACTTCTTTGTTTGAGAGGGGTATAGGAGAAGCTACAGATGTTGTAAGTAAAGAAATGTACACTTTCCCCGATCGTAGTGATCGTTTAGTCACACTTCGACCAGAGGGGACTGCAGGAGTCGCACGTGCTTATCTACAAAATAATTTACATTCTCTGGGCGGAGTTCAACGCCTTTGGTATTCTGGACCAATGTTTCGTTATGAGAGGCCACAAGCTGGTCGCCAAAGACAGTTTCATCAAATTGGATTGGAGTTGATAGGTGCAAGAGATCCTAGGGCAGACGTAGAAGTTATTGCTTTAGCAACTGATGTTTTAAAATTTCTAGGATTAAAACAACTAAAACTAAATATTAATTCTATAGGTGATAAAAATGATAGGAACCTTTATCGAGAAGCATTAATTAATTATTTTTTATCTCATAAAGAAGATTTAGATATTGACTCTCAAAATCGTTTACTTAAAAATCCTTTACGAATTCTAGATAGTAAGAACGAAAAGACTAAAGAAATTAATAAAAACGCTCCTAACATATTACATTTTCTTGGGAAAGAGTCTCAAAAACACTTTGACGAAGTACAACAACTATTAACGGATTTAAACATTAATTATCAGATTAACCCATGTCTTGTCAGAGGGCTAGACTATTATACACATACTGCATTTGAGATTCAGTCTGATAACTTAGGCACTCAATCTACAGTATGTGGTGGCGGAAGATATGATCATTTAATCGAAGAACTTGGTGGAACCTCAACTCCTGCCGTAGGATGGGCTATAGGCGTTGAAAGATTAATTATGCTACTTAAACAAATTGAATGTTCTCCTCAACACAACCCTGATGTTTATATTGTTTCAAAAGGTAAAAAAGCAGAAGCAATTGGGTTATACTTAGCTCAAAAATTACGCTCTGAAGAATTAATCGTTGAATTAGATATGAGTGGAAGTAACTTTGGGAAACAGTTTAAGAGAGCTGACCGTAGCAAAGCATCTGTTTGTATAGTTCTTGGTGAAGAGGAAGCAGAAAATAACACGTTACAGGTTAAGTGGCTACATACCAAGGAACAAAATTCTATGACTCAGGTAGACTTATTAAATCACATTACAGAGTTTAAAAAACAGATAAACAAATATAGAGAAGTATCATCAAAATTAATTTAAGAAAACAATTTAGTTGATATAAAAAATTAATGATCTTTATTTGAATTTATCTAAATTATTGTGTTTTTCCTACAATATAGTTTTCGGAGAATCATGACAGACAATTATTTAAAATAGTGTATATATAAAAGGTGCAATTACTGACCCTTGGGTAAACACAATTAGTGCTCCCAATACTACTAAAGTTATTATCAAAGGAGCTAGCCAAAACTTTTTGCGTTCACGAAGAAAACCCCATATATCTTTTAAGAATTCAAAAAATCCAATCATTAGTAAGGTTTCTCCATGCTTGATTTGCTTTTAGATGTACTAAATATACGATAACTTTCCGTATTAAATTCAAATTTTCTTTTCATCGCGTCGTATTTAAGAATTCTTATAAAAAATCCCATGGGAGTTACTACAATAAAAAAAATAATTCCCAAAATTATTCTACTATTAACCCATGAAGCTATTTCTGCAAAGAGCATCCATCCTTTATAAAATGGTAAAAGAAAATTTGGGGAAATAAAAGAGAAAATAAGAAAAAGTGTACCAATTATCCATGAGACTACAGAATAAGAATGTCCTAGTAAAGTGGGAATAAATAAACCAAAAAATAGGGTAAAGGTTGTTCCCATCAATATTCCGAAAGACATTAACTTTTTATTGTTTGTTTTTTGAGGCATATAATAAAACATGTTTCTAGTATCTATTTATAAATTAATCTAATTCAAACTCATTTTGCCAAGATTTATCATGTTTCCATTTAGGTTGATCTACCTTTTTAAGTACATAGTCATTGATTACCAAGTAATCCATCTCAGTTCTCATAAAACAACGATAAGCGTCTTCGGGTGTACAGACGATAGGTTCGCCTCTTACATTAAAAGATGTGTTAATTAAAACTCCACATCCTGTTAAAGCTTCAAAATGCTTGATTAATTGATAATATCTAGAATTATTCGCAGGATTTACTGTTTGTATCCTAGCTGAGTAATCAACATGAGTAACTGCAGGAATAGTTGATCGAACAGCCTTCAATTTATCTATACCAAATAAACTTTGAGTTTCTTTTTGGTTATTTATACGTAAGTCTTCTTTAACTTTAGCAACTATTAACATATAGTCACTAGGTTTTTCTAACTCAAAGTATTGTGAGGCTTTTTCTGTTAATACAGAAGGAGCGAAAGGACGAAAAGACTCTCTATATTTAATTTTTAAATTCATAATAGATTGCATCTCTTGATTTCGTGGATCACCAAGAATAGATCTATTACCTAGTGCTCGAGGTCCAAATTCCATACGTCCCTGGAACCAACCCACAACATATCCTTTGGATAAAATTGAGGCCACTTCATTAAGAAGTTCATCTTCTTCTTTAAAATAATTATATTTAGCTTTTACATCATCAAGATATTCTTGAGTCTCGTCATTATTAAACTGGGGTCCTAAGTACGAACCTTGCATCATATCAGGTTCATTTATGTTTAAGTGACGTTCGTTACTAAGATATTGATACCAGACTGCTAGCGCAGCTCCAACGGAACCACCTGCATCTCCAGCCGCAGGTTGTATCCAAATATTTTTAAAATTTGTTTCCTGATATATTCTTCCATTAGCAACACAATTTAAAGCAACTCCACCTGCTAAACAAAGGTTATCTGTTTTTAGTTCTTGATAAGCTGTATTAGCCAACCTTAAGACCACTTCTTCAGTTACTTTTTGTATAGAAGCGGCAATATCCATTTCGTGTTGTGTAATTTTATTTTCTGCTTTGCGAGGAGGTTGGCCAAAGAGACGAGAAAATTTATTATTAATCATTTTTAGTCCCATGGCATAGTTGAAATATTCCATGTTTAAGCGAAAACTACCATCTGCTTTTATGTCAATTAAATTTTCTAAAATTAAATTGACATATTTTGGCTCTCCATAAGGAGCTAATCCCATTAACTTATATTCTCCAGAATTAACTTTAAATCCAGTATAGTAAGTGAAAGCAGAATATAATAACCCTAAAGAATGAGGAAAATGAAGCTCCCATCTAGGTGTTATTCGATTTGATTCTCCAAGCCATAAAGATGTTGTTGCCCATTCTCCAACAGCATCCAAACATAAAATTGCAGCATTGTCGAAAGGACTAGGAAAAAAAGCAGAAGCAACATGTGATTGATGATGTTCCGTAAATAGTAGGGGAGGAAGTTGACCAACTTTACAATTAGCTAGTTTTGCTAACTCTTTTTTGAGAACTGTTTTTAGATAAAGTTTTTCTTTTAACCATACTGTCATAGCAGAAATGAAAGAATGAAAACCTTGAGGGGCGTATGCTATATAGGTTTCCAAAAGACGCTCAAAGGTTATTAAAGGTTTCTCGTAAAAAACAATATAATCTAATTTTCTCAAAGGTATTTTTGCTTCTTCTAAAGCATAAGCAATAGCATTTTTAGGAAATCTCGCATCATGTTTTTTACGAGTAAATCTTTCTTCTTGTGCAGCAGCTATAATACGACCTGATTTAACTAATGCTGCTGCACTGTCATGGTAATAAGCAGAAATTCCTAAAATATTCATCTTAAATTTAATTCCTCACTTTGATTTGATAAAACGTAACTAATCTCACAAAAAATGTATATTATATCAGGATTCTAATATGTTAGTTAATCGATAGCTCATAACTTGGATTTAAAAAAATAAGGTATGTAAGAAACCATACATATATTAAATTACTATAAATCTTTCTTACTATTTAATTGATTAGTTGCTTGAAAAAATATTAAAGTTACTTTTTTTCAAGCAACTAAGGCTAATTTCTTAATAAAAAGTCAGCAACTTTTCATTAACTCTTCATGAAGAATTATAATTTATTTTTTATTAAAATTTATTTCTCAAGACACCTTAGCTACTACTTAGTGAGAAAACCGTGATTTATCTAAAATCAAGGCATATAATTATAAAAAATTAGCTATTTGATTCATGGAATATAAATTTATTCTTAAAAAAAATCTTATGATAAATAACATAATCAACTTATTTATAAATAAGAGATAATGAGAAATACTTTTGACTTTTAATTATTCAATCTTATTAAAGATTAATATAATAAATAATATTTAATATTTTAATTTAAACTTTAGATGCGAACTCATTACTGTAATCAACTAAGTGCGATGGATCTTGGTACGAATGTTACCCTTTTTGGATGGGTTGATCGTCGTCGAGATCACGGAGGAGTGATTTTTATAGACTTACGAGATCATACTGGTATTATTCAAATTGTTAGCGATCCGAAACATAATTCTTCATCTTATGAAACTGCTGAAAGATTACGTAATGAATATGTTATTAAAATCATAGGTAAAGTTAGTTGTCGTCCTTCAGATTCTCTAAACTCAAAGATGAAAACTGGAGAAATAGAAATATATGCAGACTCTATTGAAATACTTAGTGTAGTAAATAAAAAACTACCTTTTAGTATCTCAGGCTCAGAAGAAGAATTAATAAAAGAAGAAACTCGTCTTAGATATCGCTACCTAGATTTAAGACGAGAAAAAATGTTAAGCAATTTACAGCTTCGTCATAAAGTGATTAAAACTATACGACACTATTTAGAAGATTACCAGAACTTTATAGAAGTAGAAACTCCTATCCTAACTAGGTCTACTCCTGAAGGAGCACGAGATTATTTAGTTCCTTCCAGAGTAAATTTTGGACAATGGTATGCTTTGCCGCAGTCCCCTCAATTGTTTAAACAGCTGCTTATGGTATCAGGCTTTGATCGTTATTATCAAGTAGCAAGATGTTTCCGTGATGAAGACTTAAGGGCTGATAGACAACCTGAGTTTACTCAACTAGACATGGAGATGAGTTTCATGTCTGAGGATGAAATTTTAGATCTAAACGAAGGTTTAATTTGTCATATTTTTAAGACTATTAAAAATGTAGAATTATCTCGTCCTTTTCCACGTTTAACATATCAATATGTTATGGAAAATTATGGGACAGACTGTCCAGATACTCGTTTTGACTTAACTTTAGTTGATGTATCTGATATTCTTCGAAATAGTAAATTTAAAGTATTTTCGGAAGCAATTAAAAATTCAGGAAGTGTAAAAGTATTACCTATACCTGAAGGTAATAGTGCGATCTCCAACGTTCGAATCAAGTCAGGAGGAGATCTTTTCCAAGAAGCAGTAGAATCAGGCTCTAAGGGGATTGTTTATATTCGAGTAAAAGAAGATTCTCAGATAGAAACTATTGGAGCAATAAAAGATAATTTAACCAATGAACAGAAAAAAGATTTACTAGAGAAAACAGGAGCAAAACCTGGTCATCTACTATTGATTAGTGCTGGGGATACGGCGCTAGTTAATAAATCCTTATCTCGCTTAAGACTAATAATTGGGAAACAGATGAATCTTATTGATAAAAATAAAATAAATTTGTTATGGGTAACAGAATTTCCATTATTTGAATGGAATCCTGATGAACAACGATTCGAATCGTTGCACCATCCATTTACCTGTCCTAATACTTCAGACTTAAATGATCTGACCACAGCCAGAGCACAAGCTTATGATTTGATATTTAATGGAATAGAAGTTGGCGGTGGAAGCTTGAGGATTTATCAGAAAGATATTCAAAAAAAAGTTTTTCAAACCATTGGATTATCAGAGGAAGAAATTCATAATAAATTTCAATTTATATTAGATGCTTTTGAATATGGAGCGCCTCCTCATGGAGGGATAGCTTATGGATTAGATCGGTTAATAATGTTACTGGCAGAAGAAGAATCTATTCGTGATGTTATAGCTTTTCCAAAAACTCAGCAAGCAAGTTGTCTACTTACGGAATCTCCTTCTTCAGTAGACTTTAAGCAATTACAGGAATTGCAAGTAACTTCAACTTATAAGTCCGTAGATCAGAAAAATTAGTATAAATAATTCCTATGCTAATTTTGACTGGCTTTAGACATAAATTATTCAAATATGACTGAAAGTAATAATAAAATTGTTCTCTAACTATTCACTTTTATCAATTCTAACTATAGGGTCTTCACCATTTTCTCTAATAACACGAATTAATAAACCTGATAAAGTCAAACTAGCAATAATAGAACTTCCTCCGTAACTCCATAAAGGTAGTGGCAATCCGGTTGTGGGTAACAGTCCGATTGTGACACCAATATTCAATAAAGCTTGGCCAACCATCATAATCATGCTGCCAACAGCAATTAATCTTTTGACTGGATGAGTACAGTTTATTAAAATTTTTAGTGTGAAAGTTGCATATACAAATAATAATAGCAACAAAAATATACTTCCGATAAAACCAAACTCTTCAGCATAAACTGAAAAAATAAAATCAGTGTAATGAATAGGTAGATATGACCATTTCTGTATAGATTGTCCATACCCTAACCCAAAAATTCCTCCAGACCCTACAGCTATTAAACTTTGTATTAACTGATAACCATCAGTCTTAGCTATTTCATCTTTCCAAGGATCAAGGAAGGATAGAATTCTTTTAAGTTGATATCTATGAGTATAAACACTAAATGAAGCAGCTGATAAACCACTAGCAGCTGCCGTTATTAAGTATCTTACAGGAATTCCAGATGCAAGAGCAATTAACCACAGACTAATGCCACATAGAGCTGTGGTACTCAAATTAGGCTGTATTAGAATACCTGCTAAAACAGCTGAGAATATCAATATCCACTGTATCTTGATACGTAATGAATGACGGTGCCAAAAGCCAAAGATATAAGCACTTTGCAGTACCAAAAATGGTTTAATTAGTTCTGAAGGTTGAATAATAGCAGGACCTATTTTGATCCAACGAGTCGCACCATTAACTGTATGACCTAATCCTGTTTTAGTTAATAAAATTAGACTGAGCAAGAAAAAAATAAAAAAAGGAACAAACTTCATTAAATATTTTAATGGCATCTTAACAATTATATTAAATCCCTGTAACCCTATCCATATCCAAATAGTTTGACGAATTATATAATGAAAACCATTACCAAAATCTTGTTGAGCACTGTGATAAGACGCAGAAAAAAGAGCAATAATACCTAAAAATAACCATAAAAAAGTTAACCAGCGTAAAAATCTAGCTTCTTTCGACCATTCTTTAATACTAGGATCAATGATAGGAATAAAAAAATTGAACATAAATAATTTATTATTATTTGAAATATTGTAGTAAAGCTTTAGTAACTAATTATTTACAAAATAAATATATTAAAAAATTATTTTATATCTTAGGATAGTTGGATTTAAATTAAGGTTTTTGTATCTTTGATTTGTCAAAAATTTTTTTGACAAATCATCTTTCATAAAAAGTTAGTATTATTGATACAGCTAATATACTAATAAACTTGATCACTATTGTAATCGTATAAAGTTTTTCGTGATTTATAATAGCGATTGATTGATTTAATAACTTGTTGAAATTTTTCTGCGGATATATAAGTACCATTTTTAGCTCCAGCCATAGCTGAAATGTTCTCTTCCATTAATGTGCCACCAAAATCATTACAACCCCACTTGAGCGTTTCAACAGCTCGATACAAGCCTAACTTAACCCAACTTGGCTGGTGATTAGGTATCCATTTTCCCAAAAAAATTCTTGATACAGCTGTAAGTAAAAAGATTTTATCAAAATTAAGCTCTTGACTTTGTAAATACTTACTAGGAAAACTAGAGATATTCTTACTAATAAAAGGTAATAAAATAAATTCTGTGATTTTAGCAGGATATTTTTGCTCAATAGATTTTCTTTGTAGATTTCTTAAGTGACTTAAATGTTCTACCTGTTCCTGTATATTTTCAATGTGACCACATAGCATTGTACTACTCGTATATATACCTAACGAATGAGCTAAACTAATAATCTCAATCCATGTATTACTATTAATTTTTTCAGGACAAATTTGATTTCTCACCTGATCATTCAGAATTTCAGCTGCAGTTCCTGGTATAGAATCTAAACCAGCTTTTTTAAGTTCTGTTATTACATATATGTAACTTAATTTATCCTCTTGAGAGATAAATACTATTTCTTGAGGAGAAAATGCATGTATATGGATTTTGGGAAATCTTTGTTTAATCGAGATAATAATTTTTTGATAATATTTCAGAGAACTTTTTTCTATTTTAAGATTTGGATTTAAGCCACCCTGAATACAAACTTCAGTAGCCCCTTTTTTTAAAGCATTGGTTATTTTTTGAATAATATTTTCTAAGTTTAGAGTATATGAGTTTTGATCCTCTACATCTTTTCCAAATCCACAAAAATGACATTTTTGCTTACAAATATTAGTAAAATTTATATTTTGATTTACAACATAAGTGACATTGTTTCCGGCTTGCTTTTGTCGGAGACAATCGGCTGTCTGACGTATTTTATTAATCATACGTTTATTAGTTTGAGAAAGAAGAACAATTGCTTCATCTTCTGATAAATCAATTTCATTTCCTGCTTTCCTTAGAATATCTACTACGGCTTTTTCTTGGTATAGCATTAATAAATAATGTTTTTATTGCACAAGAATATTGAAATAGAAATAAAGTTACCTTTAAAGTATATTAATATTTAATTAATCGTTACTAAAATAATAAAAAACAAGCTAAAGAAAAACTTTTGACAACCTATACTATATATTTTTAATATATTGGTTTAAAATATATTTTGTAAAATTATTAATCATACTAAGCTAAATAACTTTTAATGCCTGTTTAAATAAAACTATTTTTTGTTTGAATAATTAAGAACATAAAATCTTTAAAATAGGGATATTACTTAGGATGTTTCCTACTTCTTAAATGATATCAAAAAAAATCTTTTCTCTCTACTAGATCTAAAAACTTTCAAAAAGACAGGGAGCGCTAATAGTAGCGATTACTGTTATTATTGTTTCTAATTTATAATAAAGGATGTCCATGTTGTGAATAAATCTACGATTTTAGTTACAGGAGGAGCTGGATATATTGGCTCTCATGTAGCTTTATTACTTAAAAAAGCAGGATATAATATTCTTATTCTCGATAATCTTTCTTTCGGTCATTCTGAAATTGTAAGAGATGTTTTAGACGTTGAGCTTATTATTGGAGATACTAATGATCGCCTTTTATTAGATAAAATTTTCGCAACAAGAAATATTTGTGCTGTAATGCATTTTGCTGCCTTCCTTGCAGTAGGAGAATCAGTTCATCATCCAGCTACATATTATAAAAACAACGTAGTAGGAACTTTAACTCTTTTAGAAGCGATGGTTTCTGCTAATATAAATAAACTTATTTTTTCTTCTACTTGTTCTATATATGGGATATCTAATAATATTCCAATAACAGAAAACCATCCTAATAATCCTTTAAATCCATATGCTTCAAGTAAATATATGGTTGAGCAAATATTAAAAGACTTTGATCAAGCTTATAATTTAAAATCTGTAGTTTTTAGATACTTTAATGCTGCAGGGGCCGATCCTTCTGGAGATTTAGGAGAAGATCATACACCTGAAATTCATTTGATCCCCTTAGCTTTACTTACAGCTTTAAAAAAGAGAGAGCACCTTGTTATTTTCGGCACAGACTATGACACTCCTGATGGTACTGCAATTAGAGATTATATCCATGTCAGTGATTTAGCAACAGCTCACATTCTTGGTTTAGAATATCTTCTAAGCGGAGGAAGTAGCGATATGTTTAATTTAGGTAATGGAAATGGATTTTCTGTACGAGAAGTAATTGATGTCGTGAAAAAAATTACTGATGTAGATTTTCTAGTTAAAGAAGGTAAACGTCGACCAGGAGACGCACCCATACTAGTAGGAAGTGGGTTAAAAATTAAATCAAAGCTAAATTGGAAACCACAGTATCCTAGTCTGGAAACTATAGTCGATCATGCCTGGAAGTGGCATCGCAAAAGACACAAATAGATTTAGTAATACTTACTAAATCTATTTAGATTAAACTGTGTATTTTCATGTTTCATCAATACTTTAATTTTAAAACTTATAGCCTATTTTAAATAGACTACAAGTTTTAATTTGCAGCTTTTTAGCGTATATTCCCTTGTAAATGTTCAGTATTAATCGGATTTATTAAATATAGCTTTAAAAGTTGGCTTGCATTAGATACTAGTATTGGTAATTTTCTTAAAAACTTTAGAGTATAATGTTGTTCAGAAGAATCTATTTCTCTTAATTTAGCGTTATTACTAACGCATATCTCTAAACGCTCATAGAATTTAGGATCTTTAAGGTTCAATATTACTGGAAAAACTCGTCCAGCTACTTCATTAGTTTTTTCAATAACATGCTTATCATAATCTCGAGCATTTAAACCAATAGCTGAGTAAAAATCACTCCTTTGAGTATCATTAAAATACATAGTTGCAAATACTGATAACAAGAAAAAGCGGCACCATAAACGGGCTTTCCAATCATTCAATATCTCAGGATTTGCTTTCATGATTGCATCAAAAAAATCTCCATGACGATTTTCATCTTGACACCAATTTTCAAAAAAGTTAAATATAGGATATATCTTATTTTCAGGATTATTTTCTAGATGTCGATAAATTGTAATATAACGCCAATAGCCAATCTTTTCAGATAAATAAGTTGCATAAAAAATGAACTTAGGCTGGAAGAAAGTATAACTACGACTTTTGGTTAAAAACCCCAAATCTAAAGTCATATTAAAGTCTGACAAAGCTTTATTTAAAAATCCAGCATGACGTGCTTCATCTCGTGACATTAATAAAAAACATTCTGCAAGAATAGGATTTTTATTTTTTAAACGTCTTCCTAATTCCTTGTAAAGTAAAAAACCTGAGAATTCAGCTGTGCATGAACGTTCTAAAAATTCAACAAATAACTTACGAGTATCTTCATCAAAATGGTCCCAAGTTTGAGAAAACTCTCCACGTCGAATAAAATGATAACGATTATAATCTGTACGAAACTCTTCAAGAATAGCTTTCAATTCTTCTTCATTAATTGAAATATCCATCTTTGCTAATGCTTCAAAATCAGTCGTATAAAAACGGGGAGTTAAAAGAGTTTCTTTCGCTGTAGATTGAATGTTTGGATGTAGTTCTTTGAGTTTAGGTTTTTGAAGAGTATTTACCATAAGTTATTTTAAAAATATTTCGGGATTCGATGATAAACATAGCACTTTTAAGGTAATAAAATTACCATTATTCTTATTAAGAATATACAAGTAAAAAGCTGAAACTATAGTGTAACAGGATTAAGAGCATTAAGAAATATTATTTATGTCAAGAATTACAACATATTATCAATTTATATTAAGAAGAATAGGCTTTGAATTAATTATTTAATAAAAACAAAATATAAGAAGTTAATTCGAATGGTTTCATAGATACCAACACTAACATTATCTAGAAATACTGTGCTTAGTTATGACTAACATTAGCGCTCGTCATGTTATTTGAAAATTATCATATACCCATAACAGTCTGAAGATAATAAATTAAGCTTATACAGATCAATTTATTATCTCCATGCTATTAATTAATATTGGCTCATTTTTTATACAAAGCTTTTTCGTTAGAAAAATTTATGAATCGTTTTCTAAAATAGTTGCTTTAACTATAATAAAGTATGTTCTACAATAACTAATTAATCGTAGAATTTTTAAATAATTTTTAAGTAATTATCTTTAATGAGCTCAAACTATAATCAAAGTCTACGACTAATTCCTATATTTTCAGGCATCATAGGAAGCACATTGTTAGTAATTAATCGTTTTACAACAGTACAACTAACTGAATCTCAAGCAAGATCTGATGTTGTAGGAATTATTTTAAGTGGAACACTAGTTCTTGTTGGGTTACTTTGGCAACAAATGCAACCAAAGTCACCTAATGCTGTTACTTTAATCGGAGAAGAGGGGATTGAATTTAATATTCATTTAGATGAAGAAACTCAGATAGATTTAGCTTGGGCATCTCACTTATTATTAAATAATACTGTTACTAAATCTGTAATTATTTACTATAAAAACGACATTTTGCTTCGCCGTGGAATTTTAGGTGAAAACAATAAAGTTACTCCGGGTAAGATATTAAATAAAGTTCTTCAGGAACAGAAACCAATATATTTAGTTAACCTTGAATTATATCCAGGAAAAATTGAATTTGATTATTTACCAGTGAATACACAAGGAATCATCTGCCAACCATTAGGGGGAAATGGTGTGATGGTTCTTGGTACTAATATTGCTCGTAGTTACACGAAACAAGATGAAAACTGGATTGAAGGCATTGCTGACAAAATAACTCTAACTTTGCAGAAAAAATTAGGTTAACTCTTAAAAGGCAATAATAAAATTTTCACTATAAGTAATCATGCATATGAATTATTTATGTCTCATGACTTGCAACTGATACAAATTTCTATATAAGCCTTTTTGTTTTATTAGATTTTCATGATTCCCTGATTGAATTATTTTGCCTTGTTTCAAAACGAATATTCTATCAACATCTCTAATGGTCGATAGTCTGTGAGCAATAATAAGCCCTGTCCTATCAATTAGTAACTGTTTTAATGCTTGCTGTATTAAAACTTCAGTTTTTACATCCAAACTAGCTGTTGCCTCATCTAAAACTAAAATATTTGGATTACGAATAGCAATTCTAGCAAAAGCCAATAATTGCTTTTCTCCCTTGGATAAGTTAGTACCTTTTTCTTTTAGTAGAGTATGGTATCCTTCAGGAAAATTTTCAATCAACTGATCTGTATTAGTTGATTTTGCTGCCTGCTTAACTTCTTCTAAAGAGTAATATTCTCCTAAAGTAATATTTCTTTTAATATCACCAGCAAATAAAAAATTCTCTTGTAAGACAATTCCTATATATTTTCTAAGTTCTTCTTTTGGAATGTAACGACTGTCAATTCCATCAATTAAAATTCTTCCATGAGTAGGTTCATACAAACGTGACAAAAGTCTTACTATTGAACTTTTTCCGGATCCTGTTGGTCCTATTAAGGCTATTTTTTCTCCTGGATAAATTTTAAAATTTAGATTTTTAAGAATGAAATCATTTTTCTTATATCCAAACCACACATTGTCAAAAATAATTTCGCCTATTTTATTGTTGTTATTCCTAGTAATTGAAAAATTTATATTTGTTTTACTATCTTTTACTTCTATAGGTTCTTGCATTATTTCTGCAATGCGTTCAATAGAGGTAAAACCAGACTGAAACGTGGTGAATTTATCAGCAAATTGACGTAGTGGATTAAATAGCCTCTGAGCATATAAAATAAATGCAGATAAAGTACCAAAGTTAATACTAGCGTTCATTATACCAATACCTCCTAGCAAGAGAACCGTTGCAATTGCTACCAAGCTTATCCATTCTAAAGTTGCCGAAACTGCTGAATCATGGAAGATTGTTTTATTAGTTGCTTGACGGTAATCTTTGTTAATATCTTTAAATAACTTGCTATTAAAGTTCTTCCTTCGAAAAATTTGAACTACATTAATACCTGAAATGTTTTCTTGTATCATAGAATTCAGTTCAGATAATTTTTCTCTTGATTGATAATTTGCCTTACGGTATTGTTTTTGAAAATATACTATCAATACTGCCACAGGAACTATCATTAATAAAAGCACTAGAGCCATTTTCATATCTAGCATAAACATAGTAACTACAATTGCTAAAATATAAACTGAGTCACTAATAATTCCAATTCCACCACTGGCAAAAATATCTCCTAAGGCTTCTACATCACTAGTTAAACGAGTAATTAAATTACCTATTGGGGTTTTGTTGAAAAAGCTACTTTCTAATGAAATAACATGACTATATAGGTCCCCTCTAATATCAGCTGTGATACTTTGTCCTAACTTTTGAATAATAAATCCTTGAACAGAAGAACAAATCAAACGAATTATTATTGTTACTAATAATAATAACGTCAACAACCTTAAACCTTGCTCCAGAGATAAGATTTCTATAAAATTCCAAGTTGCTTCTTGGCGTGATAGAGAAATTGCTTGTCCTATAAGGAGAGGTTGTACTGCTCCTGCTATGGACAAAGGTATTAAAAGAGTTATTGATGATAATAATAATCCAGGATATAAAACAACATAAGGTAATAACTTAAAGATTAGACTACTACCACGTTTCTGTGAACTTATAATAGATTTTTTGAATCGTAATTTAGAGAAAGAAACCATATCTAAACAGTATAAATGTTTATTATCATGATCTAAACTGATTTTTGATAAATATTAGTATCAAAGTCAGTCTATCTATTTACTGACTTTGGTACTAGTAATTGGTAATTATTAATTTTTTCTAATTGAGCAGCTACACGAATCAGAGTTATTTCATCAGCAGGTTTTCCTATTAACTGGACTCCTATTGGCAATCCCTTATTGTCGTATCCCATAGGTAAACTAATAGCAGGTAACCCACTAGCATTGAATGCTGGACAAGGAGATATCCAATTAATAATTTTATTTAAAGTTTTTTCAGGTGGTAGAGCAGACCACTCTCCAATCTTTATGGGTTGATGTAAGTAAATAGGTAAAACTAAGATATCAAAAGTATCAAAGAAACTTACCAATTTACGAGAAAAAACTTGTATTTCATGAACTGCCTGTAAATACTTTCCTGCTGTTACTGTGTGTTGTTGTAACCAAATATTTAGTGGGCTTAAAATATTTGATGGTAAACCAGCAGCTTCAACCCCTGATTGCCAAATAATCTTAAATGGATCAATTAAAGCCTCTACTGAAGGGCACTTTTCTTCTACGTGATGTCCCAAAGATTCTAGAAGCAAAGCAGTCTCTCGAACTGTTCTCTTGATAATTAATTCAGTTTCTGGAAAAGGTGGTATGTGATCAGAAAAAGCGATAACTAAAGGTTCAGTAGTTTGTTTCGTGGCTTCTAAGAAGGAAGTTTCAGGTGTGGGCAACCAATATGGATCACCTTTGGTATAACCTGACATTACATCTAATAAAGCTGCGGCATCACTTACTGTACGTGCTATTGGACCATTGCTGGAAATTCCGCTTTGATAATCTCCAACAGGAGCATTAGAAACTCTTCCTCGAGAAGGTTTTATTCCAACTAGTCCACAGCAACTTGCTGGACCTCGAATTGATCCGCCTCCATCAGAACCTTGAGCGATTGGACACATTCCTGACGCAACAGCAGCAGCTGAGCCGCCACTTGATCCTCCTGACGTGTAATCTAAGTTCCAGGGATTACGAGAGGGCAAAAAGCCTGGAGGTTCTGTGTATGGGAACGAACCTAGTTGAGAGGTTGCTGTTTTTCCTAATATTACAAATCCAGCATGCTTTAAACGTTTAGTAACTTCATCGTCATAAGTAGCAATGTTATTCTCGAGAGCAGCTACACCATAGGTTAGAGGCATATTTGCTACAGAATTAAGATCTTTTATCCCAATAGGAACTCCAAAAAAAGGAGGAAGATAATCCAACTTAGATATAGAGCTTAATTTCTTTGTTTTTATCTCAGCATCTCTAAGAGCATCGCTTTTTGCAATAAAAAAAAAGCTTCCTAGTTTTGGATTATATTTTTCAATTCGTTCTAAAAATAATTTAGTTAAATCTAGAGGTGTAATTTGACGATTTAGAATTAGTTTAGCCAATTCTAAGGCAGGAGTAAAAGCTAAATCAATATCAATTGAACTCATGTGTAATAGATACTAGATACTTTATAATTATAAAGTATCTATTTTAAAACTAGTATTGTAAGTTACTGTATTAATTGCTAATCAAATTTTTGCAGATTCCAATTTATTAATAAGAAAAATGCTTTTTGTTTTTAAAATACCTTAATAGCATTTATTAAAATTTAGTAATGGGAAAGTTAATAAACATGATCTTGTGTAAAACTATAAAATAAACTAAATTTTATTGTCCTAGATATATGGCTTCAACCCCTTTTAAAGTTTGTATTACTTTAGGAACTCGTCCAGAAGCAATAAAGCTTGCTCCCTTGATAAAAAAATTTCAAAGATCGAAAGCGCTTATCACTTATGTCATCTTAACAGGACAACATCAGGAGATGGTAAGACAGGTTATGAAATTATTTAATATTGAAGCAAACGAAGATTTAAAAATAATGCAACCCGATCAAAGTCTTACTGATATTACATGTCGTAGTTTGAAAGGATTGGAAGAAATTTTTAAAAAGATCAAGCCTCAATTTGTTATTGTTCAAGGAGATACTACTACTTCTTTCGCAGCTAGTTTAGCAGCTTTTTATCAAAAAATCCCCGTTGGTCATGTTGAAGCGGGTTTGCGGACAGATAATATCTATAACCCTTATCCAGAAGAAGCAAATCGTCGCTTAATTTCTCAGCTTGCTCAATTACATTTTGCGCCAACTCACTTGGCTTTAGAAAATTTAAAAAACTCTAATATTACAGGAGAAATACATCTAACGGGAAATACTGTTGTTGATGCTTTATTAGATGTTGCTAAGAAATTTCCTGATTGTAATATTGATGGTTTAGACTGGGACAATTATGATGTTCTTTTGGCGACTGTACATCGAAGGGAAAATTGGGGTGATCCACTAAAAAACATTATCAAAGGCTTTAGTCTTATTTTAGAAAAATTTCCAAATGTTGCATTATTAATCCCTATGCACCGTAATCCAGTTATCAGAGAACCGATTCAAGATCTTCTAGGAAAACATCCCAGAGTTTTTCTAACCGAACCTTTAGACTACACAAAGTTAATAGGTGCTATTCAAAGATGTTATTTATTATTAACAGATTCTGGAGGTCTACAAGAAGAAGCGCCAAGTCTTGGTAAACCTTTATTGGTACTAAGAGATACTACAGAACGCCCAGAAGCTGTTGAAGCAGGTACTGCTACTTTGGTTGGGACTGACCCCTATAAGATTTTAACAAAAGTTGATGAATTACTTACAAATAAATTAACATATGCGAAAATGGCTAATACGATTAACCCTTTCGGAGATGGACAGTCAAGTAATAGAATTTTAGAAATTGTACAAAGTTTCTTACATAGAGAAAGTTTGTAAGAATAATGTCATACCTTCTTTAAATTTAGTTTCCCCTTTATTCTTTGGATTTAAATAATGTTAGTAATTTATAATACTTTAACTCGAACAAAAGAACCTTTCATAACTCTTGAGGAAGCGAGAGTAAAAATGTATTGTTGTGGTATTACCACTTATGATTTCTGTCATTTAGGTCATGCCAGAACCTGTATTATTTGGGATACAGTAAGAAATTATTTAGAATGGATTGGCTATGAAGTTAAATATGTTCAAAACTTTACAGATGTAGATGATAAGATACTCAGCCGTGCAATCAAGGAAAAGACAACCATGGAAGAAGTATCAAATAAATTTATCAATGCTTATTTTGAGGATATGGAACGTCTTAATGTCAAAAAGGCCAGTGTTTATCCCAGAGTAACGCATATAATTGACGATATTCAAAATTTGATTGGAGAATTGGAAAAGAGCGGGCATGCATATCTTTCTGAGGGAGATGTTTATTTTGATATTAAGAGTTATAAAGATTATGGGAAGTTATCAGGACGTAAGTTAGAAGATCTAAAAGCAGGTGCTAGCGGTAGAGTTTCCCTAGAAGATTTTCAAAAGAATAAGAAAAGAGATCCTGCTGATTTTGCAGTATGGAAAAAAGCTAAGCCTACAGAAAAGTCTTGGGATTCTAAGTGGGGAAAAGGCAGACCTGGATGGCATATAGAATGTTCTGCAATGATTAAAAAAGAACTAGGAGAAACTATTGATCTTCACGTAGGAGGTAGTGATTTGATTTTTCCTCATCATGAGAATGAAATCGCTCAATCAGAAGCAATCACAGGAAAAGAATTGTCTCGTTACTGGTCACATAATGGAATGGTAAAGGTAGATGGAGAAAAAATGTCAAAATCTTTGGGTAACTTCACCACAATACGAGAACTACTAGATCAATTTGAGCCTATGGTAGTTAGATTATTTATTTTACAAACACATTATCGCAACCCGTTGGATTTTAGTCATAATTCATTAGTAGCGGCGACCAATAGTTGGCAAACTTTGTCGGATGGCCTCTTGTTCGGATATCAGTATGGCGAAAAATTAAATTTTAAAAATAACCCTGCTACAGAACTATTACCTGATTTAGTTAACAGGTTTAAAAAAGCAATAAATGATGATTTTAACTTTGCTGGTGGATTAGCGGTTTTGTTTGAGATTGCTAAGAACTTGCGTAAAGAAAGTAATGTATTAACTCATACAGGAGTTACTACGTTATCATCTAATTTTTTAGAGACACAATGGCATACTTTAAAAAGCCTAGCGAAACTTTTAGGATTAGAGGCTAATCAAACTACTCTAAAGATAGAATTATTCAAAAAACTAACTGATGAAGAAATTGATGAATTAGTCAAGAAACGTAAAATAGCTAAAAATGCTAAACAATACAAGGAAAGTGATCTTATTAGAGATAAATTGAAAGAAAATAATATAACTTTATTAGATATGTCGGACGGGTCAACTGTGTGGCATTATGACTAATCTAACAACTGAATATTAATTTATTTTTCACTAAATAATCTTTAAATATAAAATGAAACTAAATTTCAATGTATTGTATTAACAACATTAGGCTTGCATCATAGTTAACATAATGAATATTACTCATCTAATAAAGCTTCTACAAATTCATGGCTAGAAAAAGGTTTCAGATCTTTCATGTTTTCACCTACTCCAATAAAGCGAATTGGCAAACCAAATTGTTGTGTTATTGCTAGTGCAATTCCACCTTTTGAGCTTCCATCAAGTTTTGTTAGGATTACTCCAGTTAAATGAGCTGCTTCTGAAAAAAGTTCTGTTTGACGCAATCCATTCTGTCCTAAAGTTGCATCAATAACCAATAAAGATTCAATATGAACATTATTTTTTGCTTTTTTATCAATAACACGCCTAATTTTAGCTAATTCTTCCATTAAATTTGTTTTATTTTGTAGTCTTCCTGCAGTATCTACAAGTAGTAGATCAACATTGCGGGCTTGGGCTGCCATTAGTCCATCATAAACAACAGCAGCTGGATCAGTGTTTTTACCAGAATTAGAAATAATAGGAGTATTTGTTTTCTCTCCCCATATTTTCACCTGCTCAACAGCAGCAGCTCTGAAAGTATCAGCTGCTGCAATGATACAACTATGTCCACATTGTTGAGCTAAATATGCAAGTTTTCCAATAGTTGTTGTCTTTCCAGCGCCGTTAACGCCTGTCAATAACCAAATATTTAGAACTTCTTTCTTTACTAAAATTTCTGAATCATATGCTTGTTTTAGAGGAGAATTTAAGATATCACATAAAATAGTTTTTAGATATTCAATCGCTTTCTCTGAAGGTAAAGATTCTTCTAAGAGTTTATTCTGTAAAGTTGTAACAATATAATCTGTCGCATTAATTCCTATATCTGCTTGTAATAATATAGTTTCTATTTCTAAAATAGCATTTTCGCTCAAAGGTCCTTGACCTAAGACAAGTTTTAATTGATTTAGTAAACCACGACGAGTTTTACTTAAACCTTTATGTAGACTTTTTAACCATTGTATTTCATCTTCAGTTATGTCTTCCGGCTTTCTACCTTGATCTGCTAGAATTTTTGCAGACCAAACAAATTCTTTATCAAATTCTACAGAAATTTCACTATTAGCAGTTGTTAATTCGGTAGCATTCTCTTTAAGAGCCTCCAAGCGATTAGATTTTTGCATCCATGTAGGAGTATTCGTTGAAGATTCATTTGCAGAGTTAGAAATATTGACAGACGAAGAATTGACAGTTTCTGTAGCGTTTATTTTTGCATCATCTAATTTATCTATTATCTTCTCTTCCTGAATATGCTTATAAGCTTTTTGGGCCCAAGATATGTAGTATTCTTGAGATATATTTTTATTTTCAGAATGAGATTGATCATTAGGCCAATTGGACATATTACAAAGATTATATCGGTATTAGTATAGTAACTTATTAATTATATTTAATGATAACTATTAGCAAAACTAAATACTAATTTAGTGATTCCTCTATTCAGTTTTTTTTATAAAGATATAAAGACAAATGATTTTTATAGTTTATATTTATCAATTTCATAAATGTGAGAGGAAAAAATAATTAATTAAACATAATATATCCAAGAAAGTAGTTTATTTTTTAAATGACATATAGTAGTTATATTAAAAAATAAATGGTATTATAAGAGACTGCAGTATTTATCAAACAATTTTTTATGAGTTTGAACCCTATTCAAAAGCAAACCCTGATGAGCGCATATCAGATTCATGAGACTGATACAGGATCAGCTGATTTACAAGTTGCTATACTTACAGAACGAATTGTTCAACTAACTAGCCATTTAAAGAAAAATCCAAAAGATCATGCATCGCGTAGAGGACTACTAAAAATGATTGGTCGTCGTAGACGTTTATTAGCATATATCAAAGATAAATCTTTCAATCGTTATCAGGACCTAATTAAACGCCTTGGTATTCGACGTTAATGTATATTCTGCTATTGTTAAAATTTAGTTGTAAAAATAAATAGTAGTAAAAAAAAGAATTGCTTAAAATAGGCTACAAAGATAAATCTTTGTAGCCTATTTTAAGTAAATATATTTTAAAAACTTATAACGTTTTTAATTTTCTTGTTTTGTACTGAATCTACTTAAACAGATATTTAATTTATAGCTATATTACTTGTCTACCCAATGCCAAGCCAACTACTAGCATTCCCAATACTAAAAATGGCTGAGCAATAGCTTGGTATTTTACATCATTTTTTAATGGATCTCTTAAAAAATACATATCTTGTAGTGTTATTTGTGGAATAACTAACAACAATAAAATTGTTGCATAAAGATTTTCATGAATATAAATTAGGTAAATACCAATCCCTATTTGAAATACATCAATCATCATGACGCAAATCCATGATGCTATCGTCACACCAAACATAACAGGCATAGAGTTTAATCCTAACTTAGAATCTCCTTCAATACTTTTAAAATCATTAATAATAGCAATTCCCAAACCTGAAAAGCTATAAAATAAAGTCAAAATTATAATCATATAATTCAACTCCCCAAACAAAGCATGACCTGCCCACCAAGGCAAGGCTATATAACTAGCTCCTAGGGCAAAGTTACCTAACCAGCCATTCTTTTTCAACTTCAATGGAGGAGCCGAGTATATATAGGATACGAATGCACCTCCCAACGTTAAGCATAGCATTATTGGAAATTCATGATTACTCCAAATATCTAGCCCATAACTCAATAATAATCCTAAAGTTAATAGGATTATTATTTGCGCTTTTACTTGAGGTACAGAAATAGCGCCTGAAGGGATAGGTCTATAAGGTTCATTAATAGCATCAATTTCACGATCATAAAAATCATTAAGAGTTTGAGTAAACCCTGTCATTAAAGGTCCCGACAATATCATGCAAACTATAGTTTTCAAAAAATCTTCTATTGTCCAAAAAAAGTTACCTGAGGACGCAGCTCCACATATGACTCCCCACATCAATGGGACCCAAGTAATAGGCTTTGTTAATTGTAATCTTATTTTCCAGATTGATTTTTTTTCATCAACTGCTCCCTTCATTCCTAGTAATTGACGAGCCTGTTTATTTGTTTTGTTAGTCTCAAATTTTGTAGAAGCGGACATAAGTTAAATTTAATAAATATTAGGTTACAAAATTAAAATATCTATATGTGTAAATTCATAATTAGAAATTTTTTAATGATATTTGCTAACAATTCATCTTATTAAAGATACCTTTAAAGACAGGAGTGATGATTGTTAACAAGAGTAAAGTAACTTTTAATGATACATTATTTTGAGATATATAAATTTACGATAATATCTTATTTTTTTTCAGTATCATGATCATACTGTACAGCTTTTGATATTGCAGATAATTGTAAATAACTTGGATATTGACCTTTTTCTTTAATATACTTAATTTCATCATCAGAAATTGGCAAGTTATTATATGAAGCAATTTTTTTAACAATATCTCCTCGATCAATTATTCCTATAACAGCATTAGCTAGAGAAAGGACGGTAATATAAGACTCCTCACTCTCTTCTAATTTATCAATTACTTTGATCAATAAAGTTTTTTCTTCTACTGAAGATATGGTATTTAAAGGACGTACTATATCTTTTAATAAGTAATCTGAATTACTATTATTTTTTAAATCTTTTCTTAAGAGTAATCCTCGATAACGTCCTTCTGAAGAAGCAAAGTAAGCTACTCCATGATCTTTTTGACTGTGATATTTTTGAATAAATTCAGACAAAGTTAGATTAGCATTAACAACACGAAAATTATGAGTCATAACATCCGTAGCTTTAATTTCTAAGAGACTTTTTTGTAATTGAGAAATACGAGCATAGTTATTTGCGTTACGCAAAACGAACCATCCGACAATTACTATCCAGAAACCGCCTAAAGAAGATGTTAATAAAATTACAAGGGAGCCTAAGGTGATGCCTAACCATCCTATTATTCTACCGCTTATAGATGCATAGAGAACTCCAGCAAAGTAATCGTCTTTTAATTTCCATATAATTGCTTTAACTATTTGCCCTCCATCCAAAGGTAGTCCTGGAATTAAATTAAAAATTCCTAGTACAAAATTTATTCTTATCATATCTTCCAACACATAAGACAATAAAGGATGTAAGAGATTATTTCCCTGCTGCGAAAGAATAATATGTTGGATAGCAAATAAAAAAGCTGACAATCCTAAACTAACTAGAGGACCAGCGATAGCTATCAAAAATGCCTCAATAGGTTTTTTTGATTCCTGCTCTATGGTCGCAACTCCACCAAATAAAAATAACGTAATGGATTTAACTTGAATTCCTTGACTATGGGCAACTAGACTATGACCTAGTTCATGAGATAAAACTGAAACAAACAAAAATAGAGAAAGAAATAATCCTGTTAACCATTCTAGCCACAATGAATTGCCAGCAAGTCCCCTAATATTAATTTCTTGTATGTTAGATAAAGTAATTAATCCTAGAATTAAAAACCAAGAAGAATTTATATAGAAAGGAATGCCTAATAGAGAGCCGATTTTCCATTTTCCATCCATGATTTAGAAGGTGTAAGAATTGATTTTTTGATTAGTATCTCAATAGATGTTTTTACTATACCGAATATTGAAATAGGATTCATCATTTAGTATCTTGATAAAAACATTTACAATATTTGTCAACACTTATGAGATTTAGCTTATGTCCCATACTTTATTATTGTAAATATTACATATACAAAATATAGTAACTATTAATTATAGTATAACTAAAATAGATGTTCAGGTATCTTGCTTTTACTGTTTTAGAATTTTTTGAACAGTGTAGCAATAGTTTCAGTCTACCGGTTCTTAGCAGTATAAAAACAAAGATTTCTCAACTAAAGAATTAAGAATATTAAAACTAAATAAATTTATAGTACTCTGAGTTAAATGAAATATATTTTAGTATTAGTATACTTATTAAATATAAGTATTTTAAAATTATTCTACAGGATATAAAAAATGACAGGAATGCAAACTTATGGCGATCCAGACGTTAAATATGGTTGGTGGGCTGGAAATTCGCGTTTGGCAGATTTATCTGGTAAATGGCTTGCTGCACATATAGCTCATGCAGCATTAATTATATTTTGGGCAGGAGCATTTTGCCTATTTGAAGTGACACATTATTCTCCTGATATTCCCATGGGAGAACAGAATCTTATTTTGATTCCTCATTTAGCCAGTTTAGGGATAGGCGTTGGTAAAGGTGGTCAAGTTATTGATACCTATCCATATTTTCTTATTGGCATTATACATTTAATTTCTTCAGCTGTTTTAGGTGCAGGAGGTCTCTTTCACTCTTTAAAGGGACCAGCAATTTTAAAAGATAGCTCTTATCGTGCATCTAAATTTCATTTTGAGTGGAATGATCCAATTAAACTAGGATTTATTCTTGGTCATCATTTGATTATGCTGGGACTAGGAGCTTTTTTATTCGTTTTTTGGTGTTACTCGCATGGAATTTATGATCCCGTAATAGGAGAAGTAAGGAGTGTCATGTCTCCCACACTTAATCCAGTGACGATTTTTACTTATCAAACTCATTTCGTTGATACTAATTCTTTAGAAGATTTAGTAGGTGGACATATTTATGTAGCTACTGCTTTAATTCTCGGTGGAATATGGCATATATTTGTCCCTCCTTCAAAATGGGCTCAAAGTTTATTTATATTCTCTGGAGAAGGCCTATTATCTTATGCTTTAGGAGGTTTAGCTGTTTGTGGGTTTACAGCAGTAGCTTATTGTTCTCATAATACATTGGCTTATCCTGTAGAGTTTTATGGACCTCCTTTAGAACTAAAATTTAGTATTGCTCCTTATTTTGTAGATAGCATACAACTTTCTGATCGTTTATATAGTTCTCGTGCATGGCTAGCTAATTCACACTTCTTTCTAGCTTTTTTTATTTTACAAGGTCATTTATGGCATGCTTTAAGAGCTATCGGATTTAACTTTAAACGTGTACCAGAAGTTTCAAAAACATTAGGCACTAGAGTATAAGGACTCAAAATTCATCAAAACTTAGACATTAACCATATATAGCGATGTATATAGTTCACGTTCAATAAAAAACCTTCTATAGAATTTGAGTAATATTAAAAAAGGTTTTTAATATTACTCAAATTCTATAATTCTTAATTTTATAGATAACCTATTAAGTTTATAGGGATATAATTTTATATTTACTAGCTTATTAGATATTTTTGATAATAATTGAATAAGCAGTTAATAAAAAAAATTGCAAGCAATATTGATAAATTAAAAAGTATGACCTACTCAGCATTTACATCTCTTGTTCTTAAAATTATTGGTATAGTTTTTATACTTAATTCTTTATTACATTATGCTATTTTAATTGTTCCTCTAGATTTAGATATACAATTACAGAATAATCTAATAAATTCTGTTGTTGATGAAGGCACTCTGCCATTAGTGGGCATAGGATTTGTATTAGTTGGTTATTTTATTGAGAGTTTAAATAATAAACAAAGTAATAAAAAATCAATATTTAATTTAGAGTTACCAACTTATATCTTAGCTAGCCTTTTAGGACTTATATTTTTATTGATAATCCCTGTACATTTGAATAATCAAAATACTATTAAAGTAGCAGCCTTAGAAAGAATTGAGCAAGGAGCAGTTCAAGGAGCTGAACAAATTAAACAATTTCTTACCCAAGTTGATACCTTGTCAAAAAACCCTGATCTTCTTAACGATCAAATAGTAAACCTTCGTAGTATTTTAGAAGCTAGACAAATTGAAGGAAAGCCTTTAGAAGCACAACAGCTAGAAACTCTCCAACAACAATACCAACAGCTAACAAGTTTGAGAGAATTAGCAAAAAATCCAGAAGAATATAAACAACGAACAACTGAGTTAAAGCAACAACTAGAAACTCAATTGAATCAAAATAGAGAAAAAGCTGAAAATCAGGCTAAAAAACAGTATACTACGCAAAATTTAAATGTTGGATTTAAGAGTTTAATGCTAGCTATTGCTTACAACATAATTGGCTGGATGGGATTAAGATCTACTATTAATAACTTTAAAAAGCCATAAGCTTAAAAAACTTAAATGTAGCAAAAAAGAGTAAGAAGTAATTTTTTACTTCTTACTCTTTTTTACATACCCATGATTGTATATCCAGCATCTACATAAACTATTTGCCCTGTAATACCACTAGCCAGGTCACTACATAGAAAAGCAGCAGTATTACCGACCTCTAGTTGAGTTACTGTTCTCTTTAAAGGAGCGACCTTCTCTACATGATTAATCATATCCAAGATACCTCCTACTGCTGAAGATGCTAGTGTTCGCATCGGACCAGCTGAAATAGCATTAATTCGAATATTGTCTGGACCTAGCTCATTAGCCAAGTAACGAACACTCATTTCTAGACCAGCCTTAGCAATTCCCATTAAATTGTAATTAGGTATAACCTTAACTCCTCCCACGTAGGTTAAAGTTAATATACTACCCCCTTCATTCATTATCGGTTTAGCATATTTGACCATATTACCTAACGAAAAAGTACTAATATCGAGAGATTGATTGAAAACTTCACGAGATATATTACTATAATCTCCTTCTAATCCTTCTTTATCTGAAAATGCTAGACAATGAATTAATATATCTAGCTTTCCTAAGTTATTGGAAATATGATTAAATGTTTCTTGTATCTGTAATTCATCTTGAACATCACAAGGCAGAATAATAGTAGGTGAAATAGGTTTAACTACATCACGAACTTTTTTTTCGAAGCGCCCTTTTTCATCAGGTAAATATGTAACACAAATGTTCGCTCCAGCTTTATGAAGTTGTTGAGCAATTCCCCAAGCAATAGAGCGGTTATTAGCAATTCCCGTAATAAGAGCGTTTTTTCCAGATAGATCTAACATAGTTATCTAAATAATTAAACAAATTTTTCTCTAACATGCCACCATTTTTGAACAATGGTGGCTATAATCATTCACAGGGTAAGAGATATATTATCCTGATAAAAACATTGTGAAGCAAAAAGTAGCAAAAATCTCTCAAGATGCTTTAAATTAAAATTTTTGTCGAGGATTAATATAATCTTAAATATTTTAACTTCCTTTGTTTTTTCATGTTCTATTAAAGTGTGATTGAATTGTCTGTGCTACAAAATAAACCACTAACGGCTATTTTGCGTCATATTAATGGAGAGGATTACTCTTCGAATATTGAATTATTCGAACGAGGAAAAACTATTTTTTTCCCTGGTGATCCAGCAGACAAAATATATTTTCTACTTAAAGGAGCTGTTAAGCTATCTCTTGTATATGAAGCAGGAGACGAGATTACTGTAGCTTTGTTGCGAGAAAATAGTGTTTTTGGGGTCTTTTCTTTAATTGCAGGACAAAAATCAGATCGTTTCTACCATGCTGTCGCTTTTTCTGCTGTGGAGCTATTATCTGCTCCAACTAACAGAGTAGAAGAAGCTTTGAAAAATAACTCTGATTTGTCCATTTTAATGCTTAAAGGTTTATCCTCACGAATTCTACAAACAGAAATGATGATTGAAACTCTCGCTCATCGTGATATGGGATCTCGCTTAGTCAGTTTCTTGTTAATTTTATGCCGAGATTTTGGAGTTCCTGTATCTGATGGTATTCATATTGATTTAAAATTATCTCATCAGGCTATTGCAGAAGCTATTGGTTCTACTCGTGTTACCATAACTCGTCTTCTAGGAGATTTGCGTCAGCAAGGAATAATCTCCATCTATAAGAAAAAAATTACAGTTCACAATCCTATTAATCTTAGTCAACAATTTTCTTAATATTGGTATTAATCTTAAAAGCGAATGACTAGCTCTTATATCTTAGTACTATCGATTCTCGTTTTAGGAGGCTTAATTGCAGCGTTAGGTGATCGATTGGGAAGTAAAGTTGGCAAAGCCCGACTTACAATTGGCAATCTTCGCCCAAAACAAACAGCCATTGTAGTTACTGTTTTGACAGGAACACTCATAGCAGCTTCAACATTTAGTATTTTATTGATTTCTAGTAAATCTTTAAGAGAAGGACTTTTTCGACTTGATAAAATTCAAAAACAATTACGTATTGCCGAAGCTGATTTAGAAAGACTCGGTATTGATAAAAAGAATACTGAAAAAGAGTTAAGAAAAGTTAAAAGTGAACAATATGCTGTCGAGAAAAAGTTAGAAATAACTATTAATAATTTTAATACAGCTAAGCAGCAACTCAAATCAGCTTTTGATCAAGCTTTAAAGTTAAGAAGTGATATACAAACTCTTTTAAACGAGAGAAAGGAGCTTCGTCAAAGTAAAATAAATCTTGATAAGCAGATTAAAAAGTTAAAACAGGAAATTAATAACCGAGATCAAGAACTAGGAAAAGGGAAAAAACAAATTATAGAACAAACTAAGATTTTAAATGAACGACAAAACAGGTTACAAAGTTTGGAGAAACGTCAAAGTATCTTAAAAGAAGAAATTGACAGAAGAGACGCTGAAATTATTCAACTTGATCAAGATATCAATGGTAAAGATATTGCTCTCAAAAATAAGGAATCTCAACTCCAACAATTAGAAAAGAAATCGATGTATCTTCAAAGGCAGATGACTATCTTAGAGCAATATTATCAAACTTATCAAGAATTACGAGAAAGAAAAATTGCTATTGTTAGAGGTCAAGTATTGTCTATTGGAGCAGTACGTCTTATAGTTTCTAAAGCTAATACGCAGCAGGTAGTAGATGAATTACTCAGACAAGCTAATAGAACTGTTATAGAGTTAATAGGGAAAAATACTATAGATTCAGACCACAGAGTAGTGAAAATTACCCAAAGCCAAGTTCAGCAATTAATTCAGGAGTTACGAGATAACAAAGAATATGTGGTTAGAATTATTGCTGCTGGCAATTATGTGCAAGGAGAAAAAGAAGTAAGAGTTTTTGCAGATGTTGCACTCAATCAAACAATTTTTAGGAAAGAAGAAACAATTTCTGTTATTTCAATTGATTCTTTAAAATTAACAGAAGAAGTGATACAGCAAAAATTAGATTTATTATTATTATCGGCAACTCAATTTCATGCTCGTCGTTCAGGAGTCTTGGGTGGGATACAGGTAGCAGATGGAAGATTAAAAACTTTAGTAGACTTTATTGAAAGCATACGACAATCCCAAGTAGGGTTAGATAAACTTAAGGCAATTGCAATGCAAGACACAAAAACAATTGGCCCTTTAAAATTAAAACTTTTAGGGATAAAAGGAATAGATATAGTTTTAGAAACAAAAAGTAAATAATGACTAAGAAAAAACCACTATTTATTCTGGGATTTGATCCTGGAAGAGATAAATGCGGAATTGCCGTCATTAGTGAAGATGGTAAGCTTTATTATCATGCAGTTATCACATCATACGATGTTGTTCGAGAAGTAAATTTCTTATATAAAAAATTTTTTTTAAAATATTAGTAATGGGAGGGCAAACAACTTCTAGAATTTGGAAAGAAAGTTTAGAAAAAAAATTATTATTTTCAATTCCTATTATTAAAATAGATGAAAGTAACAGTACTTTAGAAGCTCGTAATCGATATTGGCAAATGTATCCTCCAAAATCTATTTCACGTCTTATTCCTGAGAGTTTAAGAATTCCAACCCGTTCAATCGATGATATCGTTGCTATTCTCTTAGTAGAAAGATTTTTTCAAATTAATAAAAAGTAATAATAATCTATAGTAGATAAATATCATATTGCATTTATCTACTATAGATTATTTCAATAATTGAATAAGTTTGTTTTTTGCAGTTAATAATGCTTCTTCTAATTTACTTGCATCTTTTCCACCTGCTTGAGCTAAGTTAGGGCGACCTCCCCCTCCTCCTTCACATATTTGAGCAATTTCTCCAATAAATTTACCAGCTGATAAATTCTTATCTTTATAAATTTTTTTACTAAAGGATGCTACAAGACTAACTTTATTTCCTGGAAGTGTAGCTCCTAAAACTACGGCACCTTCTCCAAGCTTGTTTTGCAGCCTTTCTGCAGAATGCTGCAATGCTTTTTTGTCAACGTTGCCTACATTGGAGACAATTATTTTTAAATCATTATCTAATGATTCTGCTATGTCTAATAACTTATCAGACTTAACCATAGCTAATTCTTGCTGTACAATTTCTAATTGTTTTTGGGTATCTTTTAAATCAGTCTGTAACGATATGATACGCTTTTGAATTTCTTCAGGTTTTACCTTAAAGTGCTCACATAAATTTTTAACTATACTGTCTTTAACCTTTAAGTATTCTAAGATAGCTGATCCTGTAATTGCTTCTATCCGTCTAACACCAGAAGAAATTCCAGTTTGTGAGATTATTTTAAATAAACCAATTTCAGCTATATTATTTACATGTGTTCCTCCACATAACTCCATTGAAATTTCAGGAATATCAATAACACGAACTTCTTCGCTATATTTTTCTCCAAACATTGCTATGGCGCCTTTTTCCTTTGCGACTTTTAAAGACATATTTTCAATACTTACATCATGCTTCTCAGAAATCCAAAAATTGACGGTATTTTCTATTTGTTCTATTTGTTCTATAGTTATTTGATGAGGATATTGAAAATCAAACCTTAGTCTATCAAAAGTAACTAGCGAACCTGCTTGTGTAATAGAACTATCTAAGTTTTTTCTCAGGGCAGCCTGCAATAAATGAGTTGATGTGTGATTTAGTTTAATACACTGACGATAATTATTATCAACAACTGCATCTAGAGTTTCATTAGTTAATAAATATCCTTCTTCTATCTTTCCGTAATGAATAAAAACTTCAGATTCTTTTTGGATATCGTTAATTCTAATGAATGATTTGTGTCCAACCAAGTAGCCATGATCACTTACCTGACCACCTGATTCTGCATAGAATGGAGTGCTATCAAGTATTATTTGAACATTATTTCCTTTTTCTGCTTGTTGAACAACTTTCTGATTAACTAATATCTTTTTAACTACAACAGATGAATTTAGATCAGAATAACCTGTAAATTTTGTGGCATCAACATCGCTTATTAATTTATTAATTTCATATCCCAGAGATAAATTTATATTTTCATGTGCTGCTTTTGATCTACATTGTTGCAATTTCATTTGTTCATAAAATTCATCAATGTTAACTTTTAACTGACTTTCCTCTGCAATCTCTTGAGTCAACTCTAATGGAAAGCCATAGGTATCGTACAAAATAAAAGCATCTAAGCCGGAAATTTGATTAGGTTTTATAGTATTATCAATTATTTCACATAATAGCTTTTCTCCTCTTTCTAAAGTCTTGAGAAAAATATCTTCTTCTTTGCTTAGTTCCTTACTAATAAAAATTTCTTTTTCTCTAACTTCTGGATAAGATTTTTCAGAAATTTGAATTGCAGTCTGTGCAATTTTATTAATGAATTTTCCTTCTATTCCAATTAGACGTCCGTGCCGAATAATTCTACGAATTATTCGACGTAGTACATAACCTCTGTCTGTATTAGAAGCAGTAATACCATCAGCTATCATATGAATAACTGCTCTAATATGATCTCCAATAATTTTTAAAGATTTTTTTGTATTTTCTTCTGCATGTCTATATTCAATTGCAATTATATTCAAAATAGATTCAATTATAGGAAAAATTAAATCTGTTTCATAATTATTTGGTACTTTTTGTAATATTTGAGCCATTCTTTCTAGGCCCATTCCTGTATCAATATTTTTTTTACCTAAGGGAAATAAATTACCATTTTCATCACGACTATATTCCATAAATACAAGATTATAGAATTCGATAAAGCGAGAATCATCTTCTAAATTAAGATTTTGTTCTCCTAATTCGGGATGAAAGTCATAGTATAATTCTGAGCAAGGGCCACAAGGTCCAGTTTTTCCTGCTTTCCAAAAGTTATCTTTTTCTCCCATTCTTATAATTCTTGTTTGAGGAATACCAATAATATTTTCCCAAATATTAAAAGCTTCATCATCACTCTCAAAAACACTAACAACAATACTTTCTGGAGGTAAAAGAAAAATCTGAGTAGACAGCTCCCAGGCCCATCTTATAGATTGTTCTTTAAAGTAATCTCCGAAACTAAAATTACCTAGCATTTCAAAAAAGGTATGATGTCTAGCTGTATAACCTACATTATCGATATCATTAGTACGAATGCATTTTTGAGAAGTAGTAATACGAGAAAAGCTAGATTTTTCTTGACCGAGAAAAATAGGCTTAAAAGGCAACATTCCAGCTATTGTTAGCAAAACAGTTGGATCTCTTGGTATCAATGATGCGCTAGGAAAAATTTGATGTTTTTTCCCCTTATAAAAGTGCAGGAATTTATCGCGTATTTCATTTCCAGTTAAAAAAGGTGGATTTATTGTCATTACAAAATATTTATTTAGATTTATTGATTTTTATATTGTTACATTTTATGAATGAATATTAAAAATATACTATTTATACTATTATTCTTAAATGTTGAAATGATAAGTATTGGTATTGTTTTAAGAGCTTTATTAGTATAATTAAAATGTAGACATCTCTATTAGTTATATTACTCTTTAATTTTGATTACATTAAGTTATGTCTCCTTTACCTCAATATCGTCCTCACAAGCTGTCATTAGGCTCTCTTGAAACTGAGATTCTGGAAATTCTTTGGGATCTTGAAAAAGCTACAGTTAAGCAAATTCATGATTGCATCTTATCTGATTTAGAAAGAGAATTGGCTTACGCTTCTGTTACAACAGTTTTAAATCGTTTAACTAAAAAAGGGTGGTTAAAATGTTGTAAACAAAATAAAGCATTTTCCTGGGAGCCTCTTGTATCTCGAGAACAGACTAATACATTGCGAGCTTGCGAACAGTTGCAACAATTTCTTGCTATTAGTAACCCTAATATGGTTGCTTCACTTGTAGATAGTTTAGATACTACTAGTTTAGAACGTTTAGAATTAATCGCCGCAAATTTACAAGCGATTCGTCATCAACGAGAGATAAAATAAATATGCACATATTAATGATTTTACTAGTCTTAACTCTTGCATGTGGAATTAGATTACTGTATCCCTTTACTTTGATGGGAATGAGCCGCTGGCAGATTTCTCTTATAACTTTTATTGTACCTCCTTTATTACTCATAGTAACAACTATTTCAATTGTTTCGATGGGATATGATGGCAAGATGTTAGGCTTGCCATCAAGTCGTTTTAGTTATTCAACATCAATAATATTTTTAGGGATTGCCTTGGTAAAATTTATTAAAACTACTTTACAAGGATGTGATTCAGTCAAAGTAATTAAAAATTATCCGAAGCAAGTTATTAATAATTACTTAGTAAGAATTGTTGAAATAGATTTACCTTATAGTGCACAAATCGGATTTTGGAATCCTGAATTAATTATCAGTAGTGGCTTACTAAAATCTCTAGATTTAAATCATTTAAAAGCTGTTATTGCCCATGAAGAAGCACATAAAAATTATCATGATACCTTTTATTTTTTTTGGCTAGGTTGGTTAAAAACTATTAGCTCTTGGCTACCAAATACAAATATGATTTGGGAAGAATTATTATTATTGAGAGAAATTCGTGCAGATAAAGAAGCTATTAAAAATATCGATCCTCTAGTTCTTGCTGAATCTTTAATTATTGTAGCTAGAAAAATGAATTTAGTAGCCAAGAATAACTCGACTAGTTTTGTAGAAGTATGTTTTCATGATATGAACACCAATAGTAGACTTGAAAAAAGAATCAAAGCGTTATTTGAAATGTCAGAAGATTTAGAAAACGATAATTCTCACATAAATTATCTTCTGTTAGTTTTATTACCATTACTTTCTATTCCTTTCCATAATTAAATAATAAAAATATTATTCATGTTTATTTTTTATAAAATATTTATGATGTTTCATATATACATTAATTTATAACTTTTATATATGGAAATATCTTTTGTGAATATACTTCTATAAAACATTCATCTCCTAAAAGACGCTATAGTTAATACCATAGAAATATAAATTCTAAACATAGCTCATATCTGATTTTTTAAATTTCGTTAATTTCAATATTCGCATCCTTTAGTATTCTGAGAAAATCTGTTTCATTTAAACGAATAATATTTAATTTCATTCCTTCTGCTAATTTAGAACCAGGATTTTCCCCTACTAAAATATAATTTGTTTTTTTAGTTACTGAATTAACTACTTTACCTCCAAAATTCTCTATCAAGTTTTTGATCTCACTTCGTTTTAAAGTATTTAAGCTTCCAGTAATCACGAAAGTAATATTAAAAAATATTTGTTTATCTGGCTTATTTTGATTGATCCCTAAATTTTTATTTTCTAAAACAAAGCCATTTTTATCTAATTCGCTTATTAATTTCTGGTTTTCTTCAAGCGAGAACCAACTTCTAATTGAATAAGCAACTTCTTTCCCTATTCCCTTAATAGTTACCAAAGTATCATAAGGCGCTTGCAATAGCTGCTGAACACTAGAAAAATTTTCTGTTAACAATATAGCTGTTGTGTACCCTACATGATGAATACCCAATCCATATAGTACCTTTGTCCAAGACTTTGTTTTACTACTTTCTATAGATTTAATTAAATTTTCTGCAGACTTTATTCCCATTCTTTCTAAATTAGAAACTTCTTGAAAATTTAAATGATACAAGTCTGAAATAGAATTTACCAAGCCATTACTGATTAAAAGATCTATAATTTTTTCACCTAAACCAGAAATATCTACAGCATCTCTTGAAGACCAATGAATTAAATTTCCTTTTAAAATTGCTGGACAAGAATTATTAATACAACGAACCACTGCCTCGTTTGAAAAACTAACAAGCATGCTATTACATTTAGGGCATCGTTCAGAGATTTGAAAAACTTTGGTTTTATGATGACGTAATGTTTTTAGTACCCGAATTACTTCTGGTATTATTTCACCAGCTTTACGAATAGTGACTGTATCTCCGATACAAATTCCTAATTGAGCAATACGATCAATATTATGTAAAGTAGCCTTGCGGACTATTGTTCCACCGAGAAGAACCGGGTTCATTACTGCCATCGGAGTAACAGCTCCAGTTCTTCCTGTATTGAAAATGATATCTTCAACTACTGTTGAGATCTCCTCTGCAGGATATTTTAATGCGATTGCCCAACGAGGGAACCTTTGTGTATAAGCCAATTCTTTCTGCAAGATATGAGAATTAATCTTTATCACAACTCCATCCGTCATATAGGGCAAATGCTTTTTTGCACTTTTCCACTCATTAAAGTAGTTAGTTACTGTATCAAGAGACTTACATAGCCGATAGTAAGGATTAACTAAAAATCCACATTCTTGTAGAAATTTTAAAGTATCCCATTGACTTTTAATATCTAAATTATCAGCATATAAAGAGTATGCAAAAAATTGTAACTTTCGTTCGCTCACAATTTTTGAATCTAGCTGTCTTAGAGTTCCTGCAGCTGCGTTTCTGGGATTGGCAAACAATGATTTGCCTTCTTTTTGCTTCTGTTTATTAATTCTCTTAAATTCATCCAGAGGTAAAAATGCTTCCCCATTTACATGCATAATGGAAGGTGGATCATCTAAATTTAGATGTAATGGAATAGAAAAAATGGTACGAATATTTTGAGTAATATCTTCTCCTACTATTCCATCTCCTCTTGTTAAACCACGTGTTAATAGTCCATTCTCATATGTCAACGATAGTGCTGAGCCATCAATTTTCAATTCCGCAATATATTTTATTAACTGATTTTCTTGTGATTTTAAGTACTTTTGATTACGATTTTCCCAAGCTTCTAATTCTTGTAAATTAAAGGCATTTTCTAAACTATATAGAGGAATATCATGTTTAACAGAATTAAAATGAAGGGCAGGTTTTTCTCCTACTCTTTGTGTAACACTGTCAGAGCTGATGAGATTTGGATTTCTTTGTTCTAAATTGTATAACTGTCGGTACAGCTGATCATACACTGAGTCTTCCATTATGGACTCATTTAAAACATGATAAGCATAATTAGCTTGCTGAAGATGTTTACGAAGTTTTATGATTGTTTTCTGAATATTTAAATTATTCACTTTTCTAACCTTCAATATAATAACTGTTGTATTGCTAACTATTTATCCTTAAATATATGCATAAATATACATTTCTTAAAAGTTTTTGATAACTTCAATATTATTTATTAGGACTAGAAATATTTCATTAAATATACTAGCTTGAGTAAATATTGCTGAAACATGTTAGTTTTAAATTTTAATAATTTTTAGCCTATGGCAAGTAATTAATCTTTATATTATAAATAAAATTTTTTTTCTGTATAAGTAGATTTATAATCATTTTGGTACAAGACATATAAAATATCAATCTTGTAATTTTTTACGTAATATTTAGAAATTTAGTGTTTAAGATGAGTTGATAATAATGTTTAAGAAAAAAATAAAGTTTAATAATAAAGAATTTTTGGTTCTTATTCTAGGCTCGCTATTAATTTTTATATTGATTAACAAAACATTCAGGCGATCAATTAATAATAGTCACGAATATAGATTGTCAAATAATATTATAGGGAAAAGCTCTCCTGATGATATAAAAATAATTGTTTTAAAACCAAAAATAGTTAAAATTTTTTCTGAATTTACAGGAACCATAGAAGCCAAAAATATATTAATCCTCAAATCAGAAATTTATGGGAAAATAAAACAAATTTTAGCTAAGGAAGGAGACAACATCACAAAAAATCAAATAATAATGGAATTTGATCCCGATAATTTGCAAGCAAAATTATTAGAATCACAGGCTAAGCTAGCTAGTACCAAAGCTAGATTATTGGAATTAGAAACTGGAAATCGTATTGAAGATCTGAAAGAAGCCAAGGCTAGATTAAGAGGTGCAAAAGTTCGTTTAAACAACACAAAAATAGGAGATAGTATTGAAGAGATTGCTCAAGCTAGAGCAAATTTAAATTCTTCACAGGCTAGTCTCGAATTAGCCCAGCAAAGAGTTGCTCGCTATAAAATGCTAAAAGAACAAGGTGTAATTTCTATTGATGAATATCAAGAACACATAACAATTCTACGTAGAGCAAGAGCTGATCTAGAACAAACTAAACGACGTTTGTCCCAACTCAAGAAAAGACGTTTAGCTGATTTAGATGAATTGACTACCGTTGTAGAAACAGAGTTACAAAATTTACAAAGACTACAAGCTGGTCCACGGCGAGAAGTTATTGCTCAAGCTAAAGCAGATGTTATAGAAGCAAGTGCACAACTTCAAACATCTCAAATTCATATTTCTAAGACTAAAGTTAAGGCACCTTTCTCTGGAGTAGTAGAAAATATTTTTACTAGAGATAATGAATATGTAAAAGAAGGAGATTCTTTAATAAGTTTAATAAACAACAATACTTTAAGACTGCGCTTAACTATTCCATTAAAATACAGTTCTCGACTAAGTATAGGTTTACCTGTAGAAATTATTGATGATTCGGAAAA
The DNA here is from genome assembly GCF_000025125.1 of Candidatus Atelocyanobacterium thalassa isolate ALOHA. Taxonomy (NCBI): domain Bacteria; kingdom Bacillati; phylum Cyanobacteriota; class Cyanophyceae; order Chroococcales; family Aphanothecaceae; genus Candidatus Atelocyanobacterium; species Candidatus Atelocyanobacterium thalassae. The sequence continues at coordinate 1,035,401 of NC_013771.1, forward strand.
AATAATTACTACAGGAAAAATTAGTTTTATATCTTCTAATATTATTAAAAACTCACAATCAATATTCATTAGAGCTAGTTTTAACAATTTAAATCAAAAACTTTTAAACGGTCAATTTGTTCGTGCAAGAATAATTTGGCAGAAAAATAGCAGCTTATCAATTCCAGCTAAATCTGTATATCATATTGGAAAAGAAAAATTTGTTTTTATAGTTAAAGATAATAATTCAGGGGAAAATAACATACCTAACTCAATAGCCAAGAGAGTTAAAGTTCAATTAAATAGTTTAGAAGGTGGTGATTATAAGGTAATTAATGGTTTAACTGCTTATGACAAGTTGATAGTATCCAACAATAAAAAATTAAAAGATGGAATGTTTCTTCAAAAACTAGATTCCCATGAGAAGAAGGTTAAAAATAGTAATTAAGAGATATGAGTTACCTTGAAAAACTAATAAAAATTATTATTTGTATATTGTTTTGATGTATTAAATTTGGTTAGAACTTAATATTGAGTTAATCCATGTTTTAATGCAAAACGTACTAACTCTGTGCGACTATTAGTTTCAGTCTTACCAAACAAACGACTTACATATTTCTCTACATTTCTAACACTTGTATTTAAACGAGCTGCAATTTCTTTATTCATAAGACCTTCTGCAACTAGGTCTAAAACACTTTTTTCTCTTGGAGTTAAATCGATTTTAATAGATGGTGGTATTACTGTTAAATGAGTTTTTTGTTGACCTAATTGTTCTTTTAGTCCTTTAATTTCTTGAGCTATCTCTTCTAGTTTTACAGAGTTATTACCAATTTTTTCATTAATTTTACGACGTTCTAGAAAACTTTTTACAATCGCTTCTAATTCTTCAGGATCAAAAGGTTTTGGTAAGTATGCGTCACACCCAGCGTTATAACCTTTAATACGATCAGCAGTCATACCTCTGGCAGTAAGAAAAATCAAAGGAATAGTTTGTAGACGGTTGTTATGACGTATTCTTTCTAAAAATTGGTATCCGTCTATTTCCGGCATCATAACATCAGAAATAATGATATCAGGAATTGTTGTTTCTAAAAGTTTCCAAGCTTCTTTCGCATTATTTGCGATTTTTACTATTAAATCACCATTGTATTCTAAGTATGCTTGTATAGAATCACACACACTTGGTTCATCATCAACTAATAAAATTACAGGAGAATTACTCATAGCTTATATCTTTTTAATGCTATTACAATTTTAATCTAAGTATTCATCAATAGAAGTTGCTTCAACTTCCACTGTTTCATTCTCTGATGATTTTTCTACGATAATTTGAGAAGGACCTTCGAATATTACTTTAATTAGCTCTGTTATTAGTAGAGTTAGAATAGCAAAATCATCTACTTGTCCTATTATGGGGAAAAAGTCTGGAGAGAAGTCTAAAGGGCTTATAAAATAAGCTAAAGTCCCTAAAATTACCCACCAGCGATATCTCTTGTTACGAATTAAGGATCTGTAACTATTGTAAATAGAACGTAAAGAAAGTTTCATTTAGTTAACTGTATTTAATATTTCAACATTAAATCAGGATATATTTATAGGCACTTATATCATTTCAGTATTTTAAATAGATAAAGTAATTATTTTTATATTAGAAATTATCAAACAATTTTCCATATTAATTTTTAAGTTTTACTAAATATTGATTATTAAGATCTCTGCAAAGATTTATCCTTTAAAAGACCAGTCAGTAAAGATGCAGGGGGCTTTTTGTAAGGCCAGGCAAAAGCATGTTGAAAAGCAAAATTTTGACATGCTTGTAATTGATGAAAATCAATTACATCTTGAGTTAAAAGATTTTCAAATTCAAAAGGTAGACGTACATTGTGCAATCCTGCATTATCTGTACAAATCGCTATATGTACTCCTGCTTCAAAGCAACGATCAAAAACTGTTTTTAGTTCATATAAATTTTCTAAATTTCCTGTTTTTAGATAAGTTGTTGGGCAAATTTCTAAGCATTGATTAGAACGTGCAATTTCTGGTAATAGTTCTGGAAATTTTAATGGTATCTGAATGCCATGACCAATCCTCATTAAATACGGAAGAAGTTCAGGGTAACAACCGTCAGAAGTTTCATAAAGGTGGCCGGTAGTATTTAATCCCAAGGCTCTTGCATATTTATATAAATCTATAAATTCATCTAATCTTTCACCATAATGGGAGTCTCCTCCTGCGACATCGATAGCACAAACATAATTTTTCATTTGAGCAGCTAAATCTACTATAGCTTTGTTAACCTCGTAAGGTAAGCGAGAATGCATGCAAAGAATTTGACTAATGACAATGGGGTATTCTTTGACTTGACTAGCTTTGCCAACTATTTTAACAATATTGGTCATAGCATCAATTCTTTCTGATTGCTCAAGATATTGAGGAGTGCGGAGATATGGGGTGTACCTTAACTCTAAATATGCTAAATGTTCAAAAATATAAGCTCCACGAATTAAACGGTAGATAAAATAAGGTAGTGTTTCCTCTGTTTGAACATTCTCTACTAAGGTATGTAACTCTAAATATTCATCTAGAGTTTTACGTTTGCGTGTATAGAATTCTTCAAAAACTGGATATTGAGGAAATCTTTGCGCCATTTTAGGGTCATGGCGTTTAAAATATCTCCAAAGAATACGCGGAACTACTGATCCTCCTAAATGGCGATGTAAATCTGCATATAGTGCCATAAAAATCTCCAAAGAATATATATTATGTTTTCCTTAAAACTATTAAGATAAAGAATATTTCAGAATAATTCCACTAAAGAATAATCTTTGATCTTAATAATGGTTTAAATAATAGAAAGTTCTATTTAGAATAGTCCTGTAGTTATCAAAATTTAACTAAAGTATATAAGATTTTCAATAATTAATTTAATTGATAGCTAATAGAAATAATTAATCTTAACAGAAAGCGGTAGAAGTAAATACTTCTACCGCTTTAAAAATGTCCAATTTTTGATTTTAAGAATCAGATGTTGAAGTTGAAATTGAATGAGGTTGTTTATCCTCTGCGACAATAATTTTAACCTGTCCTTGTTCATCAATATCTACTTCTGCAATATCTCCCTCCCTAACCTTACCTGAAAGAATTTCTTCGGCCAAGATGTCTTCAAGGAGACGCATAATAGCACGACGTAGTGGTCTTGCCCCATAAGAAGGATTGTAACCTTCTTCAACTAAGCGTTCTTTGAATTTATCAGTAACCTGAAGTGTAATTTCTTTTTCTGTCAACCGAGCAAATACTTCCTTCAAAAGAATTTCAGAAATTTCTTTAACTTCTTCTTTGTTTAGTTGACGGAAAACAATAATTTCGTCAAGTCTATTCAGAAACTCAGGACGGAAATATTCTTTTAGCTCTTCATTAACTAAAGAACGAATCCTGTTATACTGTGCATCTGCTTGATTATTTTCAAATTCAAAACCTAGTCCGCCGCCACCTTTCTCAATTACTTTAGACCCTATATTAGAAGTCATGATTAATAAAGTATTTTTGAAGTCTACTGTACGTCCTTTTGCATCAGTTAAACGACCATCTTCCAATATTTGTAATAACATATTGAAAATGTCTGGATGCGCTTTTTCAATTTCATCGAACAGAATTACAGTGTAAGGACGGCGGCGCACTGCTTCTGTTAATTGACCTCCTTCATTGTAACCAACATATCCAGGTGGAGATCCAATTAACTTAGATACAGTATGACGCTCCATATATTCAGACATGTCTAGACGGACCATTGCATCTTCCGAGCCGAAGAAATAAGCTGCTAACGCTTTAGTAAGCTCCGTTTTCCCTACACCTGTAGGGCCAGAAAAGATAAAACTAGCAATAGGACGATTAGGGTTTTTAAGTCCTACTCTCGCACGACGTATAGCTCTTGAAACAGCCTTCACAGCATCTTCTTGACCAATAAGTCTTTGATGCAAGGTTGTTTCCATGTTTAAAAGTTTTTCAGACTCGGTTTCTGTAAGTTTGTTTACAGGCACTCCTGTCCAGGAAGCAACAATATGAGCTATTTCTTCTGAATCTACAAAAGGTTCATCGTTTTCTCCTTCTCCTTTTTTAGTGGAAGAAATTGAACGAATCTTCGATTTGATCTCCATTTCTTGATCTCGTAGCTGTCCTGCATGATTAAAATCTTGCGAGCGAACCGCATCGTCTTTCTGTTTTAAAATTGTGCGTAATTCTTTGTCTAATTCTTTAGCCTCAGGAGGAAGCTGAGAGTTTATTAAGCGTACTCTAGAACCTGCTTCATCTATGAGATCAATAGCTTTATCCGGAAGAAAACGATCAGAAATATAACGATCTGATAGTTTAGCAGCGGCTTCTAGAGCCTCATCTAAGATTTTAAGCTTATGATGTTGTTCATAACGTTCTCTTAAGCCATAGAGAATTTGAACAGTTTCTTCTACAGTTGGCTCTCCAACCATCACTGGCTGAAAACGTCTTTCTAAAGCAGCATCTTTTTCAATATGTTTACGATATTCGTCAAGAGTAGTCGCTCCGATACATTGGAGTTCTCCTCTTGCCAAAGCTGGTTTTAAGATATTAGCCGCATCAATTGCCCCTTCGGCAGCACCAGCGCCAATAAGAGTATGAACTTCATCAATAACTAAGATTATATTCTCTGTTTGACGAATCTCTTCCATGATTTTTTTAAGACGTTCTTCAAACTCTCCACGATACTTGGTTCCTGCTACTAATAAACCTATATCAAGAGTTACAACTTTCTTATCTTCAAGGATGTCAGGAATATCTTGGTCAGCAATACGTTGAGCAAGTCCCTCGGCAATTGCTGTTTTACCGACACCTGGTTCTCCTATAAGAACTGGATTGTTTTTAGTACGACGCCCAAGAATTTGAATTACTCGCTCAATTTCTTTTTGTCTACCTACAACTGGATCAAGTTGCCCATCTGTAGCTAACTGAGTCAAATTAGAACCGAATTCATCAAGAGTAGGAGTTTTAGTTCTACCTGGTGCTACACCTCCTGCAGCAACTTCTGCAGTCTCTCCCAGTTGACGAATAACTTGGGTTCTTACTTTAGAGAGATCTACACCGAGATTTTCAAGGACTCGTGCTGCGACTCCCTCTCCTTCTCTGATTAATCCTAATAAAAGATGCTCTGTTCCAATGTAGTTGTGTCCCAATTGCCTGGCTTCCTCTAAGGAAAGTTCCAGAACTCTTTTTGCTCTTGGGGTAAAAGGAATTTCAACAGCGACGAAACCTGAACCACGTCCAATAATTTTCTCAACTTCAATACGAGCATCTTTAAGATTAACTCCCATAGATTTAAGAACTTTGGCTGCGACTCCAGTTCCTTCGCCGATTAACCCTAGAAGAATTTGTTCTGTCCCGACAAAGTTATGCCCAAGACGACGAGCCTCTTCCTGGGCAAGCATAATTACCTTAATAGCTTTCTCTGTAAAGCGTTCAAACATATTATTTGTCCATCATCTGCTGCTTTCCCTTGTAAGCTAATCTTAACACAGCTTCTTATCTCTACTACCTATATGAGAACCTAGAGTATCATTATTGTATAAAGTTTTTATTTTCTCCTCATGCTATTAGCCCTTGTATGATTACAGTGTAGGGTTTAATCATATTTTGCCTAAATCTTATATTTTAAGTTTATTTATTTAAAATATTAAAAATATCTAAATTTATTCTTTTAAAGATAATGAATCTTGACTCCATAATTATCTATAGAAAGTATTTGCGTTTCTGAATTAACTTCTTCTTTCAACCATGCTTCTTTTATCACATATTTAATATTATCAGCATTTTTAAAATTGCTTAGAATCAATAGAGTAGGACCAGCACCACTAATTACCACGCCATATGCTCCTGCTTTAATAGCGGCTTGCCTCACATTCTCATAACCTTTAATAAAATGCTGACGATAAGGTTGATGAAGCTTATCATGTAATGCCTCGGACAACCATTTTGCATTACCCGTTTCTAGGGACTTAATCAATAATCCAATATGAGAAATGTTAAAAACTGCATCACTCATAAGTACTGTTTTTGGTGTAACAGATCTAGCTTTTTCCGTTAATAATTCAAAGTTAGGGATAGCAACAATAGGTACAATCGAAGAATGCCAGTTTAATGGACATATTTCCCAGTCAGTATTTTTTTTAACAGCAAGTTGGCATTTTCCAAATAAAGCAGGTACAACATTGTCAGGATGACCTTCTATTTGTATAGCTAAATTCATTAAATCAATTTTTGACAAAGGCTGACCGGCCAATTCATTAGCCCCGATCAAACCGCCTACAATTGCTGTAGCTGAGCTTCCTAAGCCTTTGGATAATGGTATTCCTAATTTGATTTTAATTGAGATTATTGGTAATGGTTCTCCAATATGACGGTATAGATAGGTAAACGCCTTGTATACTAAATTATTGTGATCACATTTAACCTTATCAGCTTCTTTTCCTATTACATAAATATCTAATTGAGATTTACTTTTTTCTTCTTTGGTAAAGTAAAATTGATTATACATAGTCAAGGCAGAGCCTATACAATCAAATCCTGGACCTATATTTGCCGTCGTTGCAGGAACAATAACACTGATAGTAGACATAGTAAACTTATTGAATAAAAGCCTCTCTACATACAATACTAAATATTTTATATAAAGATTACAAAATATAAAAAATAACTAATACATAATTCTTATCTAGAATTAAAGTTTTTTCAAAAGATTACTTTATTTATTGAGGCTTATTTGTATTATGTAAATAAGCCTCAATGAATAAACCCAAGTCGCCATCCATCACGTCATTAATATTTGTAGTTTCTACATTTGTTCTTAAATCCTTGACCATTTGATATGGATGAAATACATAACTACGAATTTGATTTCCCCAAGCAGCTTCAACTATATCACCTCTAATTTCAGCAATTTTTTTAGCTCTTTGTTCTTGAGCAATAATTAGTAATTTTGCTTTTAATAAAATAAGAGCTTTTTCTTTATTTTGTAGCTGTGAACGTTCTTGAGTACATCGAACTGAGATACCTGTTGGTAAATGAACAATACGGACAGCCGTCTCGACTTTATTAACGTTTTGTCCGCCTTTACCGCCAGAACGTGTAGTTGTAATTTCTAAATCTTTATCAGGAATCTCTACTTTAATATCATTTCCTTCTAATTTAGGCATTACTTCAATTCCAGTAAAACTTGTTTGGCGTTTTCCATTAGCGTTAAAAGGAGAAATCCTTACTAATCTGTGTGTTCCTTTTTCTCCTTTCAAATATCCAAAAGCATAACAACCTTCAAATTCTAATGTGGCAGATTTAATCCCAGCTTCATCTCCTTCAGAAATCTCAACTAAATTAACTTTATAACCTTGACTTTCTCCCCATCTTCTATACATTCTTAGTAACATTTCTGACCAATCTTGAGCATCTGTTCCACCAACTCCTGTATTAATATTTAGAATGGCCCCTTTTATATCGTATGTTCCTGATAAAAGCTGTTGTAAATCCCAGTTATCTAAATTTTTCTTTAACTGTGTAATATTGTTTTGGGCTTCTTCTAGTAAAGATTTATCATTATCTAGGATTAGTAAATCCATGATAATTTTAGTATCTTCTAGCTTGTTATACCATTGATGATACTGATCTAATTGTGACTTGAAATTACTAAGTTCTTGTGAAATTTTTTGTGCTGTTTCAGGATTATCCCAAAAATTAGGCTGTATTGTAGTATTCTCTAAATCTTTAATACTAGCCTGCAGTGCTGGCAAGTCAAAGATATTCCTGGGTTTTGCCCAGGCGTGTATCCAAAAGCTCAATATCTTTTTTTAATCCTGTAATTTCCATATACTCAACTTTTTTAAAATCTAATTTGTAATACATATTTGTTATATGACCAATACATTAACATCTAAATATGTGTTCTAGTAAATTTCAATATTTTCAACTTACCTAGTTTAAATATAGTTTTTACCATAATACCAATGGTCTATATTGTCCTCTAACAGTAATAAAATTTTGATATAGTCAATAATACATAAACACTTTAATGCAACTACTCAATTAATTTATTGTATAAAAATTAAAAAGTAAATTAGTTTTGTTTAAGAAATATTCATATAAATATTTGCAAATCTCAAGACGTTTTTGTATTTAGATCAATAATAGAATTTATGCTTTAATAAAACATAAAAACTATCTACATAGTTGGTTTTTATGTTTTACCTTAGATAGTAATTGTTTTTTGCCAATATTTTTTCAATTCTTTTGCTACTTTATTCGATAGAAGAATACATCCTAAGATATTGGGTATAGCTAATGTTAAGAGCATCATATCACTAAAATCTAATACAGCTCCTAAATTCACTACTGAGCCAATAAAAATACAGAATAGGAAAACTATTTTAAAAATAATAGAATTCGATTTACCAAATATATAGACCCAGCATTGTTCACCGTAATAACACCAAGTAATCATTGTTGAAAATCCAAACATACACATAATACTTGCTAATACTACAGGAGACCATTGAATAACTTGGGCAAAAGCTGTCATAACCAATATGGAACCATTGATGCCATTTCCGACTGTAGTCCAATAAACTTGAGTTGTAGCAATAACCAAAGCTGTTAAATTACAAATAACTACTGTATCGAGAAAAGGTTCAAGAATTGAAACAATACCTTCTTGTATCGGCTCTTTTGTTTTTGCAACAGCATGAGCAATTGCAGCAGATCCTAAGCCAGCACCATTTGAAAAAACACTACGTCGAATCCCTTGAATTATAATGCCTACCAAGCCTCCTTCTATTCCTCTTGGAGAAAAAGCCTCTGTAAAAATAGTAGTAAATGCATGAGGTATCGCAGTAAAGTTAGTTTTTAGAATCCATAAACATCCTAGTATGTATATAACTGACATCAAGGGAACTAATCTACTAGTGATAACTCCTATACGACTAACACCGCCTATGATGACCAAACCTACTAGAAAAGCAAGAACTAAACCAACTGCCCAATCATAAGATTGTAAAGCAGGAAAGACAACAGCTAAAGCCATAAATGATTGATTGACTTGGAACATGTTTCCTCCTCCTATCGCTGCACCTATGCCAGCAAAACAATAAGCTACAGCTAATATTTTACCTAGCTTTTCTTTACCTATTTCTTTCAATCCTTTAGATAGATAATACATTGGGCCTCCAACAGTAGTTCCATCTAGACCTATGGTCCGATATTGAGACCCTAAAGTACATTCTACAAATTTGCTAGACATCCCAAATATTCCAGCTAGTGTCATCCAAAATACTGTACCTGTACCTCCTAGCTGAATAGCGATGGCTACACCTGAGATATTACCTAGTCCGATACTAGCTGATAAAGCTGTTGTTAAAGCTTGAAAAGAAGATATCTCTCCCTGAATTTCGTTTTCAGGATCAATTTTGTCAGGATAGTCTAGGTCTTCTACTAGTTGGGATTTTGATTTTTGGTTTTTATAGAAACTAATATTTTTTTTAGAAGATGTAGGTTTTTTATGATGACTTTTATGTTGACTATAAACTATTTTTAAAGCGTGTTTAAAGCCAACAATATTAATAAATCCCATTCTTAGGGTAAAAAAAATACCTCCCATTAATATCCAAAATATTATTACGGGAAAATGGGCAATCTCAAAAAAGAGTATTTGTTTAATAAAAGTAACTAGGTTCGAAAAAAAATAATCAATATTATAAAGGAAATGATTCACAGATCTAATGTAAAAAGCTACTACTTAGCCAAAAAATAAAAAATACAACAATACTAACAAAAGATTGACTAAATTCTTCTGTAATGTTGGAATCGTAAAATAGTTGAATAATGCTTCCTCCAGCAATCATTCCTAAGCTCAACATAATTAAAGTGATTAGTAAAGCACGATTAAGTTTATTTTCTTTTTTATTTAGAAAATAAATATTAACAAAAACTCCTAACGCTAGGAAAAGTGGAGTTAGAGAAGATTGAGGACGCAAAAATCCTACTAAAAGTGATAGAGCAAGAAATATTCCTGTCTTCAATAAGATATCATTAAAAGACGGAATATCAATAAATTGTTGAACCCAATCAAATATACTATTGAAATTAGAGGCTGAAAAATAAGAGCTAACTTTTTTTTCATGCTCAGCAAATCGAATATTATCAGGTACATTTACTTTACCTTCTTGACGTAGCTTTAGCCGTTCCATAACAATAGCATCATAAGCAGATTCAATACTTTCTATAGTTTCAAAATTATCACTATGCTTGTGGCTTAAGTGATCTTTTGCTTTTTGAATCTCTTCAAAAGGAGCTGTTTCGGAAACACCTAACTTTTCGTAGGGAGTTTTTTCACTCATCTAATATCTTCTTCCATATCTTGATTACTCATATTACCTAAATAAATAGGTTTCCTATTTTACTTTTTTAGTAAATCAAACCTGTTCAAGAATTTTTAATCGTTAAATCGATCAATATAGAAACAGTTTTTCTTTTGAAGGTTTCGAGTTGAAAATTTTATAAGTATCTCTAAAATAATTTTTTGAGTTAGAGTAAATATCATAAAATTTAAATAATATTTACATATTAAGAGTTGTGAATACTTGATTTATCAGTATTTGACTTGGGAGAGTTATCTACCTTATCATCTTCAAGTTCAGCATTCATACTAAGAGAATCTTGAAGATGTTGAGTTTCACGTTTAAATTCATCTTCAAATTCTTTTGAAGCGTCTTGAAATCCCTTGACAGCCTTGCCTAAACTCTTCCCTATTTCAGGTAACTTTTTAGGGCCAAATACTAATAGGCTGATGATTAAAATTACCGCCATTTCTGGCAATCCGATACCAAATATATTCATAAAATACTCCTTAAAATCAAAATTTACTTTCTATTCTATACGTACATTCAACCAAAATTGATACTTAGAAAATAAAAAATTCAGGTTTTCTCAAAAAGAAATAACTTTTCTACTAATGTACATATATCTATTGATTTACTGTCCTAACAAGTACTAAACATTATTATTTTCACAAAAAGCTTGATTTGCTTTGTTTTTAGAATATTTCACAAGATTAGTCTCCTTACTAATCTTATATTTTAAATAAAATTTTCTTTATTTACTCTATAAAAGATATTAATAATCATTATAGTTAATACATCTACAGTAATAATCAATGTAGGTCTACATAGAAATATAACAAGATATCTGAGCTAATTACAAGAAATTTCATTGTAGTCTTTATATTGCCATGTTTATTTAATTTTTTATAATTTCGTAATTCATTCTTTTTGTTTACTTAATAGTAGATATAATGGTTTAAACAGATAAATCATGAATATTTTTAATAAACCAATATATAAAAGTTTATTTATCTAGTTCAAAAGCATGATGAACTGCACTTAACGCTTCTATCGCTTTGTCTTTTGGAACTACACAACTAATTTTTATTTCTGAAGTTGCAATCATTTTAATATTTATATTTTCTGCTGCTAAGGCTTCAAAAAATTGAGCTGCTATTCCATGTTTTTCAGCCATCCCTGCACCAACAATACTCACTTTCGCAATATTTTCGTCTATTAAAATTTCATCAAAACCATCCGATAATTCTTTGAGCACTAAGTAAGCAAGCTTAGAATTTTCTTGAGCCACAGTAAATGCCATGTCGCGTGTAGGTTCTCCAGAAAAAATACGACAACGTTGAGATTGAATAATAGTATCCACGCTGATATTATTTCTTGCCAACACTCCAAAGATATTAGCTGCCATTCCAGGTTTATCTTTTACACGCCGAATTGCAATTTGGACTAACTGTGTATCTAAAGCGACTCCTCTAACAGGTGGTATAGGTAAAAAATCAGGTAATACATCGATTTTAGGAGAAAATTCTATTTCAAATTCTTTTTGTAAGGCTTGTACCGCACGGAAGCTATCATGTTGCCCAATAACACAACTAATCTTAATTTCTGAAGTTGCAATCATTTCAATATTGATATTTTCTTTAGCAAGAGTTTTAAACATTTTTGCAGCAATACCAGGACGACCAATCATTCCTGCTCCAGTAATAGCAATTTTAGCTACTCGTTTTTCTATAATAACTTCAACTTCTTGATAATGATTAGAATTAGTACGAAAAGTTGATGCGATCGCATCAACTACTGATTCTGCTTTTTGTAAAGAATTTTCCACTACAGTGAATGCTATATCGTTACTATTTTTTTCATGAATTGATTGAATAATAAGATCTACATTTACTTTCTGAGAAGCAATTTCTCTCAATAAGTGAGCTGCGATACCAGGGCGATCCGGAACTTTTAGAAGTGCAACTTTTGCTTGATTTTCATCTAACTCTATCCCATCTACTGCTTTTGTGATTTCCAGATCAACTAATGATCTAGATTGTGAGGTTGTTGATGTGACTAATGTTCCAGGATTATCGCTCCAACTAGAGCGTACGATCAGAGGAAGTCCAAAGTTTCGAGCAATTTCTACAGCCCTCGGATGTAAAACCTGTGCTCCTAAACTTGCTAATTCAAGCATTTCATCGGAAGTAATTTCTCTAATAAGCTGAGCACTCTTGACTAGACGAGGATCAGTTGTAAGTATACCTGGAACATCAGTATAAATTTCACAATAACTGGCTTTTAAAGAAGCAGCTAAAGCTACAGCTGAAGTATCAGAACCACCGCGTCCAAGGGTTGTTATTTCTAAACTATCAACACAGCTAACTCCTTGAAATCCTGCTACAACTACAATTTCATTTTGACGTATATGACGCTGAATTCTATCAGTTCTAATAGATAAAATTCTTGCATGACTATGTTCTGCTTCTGTAACAATTCCTACTTGAGAACCAGTTAAAGAAATAGCCCTTTTTCCTAGCTTTTGTAACGCCATAGTTACTAAAGCAATGGTTACTTGTTCTCCTGTAGATAACAACATATCCATTTCTCTTCGTGAAGGATTGGAAGTTATTTCTTGCGATAGCCCTACTAAAGTATCAGTGGTTTTGCCCATTGCAGAAACTACTACAACTATCTTTTTATCATTATTAGAAATCTTGCAGATACGTTGAGCAACGCTTTTAATGCGCTCCACTGACCCTACAGAAGTTCCTCCATATTTCTGAACAATTAGAGTCATAATTCAAATAAAAACAATATATTAATTGTTAAATCTAACAAAATCTCATAAACAACAAGGTTTATCAACTATATTTCCTAATAATCTAAGAAATATAAATAACCAGAAAATTAAAAATAATAATAAATAAAGATAATTATTAAAAAATACTTTAATAATTGTTGTCTAATATTTACAATTTTCTACGAACTTATTTAATTGCATTATTATCTAATATTGACATACAAAGCTAAAAAACTTAAATTATTTTTTTGTTTACTATAAGTAATTAAGTAATAAAATCTAAGTAGATTCATATAACATTAAGAACTTAAATAACAATATCAATAAATTTTAAATAATTTTTGAAAGCTCGCTGTACATTCTGCGAAAATTGTTACAATTTTCAAGTTAATTGTTTAGTTAATTCAAGAATACAAAATAAATCGTTTTAATTATTATTTATGGAAACGCAAAATCAAATTAATCAAGAATCTAATTCATCACTTGATAACGCTATTAACATTAGTCAAGACTATATACTTTCTTTACAGCATCCTGAAGGTTATTGGGTAGGGGAATTAGAATCTAATGTAACTCTTACAGCAGAGACTGTCTTGCTTTATAAGATCTGGGGGATCTCTGAAAGTCTTCCAAATTGTAAAATTAAAGCCTATTTATGTAATCAACAAAATAAATATGGTGGTTGGGAACTTTTTTATGGTGATGGTGGAGAGATTAGCACATCTATTGAAGCATATATGGCCCTGAGGCTTTTGGGAATGTCCAAAGAAGATTCTATTTTAGTAAATGCCAAAAAGTTTATCCTCAGTAAAGGAGGTATTTCTAAAGCTAGAATCTTTACTAAGTTTCATTTAGCATTAATCGGCTGTTATTCGTGGAAAGGCCTACCATCTATTCCGCCATGGATTATGGCCTTAAATAATAACTTACCTTTTACAATTTATGAAATGGCAAGTTGGGCACGGGAAAGTACCGTACCATTAATAATTGTTTTTGATAAACAACCAACTTTCCTTATTGATTCATCTTTTAATCTTAATGAGCTATATGTAGAAGAAATAGGAAAAATTCAATATGGACTCTCTTATAAAAATGATTGGACTGATATTTTTCTATGGTTAGACAAAATATTTCAAGTATTAGGAAAATTCAATCTAGTTCCTTTTAGAGAAAGAGGCTTACGTGAGGCAGAAAAATGGATGTTAAATCATCAACAAGAAAGCGGAGATTGGGGAGGAATTATGCCTCCTATGCTAAACTCTCTAATCGCATTTCGAACTTTAGGATATGATTTAGAAGATCCCTCTGTTAGAAGAGGTCTTGAAGCTATTCAACGTTTTTCTATAGAAAAAGATGAAGATTATTATGTTCAAGCTTGTGTTTCCCCTGTATGGGATACAGCTTGGATGATTAGAGCCTTAACTGAATCAGGACTGTCTAGAAATCATCTTTCTCTTCAACTAGCCGGAGATTGGCTGCTAAGCAAACAATGTTTGGACTATGGAGACTGGGCTGTTAAAAATAAGCTTGGAAAGCCCGGAGGATGGGCTTTTGAATTCACTAATCGTTTTTATCCTGATATTGATGATTCAGCAGCCGTAGTAATGGCTCTTGAAGGAATTAATTTGGTAAACGAACAACAAAAAGAAGCAGCTATCAGCCGTTGTCTTCAGTGGATAGAAACAATGCAGTCTAAAACTGGAGGATGGGCAGCTTTCGACATAGATAATAACCAGTCTTGGTTGAATGAAGTTCCTTATGGAGATCTCAAAGCAATGATTGATCCAAATAGTGCTGATATAACTGCAAGAGTATTAGAAATGTTAGGTTCATGTAATTTGAAAATTTCTGATAAACGTATTACAAAAGCCCTCAATTATTTGTATAGTGAACAAGAAAAAGATGGAAGTTGGTTTGGCAGATGGGGTGTTAATTATATCTATGGAACTAGTGGAGTATTGTCTGCATTAGCAGTTCTTAATTCTGATGAAAATCATTCACAGTTAAGTAAAGGAGTAAATTGGCTATTAAGCTGCCAAAATGAAGATGGTGGATGGGGAGAAACTTGTTTCAGTTATGATAATCCTAATTTAAAAGGAAAAGGTATAAGTACTGCTTCTCAGACTGCTTGGTCTTTAATTGGTCTATTAGATGCTGGGAAAGCTTTAAATAGTTTTGCTACTAATCATATTGATCGAGGTATAGAATATTTGTTAAATACCCAGACTAATTCAGGAACATGGGAAGAAGAAGAATTTACTGGAACTGGATTTCCTTCTCATTTCTATATACGATATCGTTTATACTGCATTTATTTCCCTTTAATCGCTTTAGGACGTTATAAACAGTTCAAGCATTTATTTTAAGTATTGTTTAAGAGACTTTTTAATAATTTTAATTTTGACAAGAGAGCAACTTAATTTATTAATCAAAATATATGAGAGAAGTCTAATAAAACATTACATAGTTATATTCTATTTTTGTTTTTCTTTAATGCATAATTTTTAAATCTTTTTAAATCTTCCAAAATGGTAGATTCAACTATTTGACCTAAAAATAAGTTATCCATTAATTTACCTAACCATCCTGGAATACTATAAGCAATAGTAAGTCTAACAATGCTACTACCTTGTCTATCATAAAATCTAATAGCTCCTCGGTTAGGTAATCCATTTACTGATTCCCATTGTATAATTTGGTTAGGTACTACTTTTAAAATTTTTGATATCCAGGTAAACTGAAATCCCCCACTAACCAACTTCCAACGTGACAAGTTAGGGTCGTCATCCAAAATTTCAACAGAATCAATCCATTTCATCCATTTAGGCATTTCCTTTAAGTCTGACCATAATTCCCATACTTGTTCGATAGGAATTTCTACTTCAATTTGTACGCTATGTTCTAACCAATTAGACATATTTAAATTATTAATTGTTGATGTATTACCCTGTCTTAAATTTATACATAAAAGATTCTTATATTTTAACATTTTTAAAATTTAACCCTTAGTATCTACCAAAAAGACGATATTTTATAGCCTAATATTATAGTTGTCTTATTACTTAATAAATATTTTTACTAATTTTATATTGACAACTAAAGCTTTGATATTAGATCTTTACTCACTTATTTTTAAATAGTTTAGAAAAAGGATTGGTTGTTAATAGCAACAACTTTTTTTTAAAAATTATATGTCCTAAGCCACAAAAATAGTTATTTCTAGGCTATTTTTGTAGTGAACAAATTTTATTACTAATTATTTCTCCAGCAATTTGATGTCCGAAATGATTCCAATGTCCATTCCCTAATTTAGTATTATTAAAACCATGCAAAAAAACTTTATTTTTATCAGCATAAGTCTGTAAAAGTGGGGCCAAGGCTAAAACTTTAAAATCTTTTATTCGTGACAATTTATAAATACGTTGATCAGGATAAAACTGATCATATATTGTGTAATCTTTAAAATATTTCTTTCTAACTAAAAAGTTGGGATAAACTTGAATAGGATTACTTAATGTCACTACCAAATAGTCGCTATTAAGCATATAACTTTCTTGCTGTATTAGCTTAATTGATTCATCTGTTAAATTCCATTCTTTTTGCCATATTGCAGAAGATTTTTTATATAAATCTGATATAAATTCAAGATTATGTAACTTATCCTCATCTTTCATCATTTCACTAGATATAGTCTCAGAATGCTGCTTATTTATAAGAACTCTAGTTTGATTGATTAACTGTAAAACATGAGATTTATTTACTAAAGCAAATAATTTTTTTCTGACAAAACTATTACGCCATTGATAAGTTTTAGTTTTTCTAAACGACATATCAAAATTATACTTATTATCTTTTAAACTCAAAAATGGACTAAATCTATCCTCGGGACTTAAAACCTTTGAATTATTAATAACATCATTATCAGTAAAAACCGTTAACAAAACCAGGTCAGGATGAAACTGACTAGCATAATATTTTAGTGTTGTATACTCTTGTGCAGTACCATAATCACCAACACCAAAATTTACTACCTCAATATTTTTGTTATCTAATTTTTGGCATTTAGATAATTTTTGTTCTACTAGCGACCAAAAAGTTTTATCTTTATCAAGCTGTATAGCTTCAGCAAATGAATCACCAATGACTACAACTCTAAAAGTATCTTTAATTTTCTTTTTTGTATAATTTTTATCTCTTAGTCCGATTTTATTGATTGATATTGATGCACTTCCTTCATGTTTCCATATTCCGAACATATGTTGTATGAGAGAATGTCCTCGATGAGAATCAACTTTATAAAAACTGGGATAAGAAATATTTAATATTTTTAAGCCAATCTCTCCAATAAATAAAGTGAAGGTTAAGCTACTAAAAATCAATATAAGATTATTTATAATTTTACTTCGTTTTGACATGTTTAGTTATTTCCTATTAAGAACCACTTTTATCTCAGCAAGGATTCTTCTGTTTCGGAATCGAATATATGAATCGCTTTTTCATTTATTGATAGCCATAGTGTGTCTCCTGTCTTAATTAAATTATTCCCTATATATTTAATTATGATTTTAATAGGAATATCACTTAATGTTTCAGTAAACAAGTGCATTTCGTTCCCCATATTTTCCACCAGAGTAACTTTTACTTGTAAATTATTTATGCTGGGAACGCTTAAAGTAATATGTTCAGGTCTAAATCCTAATATAGCTAATTTTTTGTTATGTCCTTTTAAATATATTCTCCGTACAGCAGGAATGGATAAACTAAATTTATCGTAAAAAATTGTTGAGCAATCTTCTATTGTTACTGGTAAAAAATTCATTGGTAGAGATCCAATAAAGCTTCCAACAAAACAATTAATAGGATTATTATATAGTTCCAGAGGAGATGCAACCTGTTGAATCTTTCCTTGATTCATAACAGCAATGCGATCACCCATTGTCATTGCTTCAGTTTGATCATGAGTAACATATATGGTTGTAATCTTTAATTGATTTTGTAGTTTAACAATTTGAGAACGAGTCTCTGTTCTTAAAATTACATCTAAGTTCGACATTGGCTCGTCCATTAAAAAAACTTTGGGATTTCTGGCGATTGCTCTTCCTAGAGCTACTCTTTGTCTTTGTCCTCCTGAAAGCTGCTTTGGTAACCTATGCAAAAGATTATCTAACTGTAATAGCTTACTAACTTGTTTTATCTTTTGATTGATATCTACTTCTAGAGCTGAATTATATCTGAATCTTTTAGGTAATAACTGGATTATATTATTTACAATTTTATCTATTTTTTTCTCCACCTTATTGATGCGACGTAATCCGAAAGCGATATTATCGTAAACATTAAGATGAGGATATAAAGCATAATTTTGAAAAACCATAGCTATATCACGCTGTTTAGGAAGAAGAGAGCCCACATTTTTTTCTCCTATTAAAACTTCTCCTGATGTAATAGTCTCTAAACCTGCTATGAGTCTAAGTAAAGTGCTTTTTCCACATCCTGATGGCCCTACTAGAACCATAAACTCCCCATCGTTAACATTTAAATTAATGTTTTGTAAAATTTTAACTTCAAAATCTTTTGATTTGTTTCTTTGACGGAAGAAACTTTTATTAATGTCTTTGAGGATAACCTTAGCCACTGTAATAAATTAGAAATAATAAATACTATATAAATAAAGCAGTCAAAACAAAATATATTAGATTATGTATAAAAATATTTTATGAAGTTAATCAATAAATATAATAATTGTGCATAAAAGACGAAAGCTAATAAATTTTTACATAACTATACGATGCATTGTAATATCACTTTAACAGTAATACTTTAAATATTGATAAATAGCAAGAAAATGATATTTTAATGAAAAAATATTAAATATGGAAGCATAATAAGTCTTTAGTACTATGTATTGACTTCCCATGTAGGATTTTAAATATAGCAAAGTACTTATTTTTTATATTTAGAATATTAGAGGATTATCCTTCAAAGTATATTTGATAATTTAGTTTTGAAAAAGTTTAATTATTTGTTCATTATAAGCCTATAATACGGATTAATATATTATTCTTGATTATTAGAAGTTAAAGGTTTTAACCTATTTCTAGGAAGATTTAATGTAAATTGATTTTATAAAGCTTATTTTTACCAATACCTAAAAAGTTCTTGATTTAATATATTGATTCTTTTTTTTTAATTATATAAGTGTCTTATTTATTGAATAATTTAAATATTATTCTGAATCTTAAGCATTTAAAATTAGAACGTTTCCCACATAAACTTCTTTTATATATTGAATAAAACTTTATAATTTATTTGATAAGATAATTTTTGTCTTATTTTTTAAATCAGAAAATTGATATCACAGATAATAAGTAAAATTTACAGTAATTATGGATCTATTGCGATCATTACCTATTGGACTTTATCTTGAAAAGCCCCTCACATGGCTACATTTACTTGATTCTAGAGTTAAGTTGATTTGGTTAATGTCTTTATTGCTTGCGAATAGATCATCTAGCCCAGAATGGCTGTTAGTTCTTGTAGGTTTTCTTGTAGTCTTGACTGTAGTTGTTAATATTCCTCTAAGAGTTTGGAAACAACAAATGGGATGGCTTTTAATTATTAGTTTTTTAGTATTTTTAATCATAGCTTTATCACCTGATGGATTAGCAATTTCTTCTCAACCTAGACTTCCAATAAATAATATATTAATACCAGGATCAAATTCTTATAATTATGTATTGCTCGATAAAGGAATTTTTCTCGTTACTCGTAGATCTTTAGAATTAGGAATAAGAATAGGTACTCATATTTTTGTAGCAGTTTATAGTGCCAATTTATATTTAGCGACTACTACTCCTGAGGCTATAACTGAAGGATTAGATTATTTATTGTCACCTTTAAGATTCTTTAAAGTTCCAATAACTGAAATTTTATTAATTTTCACTTTATCTTTACGTTTTATTTCCTTAGTCTTGGAAGAAATACAAAATCTTACTCGTTCTATTAAAACTAGAGCTATTAATTGGAAAAAATTAGGAATTAAAAAAAGCTTTCAAGTATGGATAGTAGTAATAGAAAAAATACTAGAAAATTTATTAACTAGAGCTAATGAAATTGCGACTACAATGGAAATTAGAGGTTTCATTAGTCCAAATAAACATAGAGTAAAATGGCATAAACTTTACTTAGTTAAAGGAGATTGGATCGCATTGTTTTTATTATTTCCTTTCTGGTACTTACGTTTTGTTTGGGGAGGAGTATAAGATAAATATTTACGCAATTAAGAGAGAAACATATCTATAAGGATAAATGAACCAAACCCTAAACGGTACCATACAAATATCCAAGTACTTTGTTTTTGCAGATAATTTATTAGCCAAGCAATGGATAAGTAAGAAAAAAAAATAGAAGAGAGTATTGCTGTAAATAGAGGTAGTATCGTTTCCTGAGAAAATCCGGTATTAAAAATCTCAATTAATTCATACAACCCTACTATCGTTATCGCAGGAATACCTAGCAAAAAAGAAAATCGTGCTGCTGTTTCTCGATTCAAATTTAGAAATAATCCTAAAGTAATTGTTGAGCCTGACCGAGAAACTCCAGGAATTATAGCCAAAGATTGAATAGTACCCATCAGAAATGCATCTTGCCATTTTAATTTATCAAAGGTACGCTCATATTTACCAACTTTTTCCGCCAATGCTAGCAATAAAGACATAATAATAGAAGAAGCTGCAACCATTTCACTACTACGTAAAATAGAGTTATCCATATCAGTCATAAAAGTTTTTGTTAAATATCCAATTAAAAGGAAAGGTAATGTACCCATAAAAATACCAAATCCCATGCGAAGATCATGAGATTCTAAATCATGATCCTTAATTGCTATAAATGTACCCATAATAATCTTTTTCAAATCTGACCAAAAATACCATACAACTGAAATAATACTTCCTAACTGAATTACGGCAGAAAAATTTACTCCTGGATCTCCCCAACCTAAATAAGAAGGGATAATTTGTAAGTGAGCTGTGCTACTAATAGGTAAAAATTCTGTCAATCCTTGTATCATGCCCAAAATAATAATTTGAAAATAGTTAAAACTCTCAATTGTTGAAGATGGATTTTCTAATGTTATGTTTTGATTTGTTGATACCTGAGAAAATATTAGAGCGAGAAAAAACATAATTTATTGAACCAAAAATAAAAGATTTAAGCTATTTAAAGTTAGCTTATAGGCTAGCATTTTTAGTATATACTTCCAAGCATTTTATGTTTTGACAAACTGAAAAAATTTAAGCCATAGCAGAATACAGAAATATGCATAGTTAAAACTTAAAAGTAGAAATTTTCAAGATATAAGTTTTAACACTAATAGTATTATGATTTAGTAAGTACTTATGATATGAGTATGTATGAAATGTCAATGAGATAGAATTAATGATTAGGTATTTTGTAGTCAAAAAGCTACAATTCTAATGGTTAGATATCAAAAAGACTGCTATGGGACAATTATTTAATTAATTGTATTAAAGAATTATTACTAAGATTATTTTTAGGTTTTACTTCAGTAAAAGAAAATAGTATTAACATATAAAAGATGAAAATTAATAGTTAAATTTTTTCTGTCTTTAACTCCATTAGAATATATTAGAGCCAATCTTGACTTTGAGGAAATTTTTGTGACAGTAAGAGTTCGTATCGCTCCTAGTCCTACCGGAACTTTACATATTGGTACTGCTAGGACAGCTATTTTTAATTGGTTATTTGCAAGTCGATACAAAGGTAAATTTATTTTACGTATCGAGGATACAGATGAGCAACGTTCTAAGCCTGAATTTGTTGAAGATATAAAATCAGGTTTGGCTTGGTTAGGTTTGATTTGGGATGAAGGACCTTTTTTCCAAACTCAACGATTAAGTTCTTATCATAAAGCTATTCAACAGTTACTTGACCAAGGTCTTGCATACCGATGCTACTGTACTTCGGAAGAGTTGGAGAATATGAAAGAAATACAAAAATCTAACAATCAAGCACCTAAATATGATAATCGTCATCGTTATCTAACAGCGGAACAAAGAGAAGCCTTTGAAGCAGAAGGAAGAAAGGCCGTCATTAGATTCATAATAAATGAAGAACAAGAAATTCGTTGGAATGATTTGATTAGGGGGCATATGATATGGAAAGGTACTGATCTTGGTGGAGATATGGTAATTGCCCGCGTTAAAGAAAGTTCAGATCAGCTGTTTGGACAACCTCTTTATAATCTTGCTGTAGTGGTAGATGATATTGATATGAATATCAGCCATGTAATTCGTGGAGAAGATCACATAGCAAACACAGCCAAACAAATTTTATTGTATGAAGCATTAGGCAAAACAATTCCTTATTTTGCACATACACCTTTAATCTTAAATAAAGAAGGCCGTAAACTTTCAAAAAGAGATGGAGTTACTTCTATTAATGACTTCCAAAAAATGGGATTTTTATCAGAGGCCCTTGTTAATTACATGAGTCTTTTAGGATGGACTTTATCTGATAGCACCCAAGAGATTTTTTCATTAAAGGAAATTGCAGAAAGTTTTGACTTAGAACGTGTTAACAAAGCAGGTGCTAAATTTGATTGGGACAAACTAGATTGGGTTAATAGTCAATACCTTCACAAGATGCCAGTACAACAATTATTAGATTTACTAATACCATATTGGAAAGAAGCTAATTATCCTATTGATATAAATCTTGATCTTCAATGGCTGGAACGTATAACTATTTTAATTCAACCTAGCTTAGTTCGTTTGAATGATGTTATAAGAGAGAGCTCTTTTTTCTTTGGTGAAAATATAAATTATAGCAATGAAGCTCTACTACATATGGAGCAAGATAATGCTATGGATATTATTCAATTAGCTCTAGCGAAAATTGAAAAATATCCTATATTAAATGAAGATGAAATTAAAGAAATAATTAGTGAAATTGTTAAAACACTTAAAGTTAAAAAAGGATTAGTAATGCGCTCTCTTAGGGCAGGATTGTCTGGAAAATTGAATGGTCCAGACTTAATTGAATCTTGGAGTATATTAAACATAAAAGGATGGGATAAAAGTCGTTTGAAGAATTTATTGAGTATGTTATGAGGCTGAAAGACATAAGTATATTTAATATACTTATGTCTTTCAGCATGCTACTAGTATTCTCTAAAGTAAAAATAACTAGGCTACATACACATAGTGAATTAAAAGTTTTTTAGCTTTATTGACTTAGATGATTATTACTTAATTTTCCCTTGCTCTAATTTCAAAATATATTTGGAAAAACTTTTCACAACTTCTAAATCATGACTAACTATGACGATAGCAGTTTGTGTGTATTGTGTAATATTAGTAAGTAATTTTATTATCTGATTAGCTTTAAGACTATCCAGTGAAGAAGTAGGTTCATCTAAAAGTAGTATTTTAGGTTCAATAATTAAACCTCTAGTAATTCCAATTATTTGCCGTTGTCCTAAAGAAAGTTCTGACTCATAACGTTCTAACCATTGATTTGGAATAGATAATCTAGACTTCCATTTTTGAAGTCTTTGATTTATCTCAGCTTTTGAAATATTTTGAAGCTTTAGTGCATAAGATAAAGCTTCATTAACGCTCATTCCCAGTAGCTTAGGTTCTTGCGGTACTAAAACTATTTGCTGCCGCAAATCAATAATAGGAATTTTTTCTAATGGTTGAGAACAAAAAAGAATTTTTCCAGTACTTGGTTCCTGTAAACGATTAATTAAACGTAATAATGTCGTTTTTCCGGATCCAGATGGGCCTATTAATACTAAACGTTCCCCAGTAATAAGGTTAAATGAAATTTCTTTTAAAAGTTGACTTTTTGAAAGAGGATCAGTTAACCCAACATTAGATAATTGTAATAAAAATTGTTTGGACATTTATGACTGTATTTTAAATATCTTAAACTACATATAATTTTTTATATGACACAGATTATGTACTATTCAACCGCCCCAACACTGTCTATGATGTTAGATTTTTATATTAAAACTTTTAGCATACCAGTCATATGAATTTTAATAGTAAGTTCCTATTTTTAACAGCTAATGAATATATTAGACATAAAATAAAAATTTAACATTGACCTCTCGGCTTGATCTAATAATAAGATATCTTAAAACGACATTTATCAAGATTTTCAAAATATTAACTCTAATTAAAAGTAAAAATAACTTTTCCAAAAAACTATGTTATGAAATTTTGATAAAAAACAACACTGATAAAAAGCGCAAACCCATATATGAGAAGCATATAAGTTTTTACTCAATAATATTTGTTTTTAATTCTGTAATATAACTTTATATAATATAAGTGAACAAACGTCACACTTAACAAAGCCATGTTTACCAACAATATTCCCTGGCTAACTGCTCTTATTCTTGTACCGCTAATTGCTGCTTTCGCTATTCCTTTTATCCCAGATAAAGAAGGAAAAACCCTTCGTTCATACTCACTAGGTGTAAGTCTATTAAACTTTGGTTTAACTATTCTTGCTATATCTAGAGATTATGACTTCAGCAGCAGTAATCTTCAACTTTCAGAAAGCTACAACTGGATTCCAACAATGGGTCTTGGATGGTCGCTAGGTATTGATGGTTTATCAATGCCTTTAATCGTTTTATCAGGACTTATAACAACTGTTGCATTACTTGCATCTTGGAATGTAAAGAAAAAACCACAACTTTTCTATTTCTTGATGTTAGTGCTATATAGCGCTCAGATCGGCGTTTTTGCTGCACAAGATGTCTTGTTATTTTTCTTTATGTGGGAACTAGAACTTGTTCCTGTCTACTTATTAATCTCCATTTGGGGTGGTGAAAAAAGATTATATGCAGCCACAAAATTTATTTTGTATACTGCCCTTGCTTCTATAGGAATTTTAGTCTCTGCTCTTCTTCTTGCTTTTTATGGCGATAATATCACCTTTAACATGGCAGAATTAAGTCTGAAAGAAATACCTACTTCTTTGCAAGTTCTAATATATATAGGTTTTCTAATAGCTTATGCTGTTAAACTACCAATATTTCCTTTACACACCTGGTTGCCTGACGCCCATAGTCAAGCTTCTACACCAGTATCTATGATATTAGCTGGTGTTCTTTTAAAAATGGGGGGATATGGACTTATTAGATTCAATATGGAAATGTTGCCAAATGCTCACATTATATTTGCTCCCCTACTATTGATCTTAGGGGTTGTAAATGTTGTCTATGGTGCATTTGCAGCGTTTGGCCAAACGAATCTCAAACGTCGCCTTGCTTGTTCCTCTTTATCTCACATGGGCTTTGTCCTTATTGGCATATCCTCATTTACCGAAGTAGGAATTAATGGAGCAGTATTTCAAATGGTTTCACATGGTTTGATTGCTGCATCCCTATTTTTCTTATGTGGTACTACCTACGAGCGCACCCATACTTTAATGATGGACGAGATGGGTGGACTAGCTCTAAAAATGCCTAAAACTTTTGCATTATTTACAACTTCAGCAATGGCTTCTTTAGCTTTGCCTGGTATGAGTGGATTTGTAGCAGAGCTTACTATCTTCCTAGGAGTTGCTGAAAGTGATGCTTACACTGCGTCATTTAAAGCTATAGCTATATTTCTAACAGCAGTAGGCTTGGTCCTAACTCCTATCTATTTATTGTCAATGCTAAGAGTTGTATTTTATGGACAGAGTAATGAAAAATTGGAGTTGAGTCAATTTAATTTAGACGCTAAACCGCGGGAAATCTTCATATCTGCTTGTTTGATTGCCCCTATTATTATTATGGGTCTATATCCTAAAATAGCTACAGAAACTTTTGATGCAAAAACCGTAGAAGTTAATTCAAAAGTTCGTTCTGCTTTGCCAATGGTCATACAAGAAGCTAATTCATACCATTTTCAGAGTGATAAGGTAAAAGAACTATTACCTGCAGTATTAATCAATTAATAAGCTTAATTAATCAATAAGCTTAATTAATCAATAAGCTTAATTAATCAATAAGCTTAATTAATCAATAAGCTTAATTAATCAATAAGAGCTTCTTTGAAGCTAACACCCAAAAGTAAGTGTTAGCTTTAAAGAAGCTTTTATTAATTAAAAGTTAAAACATGATCTGTATAAAATCAATCAAAATAATTAAACTTATAAGCAAAATTATAGTTTCAATTAGATATATAATTTAAGTTGAGATTTTCTTATGCAGTTAATGTTATTTTTTACTTGATAAGCTATCTCTTATAAATATAACTAAAGCGTTATACAACCATAATGACAAAAATAATTTTAATAAAACACGATGATATAATCAATTTAGATATTAGTGTTATCACTGACTTTGTCGAACCAAAATTAAAAAAAGAAGAAATCATATCATTTGAACAAGATTTAACTTTTGATATTCAGTATCCTCAACCTCCTGACGATCCTAGAGAATTATCTGAAATCTCTGAAATTCGTTTATGGTTTATCCGTATAGATGGAATTTATCCATGGATACCTTTTCTTTTGAATTCTAAAAAAGGAGAATTAGCAAGATATACAGCGATGTTAGTCCCTCATCAATTTAATAGAGTGAATGGAATCCAGTATAATTCTGAAGCACTAGAGATTTTCGTAATGCATAAACTGTTTATAATATCTGATTGGCTAAAAAAACAAAAAATTTACTCTACATTTCGTTTGAAAAATATGGCTCAATTATTAGGTTATGATGTTGACGACAATTTTCTAAAAAAATTCAATTAGAAAAATGACATTACATTATATTTTCATAGGATATTGCTTGTAGATGCTCTTTTACTGTTTTTTTAGTTATTGGATGTTTCCAAGTAGAAGCTATAGTACAGAGAGGTAATAAAACAAATTTACGTTTTATCATTTGAGGGTGCGGTATCTGCAAAGAAGAAGTATTTATAATTAATTCATTACATAATAAAATATCTAAATCTAGGGTTCTTGCATCCCATCTTTTATTTCTTATCCTACCGAACTTTTTTTCAATATTGAATAAAATTTCTAATAATTTTTTAGGATTAATTGATGAATTTATTGTTATGCAACAATTATAATAGCTAGGTTGTTTTGGTCCTATAGGAAACGTTTGATAGAAAGGAGAAGATGAGGCTAAACCTATATCAGGATACCGAGATAAGAAAAATATTACTTTATTTAAGATAGTATATGAATTTCCTAGATTACTTCCTAAGGCAATTGCGTACTGAGCCATATTTATAATATTCGAAATTTTATCTAAAATTCAGTTTTATTCCTTAATTTTGTAAATTTTTCCGAAATATCTTCTAATAAGGTATATAGAACTGGAACTACAATTAAACTTAATGCAGAAGATGTAAATAATCCTCCAAGAATAGCAACTGCCATCGGTTGTCTTAATTCAGCTCCAGCTCCTAAGCCAATTGCAATTGGCAACATCCCCAAAATACTTGAAGCAGTAGTCATTATTATTGGACGTAATCGTACTTCTCCTGTTTTTAAAATAGCGTCATGACGACTCATGCCTTGCTCTCTAAGTTGATTGGTGTAGTCCATCAATAAAATAGCATTTTTATCTAATAATCCTAGTAAAAATATCAACCCGATTAATGAAATCATCCCAAAATCATTTTGAGTAATTAGCAAAGCAAACATCGCTCCAACTATCGATAAAGGTAAAGATAAAAATACTACAAAAGATTCTAAAAAGCGTCCAAAAGTTAAGTATAGGATGACCATCATACATGCAATAGCAAAAAACAAGGTAATAGCAAATTCTTTAAAAATACTAAGAACTTGAGCAGAGGCTCCTTGAATTTCAAAATCAACGTCGTCAGGTAAAAGTTCTTTAGTTATTTCTTTAACTTTTTTAGTAGTATCTCCTAAACCTACACCTTCAAATAAATTAGCAGTTAAATATACAACTCTAGTTTTCTGAAAATGCTCGATCAAAGAATCATGACCATTAATTGACGATAACTTAATATCTGCCAAACCTGGAACATCATCTAGACGGCTTTTTAGATCTTGAGACGTTTTTTCAATACTTGTTAAGTTATCACTTAATAATGCTATTTTTAAAGGACTATCATCACCAGTTTCAATAAATAGAATGTCTTCTACACTTATACTTCCTCCCCTTAGAGTTGGAAATTTCTTCCTAATTTGATTTTGAACTTGACTAGTACTTAACAACCTATCTTCTTTAAGCCTAACGTATATCTTTCCCTTGAGAGGATTACCTTGATAACCAGCAATACTATAGACTGATAAAACATTAGGATTTTCTAAAATAACGCTTTCTAGTTTGCTAGCAACACGGTAATTTTTACGTAGTAGGAAACGCTCAGGAGACTGGGAAAAATCTTGAAACAGAGAGGGTTCACTGTTGTTCAAAGCACTATCATGAGCTACCTGTAAACGTTTAGGAATTTTAGGAGATGGTAAATTATAAATTACATTAAACTCTCCACGATCTAGTTTTGGAATAAAACCTTGGGGAATAAATGGAATCAATGCAATTCCTACTAGAAAACTAATGAGAGCAACACTAATAACTATTTTCCTATGACATAAGGACCAATTTAGAATTCGACGATATTTTTGAGCAAGAAAAAATGGTTTTTTATTAACAGCTGATGATTTTTTAACTGGTTTGATCCAATATATTGCTAGTACAGGAGATAAGGTACGAGCTACTAACAAAGAAATTAGAACAGCTGCAGAAATAGTGATACCAAAAGGTTTAAAAAATTGTCCTAGACTTCCTCCAATAAATGCAATTGGAAGAAAAACAGCAGCTAAAGTTAGTGTTGAAGATATAACTGTTAACCCAATTTCATCTGTGCCTTTTATTGCTGCTTCACGTGGACTCAATCCGTTATCAATATGACGCATTATATTTTCTACGTCTACGATAGCGTCATCAACAATGATACCTATAACAAGAGCTAAACCTAATAAAGTAATTGTTTCTAAATTAAATTTAGCTATAGCTATAACAATAAAAGTCCCTAGTAGTGACATAGGAATAGCTAAAGCAGTAATTAAAGTTGCTGGAATATTACGTAAACAAAAAAATATAACTAAAACTGCCAGGAAAACTGCTCCCATCAATGCTTCTAGTGTTGCTTGGCTAGCCTCTTCAATATAATTAGCTTGGTTCTCAGCAATAGTTAATCGAATATCAGGTAAAGTTTCACTTAGGTTAGTTACTTCTTTATGAACAGCTGAAGCAACATCTAATATATTGCTATCCGCAGTTTTGATAACTTGGACTGCTAATATATCTTCTTGGTTAAATCTAGTTAAAGTTGATGGTTCTGAATTCAAATCATTACTTTTTTCGTTTTGAATAAAACCATCTCCTAACAGAGAAACTCTTTTAACTCCTGATAAAGATTCAAGAGAAGGAACAATGTTCTCTCTCGCAATAGATATCAAATTATCAACTTCTATAGTTTTACTAGATATTGCATAAGTAACTGCTACAGATTCATTTAAATTAATTGCTTTAATTTCTTCTAAACTTGCATTAGGCGATAAATCTACTTTTTCTAATGATTCTTTGACTACTGCAGCTGAATCTTCTAAATTTGATCCTGCAGGAAAGCTAATATTGATTACAGCTTTACCAGGATAAGTGGAAGACATTAGCTCTACTTCCGGAATAGAGCTCAAAGCATTTTCTAAAGGGTTAGTAAGCTGTTTCTCTGTTTCTAAAGTAGTTTCTAATGGTATATTTCCGTTAACAATAATTACTGGAAAAGAAATCTCAGGGAATAAGGCATATTTTAGAGAACTAAAGACGAATATACCTGAAATAGCAATGGTAATCGCTACAAATAAGGTAACTTTTGTATATTTAATTGCTATACGGGAAATGTTCAGGTATTCTCGCCAAGATTTTTTCATAAAAATTCGTACCTTTTTACACCATTTACATAATTAAAATTAAATAATAAGCCTACTTCTGAAACTAGGCTTTAATAGAATTTTGAAATTGTTATTTCTACTAGCAATATCTTTTCACAACATTAGTATCTTGTGTATTACATAGAATTTCAACGTCCAAAAAGAATATTATCAAAAACAGCTTCAAAACAAGTCTCTCCAAATCTAGTTAAAGTTTGTCTAGCTTTACTATCTTTAGCGCGATATTTATTATAAAGTGCAGAAAAAGCTTGGCTAGAATACTTTTTTCTTAGTGAGCGAACAGTGCAATTGCATCCTTTCCTCGCTTCTTTGTCATTTAGTCCAGCTTTCTTTGCTTCAGGAACACATGCCTGGTTATAAAATTTTGTAAATGGATCAGCAGCATTCACATCAAGAGAGACAAATATTGTACTTAATCCTAAAAAGTAGCACATCACATTAGTCAATAATTTCTGATTTATATTCATGTTGTATCTAAAGGCATTACAAAACGATAGATTGATACGTTGCATCTTTGCTTTGCAGTCTGTTAATAACAATAATATTATACTGGCTATTTCTATTGTATAACTTGTTTTGACAAAGAAAATGTAGTTTAAGGCTCTTAAGAAAAATTTGAGATTTATATATTATTAATTTCTATCTTTATTTAATAATTTTTGCTATAGTGTAAATATTGTCTGGCGGCATGGCCAAGTGGTAAGGCAGAGGTCTGCAAAATCTTTATCCCCAGTTCGAATCTGGGTGCCGCCTTATAAATTAGATACTAAACAATAATTAATATTTAATAAGATTAACTAAAAATTAAATATCTCGAAAATATGAATTTGTTCGAACGTTTTTAAATAATATTTATTTTTCGTACTCAAAGATTACTAGAATCTAAGCTTTTGGAAACTTCTGGAGAAAGAGGTAAGTGTAAGCCACATTCTTGTTTTAATCCATGAAACCTGGTATCCCGTTCATTGTTATCATCCGCTTTCATCGGACGGCTTGAATGCCAATCTCCCACGCTAACATATCCTTTTTCAAAATAAGGATGATATGGAAGGTCATGAGTAGTTAAATAATTATAAATATCACGGGAATTCCAATGTAAAATAGGGTGTATCTTATACTGCTGTTCCTGTAAAACAATTCTTTCTAAAGATTTACGATGTTCTGTTTGTTGACGGCGCAATCCAGCTAACCAAGCCGTAGAACTAAGCTCTTTCAGAGCTCTTTGCATTGGTTCAACTTTACGCATAAAGTCGTATCGATTAAGAGCATTAATATCTTGATATTCCCATAATTTACCGTAGAGAGCTTCCATCCTTGCTGGGGTAAGAAAAGATTGATAAACTTTCAAGTTTAGATTGAGACGTTCAGTTAATTCTTGGGCAAACTGATAGGTTTCTGCAGGAAGATAACCAGTATCAACCCAAATAACTGAAATATTTGGAACTATTTTTGTAGCTAAATGTAACATTACCGCAGATTGAATGCCGAAACTTGTACTAATAACTAATCCATTACCAAAAGTTTCTGCTGCCCACTCTATAACTTGCTGAGCGCTAGCATCCTTGAGTTTATCCCTCACTTCTTCTAAAGATAAATCAGGTTTAGCAATTTCTTGAAAGTCTCTAACGGAAGGACTTTTAGAAAGTTGTTGACTATTTAAATGAGTATTTATAGAGCGGAAATCTGATTTGACTATTTAAATGAGTATTTATAGAGCGGAAATCTGATTTGGACATATTATATTTTTTGATACATTCAATAATTATGTTTTAGGAAAAGTAACTACAAAATGATACCGAACAAAAAAGAAACATTTAATCTCATCTGATTATATCTTGATTGATTTAGAGTAGATATCTTAATTACAATAATAAATCAGAATTTAATAATTTATTATTATAAATCTATATAGGCTGTATGAAATTATTAAAAAATAGAATTATTTCATAAATATTAAGCATGGAAACTCAAAAAATATTTACCATAACCGTGCCAACAAAGAATTTTAGTAACAAGCACTCTTATGCTCTAGATTACTATAAAAATGATAGTTATTTTGTATATTTCTATACGTGCTCAAAAAGCAATTCCATACTTATTTGATAATAACTATGAAATATATTATTTACGATATTTTTTCGTGCAACAAGACTTATCTTTGCTTTTTTTGCATTCAACCTTTGTAGTTTGTGAAACTTCTTGAATGGCACAGTTCTTCCTTAATTTATAAACGAGTTTGGCTGATATCTATAAAAGACATAGATACTTAGACTACTAAAGTTATAAAATAATTTTAAAACGTAATAACCTGTACTTTTTCAGTGGAAATAGTATGGGATATTCATAGACATATAGAAATAAAAAACTTAATTTAGTAGTTTAATTCGTCATTTGTGTGATTCTTACAATTCTTCTCCAGGTTCTAAAATACGTTGGAAGAGATATCCAGTACCCCTTGCTGTTAATATTAGTTCAGGATTACTGGGATCATCTTCTAACTTTGCTCTCAAGCGAGAAATATGAACATCTACTACTCTGGTATCTACGTGACGCTCTGGAGTATATCCCCACACTTCTTGTAAAATTTCTGAGCGAGAAAAAGGTTCTCCAGAACAACCTACTAGTAATTCTAATAAACTAAATTCCATTCCTGTTAAACGTATGCGCTCATCGCCTTTATAAACTTGACGTTTATTTGTATCAATTTTTACTGAAGCAATAGAGATTACTCCGGAATTAGGAATTCCTGGGTTACTGCCTTTCTCCACTCTTCTTAAGACAGAACGAATTCTTGCTTCTAGCTCTTTTGGTGAAAAAGGTTTAACCACATAGTCATCGGCTCCTAGCTCTAATCCTGTAATACGATCAGCAACATCTCCCAGAGCTGTCAGCATTATGATAGGAATATCTGATTCTTTTCGCAATTCTTGACATACTCCATATCCATCTAGCTTCGGCATCATAACGTCTAAAACTACCAAATCAGGTACTGAATCATAAAAAATTTCTAAAGCTTCTTCTCCATCAGCAGCTGTTACAACATCATATCCA
This sequence comes from Candidatus Atelocyanobacterium thalassa isolate ALOHA, assembly GCF_000025125.1. Lineage (NCBI taxonomy): Bacteria > Bacillati > Cyanobacteriota > Cyanophyceae > Chroococcales > Aphanothecaceae > Candidatus Atelocyanobacterium > Candidatus Atelocyanobacterium thalassae. The sequence goes on from NC_013771.1 coordinate 1,068,587, forward strand.
ATCATGGAAAGACGAGTTTCTAAAATACGACGTATACTTGCCTCATCGTCAACTACTAAAATTTTCTCTTTATGTGTTTCCAATTTTAATTACACTCCTTAGTTATTAAGTAATTTTTCAGCTTTTATTAAATTAAATAGCGAACTGTTTAGTAAATAGCTAACCATTAGTTTGAAAAAGATTTAAAATATCATCTTTTTGTTGTCCTTGTGCTTAAGTTATTGATTTAGAATATAAGTATAATATAAGTATAAAAGTAAATATTCTCATAACACCTCTTATTGTTTTCTTTTTTTAACTATATTCAATTTTTTAATTTTTTTTAATGATTTTACAAATTTAATTATGGCTAAGAAAAGAAACGTATATGTATGCAATATCTGTGGAACAGAATCTGTTCAATGGTTCGGCAAGTGTGAATCTTGTCAAACTTATGGAAGCTTAGAAGAAAAAATTGTTGTAACACCAAGTTCTTCTGACAATATTTTAAGAAGAGAAAGATCGTTATATTCGAATAAAGAAAATAATTCTAGAGCTACTCCAAAACCAAATATTTCAAATTATTTCGATGAAATTGTAGATAATGAGAAAATGCAGTTTCAATCTGGGTATGATGAATTAGACAGAGTCTTAGGTGGAGGAGTTGTTCCAGGTTCTTTAGTTTTAATTGGCGGCGATCCTGGTATTGGAAAATCAACTCTTTTATTACAAGTGGCTAATAAATTAGCTCAAAAGTTACCTCGCATCTTATACATTTCTGCAGAAGAATCGGCACAACAAATCAAATTACGTGCTTCCCGCCTAATGATGCTAGGCACTGAAGAAAAACACATAGAGAGAAAAGAACTAGAACGATGTAATCGTAAAAATCTTTTCATTTTATCAGAAACCAATCTAGAAGAGATTCTTAGGGAACTAGAATCTTTACAGCCTCAAGTAGCTATTATCGATAGTATTCAAACTTTATACCTTTCAACGTTAAATTCAGCCCCTGGCTCCGTTTCTCAAGTGAAGGAATGTACCTCAGTATTAATGAGATTGGCAAAAAGAGATAATATTACTTTGCTCATTGTTGGTCATGTAACAAAAGAAGGAGCTATAGCTGGTCCTAGAGTATTAGAGCATTTAGTAGACACAGTATTGTATTTTGAAGGAGATAGATATGCTTCTCATCGTGTCTTAAGATCAGTTAAAAATCGTTTTGGTGCTACTCATGAGATTGGTATTTTTGAAATGATTGAAAGTGGCTTGGTAGAAGTCAAAAATCCTTCAGAATTATTTATGGGAAATCAAAATGAACTTGTACCGGGAACAGCTATTGTTGTTGCCTGTGAAGGTACTCGTCCTCTAGTCGTAGAATTACAAGCTCTAGTTAGCCCAACTAGCTATCCTTCTCCCCGTCGTTCTACAACAGGCATAGCATATAGTCGATTACAGCAAATATTGGCAGTGTTAGAAAAAAGGGTAGGAATTCCTTTATCTAAGTTAGATGTATATGTTTCTTCTACAGGAGGTTTAGGTGTTGAAGAACCTGCAGCAGACTTAGGGATAGCAATTGCTATTACTGCTAGCGTTAAAGATAAAGTAATTATTCCAAATACTATATTAATTGGTGAAGTGGGATTAGGAGGCCAAGTTCGTTCAGTACCACAATTAGAATTACGTTTAAAAGAAGCTGTTAAATTAGGATTTACAAGAGCGATTGTTCCGAATAGTAAGAATTATACTTTTAATGTTAATTTAAAAGTTATCCCTGTAGGAAAAGTAACTGATGCTATTAATGCTGCTTTTTCATCTTAAAAATAAAACATAAAAGCTAGTACCTTTAAACAGAGTGAATATTTTATAACTACGAAAGGTTAGATATCTATAATTTTCAATATTAAGTATCTGAGTAAAAACTACATCGTATAATTTAGTCAAACATCATTTATTTTTTTATATTAATAAGATCTTATTTATTTGTACGCTTAATTAATTAACTCAAACAAACGATATAAAATAATATAAAAAAAGAGCAGATTTTTTCTTAAAACATGCTGATTATGATTAAAGTCTTTAAAATAGTGAGAATCTTGTTTTTTACTGCTAGTATAAAGAACGATTTTATTTTTTTTCAAAGTTGGGATAAAATTACGAGTGGCTCTTTATAGTTGAATTTTATACAAATAATAAGATTTAAAAATAAACTATTATTTTAATAACAATAGAAACCACATGATTTTCAACTCTCTTTGAAAAGATTGGTAAACTAAAGAGAATAAAATTAAAATGGTTATCTAACATATATCTTATGTTTTCTACACCTACTACATTCACTAAATATGTATCAAAAGCACTAAGGCTTACCTTTCCTATTATTATTGGTATACTTACGATAGAAATCAGTTCATATAAGACTTTTGCTCAAACATCTGCGTTGAATAATCCTTTGACTGTCCGTTCTGATATTCAAGAAGCAAACTCTGAAACTGGTGTTGTAACAGCTAGAGGAAATGTTCAATTTTTTTATCCTGCTCGTAAAATTCAGGGGACATCTGCCCAAGCTCAATACTTTAGCCGAGAGCGGCGTTTAGTCTTGACAGGTAACGTTTATGTTCTCCAGGAAGGAAATAGCATGAGATCTGAAACCATGACATATCTAATTGATGAAGGACGATTTATTGCAACTCCAGAATCAGCTCAACAAGTAGAATCAATATATTTAGTTACTGAAACTGAAAATAACATTCCACAAAAGACTCCAATTAGTCCATCTTCTCAGATGGAAAAAAATTTCCCCAATTTCTGATTTTTAAAATTTTCTTATGACATTGATTTTAGAGAATATACATAAAACCTATGGAAAGCGCAATATTGTCAACCGGGTTAACATTAGAGTAGCGCCTGGCGAAATTGTTGGATTACTTGGTCCTAATGGTGCAGGTAAAACTACTACTTTTTACATAGCAACAGGTTTGATTAAACCTGACAAAGGAAAAGTATGGTTATACCAACAAGAGGTTACTTCTTTACCTTTGCATAAAAGAGCACGTTTAGGTATTGGTTACATGACTCAACAGCCTAGTATTTTTAGGTATCTTACTGTTCAAGAAAATATTCAAGTTGCTCTTGAACAAACAAATATTACTTTTAAACAAAGAACACAACGTCTTCATGGTTTACTTAAAGAGTTTCGCTTAGAAAAAATTGCTCATACGAAAGGATCTCAAATATCAGGAGGAGAGAGGCGGAGAACAGAATTGGCACGTTCCTTAGCTATGGGAAAGAAAGGCCCAGATTTTCTACTATTAGATGAACCCTTCGCCGGGGTTGATCCCATTGCTGTTTCGGAAATTCAAGCTATGATTGCTCAGTTACAAGAACGTCAAATGGGGATTCTAATTACTGATCATAATGTACGTGAAACTCTTGCTATAACTAATCGAGCTTATATTATGCGTGATGGCGAAATCCTAGCAGCTGGAAGTGCTGAAGAATTATACAGTAATTCCTTAGTACGACAATATTACTTGGGAGAAAACTTCCAAATCTAAAAATAAAATAGGCATTATAGATATTGGTCAAGTAAATTACCTTAAAATCAGAATGAAAATAAAGATTCCTAGCTTATCAGTTGTAGATCGTTATTTATTTTTAGAGCTATTATCACCGTTTCTCTTTGGAATGGGAATTTTCACTTCCTTAGGCTTGTCTATTGGAACTTTGTTTGATTTAGTACGCCGAGTAACAGAATCAGGATTAGTTTTAACAGTTGCTTTTCAGATTTTACTATTAAAAATCCCAGGTTTCCTGAGCTTAGCTTTTCCTATGGCTATATTACTTGCAGCTCTAATGGCCTATAGTCGATTATCTAGTGATAGTGAAATTATTGCTTTGCGTAGTCTAGGAGTAGGAATATATCGCTTAGTTATTCCCGTAGTTATTTTTGGTTTTATAGTAACAGGATGTGCATTCGTAGTTAATGACTGGATAGCTCCTGCTGCAACTCATAAAGCAGCTATAATCCTAGAAGAAGCTGTTAGTCAAAAACGTCCTGATTTTAAAAGACACAATATTGTTTATCCAGAATATAAAACTGTTAAGGGTAAAAATGGTCAGGAGTCAACCATGTTAACTCGACTATTTCACGCTGAAGAATATAATGGTGAAGAGATGAAAGGTTTGACTATCTTAGATAGAACGCAAGAAGGTGTTAATCAAATTGTTACTTCTGAATCTGCAACTTGGAACATTTCGAGTAATACTTGGGACTTCTTTAATGGCACCATTTATCTTATTGCTCCAGACGGCTCATACCGCAATATTGTACGTTTTCAACACCAACAGTTAGCACTACCTAGAGCTCCTTTAGATCTGGCGGATCGCAGACAAAATTTCACTGAAATGACCATATCAGAGACAAGAGAATATCTTAAAGCGGTTCAATTTAGTGGTAATGAAAAACGTATTAGAAAAGTAAAAGTACGATTACAAGAGAAATATGCTATGCCTTTCGTTTGCTTGATTTTTGGCTTAGTTGGTGCCTCTATTGGAGTTAAACCTCAAAATACCAATAGAGCAACTAGTTTTGGAGTATGCGTAGGACTAATTTTTGGATACTATATCCTTGCTTTTATGAGCACTTCGTTAGGTATTTGGGGTATTCTTACTCCTTTTTTAGGAGCTTGGCTACCTAATATTGTTGGATTAGGTGCAGGTGGTTTATTGTTAGTTCAATCAGCAAGTTTAAAATAATTAATATGTCCCAGGCACTAACACTAAATATCGGTTGGCTATATCCTAATTTAATGAGTACGTACGGTGATCGAGGTAATGTCATCTGTTTACAGCGACGTTGCCAGTGGAGAAATATACTAGTTAATATTGTTCCTCTTGATCAAAAAGTTAATGCATCTTGTTTTTCTCAAATGGATATAATTGTTGGCGGAGGAGCTCAAGATCGTCAACAAGAAATTGTCATGAGAGACCTCAGAGGAGCCAAAGCAGAAATGCTTAAGTTTAAATTAGACCAAGGTACCCCTGGAGTTTTTACCTGTGCTTCTCCTCAGCTTTTAGGTCATTATTATGAGTCTTCTTCTGGTCAACGAATTAATGGATTAGGATTACTAGATATAGTTACCAAACATTCTGGCTCAAAAATATCTCGTTGTGTTGGTAATATGGTATTTCAGATTACAGCATCTCCTTTGGTAGAAGATATTAAAGAAATTTCAGGTAAAAATCCTGTTATTATAGGCTTTGAAAACCATGGTGGACGCACTTATCTAGGTAATGTTCAACCTTTAGGAAAAATAATATTAGGATACGGAAATAATGGAGAAGATGGATATGAAGGGGTATTTTATCGTAATGCGATTGCAACTTACTCACATGGTCCACTACTAGCTAAAAATTCATTTATTGCTGATTGGCTAATAAAAACAGCATTAAAAGAAAAGTATCAAAAAGATATAAAATTAGCAAATATTGATGATGACTTAGAAAAACAAGCAAGAAAAGTTATTCTTAAAAAACTAAAATTATCTTCTAGTATGTAAAAATAAATTTTACTAGCTATTATGGATTTGAGTCACAAATAAAAAAATGAATAATAAATGAAGGTCAAGCTTTCAGTTTATTCTTAATTACGGGGTTTTATAAAGATTCTTTTCGAAGTATTTGTTGCTAGGACAATTTAGATATAAATTGCAAGAATCAGAAATAGTAAAATTTACCCTATTTTTAGTTAATATAAGCTTATTCCCTTATTAGGAGAACATATGAATATCGCAGTAGTAGGCTTAAGTCATAAAACTGCTCCAGTCGAAGTTCGAGAAAAATTAAGTATTCAAGAAACTAAAGTTGAAGAAGCAATAATTCATTTACGAAGCTATCCACATATAGAAGAAGTAGCCGTTATTAGTACTTGTAATCGTTTAGAAGTTTATGCAGTATTAACTGATACAGAAAAAGGGGTTATAGAGATTATTCAATTTCTTTCTGAGACTAGTCATATACCTTTAGGATATCTTAGACGTCACCTTTTTATATTACTTTATCAAGACGCAGTACGTCACTTGTTCAGAGTAGCTGCAGGACTTGAGAGTTTGGTTTTAGGGGAAGGACAAATTTTAGCTCAAGTAAAAACTACTTATAAATTAGCTCAAAAATATAAAGGAATTGGTAGATTATTAGATCGTTTGTTTAAACAAGCAATAACCTCTGGCAAGAGGGTTCGTAGCCAAACCAACATAGGTACTGGAGCTGTATCAATAAGTTCTGCTGCAGTTGAACTATCAATTACTAAAATAGATAACTTAACAAATCGGCAAGTTACAGTTATCGGTGCAGGAAAAATGGCACGCTTATTAGTTAAACACCTTTTAGCAAAAGGTGCAGCTTCTATTAATGTTGTTAATCGCTCTAAACTTAGAGCAGAAGAGTTAGCTCAAAAGTTTCCCACAGCTCAGTTAACATTAGTTCCTTTTGAAGAGATGATGACAGCCGTAAAAAACTCACACATTATTTTTACTAGTACTGCAGCTAGTCAGCCAATTTTGCATCGCGAAAATCTACAAGAGGTTGTATCTACGCAAGAAAAATTAATGTTATTTGACATTTCTGTTCCTCGAAATGTAGCAACAAATGTACAAGAGATGGATTTTGTAGAAGTTTATAATGTAGATGACTTAAAGGCAGTAGTGGCGAAAAATCACTCTAGCCGTCAACGGATGGCATTAGAAGCAGAAAAGCTATTAGAAGAAGAATTAGAAACTTTTGAGTTATGGTGCCATTCTTTAGAAGCAGTTCCAACTATCAGCTGCTTGAGAACTAAAATTGAGGGTATTAGAGAACAGGAACTTGAAAAAGCTCTATCTCGCTTAGGAGTTGAGTTTGCAGAAAAACACCAAGAAGTAGTTGAAGCTTTAACGAGGGGAATAGTAAATAAAATTTTACATGAACCTATGGTTCAGCTACGCGCTCAACAAGATATTGAAGCTCGACAAAGATGCTTACAATCTTTGCAAATGTTATTCGATCTAGAAATTGAAATCGAAAAACAATTTAGCTAAGCATTAAATATAGTCTGTTTCTAGTAAAAAAATATTGAATCTAGTAAATCTTATAAATTTTTTATTTTTTGTCTCTATGTATAGTATTCAAAATCATTGAACATCATTTTTGATTGTTTTATCAATAATTTCTTTTTCAGATTTTTCTATAAAAGCTTGAAAAATTAGCTATTATAATATGTCAACTTCTATATTACTTTAATCCTAATTCTCGCTTCAAAAAATTAATCGAATCTTTTCTTAAGATAACATTCAGAACATATTAAATTAGGTGGACAAATCAAATCATCTCTTACAAATGAGATAGCTTGTTTGACAACAGAATAACTGGTTACATCACTAATAATTGTTTGTGCTGATTTTACCAAATTTAATAATTTATTTTGATTGTTAGCTTGGCTTGAAATCAATAACAGATCGTTACCTCTTAGACTGTGAATTAGAATTTCTGCTACTTTTATGATTCCAGTACTTAAACTAACAATTCCTAGGCGAGTGTCTTTTGGTAATACTTTAATAATTTCAATTTCTTTATTGTAATCATAGACATCAACAGGAAGTAAACGAGTTCCATATGTTGAAGTAATTGTCTCTACTTCCAAAACAAAATAACGACTAGTTACTACAGTTACTGAACTCTTCTTAGATAAGGTTTGAGACAACTTCTTTAAAGGTACTAATTGAATAGGAATATCAAGAGCATTCTTCAATTCTTGTAATATTAATTTTCCTGCGCCTATATCTTGATCTGGTACTGTAACTATAATTTGAGTACTGCAGAGTGAACGCCAGTTAAAAATTTCTAAAAATAATTTTTGAATTTCCGAGAAAGTTAATCCTTGCCATAGCATTCCATCTACATTTTTATTAATTGACGCAATCGCGCTAGAATACTGAATAAACTGAGGGTGATTAGATAAAAATAGATTATGTTCTACAGGTCTTGATTTTACGTATATCCCAGAACCTACTATTGATTCTACTAGACCAATTTCTTCAAGTTGCTGATAAATTTTATTAATAGTATTACGATGTAATCCTGTAGTTTTTGCTAACTGACGAATACTAGGAAGCCTCTCTCCAGGCAAATATTGATTAGATGCAATTACAAAACGAATTTGATTAAATAATTGTGTAGAAGGTGGAACAATACTATCAAATCTCACTTTAAACTGAATCATAGCTATTAAATCAAGTAACAACTAGTTTATTTAAAAGTTGTAATATTAAATACTTTCCATATTACAAAAATTAATTTCTATTAGCATTGCTAAGTTTCTATAATTCTCGTTAAAAAGAAAAGTATTTTTAGCTAATGTACTATACTTTACTTTCTTTAGAAAGCCGTCTTTTCTTTGCATATAATTGAATAGATACTACCATTAAGATTGTTACCATTATTAGTAGTAAAGTAACGTAATCAAGTGGCAAATTATCTTTAAATATAACTAATAAAACTATAGAGACTAACAAAATAGTAGGAGCTTCATTTAGCATCCTAAATTGTTTTCCTGTCCACAAACAGGTATCTTGCTCTAATTGTTTGATTATTCTCCCACAGTAATAATGATAAATTACAAGTAGTCCAACGAATAGCAACTTAATATGTAGCCACCAGGATTGTAAGACAGTTTTGTCTGTAGAAACTATTCCCATTGCCATTATTACTGTCAAGAACATACCTGGAGTTGTAATAATATTGTAAAGACGCTTCTCCATCAACATATATTGATTTTTAAGAATAGTCCTTTTCGGCTCTTGTTCTTCATTAGCTTCAGCATGGTATACAAACAAACGTACTAAATAAAATAACCCGGCAAACCAAACTACAACACCAATTATATGAAAAGCTTTAAACCAATAATATTCCATAATTTTTTTTTAAATAATCGTCTGAAAAAGTATTATTTGTTTTTTAACTACTTGTTCAAGATTTTCAATAAGAATTAAAAATTTTTGTTTTGTTAATATGATAAGTTATAAACTACTATAGAAAAGCTAAGTACAAATAATAAGGTTTTTATTATACTTATTTTTAAAACTTAGATATAGACTTTCAATCAAGGATAAGAGTTGAATCTATAGTAGATTTTGTACTATGTTATTAGCTCTTTCAAAGTTCTAATACCAATAAAATTTATATAATCTTAATTTAGTAAATCACAAATTAAACAGTAAACAATATACATAAGATCATAAGACAACTTAAATGGAAAATAATAGTTTTAAAAAAAGAGAATCCATTCTAAGCTTTATACTATATCATCTTTTAAAAATTTTAATAGTCCATCCTCTTTTTCTAACTTATTTCCGCGGGAAAGTATATGGACAGGAGAATATTCCTAAAGGAAAACCAGTTATTGTAATAAGCAATCATTCTAGTTATTTGGATCCCCCTCTTATTTCTTCATGTATGAATAGGCCTGTAGCCTTTATGGCTAAAGAAGAATTGTTTAAAATTCCTTTGTTAGCACAAGCAATCCGTTTATGTGGGGCTTATCCTGTTAAGAGAGAAACTGGCGACCGTGGTGCAATTAAATCAGCGATAAATGCATTAAAAAACGGTTGGCTGGTGGGTATTTTTTTACAAGGAACTCGTACTAAGGACGGAAGTATTGACAAACCAAAGCTTGGAGCTGCAATGATTGCAAATAGAACTCAAGCTCTTTTGCTACCCATATCTTTGTGGGGAACTCATGAAATTTTAAAAAAAGGTTCTTTCTTTCCTATTTCTGTACCTTTAACTATTCGTATTGGAAAACCTGTTGAACCTCCACAATCAAATAAACGCAAAGAGCTGGAAGAAGTTACCCAGAAATGTGCTGATCGAATTAATCAGTTAAATAGTCTAGGACGCTAATGTTAAACTATTAATAATAATTTAATTTTTTAATAATATTAATAGCTTATTATAAAAAAATTATACGAGTAAAAAATTGAGAAAAAGTATTTCAACTATTATTTCAACAATATAAACAATATATGAGTTGTATTCCAATATCTGCATCGCTATATCTGATGTGCTTTCAAGATGTTTTTGAAAATTAAAACTATTATGTTTCCATAAACTATTTTGTAGTATTTAAACTTATAAGGCGTATAGCTTTATAAATCTTTGAATAGTGTTAAATATATATAACTTGATCACTCTTAGATACAATAAACATATCAAAAATTCAAGTAGCATACTCAAATGAGGCAAACTTTTACATGGTTTATCAGTAGCCTAACAACAATTACTATAGTTGCAGCGCCTTGCTGGAGTCTAGATAAATCAGTAAGAAACTTAGGAATTGACGCTGATTATTTGCATAAGAAACCATATAATTTGACTGGGCAAAAAATTGCTATTGGCCAGGTAGAAATTGGACGGCCAGGAAAATTTGGCTTCGACAAAATTGTAAACTGGAATCCTAACTTTCAGTTAGCAGGTATTTATTATCAAAATAAAATTGCTAAAGCAAATAGTAATTTAGATAACCATGCCGCAATGGTCGCAGCTGTCATGATAAGTAAAGATAAAAAATTACGTGGAGTCGCCCCTAACGCTAAATTGTATTCGTCAGCTGTAGGAGCTCTAAAAGGTAGTGGACAGCCTCAGGAATGTCTTACTAGTCAACATATAGCGCAACAAAATGGGGGAGATTTACGAGCGATTAATTTTAGTTTTGGTGAATCTTTAGAGCAAGATCATCAAAAAGATTACAAATTAGATGGTAGCTCTCTCTTAACACAATGTATTGATTGGTCATCACGAGTACATAATACACTATACGTTATTGCTGGTAATCAAGGACAGGGAGGAATACCAATTCCTACAGATCACTACAATGGTATTACTACTGCTTATACAACTAAACAAGAAGGTATTTATAAGAAAGTCGATTTTACTAATCTAAGTGCTCTTCCTATAGGTGTTGGACGTAGCTTAATTAAAAGAGAAATTAACTTCGGTAAAAGAAGAGCAATTAATTTAGTTGCCCCAGGGGGGAAAGTCTCAATTTATGATCTTTCTGGTACTATACAAAACGTTAGTGGAACTAGCTTTGCCGCACCTCATATAACGGCATCTGTTGCTTTATTGCAAGAGTTTGGTGATCGTCAATTAAAGTATAAAAAACCTAATTGGAGTCTAGATTCTCGTCGTCATGAAGTTAGTAAAGCTGTATTATTAAATTCTGCAGATAAATTACAAGATAATGGTGATGGCTATTTGCTGAATATGACGAGAACAATATTCAGCAAATCACACTATAATTGGTTGCAGTCTGAAGCTTATCATAATCCTGAAATTCCTGTTGATATACAAATGGGTATAGGACAACTCAATGTTTTAAGAGCTTATCAACAATTTAGTGCTGGACAATGGAAGCCGAATAATCTTGTATCATCTATAGGGTGGGATTACGGCAGTGTTACAAAGAACAATAGTCGAGATTATAGTATTTCAAAGCCTTTACACAAAAATACCTATATTTCCATTACTTTGGTGTGGGATCGTTTGACAGAATTAAATGATAAAAATGCAAATCAAAAATATGACTTAGGAGAAAGTTTTAACAATAAAGGATTAAATAATCTTGATATTTTTTTAATGCCTACAAAAGCCAATAATATATCTCAGAGTATTTGTTCTTCTGTAAGCCGAGTTGATAATTTGGAACATATTTTTTGTACTATTCCAAAAACAGACTACTACAAAATACGAGTACAATATACAAAACAAATTAATAGACCATATCAGCCATATGCCCTTGCTTGGTGGGGCGTATCAGATTAAAAATACGCTATCTATATCAGTTGTGAAAAATCACAAAGATAGTACCGTAGTTGTTAGTAATTAATTATGATAAATTAGTTACTACTGACTGTAGTTAAGAGAAATAAGTTTTGGCAAGAACACGCATTCGTCAACACGTCAACCCATTAAGCATAAAATATACAAAACCTATATCCCTACCTGATTGGAATAGAATATATATTAATGCAAACAATCCTTTACACTTAGACATAGGGTGTGCGAGAGGAAAGTTTTTGATAAAAATGGCTCTTCTTTATCCGGATATTAATTTTTTAGGTATAGAAATCAGAGAAGCTTTAGTTGTAGAGGCTAATGAAAATTGCAATCACCTTCAATTACCTAATTTATATTTTTTATTTTGTAATATCAATACACATATTGAAGAGTTGCTAAAATCTTTTCATCTAGGAATATTAAATTGTGTTAGTATTCAATTTCCAGATCCTTGGTTTAAACGCAGTCATCAAAAAAGACGAGTAACGCAAGCTGATTTAGTATGTACAATTAGTAGTAATTTAAGTAGTAATGGACATATTTTTTTACAATCAGATATTCAATCAATAACTAACGAAATGAAAGAAGAATTTATGAAAAATTCATCTGTATATGAACATGGCGAAAATGCTGATTTAACGAGTAATTACTTTACTGTTTTGACAGAGAGAGAAGCTTCAACACTAAATAAAAACAAATTAGTTTATAGAGCTTTATTACAATCAGCACATGATCACAATTAAAAAAGAAAAATTTTTCAATATTATTTATTATGATAATGAAAGTAATATTTATATTTTAAAATTCTTACATCTTCCTTCTTGATTATTCAGTTGGTTAATTATAGTAAATTTAGTTTATAGTATCTAAGAATATTAATACTTAGACTTAGTAGTATCTAATCGTAAAGACTAAAACAGTACAAGTGGATAAAGATAAATACATTTCGAAACTTTCAAAAGCTGAACAATTAGAAATAGAACAGAAGAAGAATGTTATTCTTCTAGTAGAAAACTTAATGGAACGAGAAGAAATAACAATTAAGATGATAATTGATTGTCTCTATGATTCTGGTTCTGAAAATTTTGTTGATAAAAAATTTCAACTACGTTCTGTAAATAAAACATTAAAAATTATAGCTAGACTTTCTAAGCCAAGCTTTAGGAGGATAGCCTTTTATTGGGGTAAAAAAATAGCACCTGAATTAATTACTGATTGGCTATTACAAAAAATAAGATTTTAATATTAATTTGTATCTATTTCATATTGGCCTATTTTGTTTGGACAGTATATGCAACATATATATAAATGTTAGAGTAATAATTCTCAGAAAAGATAAAAATAATTATGATAAGGTAAGGAACTATTAAAACACCTCTAACTTATTCAGTCTTTTTATAAATATCTTATAAGATATAAATAGGATACTTGAAATCTGTTAACCACAAGACATCTAGTCACAGTATTGTACTAGAACTCTAAAAAAAATGAATTCTACTTTTTCTTTATTTGCATTCACTTTCATACTGACTAGCCAAAATTTAACACTGCTAGGTGAAGATACTACAATCTCAAAACAGTCTGAAATAATTATTTCTAGAATTAAAAATCCAATTAGCATAATTGCTTTAACAGAAGATAAGGCAATGGCTAGTCATATTAGTATTAATTTAAAAGAACGCCGCGTTTATGTTTATCAAAATAGTGAAGTTATAAAAAGTTATAAAGTAGCTATTGGTAAAAAAGGATGGGAAACTCCAAAAGGAAATTTTGCTGTAATGGAGATGGTAGAGAATCCTCAATGGAAAAATCCTTGGAATGGTAGGATTAGTGCTGCTGGACCTAATAGTCCTTTAGGAGAGCGGTGGATAGCTTTTAGCCAGCAAGACGGTAAATACGTTGGGTTTCATGGAACTGCAGGAGAACATTCTATGGGTAAAGCTGTTTCTCACGGATGTGTAAGAATGAGAAATCAGGATGTCAAAGAATTATATGAACTTGTAAGCCTAGGAATACCTGTCGTTGTTCAATAATTTTAACTTAGTATCCCAAAACCTTTTTTAGAAACAGCCCTAGTTTTTTAGGTAATTTTAGTAGAACTTCAGGCTTCAAAATTGATACCTTAAATCGCGTTATAAAATCTAACTTTTTGAAATCTGTTAATGATTTATCGAATAAATTTAATTTTGAAGCTTCTAGGGCATAACATTTTATTTGCAAAATAATTACTTCTTAATGTTATTTTACAAAAACGTTAAACCATATACATATCTTATATAAATAACTAGCAAACTAAGATTCTTCGATTTAGTGAATGAATATGAAGAGGTTATTTTAGGCTACTTTATTTACTATTCGTATAAGCTTTTTGTACAAATAGTATTGGGGAAAGAAAATATCTTCTTTCCCCAATATAATAGAAAATTTTATATTAACGCTTAGACATTAGAATAAACACTATTACGTAGAATTGTATAACCTTTAATCAATTCTTGGATTCCTCTTCCTAAAGACCAGTCAGGGCTAAAACCTGTATCTAATATACGTTGATTAGATACAATATAGTCTCTCTTGTCTGGGTCTTCGCCAATTGGAGCTTCCAAGTAAGTAAAGTTTGGTAAATATTTCTTAATTTCAAAACATAATTCTAATTTTGATAAATTGGCATCTTCTAAACCTACGTTATAAGGCTTACCTTTCATTCGTTCAAAATTTTCAATCCCATGAATAAAAACTTTAGCTACATCTCTAATATGAATATAGTTACGTTTAAAGTGTCCTTCAAAAATAACAACTGCACGATCATAAAAAGCACGATAAACAAAATCGTTAACTAATAAATCTACGCGCATTCTTGGAGACATACCAAAAACAGTTGCCAAACGAAATGTAATGCTATTTTCTCTTTCTAAAACTGCTCTTTCTGCATCAACTTTAGTAGTTCCATAAAGAGAAATAGGTCGTAAAGGAGACTCTTCAGTACAAAATTTACCTGCTTCACCAATGCCATAGCCGCTGTTAGTTACAGGCATTAAAATTCTTTGTTGTTTACTAGCTAAATCACAAATTAATTGGACTGCTTCATAGTTAATAGTACGTGTACCAATATTATCTCTACTACAAAGTGGTGCTCCAACAAGAGCAGCTAGAGGAATTATTACGTCAGAGTCTTTAAGTAATTTTTTAATTAAGGATTCATCGCGACAATCACCACGGACAACATGAAATTTATCATATTGACAACAATCAGCTAGGCTATTTTGCCCAAACATAAAGCTGTCCAAAACTGTAACTTCATACCCTTTAGCTAATAATATCGGAGTTAGAACTGAGCCAATATATCCAGCTCCACCAGTAATTAAAATCTTCATAAATAACTTATAATCCTATATCTTATTTTTAAACAGAAGCTAAATATTGATGAATAGTTTCATCTGCTTTTCCTACATATTCAATTTTTCCTCGATTGATCCATATGGCTCTATCACAAGATTGTTGAATAAAATCTAAACTATGAGAAACAACTAAGATAGTTGTATTATGTCCCCATAATTTATCCATTCTTTTTTTACATTTGTGCTTAAAATTTTCATCACCTACAGACAAAACTTCATCTAAAATTAAAATATCTGGTTCAACATCTGTGGCGATCGCAAAACCAAGGCGAGCTGCCATTCCAGAGGAAAGAGATTTAACAGGTGCCAATCTATAATCATTTAAGTCAGCAAAGTCTAAAATCGCATTAACACGATTTTTCATATTCTGACGAGAGAAACCTAGCATCACACCATACAGAACAATATTATCAGCCACAGAAAGCTCTCCATCGAGCCCTGCTCCCAGCTCAATCAAAGGAGCAATTTTACCTTTTACACGAACTTGTCCTGATGTGGGATCTAAAATACCAGTAATAACTTTAAGTAAAGTAGATTTACCAGAACCGTTTGCTCCTATAATACCAATCTTTTCTCCAACACTAACTGTCAAGTTAATATTATTAAGAATTAACTTTCTTGACGGTTGACGATATTTTCCTTCTAGAAAAGAGAAAATAGTTCTTTTCAAATCATAAGAAAACTCCTCTTGAGTTCTGCGCCATAGAGAGACTTGATCGAGTCTAATTGCTTCTATCATTTAATTTTCTAAAGCAAATCCATAAAGTTTTTTTGCCAGGAACGAAAATAAATCCAGCCTAGCATCAATAAAATAATACCGTTCAAAAATGAATGTAAGACCAGTATCATATCAGGCAAAGATCCTGATAGAGATATTTGACGAATACTTTCAATAATTGGAATTAATGGATTAAAAAATAAAAAAGGTTTTACAGCAGACGGAACAATCTCTGCTGGATAAAAAACTGGAGAACTAATCCAAAGTACAAAACAAACCAATTCATAAAAGTAGGGTAAATCTCGGAAAAATACGTATAGTGCACTAACTAGAAATCCTATACCAGTACACACGAGACCCAGGGCTATAAGTGGAAGCAGAAGAGCTAATACATTTATAGGGTTTCTAGACATTATCAAAGTAACAATAGCTAATAATGGCAATGAACCTACGATAAATTGAAATATATTAGCTACAATCATTGAAACTGGAAAAACTGTTACTGGAAGACGAACTTTGTTTAAAAGAGCTCCATTGCCTACTACACTAGTTAATGCTTGGCTAGTAGATGACGAGAAAAAATTAATAACAATTAAACCCGTAAAAGCAGCCAAAACATATCTAAGGGTGGAATCTTGATAGTATTCACTAAAAGCTGTTCCAAAGATCGCTGCATATAATCCTGTCATAATTAAAGGGTTCAGCAATGACCAGTAAACTCCTAAAAATGAGCCCCGATAACGCCCTTTTAAATTTCGTTCTACCAATATTTGTACTAGCTCTAGGTATCGTTTTGTTGACGATACATCTTTACCAAGCTTATTAATAATCTTACTAGAGATACTATCTCTGATATGGATTAGACCGGCTTTTAGCGATGTCATAATTAGGTATAAGTACCTACAAATCTAGGAATTAATAGCATAATGTACTAAATGTCAGGTACTCTTCTTAAATTGTTCCCAACTATGTTAACAAAATTTTATCCACGAAGATGGGTCAAATTCAGCTAAACTTATGAGTGATTAACTAATACAATCAGTATATTTATATGGAAATTGGTCAAAAAGTCAAAGTAATTCATCTTAGAGACCGTGTCTCTGGAAACGTTGCCGACAAGTTAGGGAAAGAAGGCATCATCAAAAGCTTCAAAATGACTGACGGAAGTGGAATTGGTGCGATCGTAGAATTTGCCGATAAAACCACTACTTGGTTTTTTGGTGAAGAACTTAAACCCGTTGAATAATAACTAAAACAACTTCTATTTATGGCTTTAATTTTAACTTTTTTAGGGAAAAGTGCTAGTGGCAGTTCTACTGTAGCTATAGCTACAGCAAAAAAATTAGCAGCTTCTGGATCACGTGTCTTATTAGTATCACAAGATTCAACCCCATCTTTTGATACTTTATTAAATATTCCTGCACAATCTTCCCCGACAGAGATAGAGCCTAATTTTGAATTGGTAAATCTAAAGTCAAGTCAACTTTTATCAGAAATTTGGACTGAATTTAAAGATTTAGAAGCTAAATACTTAAAGCTACCAACTTTTAAAAGTATCTATGAACAAGAATTAGGGATTTTACCAGGCATGGATGAGGCACTAGCACTCAATGCTCTAAGGAAATATTACCAAAGTGGTATTTATGACGTTGTCATTTATGACGGTGGTAATACTTTTCGTACATTACGAATGTTTAGTATTCCGAGTGTCTTGAATTGGTATTTAGAAAGATTTCGTCAAATATTTGCTGAATCTGATCTAGGAAAAACTTTGGTCCCATTTATCCAACCATTGATTAGTACTATTCTAAATACTTCGTGGACTTTGGATGATATCGACAAGGCCTCTAATAACAATATCCTACATGAAGGTAATGCAACCCTAAAGGATAGCAGTCGCATTGCTGCTTATTTAATAACAACTGAAGACAAGGCGGCAGTTGCCGCAGCTAAATATTTTTGGGGTGGAGCATATCAAGTAGGCTTATCTGTTAAAGGTGTAATTGTTAACCAAAGTTCAGGACTACCTATAGACAAACATTTTGATCAGTTAAAATTATTTTCCTTACCTAAAAAGGTTGAAGATAACTGGCAGCCTTTAATAGAAGCTTTACCAGACTTTTTAGATAAATCTCACACTCCTTTATCTATTGATATTGATGTTGCTACTGGTCAAATTAAAATATTTCTACCTGGTTTTGAAAAAAACCAAGTAAAATTAACCCAATCCGTTTCAGAACTTACTGTTGAAGCTGGAGACCAAAGACGTAAGATTTACTTACCTGATCCTTTGGTGGGTAAGGCCGTAAAGTCTGCAAAATTTCAAGATAATTATTTGGTTGTTTCTTTATGATATTTATTTATTAAAGCCATATTTTATGAGGATTTGCTATGCCAATCCTCATAAAATCTAAATATAAAAAATATTAACTTTTTAATTACTTATGTAACGGACAGCCAGTAGTTAAATTATTAAGAAAAGAATCATTATCAAAGTAGTGCTCTACGGAAATAATTTTCAAATCTTCTGTAACTTTAGCAATACTCATGCCTACAACTTCTATTATTTTCCCTGTTGGTTGATAATCTTTATAAGCTCCATTGAACTCACCCCAATGCCTCCATTTAAAAGCAATACTTGGAGGACCAGATAAAACTTCTGTTACTTCCCAAAGAAAACCATTTTTAAAAGCTTTGTGAAATAATTCAACTGATGAATTTAAATCACTAGGATCATATCTCTCACTTTTATCAATGAAAAGGTTATAGGTACCTTGCTCTGCAACATCTTGTGCAGTGTATGCAGGACCTCCATTACTACTCATTTGAAATTTATCAATGACAATTGATAGCCATTGATTAACATCCTCTTTATGAGAAGCCTCCATTTCGAATGTTCTCACTAAATTTTGTGTAATTGCTTCTAATGATTCTGGAGAATGATTATACTGACTTTCTTTTTTTAAAAACTGATCCGTATAAGAATAATCAGGCTTTTCACCACTTCTCCAGCTCACTCCTTCACTATCATTTATAACCGTGTTACGGTCTTGAACCCAGAGGGGCAGTTCAGCTTTATGTACGTTCATAATAAGACTACCTATTCCTTAGAAAATTAAAGCATCTAAATTTATTATAAATATTTACATTCATAATATCCAAAACAAAAAAAGAAAATACCCCTAAAAATCTTTTTTATAATTAACTAGGTTGAAAGCCTGAACCAACAGGAGCAACACTATCTAATTTTAGTTCTGGATGGTCTGTTATTACTTGCTGTAAGGCCCATTTGTTCTTAAATAATAAAACTGGTCTATCCCAACTATCTTTAACTGTAATAGCATTAAAGACTCTATCTATTTTCTCTAAGGCTTTCCATCCATCCTTAACCCAGCGAGCCACCTCAAAAGGTATAGATTCTAGAGTTGTATCTACCCCATATTCACTTAAGATTCTAAACTGTACTACTTCAAATTGTAGTCTTCCTACTGCTGCCAATATAGGGTCACGTTTAAAACCATCAGTAGAATGCATAATTTGAATTGCGCCTTCTTCTTTTAATTCATGAATTCCTTTTTGAAATTGCTTAAATTTAGAAGGGTTTAAATTTTTTAAATAAGAAAAAAATTCTGGAGAAAAGCAGGGAATCCCTTCATATTCTAATTTCTGTCCACTATAAATCGTATCTCCAATTGCGAACATCCCTGGATTATTTAAACCAATAACATCTCCACCAAAAGCTTCTTCAACAGAAGATCTATCTTGAGCAAACAATTTTTGAGGACGAGATAGGCGAATAGTTTTACCAGTTCTTGCATGGTTTACAATCATATCTTTTTGAAACTTTCCCGTACAGACTCTAATGAAAGCTACGCGATCACGATGTTTGGGATCCATATTAGCTTGCAGTTTAAAGATAAAACCACTGAATTCTGGATAAGTTGGATCAACTATTCCAATAGATGAGTTGCGTCCATCAGGCTTTAAAGCATACTTTAAAAAAGCTTCTAGAAATGGTTGTACTCCAAAATTTGTCATGGCTGATCCAAAGAAAACAGGAGTCATGCCTCCTGAGTGAATCTTCTCTAGATCAAAATCATTTCCTAATTCTTCAAGTATCTCTAAACTATCCCTGAACTCTGAGTAAATTTCTGGTTCTATAGAACTTTTTAATTCTTCACTTTCTATTTCAAGATTTTTTACTTCTGCTTGTTGACTTCCATGAGCAGAACGTTTGAATAAGTTTATTACTTTTTGAGAGCGATTATAAACTCCTTTAAAGCTATCACCAGTACCTATTGGCCAATTTACAACGTATGGCTTTAATCCTAATTCTTGTTCAATCTCATCCAATAGCTCTAAAGGATCACGTCCTGGACGATCCATTTTGTTTATAAAAGTAAAAATAGGAAGTTTTCGAAGACGACACACTTCAAAAAGCTTTTTTGTTTGAGTTTCTAATCCTTTTGCGGCATCAATAAGCATTACAGCATTATCAGCAGCTGCAAGAGTACGATAAGTATCTTCGCTAAAATCTTGGTGTCCTGGAGTATCTAGCAAATTAATCTGAAAGCCTTGGTATTTAAACTGTAAAACAGTAGAAGTAATCGAAATACCACGCTGCTTTTCCATCTCCATCCAATCAGAAGTTACTTTACGTTGATCACGTCTTGCTTTTACTGCACCTGCCTGATGTATGGCACCTCCATATAGTAATAACTTTTCAGTAAGTGTGGTTTTGCCTGCATCAGGATGAGAAATAATAGCAAAATTTCTTCTTACTTGAACAGCCTCTTGAATTTCTTGTTGTTTTTCATTAGTCATAGAAAACTTTTCGTACATTGATAATTACTTCTATAAGTTATATCTAATTCTTCATTTATAAAACAGTTTTTATAAATACTGTAGTCTTTCTTATTTTAATACAATCAAAATATTCTTAAAATCTAAAAAATCTTTATAAAGTTTGTAAAGATTTTGCTAAAAATATAATTATCAAGAGTTTGTACCCCACTTTTAATATCGACTTTTTTGTATACTTTGCGCAGGTTTTTATATAGTATTTTAAAATTAGTTTGTTATTGTATTAACTATTTTTCTATCCTCTACAAGATTTATCTATCAAAAAAATATGCTTTTAGTATAACTTTTTTATTAACGTTTTTTCTTCTTTTTTCAGAGTCCACGTAATTAGCTTTAAGACATTATCGGGAGCCTTAGAATTAGGCGTAAAGTATCCTAAGCATTAGCTTTCTTTGATATACAAGTGCAATATATTGATTGTCTATATATTTTTAGTTATTTAAGTACCACAATAAGCCAATTAAGATTGATACATAAATATATTTTTAGATAGACTATTTTTCTTTATATATATTATTTTGAGGTTATATTTTTAAAATTTAGACTGTATTGCTAGGTAATAACACAGTCTAATAACTAGATTTAAATATAGTTATTAGACTATACTTTAATATATATATTAATATTTATAAAAGTAGGTATTTTGAAAAATATGTACCCCAAAGATGGCGAAACCCTAGATGTTTATGTAAAGAGATGTCGCCTTGCTTTAAAACTAACACAATCTGCAATGGCTAGAAAAATTAACATTAATACTCAGAGCTTAGGTAAAATTGAATTTGGATGTAAGGGTAACAATAGTATTTAGCTTTTGTTCTAATGATTTATTTTTTATATTTATACGATATTCTTATAAATCTTGTTCTAGTAGATTACTAAGTTTTAATTGATCCTGGTTGCGATTATCATCGTAAATCATTAAGGTATTTAAATTCTTATGTCGCGATAATTTTTGCACTTTTCTGACATTTCCATTACTTTTATCTAAGGCAGTGGTAATTGATGAATGTCGAATTCTATGTGGTGAAATGCGTTTTTCAATTCCTGCCTTTTCACAATAACGGCGAACAATTTTGTATATCCCGTCTCCGCTAAGACGATTTCCTATGGATTTCGAGTCTAAAGAAGTAAATAGAGGTGTATATTTTTTGACTTCGTTACCCCGGTATACTAGCCAATACTTAATAGCTTCTACGCATTTAACAGATAAATCTATGGCATGCTTTTCGTTATATCCTTTTCCTTTTATCCATAGTTTACTGTTTGAATAATCGATATCATCTATATCTAATGCACTAATTTCGTTTCTTCGCAGTGCATTAGACCATAACAGCATCAATAAAGCTTTATCTCTTGTTCCTTTTATGGTTTTCAAATCACATACCATTAAAACCTTTTTAAACTCTTCTAAAGTGATTCCAGAAGTATCCCGAAAAGGCTTCGATCTTTCACTACCGACAACATCCTTAAGTGAATATTGGCATAGTCCTAAACGATGTGCTGCACAAACGAAAGATTTGATAACACTGATCTTTCGGTTAATAGTAGATGGAGCTAATTGTTTCTTCCTTAAGTAACCTTTATAAGCTATAAGAGCAGCATTTGCTTGAAAAGGCTTGATACTTAAAAATTCTTTTATCAATTCTTCTGTTACCGTTTTTTGCGACATAGATTCAAAGAAATAACATAAATCTTTCTCATATTCATAACGAGTCATAGGAGATGATTTATCCAGTAGCCAAAGAGTAATTAATCTCTTAATAGATGATGTTTCTTGCTCTATATTTATAAGTTTTAGCATTATCAAGGGTTTTAGTATCAAGTTACTTAAAAGTGGTATCGAAAATTTTTATTTTCGATACCACTTTTTCCAAAATAACACAATTTTAGAAGATAGAACTTCACAGAGCAAAAATGTTAGGCAGAAAAGATCAATATGTTTTTTCTTGCTGCTGATTGTAAGGATGACCACAATAACCGCAAAAACGAAATTTTAGAGACGGTATAGGTTGTTCGCATTGCATACAACGATCTATCAGCGCAGAACCACATAAAAAACAATAGTTTGCGCGTTTGTCTAACCACATAGCTTCTAGACTATGTCCAGGAGACCAGCATTTAGGACAAATCTTGGGAGATTCTTCTGATGTGATTGCAACTCCTCTGCAAATAGAATCAATACAAGTTTCAGAAACATTGAGAATTTCAGCGAGCCCTAGTCTCGTTTTATGATTTAGCTTCTGTGTTTTTCCTGACTCAATTTTACCTAAGCTCTGAGTATTAATGTTAATTTTTCTAGCCATTGCAGATTGTGTTAGTTTTAAAGCAAGGCGACATCTCTTTACATAAACATCTAGGGTTTCGCCATCTTTGGGGTACATATTTTTCAAAATACCTACTTTTATAAATATTAATATATATATTAAAGTATAGTCTAAATAAAAACCTGCGCAAAGTATATAAAAAAGTCGATGTTAAAAGTGGGGTACAAACTTTTGATAATTATATTTTTAACAAAATCTTTACAAACTTTATAAAGATTTTTTAGATTTTAAGAATATTTTGATTGTATTAAAATAAGAAAGACTACAGTATTCGAATACATTAATTACTATCTTTAAAATATAAGTTTTAATATTTCTTGATTTTCAAAGAAATATAATAAATATGAGGATGAAAGTCCTCATATTTATTATTATTATTAATTAAGGAGCTAAAGCATGACCTCGCAGTAAACTGCCAATAGTTTTAGCAGTTAGCTTCATCTGTACTAAAGGATTCATTGGAACAACAGTTTTATACAAATAACTATCAAAAGTCATTCGTTGAGCATTTTTATCAGCACACATCTCGACAAAAGCTTCACGAGATGCATCAGAACGATAAAAAATATGCTGTAATATATCTAAAACTAAATAGGTAGTACCATACTGCTTATCCCAGCGTTTTAAATAAAGCTTTAAATCATCTTCAGTAGGAATGGTTCTACCTGAATTACTGGTTTCAACAATTATTTCAGCACACATACGTGCCGACTTGGCCGCAAAATAAATTCCCTCCCCAGAAGATTTAGTAACAGTTCCTGCTGCATCACCAACTAGAGCGACGCGATTAACAACACGACGTGGTCGAGGATGTTCAGGGATCGGATGTGCTTCAACCTTTATCACTTCACCGCCTTCTAGCCTAGAAAATGCGCGACTGCGAATACCTGCCTGCAGCTTTTTGATCATAGCCTGGTTGTTTTTCATGGTTCCTGTTCCCACAGCCACATGATCATACTTTGGAAATATCCAAGCATAAAAATCAGGGGAAACGTCTTTTCCTACATACATTTCTGCTAAATCTTCATAGCGATTCATCTTATCTTTTGGTAGACGAATACGTTCTTGAAATGCAATAGCGTAATTATAATCTCCTGCATCTATAAATTTGGCGATACGGGAATTTGCACCATCTGCTCCGATAATTACATCAACTTGAAGAGTTTTTTTCTCTCCTAAAGCTTGACCATTTGAGTGATCAGCATAGTAGATAGTATAAGGATCTTGAGAATTTTGAGGAGTATCTAATTGATAAACTGTACCATTTATTAAATTAGCACCTAATTCAACAGCTCTATCGCGCAAAAAACCATCAAGAATTTCTCTACGACACATCCCTATATATTCGTCTTTATTGTCCAAATTTAAGTCGACTTCAATATTTGATGGAGATATCATTTTCATCTTCCGGACTCGCCTATCAATAATTGTAGGTGGAAGCTCAAATTCATCAACCATACATAAAGGAATAGCTCCTCCACAAGGTTTGACGTAGCTCAGATTGCGCTCAAATAAATAAGTTTCGATACCGGCTTTTACCAATGTCTCAGCAGCAGAAGATCCGGCTGGACCTGATCCAACGACAGCAACGCGTAAAACCAAGATTATTCTCCTCACTATCAAATATGGTTACGGCTTGAATCGTATCATAAAAAGAATGATAATAGAGGACAGATAATAATCTTTACAGTGTTAATAAATGTTACCTTATATTAAGTTTATTATTACGTTGAACCATATCTAATAAAAAAACAATATGCAATTTATCGATCGAGCCGAGATTGAAGTAGAAGGAGGAAAAGGTGGTGATGGGATAGTAGCGTTTCGAAGAGAAAAATATGTTCCAGCAGGAGGACCTTCTGGAGGAAATGGAGGTAAAGGTGGCTCAGTTTACTTACAAGCTGCGCAAAATTTACAAACTCTTCTTGATTTCCGATATTCTCATTATTTTAAAGCTGATGGTGGAAGAAGAGGAGGAACAAATAATTGTACAGGAGCTGCAGGAAAAGATAATATTATCCAAGTTCCTTGCGGGAGTGTGATCTATGATCTTGAAACGGAAGAAATACTAGGCGATTTAACTATAGATAAACAAATTATATGTATTGCCCGAGGAGGAAAAGGAGGTTTTGGAAATAAGCACTTTCTTAGCAATCAAAATAGATCTCCTGAACATGCTTTACCTGGATTGGAAGGAGAACATAGATTTTTAAGGTTAGAACTAAAATTACTTGCTGAAGTAGGTATTATAGGATTGCCAAATGCTGGTAAATCAACTCTTATTTCTTCTTTATCTGCTGCTCGTCCAAAAATTGCTGATTATCCTTTTACTACTTTAACTCCTAACTTAGGAGTAGTGAGAAAAACCACAGGAGACGGAACAGTTTTTGCTGATATTCCAGGACTAATTGAAGGAGCTCATGAAGGTATTGGGCTAGGTTATGAATTTTTAAGACATATTGAAAGAACCAGCTTATTACTTCATTTGATAGACATTACTGCTGATGATCCTCTGAAAAACTATCAAATCATTCAAGATGAATTAAAAGCTTATGGAAAAGGAATTAGTGATCGTTTTCAGATAATAGCTTTAAATAAAGCTGATGCATGTGATCAAAACAATATTGATGCAATAACAAAAAAAATGAACAAACTAACTAATGCGCCAATTTTCAATATTTCAGCAGTTACAAAAGCAGGAACCAAAGAGTTATTACACACTATTTGGAATTATTTAGAGTTGGAAAATAGTAAAGAAAAATCTTCTACTTCGTTTTTATAATATTACTATTAATAATTAAATGTAATTAGTGAACTATATCTGTGCTATTTTCAGTTAATGATATTGAGATTTATTATTTTTATAAAAAGTATTGAAATAATTAATTGTTGATTTAAATTATTATATTAAAAATATCTAATACAATAAGATACAAAGATCTACATAAAGCAAACTATTTATCTAAAAGGAATTTAACACAATTTGTGTTAAATTAGTCGTTGTGTTTCTTGCACCTCTGATGAACTGACCATGGCTAAAAGCTCCCTTGAGCCGCTTTCAAAAGTATCTAAATATCAAGCATTAAAATCAAAGTGGGCAGGACTAGTTGGCTTTGTTAGAAAACCTTTTGTTCTATTTTCCACAGGAGTGGTTGTGTCATTAGGGATTTTACTCTATGGAGGAGCCAACTATTTTGTGTATCATAAATTATCATTTATTCTTTCATCTAGATTAAGCAAAATTCTGGAAAGAGATGTCAAGGTTGGATTAATCGAAAATCTTTCTATTAATTCTATTCGAATTGGAAATTTATCTATTTCTGCAACTAAAAATAGTGGAGACTATATTGATATTCAAAACGCTACTATTACTGTAGATTTTTTTACATTTCTTATAAAACAAACTTTAGACGTTAACATTTTTGTCAATAATCCAAATTTTTATGTCAGTCAAGATAAGAAAGAAAAATGGATAGCATTACCAGAATTAAAGTTACAAGAAGAGTTAAATATACCCATTAAGATTAAAACCAATTTTTATTTAAATAATGCTAATGTTTTTATACTTCCTAATAATTTTAAGAAGATAGCAAAATTAAATGTTAACGGAAAATTTTCATACACATATAAATCAAATAATAATCAAAAAATAAACTATTTTGTAAATGTTGGCTTGTTAGGAAGTGAAATTGATATTAAAGGTCTTACGGATATAAAATCTTGGAAAACCAGAACGAAAATCGTAGTTAATAGACTTGAATTAGATAAATTATTTAGTTCAAGTAATAATTTATTTACTCAGCTAAGCAAAGGATTCTTAAACACTGATCTGAATATTTCTCTACCTTCATTAAAAGAGATAGAAAAAATCAAAGGAGCAGGAAAACTAAAAGTTACTAATCTTACATCAACAGTTAAAGAGTTAGAATCCCCAATAAATATATATTTAGGTCTTGAGTTTATTGGGCAAACCCTTAAATTCAACAGAACTAAAATGATATTTGGAAATACCATAACAAAACTTGAAGGTTCTATTAATTTACAAAAAGGTTATGACATTTATATTAATTCCAACTATTCTCTAATCAATAAGTTTCCAGACTTTCTCAATGATGAATCAAAGCCAAAGTTATACGGGAATATAAAAAGCGAAATAAGATTAACCGGCAAAGTTGAAGATCCTATTTTTACGGGAATAATTAAAAATAACAAACCACTATTAATTAAAAATAGTTTTATTGAAAATTTTCAAATTATATTTAAAGCTAATTTAAGAAAGATTAATTTAAAGCGCTTTCAAATTCAAACGAGTGAAGGAGGAGAACTTTTTGCAGCAGGGGAAGCATATATAGACTTTTTAAATCTGATACACGAAAATGAGTTTATAAATTGGCAAAAGATTCCTGTCTTATTAGGTTTACAAATAAATCTTCCGTTTGAAAAAGTTTTAAGTTCTTACCATAAAATATCTGAGGATATTAGATTTGGTGAATTAAAAATTCATGGAGAGTTTAAAGGGAACCTTGGAAATCCCAAAGGGAAAATTATATGGTCTGCTCCTCAAATAGTAAAAATTGCAAAACAACAATTATCTGGAAAAGGGACAATCATTTTTGGTAAAAAAAATATTTTTTTAAAAGATACAGTACTTAATACTGACAAAGGTAATCTTCAAATTAAAGGGATAGGTAATATAAGTAGTAAAAAATGGAGTAATTTAATTGTTGCAAATAACTTTTCTTTTAATCCACTTATAAAATTATCTTGTACTTTGATTGCATGTCCTAAAGATTTAACAAATCAACCTATCGTCTTTCGCAAAGGAACCATTAGATTAACAGGTCAATTAAATAATCTTACTATCAATAGTTTTGAGAGCCTAGAAAAGATACTATTTAGCGTAGGGGAAAGTAGTATATACATTCAAACAAAATTTTCGAAAAAACATATAGCAGGAAATATTTTTATTTCAGATTTATTATTTAATAGGTATTTTTCGCTTTTACCTACCTCTGTAAATCTTGATCGAGGCAACATAAACTTCAGTGGTTCTTTAATAAATTTATCTAATATTAAAATTTCTGATATCAAAAATTTTGATATTAATGGAACTATGCAGATATCTTTACAGAATAACCCTGTGACTACTGATGTAGAAATCAGAAACGGTATTTTAACTTCCTCAATTAAAGCCAACCATCTTTTTTTTAAATCTCATTCTCCTATCTTATCGAATCAGATACAGACTACTAGCAAAGTAAATATTACTGGCAACATAAATTCTTTTATCTCTTCTTTAAGAACTACTCCTAATATTAATAGCTTTAGTGGAAATGCTGATATAGAATTTTTTCTAAACAATAATCCTATCAAGATTACAAGTACTTTAAGCGATGGAACCATAAAAGGAATAGCCCGATTTTCTGATTTCCATTTAGATAATTTCATATCTAACTTGCCTGTTTTAAATCACAAAGTTCAAGGACAAATAGCTATTTCAAGTCGACTACTACCTTTAATAAGAAAAAAACCTGATCTTACCAATACAGAAGCACATATTGATTTGCAATTAACAGCAGGCGAAGGAATTATAAATTCTACAACTCATTTAAAACATAATAGATGGAATTCTAAAATTAATGCATCTCAATTCAATCCAAGATTAATTCTAAATAACATTCTTCCTAAGACATTAAAAACTAATAGCAGTAATTTAAGTGGGCAAGCGATACTTTCTGGTAATATATCAAATCTATTTAATAGAGAAGAGAATTTACGAATTAAAGCCAAAAATATAATAATTCAGTCTCAAGAATATAAACAATCTTTAAATGCAACTGGAGACATTTTTGTTTTTAATATATTTACAAAACCCGATATAAACGCTTATCTTTCTTTAGAAGTAAATTCGATTCTTGACAAAATTCATCTGAATCAATTTTTCCCATCATCTTCTTCTAAAATAAAGTTTTTTGCTAAAGAACTACAATTAAAAGGTAGTGGAAGGTTTAAAGGGACCTTGATTATAAAAAAATTATTAACTGATGTATTCTCTGGAGGAAACCTTCAAATACTAGGAGATTTAATTCTACAAAATTTTGCTATTAATGAAAAATTTTTTGAACCTTTACTAGTAGGTAAAATCAATATTCCTGTGGGGAAAAGTATCTTTGTTGATTTACAAGGTTCTGAAGATATAATTAAAATGTCTTTGCAACCATGTATTAAGTCAAAATGTTCTTTGCCATATCTCCCATCATTTTTTACATTACTTCAGAAATTTGGCTCAGAAGTACCAATGGTTATACAAAGTAAATTAAAAAATGATGATGTAGTTGCTACTATTAAAGCACTTCCGCTTAATATTTTTAATATACCTCCGAGTAAAAACTATAATATATCCAATTACATTTCAGGTGTACTAGACACTGAAATTATTATCAATCCATTTAACTTAGAAGGGAAAGGAAAGTTAAAAATTAAAAACCCTAATACTGATCTTATTGAGACACCACAGTTAGGGGCTGAAATAGTTTATAAAAATAATATTATCAACTTAGAAAATATTACTTTAGGCTTAAGAAAAAGCTTATATCAAGCGCAAGCATCAATTAATTTAATCTCAGAAGATATTAGTGGTGTATTAAGCATTAAAGAGGGACAAATAAAAGATTTATTTGCCATATCAAAAGTTTTTAATATCGAACGTTTACTCGATTTATTACAAGTTAAAACTATTGACAGTCAAAACATAGTAGATCTTTTGCCTGAATCAATAGGGAATGTTGATGCTAAT
The DNA here is from genome assembly GCF_000025125.1 of Candidatus Atelocyanobacterium thalassa isolate ALOHA. Lineage (NCBI taxonomy): Bacteria > Bacillati > Cyanobacteriota > Cyanophyceae > Chroococcales > Aphanothecaceae > Candidatus Atelocyanobacterium > Candidatus Atelocyanobacterium thalassae. Next base: position 1,098,533 of record NC_013771.1, read on the forward strand.
ATTGCAGAACAAATCAATTTATTAGCAATAATCGATCAAAATATACGTAATCTAGCTGATAAGAAAGAAAAATGGGGCGTCCCTACTGAACTTGATATTCGTGGAAACTTTGATACAAATATCATATTAGGGGGTAATTTGCACGATCCCAGAGTAGATATCACTTTAACAGGTAAAAAATGGGAATGGCATTCTCGAGAACCTTATCGTGATGTTATAAATCCTTTAGGTTTAATTGTTCGAAGACAATCATTTATTCCTATTGATGAAGTATTAATTAATGCTAAGCTCGCAAATAATATTATCAACATTAATCCTGCTTTTATTCAAATTAATGGTACTAGTCTTGGTTTAGATGGAGAATTTTCTTTACAAGAAATTGATGCTAACTGGCAAATTAACTATCTTTCAGTTGACACTATTAAAAATTTTATAAATATTCCCATAAATGCTACTGGAGCATTAAATGCATCAGGTTCTATTATTGGAGATACTTTCAATCCCCAACTCCAAGGTAATTTTGCATTTGTAGATGCTGCATTTGAAGGACAATCATTAAATTCAACCGTTGAAGGACAATTTAGTTACGAAAATTCTCGATTTCAACTTTTAACTAATGAATCATCAATAATATTTGCATCTGTTAATATTCCGTTCATAAACTATGAAGAAAATAATGAGTTTGATATTAATATTCAACTAGATACTGAGGCACTTCAATTGCTAAGTATCATAACAAACGAACAAATATCTTTAACTAGTGGAGAAGGTCAAATTAATGCACAAGCTACAGGTCAATTAGATGCATCCCAAGGATTATTATTATCAGATTTAAGTATAGGGGGAGCCATTATACTTAATGAAACAATATTTCAGAGCAAAACACTTTCTCAACCACTAACAGTTAGCGGGAAGATCAATATTAATAAACAAATTATTGATGTCAAAGAAATACAAGGTAATTTTGCTGACAGTACCTTAAAAATTAGTGGTATTCTACCTTTATTTAAACCACAAGAAAACTTAAACAATCCTTTAATTATTTCAATTGATAAAGGAGAAATAAAATTAGAGGAATTGTATAAAGGTATAGTAGACGGTGAGTTGACAATAACAGGTGCTGCTATTCAACCAATTATTGGTGGTCAAATAAAATTAATTGATGGGCAAATATTCTTACCAACAAAGGTGGAAGACCAGGAAGAGACTGTTGCTCAAATTAATCAATGGGTAAAGAGAAGATCAAGACAGAATAATGCAAATAGTCAGTTTATTTCCTTTATTCCTGAATTACAGAATTTTCAATTAAGTCTTGAAAATTTATTTATCGAAGTATTACCTTTGTTTAGATTTGATTTTGGTGGCGACGTTATGATAAGTGGTTCATTAACAGACTTTACTTCAGTAAAACCAGAAGGGAAAATTGATGTAAATAGAGGTTTAGTAAATTTCTTAGACACTCGTTTCTTCGTTGAACGAAGAAAAGATAATAAGATTGTCTTTATTCCAGAAAAAGGTTTACTAAATCCTAGTTTAGATATTTCTATGAGAGCTATTGTTTCAGAGGTTCCGGACACGGCTAGAAATTTTCGAACAGGAGATACTACTGAAATTCCTGATGACAGTTTAAGTAAGGTACAAAGGATTGATATTGATTTATCACTTGATGGTCCTTTGTCTCAATTAACTCCAAACTTAGGAAAAGATGCAAATCAAGTTTGCCAAATAAATAATTTACTTAAACCAATCCAAAATACTACTCATCTATCTGAAACAGATTTAGAAACTGCTAGTATTTGCTTACAAGCTATTACAACAAAAGGAACTGTAGGAGAGCAACTATTAAGTAATCCTGTTATTAATTTAACTAGTAATCCTCCACGATCCCAAGGAGAAATTGTTCGTTTATTAGGAGAACAATTTTTAGTTTTAGCAGAAGAATTACAAGATCAGAATACAGAACAATTAGTACAATTTGGTATTGTACAATTAGCTTTACCAATGGTATTTCAAAGTTTTATTTACGATTTAGAGTCATCTGTAAATGAAACTATTAATAGTGCAGATTTTAGAATTGTCCCTTTTTTAGAAACCATATATGAAGTTGAAAACAAAGGTTATGTACGTTTATCTTATGATTATGCTCTTAATGGATTTCGTGTTAGGTATGAAAAGCGTTTTTAAGAAAGTTAATAAACTTTCTTGAAAACACTATTTCTAGTAACATTTAGGTACGAGAAAAAGAAACTATCCAGGTACCAACATAAACTCTAAGTGGAATTTGTCCAGAAGTTAAAATATCACAAATAAAATAATAAGTACCAGAACTAGGATTTTTAAGATTAGAGAATACAAGTTCAACTGAATTCCCTGCCTCAAGATCTTTTTCTATATCAATCTCTAGTACACGATTTTCTTTGTCCCAATAAATTTCTTTAATCGGGATAGATTCTCCACCAACACGAACATCTACAGATTTTGTATTAAACTTCCCATCAAACTTTGGATCTTTAAGATAAGATACAAAGAATTTGCTAACGCCTTGAGTTAATTTTTTTTTAGGTACACGCAACCTCATACGTTCACCATAAAACTTAGGGCGTCCGTTAAAATCAAGCTTATACTCTAAAATATCACTACGATTTTCTATACCACTAAAAATAACTAAACCTGAATTTCCATTAGCCATAGAAAGATCAGGAGATAAAGTGAATAAACATCCAGATAAGGCTAGAGATGCTGTAGAGTATCTAAAAATTTTTGCTTTTAAAGTTTTTACTATTTTCATATAAGGTCTATTAGATAAGTATTTCTTTTTTACTAAAGGATAGCATTACATTAATCAATCATAATGTAATAATTAAAATAGCTAATACAAAAATTATGCTTTAAGCTCATCTTTATCTATAAAATCAAGAAATATTTTTATTTTTACGTTATTCAAATTAATTTTTGTAATATTTACGAGTGCTCAAATACTATCGAAAAATCAAGAAAACAAGGGTAATACAATTTATTTATCTTGTTTATTTTTATATTTAATAATTTCTTCATAGAATCCAAATACTACTAAAGTATTAGACAATGTGAGGAATAGTTCAGCTGCTCCATGTAACCAATCAATATTGGCTAACTCTTCTTCATATACTTCTTTTGCAAAAATACCAGCAGGAATTGTTATTGCAACAAAAATCAATAAACAATAAAAACCTATTAACGCAAGTCTTGGTGTTTCCTTTGAGTATGTTAAAAACCATAAAAAACCAAGATAAGGAAATAAAGATAATAAGAATAATGTATTTACAGATAACATAATAAAACATTTAGAATTTTAGTAGAATACACCACGTAATTATTGAAAGATAACTCAGTTAGGTCAACTCACTGGATCCGGAATTTTCTTTATCTATAGCTTGGGAATTAAGAAAAATATGTCTGCCAGCAAGACACAAAGTACTATTACCTAATAAAGTTAATGCTGCTTGTATAGTTACCAGCCAATCTAAAGATGGAGAATTATCAAAAAAATGCCAAAGGCATGCACATGAAGCGCTGGCCAATGATGGTAGCATAGCAACTGAAAGAAACTTCCAATAATTCTTATTGCTTACTTCTGAATAAGTCCATACAAGCCAAATAGCGATTATCCATTCAGTTACACTAGCAATATGGATCATCCATGTTGGAATTGAGAGTAAAGTCATAGAAATTAATATATTAATTACAATTTTTTATTGAGATGTTACCCATTTAATTACTTCTTGACCTAAATTTTTCTGATCAAGACTATCAATTTCCCTGATACCAGTAGGACTAGTAACATTTATTTCAGTAAGATAGCCACCTATAATATCAATTCCTACAAAATATAAACCATCTTGCCGTAATTTCTTTCCTAAAACTTTACACATGTCATGCTCTTGAAGACTAATTTCTGCCTTTTCAACTCTTCCTCCAACAGCCATATTCCCTCTAAATTCTTGGCCAGTAGGTACTCTATTTACTGCTCCTATAGGGTTACCATTTAGTAAAATAATCCTTTTATCTCCATATTTTGCTTCAGGAAGAAACTGTTGTATCATTACTGGTTCCTGCCCCTGATGAGTACTAATTTCAATAATTGAATTAAGGTTAGGATCTTGTAGGTTTAAAATTAAAATCCCTTCGCCAGCTTTACCTCCTAATGGTTTTAAAACAGCTGTTTTGTATGTATGTACGAAGTCATGGATAATCTCTTTATCTTTACCTACGATAGTAGGCGGCATGAACTGATGAAATTGTAAAGCATATATCTTTTCGTTAGCTTCACGTAATCCTCTAGGTGAATTGAGAACCAAGGTATTTATGGGATTAATAAGATCTAAGATATATGTTGCATAAAGATAACGAATGTTAACAGGAGGATCTTTCCTCATAAAAACAACATTCATATCATCTAAACATACTAATCTTTGGGAAGATATCTCATACCAAGAAATATTTTTAGGTTTTTGCTTCTCCCTAAAAAATGTTAGGTCTACTTCTATCCTGGACATTCTTGCCCAAGCTTTTCCTTCAATAATGCTAAGTTTATTAATTTTAGTGACCCATACTTCATGTCCTAAGTCCTGAGCCGCCTCTATCATGGCAATAGTACTATCATGATTAGGCTCAAGTTCTGAAATAGGATCAACAACAAATGCTAATTTCATTATTTGCTTACTCTTCTAATAACTTGTCTAAACCTCCAGTTGCTTCCATAGAATGTAATTCATCACAACCTCCAATGAACTTATTGTTAATGAAAATTTGAGGTACACTACTTTTTCCATTGGTTCTTTCAGTCATTTTAGCTCGTGCTGCTTCATCTCCATCAATGCAGTATTCAACAAATTTTAAATTCTTTTGATTAAGTAGTGCTTTAGCCCGAATACAAAAAGGGCAAGAACTCCATGTATATATTTCTATGTTAGTCATTATGCATACCAAAAATATTAGCAATATTGATAATTGTACTAGTTTATGACTGTTTGCTACGCCAATAAATCATAAAAAATAAGTATGATGAATATTTTATACTTGATTGGAATTGTAAAAAATTATAGTTTTCTCTTGACTAGCTTAATTGATTTGATTGAAACTTGATTTTTAACGGTTTTTCTAAGAATCGTATTTAGAGAACTATTTCGTACCAAGCCGACAGTAAAAATTTTTTATAATATGTGTTCTATATATTTTTAGAAATAATTTAAAACGATCTATACTAAAGTATATGGATTTAAAAAATTCTACTAAAGTTTCTTAGTATCACATTTATCATGAAATGTACTGTCAATCGTCGCGCCGAATTTAGTGCCAGTCATCGATACTACTTGCCAGAATGGAGTATAACTAAGAATGAAGAAGAATTTGGAGCTAACAGTTTTTCCCCAGGTCATGGACATAACTACGTTTTATTTATTTCACTGGAAGGAGAAATAAATAAGTATGGAATGGTTGAAAACCTTTCTTTTATTAAAAAAATAATTAAACAACGAGTTATTGATGAACTTAACTATTCTTGTTTAAATAATATTTGGCAAGAATTTAGTGATACTTTACCCACTACTGAAAATATTGCTAGGATAATTTGGGAACACTTATATCCACATCTACCTATTACTGGCATAAAGTTATTTGAGCACCCCAAACTTTGGGCTGAATACCGAGGAAATGATATGCAGGCAACATTAACCACCCAAGTCCACTTTAGTGCAGCGCACCGTCTAGCTCTTCCTAATCTTAGCTTAGAAGAAAATACAAATATTTATGGAAAATGTGCTCGTGTTCATGGCCATGGACACAATTATCATCTAGACATATCTGTAAGCGGTAATATTGATGTACGTACTGGAATGATCGTAAATCTTGTAGATTTGCAAAATATAATTAATGACTATGTCATAGAACCTTTTGATCATACGTTCCTTAATAAAGATATTCCATATTTTGTTCAAACTATTCCTACAGCTGAAAATATCACTCTTTATATTGCTCAGCTATTAGAAGAACCAATTAGAAATCTGGGAGTTGTATTACATAAAGTTAAGTTAACTGAAAGTCCAAATAATTCCTGTGAAATTTACTGTTCCTAAACAATAGAAATATTATAAATCGAAATTGAAGAGGAACAAAAATTAACTATATTTCGTTAATTAATGTAACATTATCTCACTAAACACTAGAGAGTTAATCAATAATTTGTCTAAATTGTTTTTTAAGGTTTTAAAATCCGATAAAAATGTTTATTATTGTCTTGTCTGTACTTAAAAGATCTACCTGTTAAAGGTAGCTTATAAAATGAGCGCAGGTTAGGCAGTCTATTTTATAGTGTGATGTCTTTTGGCATTTACAATATTCACTTCTTAGATTTTGAAAAGGATACAGCAGATATGGAATTCAATGTTCAAGAGCAAACAAACCCAAAAGACTTAAGTACTGAAACAGAAGGAAGTCTTACACCAGCTTTTTCTCTAGGTAATCAACCCTGGCAGGAATGGTTAACTCCTATGGTAGATAGTTTTGCTAAAGTTCCCGAATATGTTGGTCGATTCTTTAGCGAGTATAAACAGCCCCTAACTACTCTTGGCTTATTGATTCTATCTTTCATTAGTGTCAAGATCATGATTGCTGTTTTAGGAGCTATTGATGATGTTCCTTTATTAGCTCCTTTATTACAAATAATTGGATTAGGCTATACACTCTGGTTTACCTGGCGTTACCTTTGGAAATCATCTAATAGAAAAGAGTTACTTTCTGAATTCGAAGCAGTAAAAAACCAAGTTTTTGGTAACAATATATAATCATTGCTATGACTTCATGATTTCTCGAATCCCTCCGATTATAAGAACTCGGAGGATTCATTATAATTATCCTAAAAATAATTTTAGATCTTTGGTAAAATAAAAATTAAATTTATCAAAGTTTAATAAGTTTTTATATGTATCTTTACTTAAATATTTAATCTTGATCTGCAGTTTGATGTTGTTTAATACTTGAGATAGGGCTGTTTTATTTAAAATAGTGTTTAGTCTCTCAATAATAAAAAAAATAGCAGCGCAAAAGATACTTGGTTCAACATTATTCTTAAAAAAATTATAGAACTGACAAAAAAATCTTCAAGTTAGTTTTACACCACGGTAGCAAATTATATTGAATAACAACTATAGAATCTATATATTTAATTTATATATTTAACTTTATAAAAAGACTAACACTACATATACTAGGTTTTCAGCTTTAACATACTCAAAATTCTTTAGTAATAATGCAAATTATATTGGAGTGAAGGCAATGATTATGTTAAATTTCTTAATAAGACACTGTGTTTACTAAAGTTTAAACCTTAGCGAGAATACCTCTTAAAAGACAGTACAGTGAATCACTCACGATACCAATCATCTATCTTATATTTGATAACGGATTATAGTTTCAATGTTCTCTAAACAAGTTACAGATTCTAAAATTTATCAGTGGTTTAATGATCGTTTAGAAATCCAAGCTATTTCTGATGATATTACTACCAAATATGTTCCACCCCACGTTAATATTTTTTATTGTCTTGGTGGAATTACTCTAGTCTGCTTCATCATCCAGTTTGCTACTGGTTTTGCAATGACTTTTTATTATAAACCTAGTGTTGCTGAAGCATTCAACTCAGTTCAATACATCATGAATGAGGTTAACTTTGGATGGCTAATCCGTTCTATCCATCGTTGGTCAGCTAGTATGATGGTTTTGATGATGATATTACATGTTTTCAGAGTATATCTTACAGGTGGATTCAAAAAACCTCGTGAATTAACCTGGATAACAGGGGTCACCATGGCTGTGCTTACAGTTTCTTTTGGAGTAACCGGTTATTCTTTACCTTGGGATCAAGTTGGTTATTGGGCAGTTAAAATAGTTTCTGGTGTACCAGCAGCTATCCCAGTAGTAGGAGACTCACTAGTAGAACTATTAAGAGGAGGACAAAGTGTAGGTCAAGCAACACTTACTCGTTTTTATAGTCTACACACCTTTGTTTTCCCTTGGTTAATTGCGGTGTTTATGTTAGCCCACTTCTTAATGATTCGTAAACAAGGAATCTCTGGTCCTTTGTAATTCTGAATTTCAAAATGTTAATTAGAACAAATTAACTACTAACAAAGTTTAGATAATTTGATTCTGATTATTAATGTTTAAGCAAAAACATGAATAATCTATTATTCATACTAATAAGGAGAATTAATTAAATGGCCATTGAAAAAAAGCCAGATTTAAGCAATCCTAAATTGCGTGCTAAGTTAGCTCAAGGAATGGGTCATAATTATTACGGAGAACCAGCTTGGCCTAACGATTTACTTTATATCTTTCCAGTGGTAATCTTTGGAACTATTGGTCTAATAAGTGGTTTGGCTGTTCTTGATCCAGCTCTAGTTGGAGAACCAGCTAACCCTTTTGCTACGCCTTTAGAAATTTTACCTGAATGGTATCTATACCCTGTTTTCCAAATTCTAAGAATTCTTCCCAGTAAATTATTGGGAATTGCTTGTCAAGCAGCTATACCTTTAGGATTAATGCTTATTCCTTTCATTGAAAGTGTAAATAAGTTTCAAAATCCTTTCCGCCGTCCTCTAGCTTCTAGCGTATTTCTTTTTGGAACAGCTGTAGCACTATGGTTAGGCATAGGTGCAACCTTTCCTATTGATAAATCTTTAACTTTAGGATTATTTTAAAATAAACCAAGTTTTAATTTAAGCTTCAAGTTTTTTATAAGCCGAATATTCCTAAACTTTTAAGAACAGGAATATTCGGCTTAATATTTTATACATAATTTCTTAGTTAAGAATCAATTGCAAAAATTATAAATAATTTAATATCTGATTATCTTGATATATTCAATACAATCTAATGAAACATATTGGTGGTTTGTATATACGCCTATATCCGGAATGGCAGTCTCTATGAAAAGTAATCAATTAATTGGTTAGTTAAGCCTTCTAACGTGTATTCTTTTGCTTCAACATCAACTCTGCCAAATAAATCATTGCAGGTTTTTGAAGTTTGAGGTCCAATACATGCTAGATAAACATTATCTAATTTAGATAAGATCTTTTTTTCTTCTATACTATCAGGAAATATATTCTTGAATAAATGATAGAAATGTTTAACAATTTTAGAACTAGTAAAAGTAATTATATCTACTTGCTCATTTTTTAATATTTTCCATATTTCATTATCAATATTTTTAGGGCAAATTGATTGATAAGCAGGGACTTCAGTGATACTAGCCCCTTTTTTTATAAATTCTTTTAAAAGTATATCTCTTCCTCCTGTCTCTACCCTAGGAAATAAGATCTTTTTACCATTGATATCTTCTGGAAAATTTTCAACTAATGAATCAGCAATAAAATCAGAAGGTATAAAATTAGGTTTTAAGTAAAATTTCTTTAAATAATCAGCTGTTTTTTTACCAACAACAGCAATTTTAATATTATTTAAAATACGAATATCTTTTCCTAAGTCATGTAATCTTTCCATAAAAAACTTCACCCCATTTGCAGAAGTCAAAACCAGCCAATCAAAAGATGAAATTTCTTGAATTGCTCCATCTAGTCTTTCCCAAGAAGAAGGTGGTAGTATTTCTAACAAAGGTAGTGTGATAACATCTGCTCCAGCTTCTTGCAACTGAAATTTAAATTGACTAGAAGACTCATGAGAACGAGTTATTATTACTTTTTTACCTGCTAAGGGGAGATTAGAAGACGATGGCATATTTCTTAATTTTACTACTTCTCCAATTATGATAATAGCTGGAGATAAATAATTAGCTGCAATCTTATCAACTATAGTTTTTAGTGTTCCTGTAATTGTTATCTGATTGGAACTTCCGCAATTATGAACGATTGCAACCGATTCATTTGAAGACTTACCATTAATTATTAATTTATCAATAATTTTACTAAGATTCTTTATTCCCATCAGAATTATTAGTGTATTACTTCTAGCTAATGTTTCCCAGTCTAATATGGTTAAGTCATGTCCCGTTAATATTGTGAAGCATTGACTTATTTTTTTATCAGTAATTGGAATTCCAGCTAATACAGGAGCTGCCAATGCTGAAGAAATACCAGGAATTATTTCGTACTTACAATTAGCTTGCGTTAAGGCATATACTTCTTCTGTAAGACGCCCGAATAAGGAAGGATCACCTCCTTTTAACCTTACTATTTTCTTCCCTAACAAACAATGATTTACTAATAAGTTATTAATATATTTTTGATGAGTACTTAATTTACCTCGACGTTTTCCAACATAAATTTTGAGGCAATTAACTGGTACCAATTCTAATAAACTCGAATCAATTAAAGTGTCATATATTACTACTTCTGCATTAGATAGTAAATAATATCCCCTAAGAGTCAAATAAGATATATTAAATACTCCTGAACCTACAAAGAATATTTTGCCTGTCATATTATTATATTAAGTTTTTACGAATTAGAACCCTTAACATAGCTAGCAGAAGATGTACAAGTTTCTTTTACTTCAACCATGGTTAATCCAGGAAGCTTTGCTTTTTCAAGTTGTTCGAAAATCCATTGCGCAACGGCCTCACTAGTTGGGCTTTCTAAGCCTGTAGTTTCGTTAAGATAGTAATGATCTAAAAAATTTTCTATAAGAGGATTTAAATAATTATTGATATCACCAAAATCCATAACCATACCTTTTTGTGATCCCTCATCGTGTAAATTGTTTTGTGTAATATAAACTCTTCCTACCCAGCTATGTCCATGAAGACGAGAGCATTTCCCTTTATGATGAGGTAGCTTGTGTGCTGCTTCAAAACGAAATTCTTTATATATTGTCCAACTACTCTTTAGATTCATACAAAAATCCTATAATAAAGTTCTCGAGATCATCTTACAAGATTAATATATAAATAGTTACAAATTTCATCAATAAATTTAAAAAAAGTAAAACAATAAAGACATATTACAGTGTCTTTATTGTTTTAACTTGACAATATATACAGAAAATAGTTATATTACTTTAGCAACAGAAATTGGGACTGTAGTTCAACTGGTTAGAGCACCGCCCTGTCACGGCGGAAGTTGCGGGTTCGAATCCCGTCAGTCCCGCTAAGTATCCAGAATTTGTATATACCCATACAACATAAACTTATTTCAATGCATTTTTTTATTGGGGAATTAGCTCAGTTGGTAGAGTGCTGCGATCGCACCGCAGAGGCCAGGAGTTCGAATCTCCTATTCTCCATCATAATTATTCTCCATGTTCATATCATCGCAATCTCCTGAACTATTGGCATTTTTCCCCAAAATATCGTAGTTGCTAGAAGGTTTTCTTTGAATATGAATTTGTCTTAAACGTGGGCCTTCAGACTTAACGATAGTAAATAATAAATTGTCATACTTTAATATTTCTCCCTGCATAGGTATCTTTTGCCACTGATATGATAAAAAACCTCCCAATGTTTGATATTCATCTATCAAAGGTAAGTTTAAACCTAATACATTATTGAGCTCTTCTAAATTTAATTGAGCCTCTATTAAAAAATTATTTTCATCAATTATTTTTAATATTTCCTTTTTTTCAGTTATATCTTCTGAATCATTACCTAGGATTTCTCCAATTACATCTTGTATTGTAATTAGCCCAGATGTTCCTCCAAATTCATCTACTATAATTACCATTTTTAGTTGTGATCTCTGCATTAAAGATAATAATTCATCAAGAGGCATTGATTCAGAGACAAACTTTACTGGTTTAACCCAAGCGCATAGAAAAGAGTTTGAACTCAACTCCCCCTGAGCTAAAGGTTCGGCAAGATCTTTGAAATCAATAATACCTAGAATATCATCAAGAGAATCACCTTTAATTGGGTAGCGAGAATGTCCAGTTTTAGTTACTTCTTCCAATAATTCTTCAAAAGTAGTAGTTTCTGAAACAGCAATTAATTGAGTACGAGGAACCATAACTTCCATTGTCGTAACTGTACCAAACTCAAATATATTTTTAAGCAGAGCTCTCTCTTGAGCTTCTAGACCTGTTGATTCTCCTTCTGTAGATATGATTAATTGTAATTCTTCAGGAGTAACCTGACTGTACCTTTCTTGCCCCGTATACTGAATTCCAATGCTGCGTAATAAAAAACGTGTCGATTGATTTAAAATCCAAATAAAAGGATTAAATATCTGTGATATAACTCTAATTGAAGGTCCTAAGAATCTAGCTAGTTGTTCCGAGTACAACAAGGATAATGATTTAGGGCATAATTCTCCTAAAACAATCTGTAAATACGCCAAAAACAGAAAAGCACAAGGTATAGCAATGCTATGAGATAGGCTTATACTAACAAATCTCGGCAATGGTGATTTTGTTAAGACTTCTATCACTAACTTGGCCATAACACTTTCTCCAACCCAGCCTAGGGCCAAACTGGATAGTGTTATGCCTAACTGTGTCGTTGAAAGCAAGCGATCAAGACTACGCTGCAAAGATTGAACTGTTTGAGCTTGAATATCTCCAGCCTTAACTAACTGACTAATCCTTGATCTCCTAACCGAAACCATCGCAAATTCTGCAGTAACAAAAAATGCATTAATGGCTATAAGGAAAAAAACTGATAAAACCCGTATTAAAATATCTGAAGTTGACATATATCAAATGTGATAACTTTTAAATAATTATCAGATCACAGGAATATTATTTATATTGAGTTTAAGCTTTCTATCAGGATAATTAGTTAAACTTAGAGATAAAGTTCTACTTTTCTTAATAGAAAAATGAGGAATTCTTATCTCTCCCCTAAAAATATTACTCTTAGGTGGCAAGACTTCTGGAAGACCTTTTATGGTTGCCCCAAGAGAATAATTCTTATCATCACGAATTTCTAAAGAACTATAAAGAAATTTAATTTTATCAGTCCCTTTATTTTGTAAATTAATTTTCAAAAGCATTGCCTCACCTTCATTTAGGACCTCTTTTATTTCTAGTATTACTTCTCGATCCGTAACTTGCAAAGGTAAGCTTTTTGAAGTTTTATTATGAATATTTTGAGTTTTGTCATCTTGAGATTCGTTTTTGTGGAAATTTACTAATTCTTTTTTTTGATTTGTATAATCATAAACCTTACTTAATACAGTTTTTTCGTCAATAGGCTTGAACTGAGTTGGTTGGGTGAATGTGTTGGAGTTATCCACCAATTTTTTACTAGGATTAGTATTTAATTGATTTACTCCTTTAAGGGCTTGAGAGCCTGCCTGATAAGCGAAATAAGCTCCCATGGTACCAGTACCTATAAGTACTGATAATAATACTGTAAGCCTTACCGTTGCATTTGTTTTCATCTTGTTGATTGAATGATACAAAATTCTTCTTGATTATAATAATTTAGTTGAACAGTTACACAAATATTTTTATCTATTCACTATTGCGCTATAATATGTTAGCTTTAAATTAATCCCAGGGTTGGCCGAGCGGTTGAGGCAACGAACTCATAATTCGTGCAAGGCAGGTTCAACTCCTGCACCCTGGACTAAACAAGATATTTTAATCAGATACCGTTTAAAACAATAATAAAGTAAATATTTTAAAATCTTATCTTTCTTGAAAATTTAAATATCTCTGACATCTATTTCATTTAATACAATTATAAGAACACGTTTTTTAAAATTCTCTTACTACAGGAACATCCTCAATAATTTCACCTATCAAAATCAAATCTGCCACGTCAACAAATAAGCCATTATCTAAGACACCTGGAATATTGTTAATTATTGCTTCTAAACTTTTTGGATCATTAACATAGTCAAATTTAGTATCAATTATCAAGTTGCCTTGGTCTGTAACAACTGGTCCAGCTTTTTTGACACCCATTCGTAAATCAGGACTACCTCCAAGTTCTTTTAATTGTCTTATTACTGGGGTAAGAGCTTTAGGTATGACTTCAACTGGTACTGGAACAGTAGAGCCTAATTTATCTACCATTTTATTGCCATCAACCACTACAATAAATTTTTTAGCAAGACTATCAACAATTTTTTCTTGAGTGTGAGCAGCGCCACCGCCTTTGATGAGATTTTTATATGGATCAACTTCATCTGCTCCGTCAATTGCAATGTCGATGTGATCTACCATGTCTAGAGTGCTAAGAGGAATATTATATTGTTTAGCTAAAACTTCTGCCTGGAACGAAGTCGGAATACCTACTATGTTTTTCAAGGTACCAGATTGCAAGCGTTTTCCAATATGCTCTATTGCGTAAGCGGTTGTGGATCCTGTTCCTAAACCGATAATTGAATTAGATTCAATATATTCAGCGGCAGCTTTCCCAACTTGTTGTTTCATAACTATTATTGGATCAGTCATCTATTACCTCCTTTAAATTTAAAGTTTATTAAATTCTGCTTTTGAATTTTTTACATTAAATGAACGATAGGGGATGAGGCAGGCTTTAGCTAATTAATCCATCCCTTATTTATCATTTATCTATTACTCTCTAATTTTTGGAAGATGAAGATGTTGCCAGTATTTGTTTTAATTGAGCCAATTGATCTGCCCAACGAGGATCGGGTTGAAAGCCTTCATTCCCAGAGTTTCCTGATATCTGAGTCCTGTTATCACGTTTTTTGTTAGTGCTTTTTTTAGCTCTAGTAGGTGCAGGTTTAATATCAGTGCTTTCATCTGAGGAATCTTTCCCTTTAGCTCTTGGAAGAGCTTTTTCAATTTTAAGAGGATTTTCCATAAAAGATTGACCATTATATTTTTCAATAAACGCATCTGCTAATTCATCTGTCAGAACAGTAACAAACGCGAAACCCCGACACTTACCTGTCTTACGTTCTTTGATAACTTTAATCGAAATAGTTTCGCCGGCATCAATAAACAATTCTTCTAGAGTTTGACGTTCAATATTTTCTTTAGGCAAATTACCTACATATAAGCGAATAGACATTTTAGAATGTACCTCCAGTAATTGAGTTGATGAAATTTTTAGTTAGCTCTCGTTCTGAGGGCTATATACTTTAGACCTAAGCAGATTAGAAAAATAATTTTTTCATAATCTTTTATGCTATTGGTAAGATTTGATTTTTTTAATGTGGACCTATTTTCTTCAAAACTAATTTTCCTTGAACAAAGTTAATGTATCCAAATAGATTACCAAAACCTGATTTAATTTCATTTATTAACAAATGTAGATAAAACAGATACTACTTTTCTAGATTATTACAGATTCTATAGACGATTCGCCAAATAATTAGAAAAAAATAGAAAAAGTTCTAAGTGATTTTTATTTTTTTCTAATTATTGAGTAAGCAATATTTTTTAGTAATTATTTTTCAACTGATCATTTAAGTTATTAAACTAATATATCTTCAATTATTGATAATTGAAGATATTTTAATTTTTATATAAAGATTTCTAAAATTTATATTAGTAGAATTTATATATATATTTAGTTTGTGCTAATTATTAACAATAAATATCGAAATTAGTTTGTAAATAAAATCCATAGGAAGCATATCTGAAAAAGGTTTCCCTACTGGCGAATAAATCTAGCATTATTTTTTTATAATCTACCCTAGCAATCACTATCATTTAAAAGTCTAATTTTTAAATAATAGCGTCTCATATTTTGTGAAGTTTTATGAATTCATTACTTTAAAAATTAATCAAAAATTACACTATATCCATCGACTTTATATTTATAATAAAGTGCTATAGATTGTTAAGCAATGATATCTTACAAGACTATTTGTAGAATAGAAATCCATAAAATAGTCTTATATCGTTCTGTGTAAAGAAATATAAATTTTTTCACATATGATTATTCTTATCTATTCTATGAACAAAGACTACGATAATCTGTACTCATCTAATTTTCATGATTACGTTCAAATAATAACTTATTCTTTATGGTTGTTTCTAATCGTTTAATTCGCATTGGTTCTCGAAAAAGCCAATTAGCATTGGTGCAAACTTACTGGATACAAGAACAACTGCAAAAGCATTATCCTAATTATGAGTTTCAAATAGAAACTATGAGTACACAAGGAGATAATATTTTAGATGTTGCTCTTGCAAAAATAGGAGATAAAGGACTATTCACAAAAGAGTTAGAAGTAGCCATGTTGCAGAATCGAATAGATTTTGCAGTTCATTCATTGAAAGATCTACCAACTAATTTACCAGAAGGTTTAATGTTAGGCTGCATAACAGAGAGAGAAAATCCTGCAGATGCGTTAGTTGTTAATGAAAAATATAAAAATAACAAATTAGATACTTTGCCAGAAGGATCTATTATTGGTACATCGTCTCTTAGAAGGTTGGCTCAACTTAGGCATCACTACCCTTATTTAATTTTTAAAGATGTTCGTGGTAATGTTAACACTCGCTTGGCCAAGCTAGACGCCGGGGAATACGATGCTATTATTCTTGCAGCAGCAGGCTTGAAACGTTTAAACATGGATAATAGAATTCATCAAATTATTCCTGAAGATATTTCTTTACATGCCGTAGGGCAAGGTGCTTTAGGCATAGAATGTAGAGCAGCTGATTCTAGGATTTTGGAATTACTTGAAGTTTTAAAACATTCAGAAACTCATTATCGTTGCATGGGAGAACGTTCTTTTTTAAGAGCATTAGAAGGTGGATGCCAAGTACCCATTGGAGTTACTACTAAAATAGAATGTAATATCTTAACTTTAACTGGAATTGTAGCAAGCCTAGATGGAAAAACCATGCTGAAAAATACTGTTTCCGGTCATATGGAACAAGCAGAAAATTTAGGATATGAACTATCTGTATGTTTACGAGATGCAGGTGCGACAGAAATTTTAGACAAAATATTTTCTGAAACTAGAATCCAATAAATATGAATTTATTATTTATTAGAAACAGTATTAATATTACAAATGTTTTTTATAAGCCAAATAATTCTTTTTATAAAGATAGAAGCATTATGTTTTATATGTTAATTAGCAGATGTTTTCTATGAATTAATTACGTAACTTAATTAACTTGCATTTTCTATCGCTTGAAGTAAATAGTCATTTATTGATAAGCCTAAATGGGGATATTGTATGTTTCCAATAGCAGATAATTTTTACTTAAACGACTTCCTTTCATAGATATCAAAAAAATCAAAGCTTTCTTAGATATTACTTGTAAAAAAGATAATAAAAAAGTGTGCAATATTTAAAAAAATAGTTTTACACTAACGAATTAACAAGCATAACTTTAATTACTCTAAAATCAATTTATATCTTTATGCTACGATAAACCAGGAATAAATAGTCTCTATAATTGAGAAACAAGTAAATATAAGAACTTTTTCTCGGAGATTATAATTATTAATTTAGTTCTATTAAATATTATTTAAAAGATATGTCACAAGAAAAAGGAAAAGGGTTTGGATTTGGATTAGGAAAAATTAAGGAACTTCAAGAAGCATTTAAAAAAGCACAACAGGTTCAAGCTGGAGCACAACAACTTCAAGAAGAGTTAGAAAAAATGGGTATCGAGGGTTATAGTGACGAAGCGAAGCTAGTTACAGTAATCATTAGCGGGAACCAAGAACCTCGTCAAGTTATTATTAGTCCAGATGCTATGAATAATGACCCTAACGCTTTATCTGAACTTGTAACAATGGCTATGAAAGATGCCTATAATAAATCAACTGAAACAATGAGGGAGAAGATGGAAGTTCTTACTAGTGGATTAAATTTACCTGGAATGTAATTTAAAATACATGGGAAGTTGGGCGAATAATTTTCTCCCAATTTCCTTAATTTAAATAATACCTAATTTAAAGAACTCATTATAAAAAATAGATCAATTGAGTTATAAATAAGTTTGTTACTTAGTATTTTAAAACTAAAAGATATTTATTTTTGAAGTCTTAGATTGTCTAGATGTTTTGTCCATTGTGCTGCTAAAGAAATCTCTGTGAAAGGAATTGTAATAGCAGATTTGTTTGAGTCAATAAAAACAAACTGTATTAATGCTTTTCCTCTGTTAGGTAATTTATCTAAAGTAGTAATATTGTTATTAATCAGTAACTGTATTGATTCAACATCATTTAACGAAAAATTGGACAAATTATCTGAAATAGTTCTTTTTGGGGTTCCCCAAGTTAGCTGTTTATCTTTAAGTCCAATAATAGAGTAAATATCGTATTTAGACGTATCAAATTCGTTTGACCATACATTATAAGCTTCTAACTTTTTATATTCATTCCATCCGTTCCAAGTTAACCAGCTAAAGAATATAAGTAAAGGCGTCCACATGAGACCTTTTTCCATTATTAAATTTCCCCATTATTACAAGATAGAGATACTTTAGAGTAATATATTGACATCTTTAGGAAGGTAGTTATTTCAATAACAGGAATACTCTCATAGTCTTAATGAGTAAACTTTATTATTAGAAACATCATTTTATAGGATAGGATAATAAGCGTATTATGTATAGATATTCTGATTTAATAATGACAATAAACGTTATAGCTCTTACTTATTTTTCTAAACAAAAAAATCATTAATACTGTATTCATAAAAATGATATTAGAAGAACATATTAAAAAATACTTTAAGTATGACTATTTAGTAATGATGCTAAATGTTAAAAAGAAAAGTGTTATTTAGTAAAAAGGTATCTAAGTCTTATTTATTGAATCAAGACATCATACTAATAATGGTTGCTAAAAATATGTATATCTATAGATAATTGAAAAATATTTTTTAGAATGCATAATTCAAAACTTAGCTTTTGTGTTAATTTATACAGTTTTAAATATCACAAGTTCTTCCTTAACATATTTCTGAAAAACTTAAATTATTAGTTACAAAAGATAAATATTTCAGAAGGAAAATAGTTTACTAAAAATTAATGATTCTTATATTAAGATTACGGAAACTACAATGAATAACTTAAAGAATGATATCAAATATATTGTAAATTTGATGAATATAATTATTATGAGCATTATTGCAATTATCATTCTTACCATTGGAATATCCAATCTTACCGAAAATCCTCAAAATCGTCTTATAAGGCAATTCGCAGAAAAAAAACTACGACTGTTTTCTAGAGGTTATAGTCTTGACACTATCAATTGTGATGGTGTTGATATTAACGATAATAAATTTGTTAATTGTAGAGCGAGCAATAGAAAGCAAAAAATCATTTTACTAGAATGTCCCTATAGAGAAAAAGATAGTAGATGTAATTATTTATTAAAGAGATAATCAATGATTTTATATAAAATAGATTTTATTTTTAATTACAAATTTTTAAGTTCTATTTTTACCATATAAGTGGAGTAATAAGTAAAATACTTATTTTGATATATGTACTACTTATATTGTTTTAATCGCAAGTAAGTTTCCTGGTCATAAATACGTAAATAATTCCAATAGTTACTGAATACTGATTTGACATAATTTTTGGTTTCTTTAAACGGAATTTCTTCTACAAAGAGATCAGGATCTTGGGTTTTATATTGTTTTACCCAGTTTGATACATTATTTGGTCCTGCGTTGTAGCTTGCAACAGCTAATAAAGAATTATTATTATATTTTTTATGAGTGTAATCTAAATACCAAACTCCTAAAAAAATATTATCATTCAAGTCATTTAGGTGATAGTGTTTAATGTTCATCTGATTAGATATCCATTCTCCAGTGATTGGCATTACTTGCATTATACCTGTTGCTCCTACAGGTGATTCGCTACTATTTTCAAATCGGGACTCTTGACGCATTACTGACATAATTAATAGAGGATTTAATTTATAGTGCTTAGCCCAATTGGTTATGGATTGATAAAAAGGAAGTGGAAATAAAGCTCGCCAATATTGATCCTCTTTTCGAAGATTTTTCCATTCTTGTTTTTCAGAAAAATTATTTTTATTTTGAAGATTCCAGATCTGATTGATAGATTGAAGATTTTTCCCGTGAGTTAATTTTAGTAAAGCATCAGTAAAACCTTGTTTAACACTAAAATCATAATTTTGATTAGTCTCTGCTTTAAAAAGCAATAATGCATCATTATCTTGACCTAACCGATACAACGTTTTAAATATTTCAGATCCAGCAGGAGGAGTGGGACGAAGAGTTGGTTGGCTAATCAAAGGGAATATCTGGCGCAAATTATTAAAATCTCCTACGTTCCATCCTAATTGGATAGCAGAGCGCCAGGCATAATAGGATTGAGGATGATTTTTTATTACATTTTGAAATACTAGTCTAGATTCTTGAAAATTACCTAATTTTTTTTCCCACTTACCTAGCCAAAACCCTGCTTTTGGAGCTATTGGACTATCTGTATTGTCAATAAAAATTGATTTTGCCCATTCTTTAGCTTTTAAAAAATCTTTTTTATTAACAGCTTTTTTAACAATTTGCCAGCGATATGTAGCAGTTGATTTATGATGAGGATATTTAAAAATTAATAACTTATAAATTTTATCTGCTTCATTAGTACGATTCAATTTTTGCAATAATTTTGCTTTGTGCAAAAGACTTTCTGGAATGTCTACATCGGATTTTTGCATAACTTGGTCAAGATAGTTAAGAGCAATTTCAGGAGGTGATAATATTATTAATCTCTTTAGTGATAGCAATGCTTCTGAAGAATCGGGAAAATTTACAAGTATTTTTTTGTAAGTTTCAAATATTTTTTTTGTTTTTTTTTGATTAAATTCTAATTCTTGTCCTCTAGCTAAACGATAAAGGTTGTGAGGACTTTTTTTAGCTTTCAGATATGCAAAAGAAGCTTTATCATATTCTCGAGTTTCCCAATAACCATTCCCAATAGTTTCCCAGTCTTGAGGAAGTAACTGTTCTGTATAGTTATTAACTAGATAATTACGAACATTATTAGCTTTTTTATCATATATGGCATGTCTTGCTAAAGATATTAGTAATTCAAATTGTTTAGGATCTTCTTCCAGTCTCTTGTAAATTAATTCTTGAATCTTAGGATGTTGAGGAAACTTGATAATTCCTACATCCCAATATTTGGATTCATATTTTCCTAATTGATAATAAGCCTCTGCTGATACAAAAGATGCAGGGTATTTTTTAATTAATATTCTCCAAATGTCTTTAGCTTGTGTAAGATTATTTGTTAACTCATAACCTCTAGCTCTTTTTAATAGAATATAAGGCATTAAGATAGGATATTCATGTTCTAAATGCTTTAATTGTCTTAGAGCAAGACCTCCTTCATATTGTGTGAGTAAATCAACAGATAAAAGATAGCGTGCACGTGCTCTTTCTATAGATGGCTTTTTCTGAGAAGCAATTCTTTCTAAGGTATCTTTTCTTTGCTTTGCGGGAACTTCCGCTAGAGTTAAAACAATAGATTCCTTTTTAAGATCTTGCTGAAAAAGTAATTTAATATCATTATATTTTCTCTTCTCCGTCCATCTTTTAAGTTCAGGAAATAAAAAAAAGTACTAGTCAATCCGACTAATATCATGCTGAGAATAATAATTGATTGGTACTTATTTTTTGGTTTATTGAACATTTCAATTTTATAAATATTATTCAAAAATTTTTTACTATGTTCTAAGACTCATTTCAGTAATGTTAATCATAATTGATACTCTAATTTAATTAACTGATACTTATCAAATGACTTATATTGACTTTTTTATGAACATATATGTGTAAAAAATTTAATTGTTATCGTATTTTAATTATAAAAATATAACTAATCATCTTACTAAAAAACATAAAAATGAAGGTTAAAAATCCTAGAATACTTTTATTTTAGCCTAGAAAAATATTCTAGCCATAGAAAATAAAATACTATATTTTTTATATATGTACTGTAAGTAATCTACAGAAGTAAGACAATGTTTATTTAAAAACCTAATATAAATTATTAGCAAAACATAATACTCACGATATTTAATTTTATTCTCGTCATGGAGATAGATACGAAGTTCGAAATAATCATAGAAAGAATATTAGCTTTCATAAATTATAAAAGCAACTTTATCTAATCGAAGAAGTCTATCATATTTAAGTGAGTACTTTTACGTCTAAGTATTTACTAGGGTAAATTACTTGTTTCCTAGGTGTGAGGATTATGTATATGTTAAATTTGTTGACGAAATCTCTTAAAATTATTCCAGTGACTTTGGGAACTTTTCTGCTAGTTACATCTGGAGTAACAGCTACAACTACCGAAATTAAAATTCAAAAAACTAAAATAAATACTGTTTCTCCTGAAGAAGCATTAAGCGTATTAAAAAATCGTCCACAACTAAAAGTACCTGTTAGTCAGGATAATATAAAACAATTTAGAGATACGACTTTTAGCGATAATATGTCTCAGGTAACTAACATATCTGAGTTACAAGATGTTTCACCTACTGATTGGGCCTATGAAGCACTTAGAAGTCTTGTTGAACGCTATGGTTGTATTGTAGGTTATCCTGATCGTACTTTTAGAGGTAACTATTCTGCTTCTAGAAACGAATTTGCAGCTGGCTTAAACTCTTGTTTAAATACTATTGAAAGATTACTACAGGAAAATGTAGCTGTTTTAAGAGAAGATATTGAAAAATTAAAACGTTTATCTCAAGAATTTGAACAAGAACTAATTGCTTTGGGTGCAAGAGTAAGTAACCTTGAATCAAGAGCTGCTTTTCTTGAAGATCATCAATTTTCAACTACTACAAAGCTAAAAGGTGAAGTTTTGTTTACTCTTTCTTCAGCTGCAGGGGAAAGAGCACTAGATTTTAGAGAACAAGATTTATCAAACCAAGGCTTGTTACCTGCAGAACGCCGTCGTATCGACGACAATGCTACCTTTGGATATAGGACAAGATTATTCCTAAGCACCTCTTTCTCAGGAAAGGATCTATTGAGAACTCGTATTCAAGCTGGTAGTATTCCAAATCTTAAAGAGTTTACAGGTACTGAAATGACTCGCCTAAGCCATGATGCTCAGCAAAATGGTAATGCAGTTGTTAATAAATTGTACTATCGTTTCCCCACTGGCAACTTTACAACTTGGGTCGGAGCAGAAAATTTAGAGATAAATGATATTTTTGATGAGGGTAACCCATTCTTAAAAAGTTCGGGTACAGGTGCATTATCTAGATTTATTCGTCGAGATCCCTTGACTATGAGAGGACCAGAAGGAATTGGTGGTGGTTTCGCCTTTAAATTCAATGATATGTTTACACTTAGAGGTCTTTACCTATCTAAAGATGGTAACAAGCCTTCTCTTAGCAATGGTTTGTTTAACGGTAACTTTACTGCTGGAACCCAGCTAGCCTTTAAGCCAATAGATTCAGTTTCATTAAATGTTCATTTTCTTCATTCTTATTTTACGTCTAATGATGTTAACATTAGTTCTTCTACAGGAAGTTACGTTGAAAAACATTTTCGCTCTAAATCTGTTAAAAATAAAGTAGGAAGAGGTATCGGTAGAGATCCGTTTTTGGGCACTCCAACTATTAGAGATAGTTATGGAGCAAATGGTAATTGGCGTATTAACAATACATTTAACTTAACAGGCTGGGTCGGTTATTCTTTAGCAAGAGCCCAAGGCCATGATTCTTCAGGAGTTAGTCGTCGTGGATTTGGAGCAGATTACTGGTCATGGATGACTGCTCTTTCCGCAGTAGATTTCTTTAAAGATGGAGCTGTTTTATCAGTAGCAGGTGGTTCCCTCCCTAATTCTCGACGTATTGACGCTATTCCAGGAGATTTAACTGTTCCCGATCAAGATACTCCTTATATAGTTGAAGCTCAATATAAATATCCGATTAACGACAATATCCTTTTAACTCCTGGATTTTATGTAATATTACAACCAGATGGTAACAACTTAAATAATAGTATTTGGGTTGGCGCTCTAAGAACTAGTTTTCTCTTTTAACTAGAAGTTAGTTCTGCGGAGGCAAGTAAAGTGGTACTTGCCTCTACTTTTACTAGTACATTTAGTACAATTTATTAAACAAAGTATTGTTATTTTAATAAATACTATCTTTCAAAAGAATAAATAAGATAATGGAGCGTAATTTGATAAATTACGCTCCATTATCTTATTTTCAAGGATTACTTAAAAATCTCAATTTAAAATATTCATGGTTGAATTATATTTATAGTTTTCTAAATTACTTAATTAAATTTTCTACATATTTGCTTTAAGTTTGAAATTTGCTAGTCAATTTTCCATGAGAAACGTTAACATAAATTAACAAGCATTTTTATTAAAGATTTCCTACGTCATAGACGTTATTATCTGCTTAAGTTTTTATTTCTGATATATTTTACTTAATTCTATCTTCACCCTATTTAAAAAGAGGTTGACAGCGTGAACAACAATAACAAAAAATGGCGAAATGCCGGACTATACGGGCTCTTATTAATTGTCGTATTGGCATTAGTATCTGCTTTTTTAGATAATAGCAATACTCAGAGTCGTGAAAATCTTACGTATAGCGATTTCATTAATCAAGTAGAAAACAACCAAATTGAACAAGTAATATTAAGCGCAGATAGGACACAGGCTAAAGTCTCTAGTTCTAACAGTGGTGCTCCTTTATTGGTTAATTTACCAAATGACCCAGAACTTATTAATATTCTTTCTGAGAATAAAGTTGATATCGTAATTCAGCCACAAAATAGCGAAGGAGTCTGGTTCCGAGTTCTTAGCAGTCTTTTCTTGCCTATGTTACTTTTGGTAGGACTTTTCTTCCTATTACGAAGAACACAAAATGGACCTGGTTCTCAGGCAATGAATTTTGGCAAGTCAAAAGCAAGAGTTCAAATGGAACCTCAAACTCAAGTTACTTTTGGTGATGTCGCTGGTATAGAACAAGCCAAATTAGAATTAACTGAAGTGGTTGATTTCCTTAAGAATGCTGATCGCTTTACTGCTATTGGTGCAAAAATTCCTAAAGGAGTTCTTTTAGTTGGACCACCTGGGACTGGTAAAACCCTCCTAGCAAGAGCAGTGGCTGGAGAAGCAGGAGTGCCCTTTTTCTCTATCTCTGGATCAGAATTTGTAGAAATGTTCGTTGGGGTTGGAGCTTCTCGTGTCCGTGATTTATTTGAGCAGGCAAAAAGTAACGCACCCTGTATTGTTTTTATTGATGAAATAGATGCAGTAGGACGTCAGAGAGGAGCCGGTTTAGGCGGTGGCAATGATGAGAGAGAACAAACTTTAAATCAGCTTTTAACAGAAATGGATGGGTTTGAAGGCAATACAGGAATTATCATAATTGCTGCCACTAACCGTCCTGATGTTTTAGATGCTGCTCTATTGCGTCCTGGACGTTTTGATCGTCAAGTTGTTGTTGACCGACCAGATTATGCTGGTAGAAGAGAGATTCTTCAAGTCCATTCTCGCGGAAAAACTCTTTCTAAAGATGTTGACCTTGATAAAATTGCCCGCCGCACTCCTGGTTTTACAGGAGCGGATCTTTCTAATTTATTAAATGAAGCTGCAATTTTAGCAGCTCGCCGTAGTCTGACTGAAATTTCGATGGATGAGGTTAATGATGCCATTGATAGAGTTCTGGCGGGACCTGAGAAAAAGAATAGAGTTATGAGTGAAAAAAGAAAAACACTAGTAGCATTTCATGAAGCAGGGCATGCATTGGTGGGTGCATTAATGCCTGATTACGATCCTGTACAAAAAATTAGTATTATTCCACGTGGCCAAGCAGGCGGCCTGACTTGGTTTACTCCCAGTGAAGAAAGGATGGAATCAGGTCTATATTCTCGTTCTTACTTACAAAATCAAATGGCAGTTGCCTTAGGTGGGAGAGTAGCGGAAGAAATTATTTTTGGAGCAGAAGAAGTAACAACAGGTGCTTCTAATGATTTACAGCAAGTAACGAGAGTAGCAAGACAAATGATTACTCGTTTTGGTATGAGTGATCGTTTGGGACCTGTAGCTTTAGGAAGGCAAAATGGTGGTGGAGTATTTTTAGGAAAAGAAATTGCTTCTGATAGAGATTTTTCAAATGAAACTGCATCTGCTGTAGATGAAGAAGTCCGTCAGCTAGTAGACATCGCGTATAAGCGTGCAAAAAATGTACTAGAAGACAATCGTCATATTTTAAATGATTTAGCAGCAATGCTAATAGAAAAAGAAACAATTGATTCAGATGAGTTGCAAACAATTCTAAATAATAATCAATTAACTATGGCCAAATTAGCTTAGTACTAATTAACAAGGTTGTTAACAGGTCATTTTATTTAAGACATGATATGTTAACAACCTTGTTTTGCAATTTCTAAAAAATATTTTTAAAGATGGATCGGTTATATACTCTCTCTTAAACTCAATGATTTATGCTTGTTAGCATAAAATCTTATGTATTGATAATAGATGACCCATAAATCCAAGAATTAAATTAGTCATAGGAATTAGTAATTTTAAGGCATAGTTTTAAGCTTACTAACTAATTCCTTCAAGAGTTAAGAAATCCACAATATTTGTAGTTCTTGAATGTTTACTTTTAATATTTATCAGAAACCTACTGCACTATATGCAGATAGACTATCTAAAATACTAGATACAAACTGTAATGCAAGAATAGCTAAAATTGCAGAAATATCAATACCACCTAATGGAGGTATGAATGAACGGAAAATATTAAGATATGGATCAATAATAGGGCTTAGAAAAGACATAGCATTATATGCCCACTCTGCAGTTTGAAACCAAGAAAGTAAAATACGAATAAAAATTAATACAAGGTATATGTTAAGGAATGTGTTGAGAGTTTGAAAAATTAGCTGGGTGATAGCAGTATTCATTTTTAATTATTTTCCTCATTCATAAATATATATTCTTTAACGATTCTATATCAATTTTAGATAACATGGCATGGCAAATTATTTAGATATTTCTATAGGATTATCTTTTAAGTATAAAAAATATTAATTAATAGCTTCTACTAGTTGATTTTGTTGCCATAAAGTTTGATAAAGTCCGGGTACATTTACTAAGGTTTTATGATCTCCAGTTTGTATAATTTCTCCATGATTCATTACAAAAATCCTATCTGCATGGGCAGCTGCAGATAATTGATGAGAAATGAAAATAATACTTTTCCTTTTTTTATTTGAGAGATTTTCAAGAATACGAGTAGCAGTTTTATTATCTACACTAGAAAGAGCATCATCTAATATTAATATAGGAGAGTTCATGAGTAATGCTCGACCAAGAGCTGTACGTTGGCGTTGACCTCCTGATAAAGTGATTCCCCTCTCTCCAACCAAAGTCTCGTATTGTTGAGGAAAATTTAGAATTTCTTTATGAATTTGAGATTTTTTAGCTATATTCACTACTTCATAAATATCTTTTTGTGGATCTCCATAACGAATATTATTTAATATTGTTGTATTGAATAAGAAACTATCTTGTGGGACATAAGCGATAATTTCTCTTAATGATTTTAAATAAATTTCAGTAAAATCATGATTATCTAAAAAAAGTGTTCCAACATTAATATCTAATAAACGGAGCAACGCATTTGCTAAAGTTGTCTTGCCAGATCCAACAGGACCTACTATTGCTATTGTTTCTCCAGGATTAATAGTAAAGTTAATGTTTTTAATAGTTGGCTTTTCGTTGCCTGGATAAGTGTAAGATAGGTCTTGTGCAGTTATTACTCCATTAACAGAATCAATAGGCAAGAATTTACTATTAACTATATTATTAACTTTAGGTTTAACTCTAAAAATAGTTTCTACCCTATCAATACTTACTTCTCCTCTTTGATAAGCTGTAATCGTAAATCCTAATAAAGCAGTTGGGAATACTAAACGTTCAACTAAAATTATTAAGGCAATAAAGTCTCCTATACTAATATTGTTCTTATTAATTTCATATGCTCCAAAGCTTAATAGTAATAGTAAGCTGGTATAAGACAATCCCTCAATTAAAGGAAATAAAAAGTTTTGAATTTCGGCTAATTTTAATTTAACTTTTAACAGCTGATGATTTTTATAGTTGAATTCCTGTTTTTCACTGTCTTCTTGAGCATAAATTTTTATTAAAGATATATTACTCATATCTTCTTGAATTAATTGGCTAAGTATAGATAACTGATTCTGTACTGCTAACTGTTGTTTTTGTAACTTTTTGCTAAAAATTTTGACTATAATTAGCATCAAGGGATAGATAATAACTGCAAAAATACTAAGTAAGATGTTTATACTTAGCATGACGGGAAAAGTTAGAGTATAAACGAAAATTGTATTAATTAAGCTAAGTAAAGCAAAACCTACTAAACGTCGAATATTGTCGACATCACTAGTTGCACGGCTAATAAATTCTCCAGATGTATGTGTTGAAAAATACGCTGGTTCTAAAGTTAATAAATGTTGAAATATCTTTTGCTTTAAACTAAACTCAACATCACGTCCTATTCCAAAGATCAGTAGACGAGACAGCATTCTAATAATCCATGCAATCGAAGCTAATACAAAAATGAGAATAGCAGTTTTTAATACTTGATGAATATTAAAAGAATACCTCAAACTATCGACATTGTCTCTTATCAGTAGAGGTATGTAAACTCCCAAACCGTTGACTATTAGTAATGAAAGTGTACCTATCAGTATACTAACTTTATAAGGGGCAAGATAAGTAATTAATTGTCTTAATTTCAATGTTTGCATAGACTAATAATAAAGTTCTTTTCCTATAAAGCAATATATTTAAATTATAAATAAAAGATAATGATATAAGAAATGTTTTTCATATCTTATTGATGGATCTAATAGGTAATTGATAATTGATTTATTTTAATAACGTATAAGCTATTGTAATTATTTTAAAATTATTAAGATGTTAAATAACAATATGTGTTTCAGAATTATAAATGTGAAATAAGTCTTTTATATAGAAAATCTTATATAAACATTAGGCTATTATATCTTTAATAAAGACTAATTTAGCTAAAAGAGTTAATATAAAGAAAGTCATCTAAATTTTGACTGAGCGAGAAGAACTAGATTATTATTGAATTTAAATATTTGTTTCAATGGTTAAGATTCCAGTTTCATCCACCAATAAAGTTTCCAAATTAGAAACAATAAAGGAAACTAGCAACTTTTTAAGAGAACCACTAGCAACCCAATTATTAGAAAATAGTACTCATTTCACAGAAGAAGCAGTCCAAATTCTCAAATTTCATGGTTCTTATCAACAAGACAATAGAGATAACAGAGTAAAGGGCCAAGAAAAAGACTACCAATTTATGTTACGTACTCGTAACCCAGGTGGTTTTATTTCTCCCCAGCTTTATGCTGCTTTAGATAAACTTAGTGACATTCATGGCAACCACACCTTAAGAATAACGACACGTCAAGGGCTACAGGTTCATGGGATTTTGAAAAAAAATCTCAAGTTAGCAATCTCAACAATTGTCGAGAATCTGGGTTCAACTTTAGGCGCTTGCGGAGATCTTAACCGTAATGTTATGTCACCTCCTGCACCTTTTAAAAATTTTCCAGAATATGAATATGCTAGAGAGTATGCAGATAAAATTGCTGATTTATTAAGTCCTCAGACATCAGCTTATTATGAAATCTGGTTAGATGGCGAAAAAGCTATTAGTGTAGAAGAATCTCCTGAAACCATAGAAGCCCGTCAAAAAAATAATAGAGGAAAGTTTTTTGACAACGGGGACGAACCTATCTACGGAAAACACTACATGCCACGAAAGTTTAAATGTAGTGTTACTGTACCTGGAGATAATTCTATTGATTTATATACACACGATGTAAGCTTAGTAGTTATTACAGACGATAATAAAGAATTACTTGGTTTTAATATTTTCGCAGGTGGAGGAATGGGTCGTACTCATAATAAAGAAGAAACTTTTCCTCGACTAGCGGATCCTCTCGGTTATGTAGATAAAAAAGATATTTATGACTTCATGAAAGCTATTGTAGCTGTACAGAGAGACTATGGAGATCGTAATCAACGTCGTCATGCTCGTATGAAATATCTTATTGAAGACTGGGGTCTAGATATATTTCGTAAAGAAATAGAAGAATATTTAGGTAAAAATATAGAACCATTTAGACCTCTTCCAGACTGGCGATATAAAGACTATCTTGGCTGGCAAGAGCAAGGAGATGGCAAGCTGTTCCTAGGCATTTCTATAGAAAATGGCCGAATAAAAGACAAGGATAGCTTTCTTCTGAAAACTGCTCTTAGAGAAATTAATGATAAGTATTTTTTACCTATACGTTTAACTGCTAATCATAATCTTATTTTATGCGAGATTGAACCAGCTTTTAAAATAGGAATTGAAACAATTCTTGAATCTCATGGCATAAATAGTGATCCGCAAAAAGTAGATTCTTTAACTCGCTATTCCATGGCTTGTCCAGCCCTCCCTACTTGTAGTTTGGCAATAACAGAATCAGAGCGAATACTCCCTACCATAATTAGCCGTATAAAAAATGTATTGAATTTATTGGACTTGTCTTCAGAAAAAATTGTAATTAGAATGACAGGATGTCCAAACGGTTGTGCTCGACCTTATATGGCAGAGTTAGGAATTGTAGGTAGTGCTCCAGAAAAATATCAAATTTGGCTAGGAGGTAGTTCGGATCAAACTCGATTGGCTAAACCTTATGTTGACAAACTACCTGATGAGGAGATAGAAAATTTTATTGAGCCATTATTCTTTTACTTCAAGAAAGAAAAACAAGATGGTGAAAGTTTCGGCTCATTTTGTCATAGGGTTGGTTTCGAGGCTTTGCATGATTTTTCTTCAGCCTACACATCTATAAAGTAGTATTTTGGAAATTATATTTCTTTGATTTAAAAAATTTGTTAGAAAAGAGTTGTTTTTACAGTTCTTTAAAAGTGAAAACTATTGATCAGAGAATATTTTTTTATAGCTTTCAAGACTTAATTTTTATAGTTTAAATCATGAATTAACAAAAAAAGATAAATACTACGATCTCTCTATTGTATACTGTGAACGAAAGTAAATAAAAAAGTACCCATAAATATTTGATAATAATTTAAATAAAAAATTTATGTAGTTAATTTATAGTAGAGTTAATAGTACGATAGATCGAAAGACTTAATAAATTCCATAAGAAATTATGATAACGAAATTATAGGCAAGGTTAAATCTTGTTAATATCATTATGGTGGAAAAAAAGAGATGGACTTTGTTCTAATGAACCTGTAATTATTGAATGAACCTATAACTATGGTGCAATTAAATACCCGTAAAGAGTTGCGTCAGCTAATATGTAATAAATTAGCTTTATTATTAGAACAAGGAAATTTGCAAGAAGCAAAAAAAATTCTTGTATCTGTACAACCTGTGGATATAGCTGAAGCTATTGGAGGTTTATCTCAATCAATACAGGTAATTGCTTTTCGTTTATTGTCGAAAGAAGAAGCTATTGCTGTTTATGAACACTTAGAATCTACAGTTCAACAATCTTTACTTGAACAATTTAAGCAACAAGAGGTTAGAGATATTGTTGATCGAATGTCTCCTGATGACCGAGCTCGTTTATTTGATGAATTACCTGCAAAAATTGTTCGACGTTTATTAGAACAGCTAAGTCCTGAAGAAAGACAGGCAACAGCTTTATTATTAGGATATGAAGAGCATACAGCTGGACGTATCATGACTCCAGAGTATATCTCACTCAAACAAAGCTTTACTGTATCTCAAACACTTGAACATATAAGAACTTTAGCGACTTCTTCTGAAATTGTTTACTATCTTTATGTTACTGATGCTTTTCGTCATCTAGTAGGTATTGTTTCACTAAGAGATTTAGTTTTATCTCATCCAGATACTACTCTTGGAAAAATAATGGTAAAAGACATTGTTTGTGTTAATACTAACGATGATCAAGAAGAAGTTGCACAAACAATACAAAGATATGATTTATTTGCAGTTCCTGTTGTAGATAAAGAACAAAGACTAGTTGGAGTAGTTACTGTAGATGATGTTATCGATATTATTCAACAAGAAGCAACTGAAGATATCTATGCTTTAGGTGGAGTGCAGTCAGATGGTGAGAATTATTTTCAAACAGATTTATTAACAGTTACACGAAAAAGAGTTGCATGGTTATTAATTTTATTACTTACTAATACGGTTACTGGGATGATAATTAAATCTCACGTAGCTTTGATAGAACAAATGGCAATTTTAACTGCTTTTATCCCTCTATTAACAGGTACTGGAGGTAATGTTGGAGCTCAATCTTCAACAGTGGTTATAAGGGGATTAAATACAAACGATATTACAGATCTTGGCTCTAAGCAAGTCATTTTAAGAGAGCTAATAGCTGGAACCTTATTAGGAATAATATTAGGGACTTTAGCTACAATTTGGGCTTATGGAGTTCAAGGGAGTTGGTTAGTATCGATATCTGTAGGTGTTAGCTTAGTTATAATTGCTATTTTAGCTTCAATAGCAGGCTCAGCTTTACCTTTTGTTTTTAGAACTTTTGGATTAGATCCTGCTTTAATGTCAGCTCCTTTTATTACAACTATAGTTGATGTATTAGGTGTATTCATTTATTTTTCTATTGCCAAGCTTGTATTAGGATTATAGTTGTTTTTGAATATGGAGTATTTATTATTTCAATTGAGGATAATATGAAATAATTTTAATTTAATACTTTACATTGAGCTTGCCAACGTAATAAATGATCACACAATACCAAAGCTACCATCGCATCAACCATCGGAACTGCTCTAGGCAAAACACAAGGATCATGTCTTCCTTTACTGGTTAAGAATACCTCTAGATTACCAGATGTAACAGTTTTTTGTTTTAAACCAATAGTTGCAATTGGTTTGAAAGCAGTACGAATAATAATATTTTCCCCATTACTAATTCCTCCTTGGATACCTCCTGAATTGTTGGTTTTAGTGCGAACATTTCCTATTTTATCTATATAAAATTCATCATTATGTTGACTCCCTGTCATTAACGTTCCTCTAAATCCTGAACCTATTTCAAACCCTTTACTTGCTGGTAGAGACATCACAGCTTTGGCTAAGTCAGCTTCTAACTTATCAAATACTGGTTCTCCCAACCCTTTGGGAGAATTTCGTACAACACATTCAATAACTCCTCCTATTGAATCATTGTTTTTTTTAGTATCCTCTATTAAAGAAATCATTTGATTAGCAATTTTTGGATCAGGGCAACGAATTAGGTTATTCTCAACTTGTTCAAAAGTAATTTTATCCGGATTAATAATAGCTTCCAAATAATTAACTTGTTTCACATAACTAATTATTTCAACCTTATTAAATTGTTCAAGAACTTTCTTTGCGATCGCCCCTGCAGCTACTCTACCAATAGTTTCTCTTGCTGAAGATCTACCCCCACCTTGCCAATTTCTAATTTTATATTTTGTTTCATATGTCCAATCCGCATGAGATGGTCTAAATTTATCACTCAACTCATCATAGTCTTGAGTAAAAAAATCTTTATTATGAACCAAGATAGTAATAGGAGTACCTAAGGTCAAGCCATTGAAAATTCCAGAAACGATTTCGCATTGATCTGTTTCATTTCTAGTAGTAGTTATTTTACTTTGACCTGGTCTACGACGGTTAAGATCTTTTTGAATATCTATTTCAGATATTTCTAGACATGGAGGACAGCCATCGATAATTACACCCACTACTCCTCCATGAGATTCTCCGAATGTAGTGACACGAAATAGTTTACCAAAGGTATTACCCATATAACTTCTCTTAATTTAAATTCATTATATTGTAGATATCGTAGTGCTTTTAAATCATAAAGATTTTTATTTTTTAGACAAGTCAATATCTTTATCTTTAAAAAATTATTAAATTTTGGTAAACTGATTGAAGCTTAAAAAAAGAATAAAGCTACAATTATGATGGCTATTGTTTAAAAAGTATTGGAGAAAATGCGGAATGACTACCATAAATCTAACAGAAAAAGATATTTCCGCTTTAACGGAGGAAGACATAATAGCCCTTGTAGGCCGCTTAGACCAAGATGACTACAATAATCCTTTCGAGTCCCTTAAAGACTGGCATATATTACGAACAATACTTTTTCAACGTCAAGATTTAGCTGAACCTTATTTATATTTACTTGATATCGAAGCATATGATGAAGCATAAATAATACTATTTTTTAAAAACGATTCCTGTAGAGTTAAGTTGTAATATTAAGTTTTTTAGTAAAAATGTAAACTTTCATTTTGTGCCAGGACTATTCTGCGGAGCATCAGTTCCACTATCATATGAAATTAAATAAAATAGCGATCTATACAAGAAAATATTATTTAGTTTTTAGTAGATCGCATACTTGATAAATATTTAGTTTTTCGTATCTATTAGAGAAAAGAATCCAGGAGCTTTTCCAGTTCCAGCACTACTATCTTTTTGAGAAACAATTACTGCTCCAATGTGATCACTCATAACTGCAACCTTTTTTTCAGTTTGCTTTTCACAAGTAAGTTCAATTAATTGAGGAGAAGATTGCATCGCAGTAACAATTTGCTGATATAAAATCTCTGCATCTGCAACTTCTTTTCTTTGTACAGAAATTGGAATAGGTGTATACTTTAAAGCCAGGTCAATACTAATCATAAATACTCCTTTTAATATATACCAAGAAAAATCATGGGTTGAACTCTACAAATATCGTAAATATTTGGACAGTGATTGTTATTATTGCCTAAATATATTGAGATATATATTCTATTTTAAGAGTTACATGTAGAATTTTTATATTAATATGAATAAATGAAAACATAAGTTTTCCGATATTCAATAACATACATATAATAATTATAGATTAATAACTACTTGTTTCGGTTAATTAAACTATTTTAAATAATAAAAAATGTTATATGATTCATTTAGCAAATAAAGTGTAACATTAAAAATATCTAATATCCTGTGCTATATAAACGTCATAATCGCATAAAAGAAGTTTTAAAAAAACGTCAACCTCATTTAACTGTTTTAATAGAAGATGTTCACAAGCCTCATAATTTATCAGCAATTATTCGTACTTGTGATGCAGTAGGTATATTAGATCTTCATGTTGTTAATCAAAACGGGAAATATCCTACATTCAGTAAAGTTTCTCAAGGTAGTGAAAAATGGGTTTTCATAACAACATATATAAGTATTGATGATGCAATAAATGCTCTAAAGCGTAGAAAATTTAAGATTTATGCAGCTCACTTTAGTAAAACTGCAATTGATTATAGAAATGTAAACTATACAGAGCCTGTAGCTATTTTATTAGGGGCAGAGAAGTGGGGAGTAAGCAAAGAAGCTGCTCAATTAGTTGATGGTCATATAACCATTCCTATGTTGGGAATGGTCCAATCTTTGAATGTTTCGGTTGCTGCTGCAGTTATTTTATTTGAAGCTCAACGCCAAAGATTAGAAGCAAAAATGTATACTAAAATGCAACTATCACCTACAACATACAATAAGATTCTGTTTGAATGGAGTTATCCCAATATTTCAAAACTATATAAAAAAAATAGTAGAAAATATCCATCTTTAAAAGAAAATGGACAAATTTGTGAAGATAATTTATAAATTTCAAAATATCTAGTTCTTAATGGAAGTTATCCATTAAATTAGTAATTAAACGTAAATAAAAATAACAGTTAAAATATTGTTAATTAAATAATATGGTTAATATAAATGAAAATTATCTTAAACTTAAAGCAGGATATCTTTTCCCTGAAATAACAAAAAGAGTTAATACTTTTTTGGATTCT
Source organism: Candidatus Atelocyanobacterium thalassa isolate ALOHA (assembly GCF_000025125.1). NCBI lineage: Bacteria > Bacillati > Cyanobacteriota > Cyanophyceae > Chroococcales > Aphanothecaceae > Candidatus Atelocyanobacterium > Candidatus Atelocyanobacterium thalassae. Next base: position 1,134,334 of record NC_013771.1, read on the forward strand.
AACCCAAAAAACGAATTGATTAAACTTGGTATTGGAGATGTTACCGAACCTCTCCCAGAAGCTTGTATCAAAGCTATGATGAATGCCGTAGAAGATATGGGATGTCGTCAAAAATTTAAAGGTTATGGCCCAGAGCAAGGTTATTCATGGTTAAGAGAAAAAATCGCGTATCATGATTTCCAATTAAGAGGTTGTGATATTGATTCTTCAGAAATATTTATATCCGATGGATCTAAATGTGATACAGGAAATATCCTTGATATTTTTGGTAAAAATAATAAAATTGCAATCACAGATCCTGTATATCCAGTCTATGTAGATACAAATGTAATGTCTGGCAATACAGGCTACATTAATGCGGAAAATAGATATGATGATCTTATTTATCTTCCTATTAAAGAAGAAAATAATTTTGTTGCTCAGATCCCTGATATTAAGGTGGATTTAATTTACCTTTGTTTTCCTAATAACCCAACTGGTGCTGTTGCAACTAAAGATTATTTAAAGTCTTGGGTCGATTATGCACGGTTTAACAATTCAATAATCCTTTTTGATGCAGCATATGAAGCTTTTATTACAGATGAAAGCCTTCCTCACTCTATTTACGAAATAGAAGGAGCTAAAGATTGTGCTATAGAATTTCGCTCATTTTCTAAAAATGCTGGATTTACAGGAACTCGTTGTGCATTTACTGTAGTACCGAAGACTTTAATGGCGAATACAGCCAATAATTCAAAAATTAAAATTTGGGACATGTGGAATCGCCGTCAATCTACTAAATTTAATGGAGTATCTTACATTATTCAGAGAGGAGCAGAAGCTGTTTATTCGGAAGAAGGGAAAAAACAAGTTGATTGTTTGGTAAGGTTTTACCTTGAAAATGCAAAAATAATACGTGAACAGCTAGGTACTACAAAATTAAATCAAGTTTATGGAGGTATTCATTCGCCTTATATATGGTTGAAAACTCCAGGGGGAATGTCTAGCTGGGAATTTTTTGACGAACTATTGCAAAAAGTAAATATTGTAGGAACCCCAGGTTCTGGCTTCGGCTCTTCAGGAGAAGGTTATTTTCGTATTTCAGCTTTCAATAGTAGGGAAAATATTGAAAAGGCGATGAAACGCATCAAAAAATATTATCAAATTTAATATTTGAAACCGCGACATACCATCATCTTTATTTTGTAAACACAAAAATCGAATATTTTTAAATTAATTTATACTTTAGATGATATTCGATTTTTGATGTAAATTCCTGATAGTGTTACCAAGCAAATACAAACAAATCCTAGTCCTAAATAATTAGGAGTCCAGTATGCTGTATCTATTCTATTTATTTCTCCTGCTTTAATTTTCCAACTAATTTGTTGTTTTTCTTTATTAAAGTTTTCGCTAAATTTTTTCTTATTTTGAACATTTTTAATACTCCAAGGAGTGCTTAAAGTAAATTCTAAATCTGCTAACGATTTTGGATTAATTAATGTGTTTCCTTTCTCAGATAATATGTTTAAATCACGCAAATCAATTTCAATATTCAACTGATTATATTCTGCTAATAAAAAACTGTGTTTCTTAATTGATATTTGTGTCTGTAAATGAGGTATGTTGTAATCTTCAATTTTGGCATCCGAAGTCGAAGAAGATCTATTAAAACTAAAAAACGAATTAAATTTTTCTACTAAATCATCACTACTACTAAATGGAATAGTCAGTAATAGATCGTTTTTAGAAATCCTTTTAACTTTTCCTCGTAACTTCCTGGTACGATCTTCTAAGCTTTCTAGCCATTTATCTACCTCAATTGGACTAAGCTTAGATAATTGTTCTACTACACTAATATGTTGAACAATTTTTCCATGGTTTTGATTATGAAAGTTTATTTCTACATCATAGTGAACACAACCTGAAAGAAAGATTAATGAACTAAAAATTAAACAAAAGAATATAGATTTTAATCTTTTTACCTTATTTGTCTGTTTGTACACCTGGCGATAAAAACTCATACTTTTTAACTCCTTTTAAAATACTTATTATCATTAATCTTCATCCCAATCATTATTATTTGCGGCACTTCCTCCTCCAACAGTAACTAAATCAATTTGTTGTCGATAATAATCAACACTCTTCACTTCAACTTCGACCTCATCTCCTAAACGATAAGCTATATGATTTTTACGACCCACTAGACATCCGTGACGAGAACGATACTCGTACCAATCATCTTTAAGAGAACTAACATGAACTAATCCTTCTACCAATAAATGTTCAATTTCAACAAAGAAACCATAAGACTGAACACCTGTAATTAGCCCCTGAAAAACTTTTCCTGTCTGTTCTTTCATTTTCTCAGCTTTTTTTAATCCTTCAAGATCTTTTTCTGCACTTTCGGCAATTTTTTCTTGATCATTAAGATGAGTAACTAAAAAGCGAAAATCTTCTTCCAATTCTTCTTGAATTGTTGGAGGTAAAACATTCCATGTAATATTACCATGGCATTTGCTACTATAAAGATCAACCCCTATTTTTGTCTGTTTAGTCCTACGGTCTCTACCTTCGCTAAAAACTAACTTTAGTATTCGTTGAATCAGCAAATCAATATACCGTTTGCCTGGAGATATACAATGACTATAAGAGTCATTGTATGCTAAGCCAAAATGGGCTCCTGGATAACTACTATATCTAGAAGATTTTAGAGTTCCATGAAGTAAATAATTAAGAACATTGACATGAGAGGATTTATTTAATAACTGAGTTAAATTGTGATAATCTCGCGGAATAATTTCTTCATCATCTTGAAGATTGAATTCAATCCCTAGATTTTGAACCAATTTTAATAAATCTTCTAATTCTTCCCAATCTGGCTCTGGTTGAATACAGTAAATTCCTGGTACTCCTAGTGCGTTAATATGTGTAGCTACAACCTTATTCGTTAAAATTAATAGTTCGGTTAGTAAGGAACGAATAGGAGTTTTAGATGAAGCTACAATAGTTCCAATCCTACCTTCATCTTGGTAAGGTAATTTGGGTTCAAGTTGTAACTCAAAACCTCCTCTTTGAAGTCTTTGAGCTTTAATTAAAGGACTTACAGTAAAAAATAAATTTTGGAGTTTTTCAACAAAACCTTTTTGTTTACTATTAACCTTACTTGGATCCGCCAAAAGCTCTTGTGTCTTTTGATAAGTTAGTTGATGGTCAATGTTAATAATTGTAGGCTTTATTGAAAATTCTAAAAGTTGGCCACTTCTATCAAAATTCATAATTACTGAAATTGTCAGAGAATCTTTATTTGGCTTTAAAGAATAATTTTTTATTATAGATTCTGGCAACATAGGTAAAACTTTTTCACCTAAGTAGAAAGTTGTACCACGTTTCTTAGCTATTTTATCAAGGGGTGAACCTGATTGAATATGATGAGCAACATCTATAATATGAACTCCCAACTGTAGATGATTATCTTCTGTTTCTTCTAGAGTAAATGCGGTTTCTATAAATGGTGGACAATCTCTAACTACATCTTCAATAAAAGTAAAAGATGTAACATCTCTCCAATCAGAACGCTTTTCTAATTCCTTAGTTTCAATTTTTTTCGACAACTGATCTACCAGCTTTAATTCATTTTCTGTAAAATTTTGTGGTAAATCATGTTTACAACAAACAATATCAGTATCTGCTGCTGCTTCTGCATCACTACCTAGGATACGAGTAACTTTTCCCACAGGAGGATGTTCTCCAATAGGATAACGAACTATGGAAGCATGAACTAAGTGATCTATAGCTTTTTCTAAGTTATTTCCTTCTTCTGCAAGTGATAACTCAAATAATAAGCGATCATCTAAAGGAATAGCATAATAGTTATCATTATCTTTCTTAACTTGAGCTAATAGAGATGGATTGGAACGTTCTAAAATTAATTTTACTTCTCCTTCTGGTGAACGTCTACGAGTTCCCTGCTTAATAATTTTAACTAGTACTCGATCTCCATTCCAAGCATTGCTTAAATGAGCTTCTCTTACGTAAATATCCTCTTCATCTTCTTCGTCTTGGATAGCAAAACAGAATCCTTTACTTGAACAACGTAACTTAGCTTGAACAAGGTTATCTTCAATAACACGGCGATATTTACCTCGTTCTTTTTCCAAAATTCCTATTAATTCTAAGGTGTCAAGTATAGCTTGTAACTGTTGTATACTTTTGTCATCTTCACACCCTAATTTTTTTTCTAAATATTTGGACGCCACCAATTTGTTATCACTGAAGTAGGATAAAAGTGTAGCGATTGAAAATTCCATTTATAATAGTCCTTTCTAAAATGTTAAGTGAATTTAAATGAATCTAAACAATGAAAAAGTAAACATTAAATCTAATACTGCAAGTATTTTACTTAAAAAATATATACTAACTTTAGTAATAACTATTTTAAGGATGACGATTACTTTCTTTTCTATAGATTATAAAATTGCTTTAGAAAATTTTTGATGTTGTGTTGGAGAAATATGTTTCTAAAGCAGACAAGAAATTTATTTTCATAAAGGATAATTTTTACTAGAAACTAAGTTCATTAAGAATTAGAAAAATTAATTTGTTTTTCTATACAAATATATCCGGTTTACTATTTTAACAATAGAAGTGACATTCTGAGCTCATAAGTAAGAAAAATAAAATAAATTAGTTACTAAAACTTATAAAATAATATGTAACTAAAGATATTTTTATAAAAAAATCTAAGTCAAAATCATACGTTATTAGAGCAAAAAGTCAGTGACTGATGATTAGGAAAAGTACTATCATCCGGTATATTTGATATCTTATTGTAAATAATAACAAAGCTCCTATCAAATTTTACCTATATAAAAAACTGAAGATTAATAAGTGTAAAATTAAAGCTAATATAAAGCTTTCATTTTTTACTTAGACAATTTCTGTCATAACTATTCTAGTTATATCACTTATTTGAAATTTTATAAAATTGTTATATCTCTCTGAGTATTCTAAAAACTAAAATTTAGTTTTGTATTTATAATTTTTACATCACTAAATTTTCATAATTGTGAACATTTTATTGACTTTATTTTTTAGGTACATAACATTATTTAACTTAAGTATTTTAGACAATATTATTTTTTATCAATCAAAATACAAGTATCATTGCTAAAAATTGTCTTAATTATCGCAAAATCATAGATTGTAAATTCATGAAGAGTAAAAGGTTATAAAGATATTAGACTGAACTACTTAAAATTATATTTGTATTTTTAGGCGTAATATTTTTAAACTATTTTTTTACGATATAGTCATCATAGACTTCCAAAACAACTTGAACAGAAAATGAGGATGTTTGTGAACCATGGGGAGAGTTGATAAGTTTTACTCCTTCTTCTACTTGTTCAAAATTTGGAGCTTGTAACTTGTTATGTTGTAGAAACATCCGAATGACTCTTCTTTGCAAAGCCAAGGGTATTGTTTGTAATATTTTTTTATTAAGCTGAGTTTTCTTTTTATTAGAAGCTAGTTTTAGAATTTTTCCTGCTTCTTTCTCTAAATAATCAGATTCTGCTTTTAAAACTTTTGATGCTTGATATAAAGTTTTTTCAACTTGAGGATTAAAATTTAATTTTAAATATGGTACTAGCTGTTTACGGATTCTATTACGTGCATAATCAAAATTAGTATTAACCTCATCTTCCCAAACCGGTAAGTTAAGTTGCCTACAAAAAAATAATGTTTCAGTACGGGAAGTATTTAATAAAGGACGTACCAAATTGATTGAATTAGTTAAAGGTCTTGTATTTGTTAATACACTTAAGCCATGGCTTCCTGCACCTCTGATCAAATTATATAAGACTGTTTCTGCCAAATCGCTTAAAGTGTGACCTGTTACTATTGCGGTAAAGTTATTCTCTCTTGCGACTTCTAACAATACTTTGTAACGCCACTCTCTAGCTATAGATTCAGTGATTTTTAATATTTGTGTTCGTTTTAAATAAAAATCAATATTCCATTCTTCAGATATCTTCTTAACATGATCAGAAATTCCTGTATCGGATGGCCAACCATGATCACAATGAGCAATAGAAACCTCCCAATCCCATTTTATCCTGAGATCCATAATTATTTTGAGCAAACAGAGTGAATCCTGCCCTCCTGAAACTGCAACCAAGATACGTTTTTTCGGAGGAAGAATTAAACTATTTTGAAGAGTTTTATGTACTTTTGTATGAAGAGATGTCCACATTAAACGTTTCGTATTTTACTGACTAGTTTATAGAATGATAAATAAACATGAAAATTGTTTAATAATAATTATTAGAAACTATACAAAATTTGACTCTTAACATTATAGAAAAGCTACTAGTCTAACGAAAAATTTGCTTTATAAAAACCAACCATAAGAATGTAATCCATTTCCTAAAAAGGTTAACTCCTAAGTAGCATATCCAGATCATTACAAAGCCTCCCGCTGCTAGAATTGCTGGCTTTCTACCTTGCCAGTCCTTGGTTATTCTGGCATGCAAATAAGCGGCAAATACCAGCCAAGTAATAAAAGCCCAAGTTTCTTTTGGATCCCAACTCCAGTAAGAACCCCAAGCTTCATTTGCCCATACTGCCCCAGCTATTATACCAATAGTCAATAACGGAAATCCTAAGCCTATGATCCTATAACTAAGATTATCTAAATTATCTGCTAATTGAAGATGTTGAGGAGATAAATTTGTTTTAATAATAGATTCGTTATTTATACCTAAATTAAGTTCTTTGTTGTTAGAATTCTGAACTTTTTGAATCAAATGATTTGTGTTTTCAGGAAAATTTCTTGATAAATTATTTCTATAACTTCCTGTTCCAACAGAACTACCACGAAGATTAATATCTTGATTCCTTGTAATAACTAAAAAAGCAATAGAAATAATGGAGCCTACCATTAAAGTAGAATAACTCAACATCATAATGCTAACATGCATCATCAACCAATTAGACTTAAGAGCAGGAACAAGGGGAGCTGAAACCTTCATGCTTGATGGTAAAGACATTGTGGCAAAAGCGGTAATTGCCATAGCTATAGGTGTTGTAACAACTCCTATTAGAGACATACCAAGCATCGATTCAGTTATTAAGTAAGTAGTAAGAATACCCCAAGTTAGGAAAAAAAGTGATTCATATAGATTACTTAAAGGAAAATAACCGCCTTCTAGCCATCTTGCTCCTAGCAAAGTTGCTATCAGTAAATTTGCTATTATTCCTCCGGTAGTTCCTAAGGTAGGTAGCCAAGTTAAAGAAGGGAAAGCTTTTCCTATCCAGTAAATTAGCATTGTCAATAACAAAATAAAAAACGATGCATTATCTAAAAAATTTTCTAAAATTACTAAATCCATAAAATATCTAGTCTCCACCATTTTATTAGCTTATTTTCTTGTTTGATTCTAAGTTATTAATATTTTCCCATATAGTAGAAATCTTAATTTGTTCAGCTAAATATAAATATTGTTATTAATTTACACTTATATCTTAATACATAAGACTTTAACTAAATCAATAGAAGTGTATTATTTTTTTCTTATTATTAATATGTATGAGAAATCCTAAGAGATTATCTTTCAGGCTATGCCTGAAAGATAATCTCATAAGTGAATTGGTATTTGCAAAATTTGAGATTGTATCAACATTTAAAAAAGTAATATTAAAGCTCTTGAATTTATAAACAAGTTTTAAAATAGAAACTCAGTTTTTTAGAAATAATGTTTACCCTAAGGTAAGATTTATTAAATAGTAACATTGCCTAAAATATTAAGCCATTTAGCTTTTATATAAAAGTATTATGGTAATCAATGATCCAGAAGTACTAAATTAATGATCATCAAACGTAATAAAACACCTCAAGATAGAACTAATAAAAATACTTCAAAAGAGTACAAAAGAGATCTATCTAATATTCAAAAAAATGAAGAAAAAAATTATTTAATAGATGATATTCGTCCAAATTCTTTTAAAGAGTATATTGGGCAAAAAGATCTAAAGAATGTACTAGACATTATTATTAAAGCTGCTAAGTTGCGAGAAGAACCAATTGATCACTTGCTCTTATATGGCCCACCTGGACTTGGAAAAACAACTATCTCTTTGATATTAGCATCAGAGATGGGAGTTGATTGTAAAATTACTTCTGCACCATCTCTAGAAAAGCCCAAAGATATAATTGGACTTTTAGTAAAATTAAAGCCTGGAGACGTTTTGTTTATTGACGAAATTCATCGATTAAATCATTTAACTGAAGAAATATTATATCCAGTGATGGAAGACTATCGTCTTGATATCACAATTGGCAAAGGACAACTAACTAAAATAAGCAGTATCTCTTTACCGAAATTTACTTTAATCGGAGCTACTACTAAAATTGGCAGTATATCTTTCCCTTTAAGAGATCGTTTTGGATTAGTTCAACGTTTAAAGTATTATGAGTATCATGAATTAGCTTTAATTATTAAGCGTAGCGCCTTAGTCTTAAAAACTCCAATTACTGATGAAGGAGCAAATGAAATTGCTATCCGCTCTAGAGGAACTCCTAGAATTGCTAATCGCTTGCTAAAAAGAATTAGAGACTATATGCAAGTTAAACAAATGAATCTTATTACAAAAGATCTAGCTATAGATGCTTTAAATTTATACAAAATAGATTCTAGAGGATTAAATTGGACTGACCATCTAATTTTAGAAACTATGATTTTTCAATTTAATGGAGGGCCTGTCGGTTTAGAGGCTATTGCTGCATCCACTGGAGAAGATATAAAAACTATTAAAGAGGTTTATGAACCATACTTGCTACAAATTGGTTATATAAATCGTACACCAAGAGGGAGAGTCGTTACAGAAGCAGCATATAAATATATAGAGACAATAAAGAGAGAATAAAGATTTATAGAAAACTCATATCTCAATTACTAATATTATCAATAAAATCTACTCTCAAAAGATACTACTTCTTTCGAAAAAGTAATCAACTATTAGCTTTCATTCTTTATTCTCGTTTACAAAAAGAAAATTGTAAAACTTATATTTAACTATATATTCTCAATAGCTAACCATTCCATATTTTTTCTAAAATTGTTGACGAAGAAATATCAGCCAATTGATTGCTTGGAGACTGGATTGCAATACAACGATCATAATTGGTAGGAATTTTATGGTTAGCTTTAGTATCCGAAAATAGTGCTATTGTATATGTTCCTACAGCTATACCTAATTGCAATGGGACACTATCAATACAAACCAAAAGATTGGCTCCGGCGATAACTGCAGAAAGTTTTCCCAAGTTATCAGGATTGATGATTTTAAGATTTTTGCAATTATCCAAGATGGACTTTGTCCATGTTTGTTCAGTATTACTTTCAAGCAAAACAATTGATAAAGAAGGTTCTTTCTTTTGAATGCTGTTAATAATTTCTATCCAACTAGATACTGGATAAGAATTATTTTCACCTCCATATATCGCGATATAACCATTTTCTTTTACCGATAAACTTTGTAACTGCGTTTCAGTCCAGCTAATGTCATCTTTCGGAACAGCTATTTTTATAGAAGGGCAGGAAGGTTGAATATTTAATTTAAGAAGCAGATCATGATATGTTTCCGCAGCATATTGTTCTTCTTTTTGAGTGATTGAATGAGACAAGAACCATGATGTTTGCGTTTTATAACCAATACGCCAAGGAATACTATTTGACCACAATAATAATTCTAAAATCAATTTATTCCCAGTGGTGATAGCAATGTCATATCCTCTGTCACGAATTACTCCAACTAAATTTAGATAATCAGCGGATACATTACGATCTTGATAATCAAAAAAAAGAATTTCATTCACGTAGGGACATATTCGGTAAGCAGATTTAGCCAATGGCTCTACTAAAACATCAATCAAGACATTAGGATATTTATTTTTCAGACTTTCTAAAGTTGGAAAGAATAAGAGCTGTTCATTTATTCCTCCAGGAACTAAACATAGTATTCTCATAGTTTGTATTTAAATTGTGATGTTTATTTATCTAGATTACGACATAATAGTTCAACTTTAATAAAAAAGTTCTAAAAGTTTTCTAAAAATTAAAATATGTACAATCAGTTAAACTGATTGTACATATTTTTTATATTAATTTTTTACGGATTCATATTACCCTTTTAAAAAAATAATAGTAATTCAGATTCATGTAATATTTATATATCGGAATTTAAATATTTTTAGAATAGCAAAACTATTTAATATTGTGTTAGATGCTTAGTTTCAAAGTGAGACCATATGAATGAAATTGCCTTATTTGGTACAAGTGCAGATCCTCCTACAGCTGGACATCAGTCAATTATTTCATGGTTATCATTCCATTATGACAAAGTAGGTATTTGGGCTTCTGACAATCCTTTTAAAAAGCATCAAACCTCCTTGTATCATAGGACAATAATGCTAGGGCTACTTATTGACAATATATATCCACCTCGTCGTAACATTCATCTCTCAAAAACTTTAAGTCACCATAAAAGTCTTGTAAGTGTCGCTAGAGCTAAGGATATTTGGGAAATTCAAGCAAACTATACATTAGTTATCGGTTCAGATCTAGTAAAACAAATTTGTCAATGGCATCATGTTGACAAGTTATTTTCTGAAGTTTTCATCCTGATAATTCTTCGCTCTGGTTATGTAATTGATAAATTAGACTTACAGGCACTAGTTGAATTAGGAGCTAGATATCAAATTGTTGATTTAAATGCTCCTGGTGTTTCATCTACTACTTATCGAAAATACAGGGATAAAAACGTATTAATTAAATCTGTTCAAGATTATATTATTCGAGAGCAGCTATATGTATAGTATACAAAAAATAAATAGGTTCCAAAAACTTTATAGTCTCATCAAAAATATTATTTTTCTATAACTCGCAAAAAGGCCGAATTTTTAGTTATTAGTAGTTAAAGGATGACATTATAAAATTTGTTTCTTATTCAATAAACTTTTATATGAATAAGAATTTACAAGTAATACTTTAGAATGGTATCTAAGTCTAAAATACCGAAAAATAATATTTAAATTTATATTAATTAGTATAAAAAGTTTAGTTATTTATAAGATCAACATTTAAAATAACCAACTATGAAAATCTTAATCGCTCAGCTTAATCCTATTGTTGGTAATCTAAAATACAATGCTGACAGCATTTATAAGTCAGCTATTTTAGCAAAACAAAAAAACGTTGAATTATTATTAACTCCGGAACTTTCTTTATGTGGCTATCCTCCAAAAGACTTAGTTCTAAATACTAATTTTATTCAAAATTCATGGTTAGAATTACAAAAATTAGCGAAAAAAATACCACCAAAACTAGCAGTTTTAGTTGGGCTTGTTACTAAGAATTATTATTCAGAAATCAAAGGAGAGAAACCTCTATTTAATAGTATTGTTTTACTTCAAAATAATGCTATTAAACAAATTTTTCATAAACGTCTTCTACCAAATTATGATGTATTCGATGAAAAGCATTACTTTGAATCAGGGAAAGTGAGTAGTTTTTTTGAATTATCATCTTCTTCAAAAAGAAATGAGTCTTCCAGAATTGGAGTGACAATATGTGAAGATTTATGGAATGAAGAAAGCTTTTGGAGTAAAAGAAATTATAAAAATAATCCAATTAGAGATCTTGTTAGATACAAAGTCGATTTAATTGTTAATTTATCAGCTTCTCCATATGTTATTAATAAACAAAAAACCAGAGAATCTATTTTAAAACACAGTGCAAAACTATATCAGACACCTATTATTTATGTTAATCAAATTGGAGGTAACGATGATTTAATTTTTGATGGACATAGTTGTGCAGTGAACAAAAAAGGGGAAGTTGTTTTACGTACTAAAGGTTTTCAGATACGCACAGAGATTATTGAGTATCACCAGTCAATCAAAGACCTAACATTGAGCCTTAATAAAAATTCTATAACAGCAGAAGAAGAAGTTTGGTCAGCATTAGTATTAGGATTAAAAGACTATGTCATAAAGTGTGGATTTTCAAAAGTAGTCTTAGGCTTAAGCGGCGGTATAGACTCATCTTTAGTTGCTTCAATAGCAGTCGAGGCTCTAGGTGCGAAAAATGTTTTAGGAATACTAATGCCTTCTCCTTATAGCTCACAGCATTCAATTACTGACGCAAAACATCTAGCTGACAACTTAGGTATTAACAGTTACATGATTCCTATTGATAACATCATGTTGGCATATACTTATTCTTTAGATGTACTATTTAAAACAGTAGACATTGGAATTGCTGAAGAAAATTTACAATCAAGAATTAGGGGCAATATCTTAATGGCCATTGCTAATAAATTTGGACATTTACTACTTTCAACAGGTAATAAATCTGAAATATCAATAGGATACTGCACCCTGTATGGAGATATGAATGGTGGTATAGGTGTGATTGCAGATGTTTCAAAAACTCAAGTTTTTTCTCTTTGTAAATGGCTTAATAAATCTCAAGAGATTATTCCAATTAATATTCTCCTAAAACCTCCAAGTGCTGAACTAAAACCCAACCAAGTAGATCAAGATTCCCTACCTTCTTATAATATTTTGGACGATCTGTTAAATAGATTCATTAATCATCATCAATCTATCCAAGAACTACACAAGGTTGGGTTTGAGTATGATTTATTATATAGAGTAGCAAAGTTAATCATCCGTGCTGAATTCAAAAGAAAACAGGCTCCTCCAGGATTAAAGATTACGAATCGTGCTTTTGGTACTGGATGGAGAATGCCTATAGCAAGTCAATTAGAATTAAGTTAACTTACGGAAATATTCTTTTTTGTTGCAAGATATGTTGTATATGTATGCAATATATAAAATTTTTTATACAAAAAATCAAAAATTATTAATTTATAAAATCAAGATATCCTCTATCGCCATCTATACTAACTTTCATTCCTACTGGCAAAGTAGCATTTACCTTACCATGTCCGAAAGGTAAATTTGAGATAATAGGAATATTAAGATCCGATAAACGATCACGTAATACTTCTTCTACAGTCCAAGAAGGGTTTTTAGAAAAAGTATTACATTGGTTAAAGCTCCCTAGTGCAATTCCATTAATTTTGTTAAAGATTCCCATTAATCGCCATTGTGTTAATATTCTGTCAATTTTATAAGGATCCTCTCCGATATCCTCTAGTGCTAAAACTGTCCCATGAAAAGATGGTTGTAATGGAGTCCCTAATAAATGAGTGGCTACAGTTAAATTAGCTGGCAATAGTATTCCCCGATTAATACCTCCACCCCATCCTTCACCTTTTAGGCTCGGTAAACTAAGACCTTCAATATATCTGAAAAATCTTTCTACAGACCAACTAGGTTCGTTACATAATGTCGTCAGGACAGGACCATGAATGCTTTGAATATTTATACTGGCTAATTTCCAAAGCAATACTGTAATGTCTGAAAAACCTATAATCCATTTAGGATATTTTGCAAGTAAAGTATTTAATTCTTTCTGCTCAAATAGTCTAATACATCCATAACCTCCTCGAAGTGGAATAATAGCTTTACATATTGGATTTTGTAAAGCTTCTAAAAAATCACTTCTACGCTGACTATCTGTACCTGCTAAATAGCCATTAAATGCATTCCAATTTTTACTTAGAACTACATCGTATCCCTTCGAACGCCAAACTTCTATACCTTTTTCTAAATTGGATAATTCCATAAAAGGTCCACTTGGAGCAATAATTTGTACCTTGTCTCCTGGATTAAGAAAAGGTGGAGCTTGAAAAGAATCCATAAATATTATTAATTCTGTTTTTTTGTTTAAATTAATACTAAAAAATTATTACTATAAATCGAAAATATATAATTCTATAAGAAAAATCATACTGTAGTTAAGTCGCAGTACTTTATGAAATAAAAAATACTTACTATTATTAATAAATTAATGATTATACATATCCATTATTTACAAACCAGTCTATAGCATCTTTGAGTGAATCATTGATAGGTTTATAAGATATTTTTAATTCATTAACAGCCTTGGAAGAATCATAATACATGGATTTTGTAGACATTCTAACTCCATCTAAAGGAATTCCTTGTTTTTTTCCAAAAGAACATAATATATACTCTCCCATCCAAGCAAGTATCAAAGGTATCCATATTGGTAATGTTCTTCTAGGAGCTTTTAATCCAGTGAGATAAGATAATTCATCCAGTAAAGCTTTTAAGCTCATATTCTTATTGCCCAAAATATATCTTTGTCCTACTTCCCCTCTTTCTAGAGCTAAAATATGTCCATGAGCTACATCTCGAACATCGATTAAATTTAATCCTGTATCTACATATGCAGGCATTCTACGACGTAAAAATCTTAAAATAATTTCTCCGGTTGGAGTAGGCTTAATATCTAGTGGACCTATTGGAGTACTAGGATTAACAATAATAATATTTTGACCATTTGCTACAGCTTTATACACTTCTTGTTCTGCCCAATATTTAGACTTTTTATAATGTCCAATTATTTTATCTACAGGAGCTTGATAATTTTCGTTGACAATTTCTCCTGTTTCCTTTACTCCTATAGCAGCGACAGAGCTAGTATAGACAATGCGTTCAACATTAGCTTGCTTGGCTGCTTTTAAAATTGAACGAGTTCCAATCACATTACTAATATATAGTTGATTCTTATCTATTTGGTATAAAGAATAATAAGCAGCAACATGGAATAAAAATTTACATCCTCTTATTTTTTCTGCTAAATCAATATCATTGAGATCTCCAAAAACAATATCAACATCCAAATCTTTTAAGTTATTTAAAGTACTATGGCTGCGAGCTAAAACACGAACTTGATATTTCTTTTGTATTAAAAGTCTAACAAGGTTTGCACCTACGAAACCTGTGGCACCAGTGACAAATACTTTAGTAGTCATAATTTATAACAAGAAAAAAATTTATTTTAAACGTATTGCTCTATAAGGTGTAGTGGCGATTGTTAGTATCTTATGAAATTAAAATCGCTTATTAACTTGGAGTATAAAAATACTACTTCTCATAGTAATTAATTATTAATTAAAAGATGATAAGAATTTTTTCTTAAAAACTAGTAAATTACTGTAAGTATTTAAAGATATTTATACTTCAAGCTTAGTATGTATCAGATTTTAACCATTTTTCTAAGAGATCAGGACGACGTTTCTGAGTACGTTGTATTTGTTGCTCTTGTCTCCACCTTGCAATTAGCTTGTGGTTTCCCGATCTTAATATATCAGGAACATGCATATTTTTAAAAACAGGAGGATGAGTATATTGAGGATAATCTAATAAGCTATGTTCAAAACTTTCAGTTTTTAAAGATTCTAATTTTCCAACAGTTCCAGGTAAAAGACGAATTACTCCATTCATTAATGCTAGTGCTGGGATTTCTCCACCAGTAAGTATAAAATCACCTAAAGAAATTTCCTGATTAGCTAAAAAACGAATTCTTTCGTCAAATCCTTCATAATGTCCACAAATTAAAATAAGTTGTTCATAATTAGTTACTAAAGTTTGCAAAATATCTTGAGTTAACGGAGAGCCTTGAGGAGATAGAAGAATTGTGGTTCTTTTAGGTAAAAGTTCTAAGGAATCAATTGCTGCAAAGATTGGTTCAGGCTTTAGTAACATTCCCACACCGCCTCCATAAGGCTTATCATCAACTTTATGATGCTTGTCAACAGCAAATTGACGGGGATTAACTAAGTTAATCTTTGCAATATTTTTACCAAGTGCTTTTCCAATAAGTCCAGATTGCAATCCAGATGTAAAAAAATTAGGAAATAAGGTAACAACATCAAACTTCATAAATATCCTAAAAACCAAAAATAGTATTTAATTAATTGAATCCAAGCCGAATTCTAAAGCTCAGTATAGTTATAGTACATAAAATATAAATTCGCTTCTGAATATATATTGTTTTTTTAAGCTTATTAATTTTTTCAAAAAGTCAATAAACTCTATTAGTATTCATTGAAAATTTTTATGAAGTTGTCATAGGCCTATTCTGATAAAAATATCATAACAATTATTAATCACTGAGTAATTCCTTTAAAATATCTCTTGATTCTTTTCTATATGTGGATTTATATGTAAAAAACATAAGAAAATAATATATGTTTGACATACAGAAAAAACACTATTGAAGTTTTATCATAATGAATAGGTTATGAATATATTTCAAATTTATCTCAAAAAAATAACTTCAAATGGATAAAAATTATTACTTCTCTTTAATGTATATTCTATATGTAAATATAGAATATGTATGCCGTTTTTTAGGCATTCAAGCTTAATATGCCGAACAAAAAAAATAATTTTTATTTTTCTTTGTAAGTTATAATCATAAAAGAATCTTTTATATTCTGCTGTTAAAAAATATAAAAAATTAAATTTTGATACATAACTTTCAAGATTTAGAATTATTTATCAAAATAAAAATAATTTATATAAAAAACTATGCGATAGATTCTTAAAGAGGTAATTTATGGTAACAGATGTAATAGAAAAGATATCTTTAAATACTTCCACTACTAAAAAACCAGTTCCCAGATATAAGGTCTTACTTCATAATGACGACTTTAATCCTATGGATTATGTGGTACAAATTCTGATGCAAACGATATCAGGAATGACTCGTCCTCAAGCCGCTGAAATAATGATGGAAGCTCATATAAGTGGAACTGCTTTGGTTATTACTTGTGCTTTTGAACCAGCCGAATTTTATCGTGAGACTCTAAAAAATCATGGCTTAAGTAGTAGTATCGAACCAGATGAATAAAAAATAAAAATATTAACTAGATACTTCTTAAAGTACATTTACTACATTTAAAATTTAATTATAAATAATTGAAAATTAACTACTCTATAGTTTCTCGTTACCCAGCACCCTTAAGATTAGGGGTGTTTATTGTTTCACTATTAATTCTCTGGTTGCCTACTGCAATCCCATTCTTTTTCTTATTTAAAGATGATTTAAACTTCAGAACAATTGTAACGATGAGTTTATTGTATATAAACTTTATTATTCTCTTATTCTTTTGGAATAGTAAGATACATGGAATAAGTAATTGGTGGCGAATATATGGATTAACTTTTACGAAAAAAAATATAATAGAGTTACTTAATGGATTAACTATTGGCCTCTTTTTTACTTTTGGATTATTTTTTGTAGAGATGATTTTAGGATGGGTTGTTTTTGTTAAACCATCACAAAATTTATCATCACTCATATTTGAAGGCTTATTAAGTGCTTTCGCAATTGCTTTTGCAGAAGAATTACTTTTTAGGGGATGGCTATTAGAAGAATTGAAGATGAACTATTCTATAAAGACTAGTTTGGTATGTAATAGTTTTATCTTTGCAACTTTGCATTTTTTAAAACCTTTACAAGAAGTTATAAGGACTTTTCCTCAGTTTCCTGCTTTGTTTTTAATAGGTATGATTCTAGTACAAGCTAAAACAAAATGTAATAATAGATTAGGAATTTGTATTGGAATTCATGGAGGACTAGTTTGGGGGTATTACATACTCAATGTAGGTAAAATTATCAAATATACTGGTAAAGCATCTTTAATTTTTACAGGAATTGATAACAACCCAATTGCCGGAATCATGGGATTAGCAGGGTTAATAATATTGTTTTTTCTAGTGAGATGGAAGAGATGATATTAGGATTTACATACTACTTATATTATTTAAATTTTATTAATATAATAAAATTTAAATAGGCATTATAAATTCAGTTTCACAAGCTTATCACTGGTTAGTAAAGTATGGCCTCTCCTCTTCAAGAATCAAAAAAAACTACATCTTCATCTCTTTTCAAAACAATCACTTTTGATGTAGCAGGTATGAAATGTGCTAGCTGTGTTAAAGCTATAGAAGAAAAACTTTCAGAACAGCCTGGAGTGATTTCTGCTCAAGCCAATTTAATTACTCAAGTTGCTGTTGTTATATACAATCCTGAATCTACAGAACCATCAGTTTTAACTAATAAATTAACAGCAGTAGGCTTTCCTTCTAGTATTCGTGATTCGCAAAATCTTACTGTTCAACAAAGAAAATCAAAGAGTGATCAATCTAAACAAACAGAAGAAATACATCAAAAAATTAATCTTTTTATTGCTGCTATTCTAATTTTCATTTCTAGCCTTGGACATTTGACATATATAGGAGGACCAGATTTTTTTGTATTAAACGATTTAAGATTTCACTGGGTGTTAGCTACTATAGCTATAGCTATCCCAGGATTTGATATTTTTCTTGATGGTTGGCGTGGATTAGTTAATGGAATGGCCAATATGAATACATTGGTTGGATTAGGAACTTTTAGTGCGTATTCAATTAGCTGTATTGCATTAATTTTTCCTGAATTAGGTTGGGAATGTTTTTTTGATGAGCCAGTAATGTTGTTGGGATTTATTTTACTGGGGCGTATTTTGGAGAAGAGGGCCAAGAATCGTGCCTCATCAGCTTTAAAGTCTTTAATTGAATTACAGCCTACATTTGCTCGCCTAAGTAGTGATCCATATTCGGAAAATCAATCTAGTATAGAAATTCCTGTCGAGCAAGTTCGCTTAGGAGAATATATAAAAATATTACCTGGTGATAAAATTCCTGTAGATGGAGAGATTATCACTGGAGAAACTACTATTGACGAATCATTGGTAACGGGAGAATCAATGCCTGTGGCCAAAAAAATAGGTGATGAGGTATCTGTAGGAACTCTAAATCATTCTGGTCTAATTATTATCAAAACAATTCGTATTGGCAATGATACAACTTTGTCTCAAATTATTTTCTCAGTTGAGAATGCTCAGATGTTAAAGCCTCCTATTCAAAAACTGACTGATACAATAGCTGGGTATTTCGCATATGGAATAATTTCTCTTTCAATACTAGTATTTATCTTCTGGTTTGCCATAGGGACAAATTGGTATCCTCAAGTATTAAATGCAAATTATAATAACACTTCATTTTTATTGAGCTTAAAACTAGCAATTTCGGTTCTAGTTGTTGCATGTCCTTGCGCCCTGGGACTGGCAACTCCTATGGCTATATTAGTAGGAACAGGTATAGGAGCTAAGAAAGGCATATTAATTAAAAATGGAGATGTTTTAGAAAAAGTTTCGCAGCTGTATGCAGTAGTATTCGATAAAACTGGTACTCTTACTACTGGACATCCTGTGGTAACTGGTTGTAAATCTTTTGGTGTACTTAGTTCTCAATATTTATTACAATTGGCTGCTACCGTAGAAAATGGCACTAATCATCCACTAGCCCTGGCTATTATGGAAGAAGCTAAAAGAGAAAATTTATCTTTATTGAAAGCAAAAAATTTCTGTACAAAAATTGGATCAGGAGTCACTGCTGAGGTTGAAGAAAAAGAAATTTGGTTAGGAAATAAAAATTGGTTACTAAATAATGGATTTAATTTTAACTCCAATTCTTATTATCTGGAATCATTAACCCAAAAAGGGGAAACGATTATTTATGTAGGTATAAATAAATCGATAGAAGGTTTTTTAACTTTAAAAGATACATTAAGACCAGAAGCCCAAGAAACTATCTTAGAACTAAAGAAAAAAGGATTAGAAATTATATTATTAACTGGAGATAATCCAAAAGTTGCTGCAGCGATCGCAACTGAACTAGGAATTAACAAGTTTTTTGCTCAAGTTAACCCTAGTAACAAAGCTAGTGTGATCAAAGATTTACAAAAGCAAGGAAAAATAGCAATGGTAGGAGATGGTATTAATGATGCACCAGCTCTAGTTCAGGCAGACATAGGAGTTTCTTTACAAGGATCTACTCAGATAGCTTTGGAAAGCTCTGATATTGTTTTAATGAGTGGAAGTATTTTAGACATTTTAACAGCTATAAATCTTAGTCTAGCAACATTTACAAAAATTCGTCAGAACCTTTTATGGGCCTTTGGATATAATACTCTGTCAATTCCTCTCGCAGGAGGAATTCTATTGCCTAGCCTAGGTCTAACTATTAGTCCTGTAATTGCCGCGGCTTTAATGGCTTCTAGCTCTATAATAGTAGTAATAAATTCTTTATCTCTCCGCTATCAATTTCGTTAATAAATCAAATCATTTGGTTTATTAAATTTATGAAACTAATTAGTATCAATATTAAAAAAAGAATTTAATTAATATATTTTAAGGCCATTCTCTATTTATGAAATATAGGTAATATATAAATAGGTAATATATAAACTATATATTGCAAGCTATAAAATTATTCTTAATCTTTCTATTATTTGGATACAATTTTTTTGATTTTATTAATATGGATAATTTTCAACATTTAATAGGTCAAACACAGAGTACTACTCTATTAAAACAAATTATCATTAAAAACAAGATTGCTCCTGCTTATCTTTTCTCTGGGCCAACAGGAGTAGGGCGTAGGCTAGCTGCAAGATCTTTTTGTAAATCAATATTCTCACTTTCAAAAGTATTACAAGAAAATCAGACCACTCTCGAGCATAGAATTTTAAATGGTAATCATCCAGATCTTTATTGGATAGAGCCAACATATCAATATAAAGGAAAGTTATTTACGATAAGACAAGCTCAAGAAAATGGATTAAAAAGCAATTCATCTCCTCAAATTCGTATAGATCAGATTCGAAATATTACTAATTTCCTGAGTCGCCCACCTCTAGAAAGCATTCGCTCTGTTGTAATAATAGAAAGCGCAGAAATGATGACTGAAGCTGCATCTAATGGATTGTTAAAAACCTTAGAAGAAGCTAAGTTGGCAACAATAATTTTGATTGTATCTAATCAAAATTTATTATTACCAACCTTGGTATCTCGTTGCCAAATAATTCCTTTTTACAATTTATCAGAAAAAGATTTAAAACAAGTTTTAAGAAAATCAGATTATGAAAATATAATAAATGAAGAAAAAATAATAAAATTAAGCCAAGGAAGCCCTGGAAAGGCAATTGGTTATTGGAATCAATTACAACTTATTCCCTCTGAAATTACAGATACTTTAGAGAAAATACCGTTAAGTTATTTAAACTCGTTAGAGCTATCAAAAAAAATCACTGTGGAATTAAATAATTCAACTCAAATATTTTTAATTGACTATATGCAGCATTTTTATTGGGTAAAGTTTAGAAATAAAAACTTACTTGAATTATTAGAGTTGTCTAAGAGTTATCTACTTAGGTATTTAAACTCAAGATTAGTTTGGGATTCTCTATTAATAAAAATTAGTAATATTTTATAAATGTTAAGTATTAAAGTTTATATTTTCAGAATTTAGTGTTAGGGTTTTTATTCTTTTGAGTAAAAAGTTAGATTGTATAGGTTTTATAAGATAATCGTCAATTCCTGTTTCGGCAATTTCTAGCCATTCTTTAGATGTAATTGTATCTTTTAGAAATAGTACTTTTATAGATTTAGTCTCTGAAGATTTCTTCAAAAGTTTACTTATCTTAAGGGCTTTAGATAAATCTTGGTCTAAGATAATTGCTATGGGCTGAATTAGCTCTATTTTCCTTATTAATTTAATATCATTAATTAACCAAATAAAATAATAATTAGCTGATGTTAATAACTTTTCAAGAAGAGTTGCAATTTTATTATTACTTTCTATTAAAATAATAACTCTAGTCGAAAACAATGATTCTTTTCGGCTTATTAATTTATTATTGGATCTATTTTTAAATTGAGACTGGTTTGGAATTCTTATTGTAAAAATAGACCCCTTATTGACTAAAGAATCTACTTCAATAGTTCCACTATGTAATTCTACTAGTTGTTTCGTTAAAGCTAAACCTAACCCTGTCCCTCCATAAACGCGTTTCCTATGATTTTCTAGCTTTTGAAATAATTTAAATAACAATGGTATTTGCTCTGTCTTTATACCTATTCCTGTATCTTCTACTTGCCAAACTACTTCTTCTCTATGCCTCCAAACTCTTAATATGACAGTCCCATTTTCTGGGGTAAATTTTAAGGCATTGTTTAATAAGTAATAGAGAATATGTTTCATTTTTACAGGATCGGCTAAAAATGTATCTTCTATAGAATTAATCCTTAAATCTAGTTTTAAATTAATGTGTCGGTGAACTTCTTCTTTATAGACTTTTTGTAAAATGTTTTTGGCAATATCACTTAAAGAAAATTCTTGAATATTTAGTAAGCATTTTCCTGTTTGTAAATTTGAATATTCTAAAATTTCATTAATTATTTGAAGTAAATTTTCACCACTATTTTGAATAGTGGCTAAGTAATGTTTTCGTTTTTCTAAAGATAATGTTGAATTTTCTTTTGACCAATATAATAAAGTTCCCGACAACCCAATAATACAAGTTAATGGAGTACGTAACTCATGACTCATATTACCCAAGAATTCACTTTTAGAATAATTAGCTGCTTGAGAAGCGACTAAAGTATCACATAATTCTTGTGTTCTTTTAATAACTTTTTGTTTTAATACATATTTTTCTTTTTGAACCTGAGAATAAAGCTGTGCTTGATAAAGAGCAACGGCTAGATGCTCTGCGATTTTTTCTAAAGTGACTTTTCCATCACTTAACCATCTCCGTTTCTGTAAACATTGATGTGCAACTAAAAGTCCCCACAAATTATCGTTTATTTTGATAGGAGCTACTATCTCAGAAAGTATCCAAAACTTACTAGGTAAATTGTAAAAACATGAATGAATGAAAGAATAATTATTGATATCATCTTCAAAAGTAATTGATCTTTTTTGATATTTTGCAATCTTTGTAAAAACCTTACTTTCTATTAAAATTTTTAATAAGGAAGGAATATCTCTAGTAGCAAGTGATTCATGAACTACATATCCATTTCCTTTGATTAAATCATAGTCTTTTGAAGTAATTAACTGTTTATTGTTAAATTTATAAACAATTAAACGATCAGCTCCTAAAATTTCTCTCGATTCTTTAACAGTATTCTCTAGGATAGTTGGTATATCGAGAGATTGACGGATTTTACTAATTACTTGACTTAAAAGCCTTTCTGCTCTTAGCTGGCCTTCAATCTCTTTCTTAAGAGGAGAAGTAACTAATAAATTTTGATCAATAGTACATAAATTATTATTTTTTTTAGGTTCTAATATATCTCTTAGATTATTATTCAGGTATTGTAGTAAATTCGTTGACTGTATGTGATTGATTTTTAGATAAGGAACAATTTTTTTCTTCCATACTGAAGAGTCATTCAAATGTATATATAATTTTTGAACGAAGTTATTTATATCCTTTGGTTTTGTAGTAATTGTAACTTGGTAAGATAAAGATGAGGTGTCTAAAACACCTTGAAGTAAGATGCTAAATTTTGGAGACAAAAAAAGATAAAAAGTTTTTAAGTCTAATGATATAGAAGGATTTTCTTCTAAAGTAAAGATAGAATTTGTCAACAAGATACCTTTAGGGCCTTCAATGCTCAAAAGCTTTTCTAAAAGAGAACAAAGCTTTTCAAATGTGTATATAGATATAATTCGTTGTAAAATAAACTCTTTGGGAAGATTCATCGGTTTAGACAAGGCTAAAGGGAAAAAGGAGGATGCAATTTTTGTTTTTTCTATCCTATCTTGGAAGCTTGATGTTATTTAAATACTGAGGAAATGTAATGCATAGAATAGCTTCAAATTCTGGAAATTGGGATACGGGGAAAAATGAAGTCGTTCTTATAGAGCAAAATCAAGCTCCGATTGTATTTTTAACAGCAGCAGACACAGATATTCAAAGCCTAGCAAATTCTTTGCATCTTTTACCTGATAATTTTCAAAAAATACGTGCTCTAAATATTTTGCATTTAAAGCAACAGGTAAGTATTGATTATTACTCAGACAAAGTATTGTCTAAATCTAAAGTTATCATTTTACGCTTACTAGGAGGAAATTCATATTGGAATTATGGATTAGAAGTTGTTAAAAATATTGCTGAATTAAACAACATAAGCCTTTTTGTCCTACCAGGAGACGATATTTCCGATACTATCTTAATGAGTCATTCAACAGTTCCATTGTATCAGTGCAATAAATTGTGGAACTACATAAGCGAAGGAGGACAAAAGAACTGGCTAAATGCGCTAAAGTATATTTCTAATAATTGTTTCAAAACTAAATATAACACTGAAGAGCCGGAGATAGTACCAAATTTTGGAATTTATCGAAATAATGATTGGGTTGATAATGTAAATCAAAAAAATGTTGTCATACTCTTTTATCGTTCACATTATCTTTCGGGTAATTTATTACCAATAGATTCCTTATGTGAAAGTTTATTAAGTAAAAAATTAGTCCCTTTACCAATATTCGTTACTTCTCTAAAAGATATTAATATTCAAATTGAATTAATCGATTATCTACAGAATATAAAGAACAATTCTTATGAATTATTAATTAACACTACCAGTTTCTCAATTGCAAAAATTGATAATGATCATAAATTTATTAATAATTTATGGGAGAAATTAGATTGTCCAGTTTTGCAAGTAATCTTTAGTAGCTCAACATTACAACAATGGAATGAAAGTTCTCAAGGTCTAACTCCTAGAGATGTAGCTATGAATATTGCTTTACCAGAGATCGATGGGAAAATTATAACTCGTGCGATTTCTTTCAAATCCGTTAAAGTGTGGAATAAAGATTTAGAGACAAATGTTGTTATTTATTCACCTATCAAAGATAGAGTTGATTTTGTCGTTGATTTAACTAGTAATTATATTAATCTCAAAAATACCCCTGTCTCTGAAAGGAAGATTGCCATAATTTTAGCTAACTACCCCAACAAGAATGGTAGGATTGCAAACGGTGTTGGATTAGATACCCCAGCAAGTTGTATAGAAATTCTTAAGGCATTAGAAAAAGAAGGTTATAGCATTAAGGATATACCTACATCAGGCGATGAGCTAATAAGATATTTAACAAAAGGTGTAACAAATGATCCTGAAAGTAAGGAACTACGAGTAGTTTATCAGTCAGTTTCTTATACAGAATATAAACAATATTTTCAAACTTTACCTTCAAAAATTAAAAACGAAATTGAAGAGCGCTGGCAACATATCTTTAATAATGTAGATATATCATTCCCAATTTCTGGTATTCAATTAAAAAATATTTTCATAGGTATTCAACCGTCTAGAGGCTACGATTTAGATCCTAGCCTAAATTATCATGCTCCTGACTTAGAGCCAACACCTCATTATTTAGCATATTATTATTGGTTGAAAAATAAGTTCAAAGCTTCAGCAATTATTAATATAGGAAAACATGGTAATTTAGAGTGGTTACCAGGGAAAAGCCTTGCATTGTCATCAACTTGCTATCCTGAAGTTGCACTAGGCAGTATTCCTAATTTCTATCCTTTTATTGTTAACGATCCAGGCGAAGGAGCACAAGCTAAGCGCCGTTCACATGCAACTATCATAGATCATCTTACTCCTCCTTTGACTCGTGCAGAGTTATATGATGATTTAGAACAATTAGAGATTCTTATTGATGAATATTATGAAGCACAAGCTTTAGATCCTAAACGTCTAAAAATAATTACTAATAGTATTAAAAAACTAATTGTCACAACCAAAATTAATAATGATTTAGGCGTAGAAAAAGTTGATTCTGATTCTTTATCTACATTTCTAAGGTTGGCGGATGGATATTTATGTGAACTTAAAGAAGCACAAATTAGAGATGGGTTACATGTATTCGGGAAGTGCCCTCAAAATGTTCAATTAAGAGATTTGATTTTGGCAATTGCTCGCTCACCTGGATTTAATAGAATTGGTTTAACTACAGCACTAGCTAAAGATATAAAATTAACTTTTAATCCTCTGACAGCAAACCTTGGCGATTCTTTCTCTGATTCTATTTTTTCTACTTTTATACCTCAAAATCTTCTTTTGCAACTTCAGAAATCATCCTCTATTGGTGATGTCGTAGAAGTCTTAGAAAAGTATTCGCAAAATTTAATTGAAAATCTAATTAATGGTACTGAAATTACGGAAATTATTTACTTCCAAAATACTTGTAAAGAAGTTAATTGGATACAAAAATTTTTAATTCCAAAATTATATGAAACTGATCAAGAAGTTAGTAACTTACTTAAAGGATTAGATGGTAAATATGTTCCTAGTGGAGCATCAGGTACTCTAACTAGAGGGAAAGTAGAAGTCCTTCCTACAGGTAGAAATTTTTACTCAGTTGATATTCGTGCTATTCCTACTCAAACAGCTTGGGCTGTAGGGAAAAAAGCAGCAGAAATTCTTGTTGAAAAATATACTCAAGACAATGGAGAATATCCAAAGACTTTAGCGATATCAATTTGGGGAACTTCAACGATGAGAACAGGTGGTGATGACATAGCCCAGGTTTTTGCTTTATTAGGAGTAAAACCTATTTGGGACAGATCTAGAGTAATAGATTATGAAATTATTCCTTTATCGGTATTAGGGAGACCTCGTGTTGATGTAACAGTAAGAATATCAGGCTTTTTTAGAGATAGTTTTCCTAACTTAATATTATTATTATCAAATATAATTGAGGATTTATCAAAACTAGAAGAAGAAAAAGATGCTAATCCTTTAGCTATGCAAGTTAAAGAAGAAAAGTTATTTTGGAAAGAAAAAGGTTTAACTGATCAACAAGCACATTTAAAATCTTGTTATAGAATATTTGGTTCAAAGCCTGGAGCGTATGGAGCCGGTTTACAGGGTCTGATTGAAGCTCAAAACTGGCAAGATGATAACGATTTAGCTAGAGCTTATATCAATTGGAGTTGTTATGCTTATGATAAAAGTGGAAAAGCAGACAAAGTTCCTGAAATATTTGAAAAAAGATTAAAACAGTTGCAAATTGTTCTACATAATCAAGATAATCGAGAACATGATTTGCTAGACTCTGACGACTACTACCAATTTCAAGGAGGTTTGACTGTCGCTATTAGAAGTATAACTGGCAAAAATCCTCAAACTTACTTTGGAGACAATTCTATAATTGATAATCCTAAAGTAAAATTACTTAAAGAAGAGATATCTAAAGTATATCGTTCTCGTGTTGTTAATCCTAAGTGGATCAAGGGCATTATGAGACACGGTTATAAAGGTGGTTTTGAAATGGCAGCTACAGTTGATTATTTATTTGCTTATGATGCAACGGCAAATTGCGTAGAAGATTTTATGTATGAAGGAATAGCTCAGAAATATATTTTTGATCAAGATGTAAGGCAATTTATAGAAGAAAAAAATCCTTGGGCTTTAAGAGATATTTCAGAAAGGCTTCTGGAAGCTAACCAGAGAGGCTTATGGGCAGATGTAAATGAAAAAATGCTTGACGAATTAAGAGAAGTTATTCATGAAGCAGAAAGAATAATAGAAGAATAGTTGGTATAATTTTCTATTATGTTCGTATGTATAATTTTACTTTAAAGAAAATTTTTAAATTTGCATCGAATTAAGTATTTTAATGATACCATTTAGTAGTCCATAACGAAGGGTGATTATAATTATGAACCTATTAAAAACAATAGCTACCCAAGTTAAAAATTGGTTTCCTGCTCCTACTGTCCATGCTCATTGCGATGGACCCTGTGGTGTATACGACCCAGCTTCAGCTAGAATTGCAGCCGAAGCAGTAGTATCAATGACAAAAAAAATTTTAGATTTACAGCCTCCAACTTCAAATAATATCGAAGCAGTAGCTGCCTATCAAAATACTCTATCTAGATATATTGCAATCAAAGAAGAACAGGCACACATAGCAAAAAAAGAACTTTTAGTTCTTTGGACAGACTATTTCAAACCTGTACATCTTGAGCAATATCCTGACTTACATACTAAATTTTGGAATGCAGCAAAACTTTGTTCTGCTTGCAAAGTAGAAGTAAACTCAGATAACACAGAAAAATTAATGTCTGCAATAGAAGATATTCAAAGTATTTTCTGGCAAACAAAAGGGAGAACTGATGTTTCTTGGTATAGAGCTAATTAAGTTAGTTTTTAAATTTTATTCTACATGTCTTGTATACGAAACAGTAACATAATAGATCTTGTACTTTGGCTACTAGGAAAACGACAACGCTTTAGAGTTGAAGGATTGTCAATGCTTCCTTGCCTCAATCCAGGAGATGAATTACTAATTTGTAAACAAACTAGTAATTTCCTGGCTCCTTCTATTACAGACATTGTTGTAGTATCACATCCACATTGCGCAGACTTATTATTAATTAAAAGAGTAATTTCTATTAATAAAGATGGATCTTGTTTTGTTAGAGGAGATAATCTTCTACATAGTACGGATAGCCGCTCATTTGGATGGATAGAACCTGAGTTGATTCTCGGTTATGTTACTAGTCGATTTCTTTAATTCTAAAATAGAAGTACCTTAAAAATTGACTTTTAATTTTTATGAATGAAAATTATTAATGTTGTATTAGATCTATATAACATTACATTTTTCTAAGTTTAAAATTTATAGTATTATGGGCTGGTAATTAATTCCTAGCCCTCTTTTTATTTATAAATAATAGAAATGAACTTTACTATATTTTTTTAAACATACAAAATGTCAATAATCAAATAACATATGTTTTGGAAAATTTATAACTATGAAGTTAAAAGAAATTGAAACCATAACTCGTTCAATAGCTTGGGGTGCATCTAAAATTTTACATTCCTATTATTGTGGAAAAAATAGATTTGAAACTATTGAGTCTTCTAAAGGCAATCCTGTAACTACTGCTGATATTAAATCTAATGCTTATATCTTGAAAAACTTACAAGCATTTTTTCCACAAGATACTTTCGGTTATCTTAGTGAAGAGAATTATAAAAATAATAATTGTATAAAAAAAGATTGGGTATGGATTATTGATCCTTTAGATGGTACTAAAGAGTTTATTAATCAAACAGGAGAATATGCTTTACATATTGCTTTAGCATACAAAGGGCGCCCCTATGTAGGTGTGGTGGCTATCCCTGAAGCTCAAACAATTTATTTTGCGACAAAGGGATATGGAACATTTGTTGAAAAACTTAATCATAAGATTACTCAAATTAAAGTATCAAATAAAAATACAATTAAAAATCCGTCTTTAGTAGTAAGTCGTTCTCATAGAAATAATCGATTTCAGTCACTTATAAATTCTTTTTCAACAAAAGACATAATATACATGGGTGGTTTAGGTAAAAAAATTACAACTATCCTGGAGAAAAAAGCAGATGTTTATCTCTCTATATCTGGTAAATCTGCACCTAAAGACTGGGATTTTGCAGCTCCAGACTTAATTCTTACTGAGGCAGGAGGAAAATTTACTTATTTTAATGGTGACACCCCAATCTATAACCGTGGAGATGTATCTCAATGGGGTAATTTTATAGCTAGCAATGGAAGTTCTCATCAAGCTTTATGTGAAAAATTCATGAATATCTTAAATCATGTTGATAAGAAAGCTATTCTATAAATCACATGTTTAAGATGAATTATGTAAAAACTTAACATAGTTCATAAGATAGTAACTATTAATATTAATTTGGTAAATGCAAAACTTTTAAGTAATGACGATAATATAAGATGTATGTTGAGTTATTTAATATTTTCGATTCACATATAAGTAGATAAAGTATAGTTACTATGTGGATATTGAATTTTTTATATAAATTAAAGTTATTC
Organism: Candidatus Atelocyanobacterium thalassa isolate ALOHA; assembly: GCF_000025125.1. NCBI lineage: Bacteria > Bacillati > Cyanobacteriota > Cyanophyceae > Chroococcales > Aphanothecaceae > Candidatus Atelocyanobacterium > Candidatus Atelocyanobacterium thalassae. The sequence goes on from NC_013771.1 coordinate 1,164,053, forward strand.
CTAATATTAACCAACATAAACTACACATGCGTTTTAATGTCAGGGCTTTTTCTATCGTATTAAATGTAATTGATTCGATAGGTTCTCCTAGTAAAGGTTTGTCTTTAACTACGTCACCATAGATATTTTTCCCTCCCAATTGAACTTTTAATATAGCAGCATAGACACTCTCGCTCCATCCTGAGTTTGGACTTATATCCTTAGTTCCATCACGATTACAGACTGAAAAAACATAATAAGGCCTTCCTGCTAGTATTGCTAAAGTCAGAACTCCAAGACGACACGGGATCCAAGTTAAAATATCCTCTAAATTTGCACTAAACCATCCAATATCAGCAAAAGGTTCTTTTTTATAACCAATAGTAGAGTCAAGAGTACTAGAAGCTTTGTAGGCAAGAGCGAAAGCCAGGCTATTGGTATGAGGTAGTAAAGCGCCAATTATTGCATAAAATAAAGGTGCCATTACTCCATCTATGGAGTTTTCTGAAATAGTTTCTAATACAGTACGCCAAATATTTTTCTGGGAAAGATGAGTAGTACTTCTACCTACATATTGACTAAGTTTTATTCTAGCAAGATTAATTTTTTTTCTATTCAAGGGGATAAAAACATCGTAAGCTGCCAATCTTAAGCTTCTTCCAGCAAAACAACTAGCCAAAAAAATACTTTCTATGACAACTCCTATTAGAGGAGAAAAATGATATTTAATCAAACCAATCATCCAACCGAAAACCCCGCTACCAACAACTAACAGCAAACCCAAGACAATCCCTGTACAACGGCGCATAAATCTTTTTTTAAACGATTTAAGAAGAAAATTAGAGCATTTAACAATTAACCATCCCATAACTTGTACAGGATGCAAATATTTAGATGGATCACTAACTAAGTAATCAATTAAGCTGGCTACGATCAAAATAATTATGGAAAAATCAGTATTCAAAATGATGTCTTATTCTTTAGTTGATTATTATTAATAATACCAATAATTTTTTTATACTTTTGATAATGTTCATGGTGATTAAATAATTAAGATTATTTATTATTTAAAAATTATATAAAAAATTAAAAAACAACAAATAGCATAAAAACTACTATGAATCTTCTTTGGACATAGAGGGTATTTATTATTTTTATTGATAGATTTAAAATCTTCTCTAATTTTCTATTAATATAAATAATAATTTTCAAAAAACAAAAAACTCATAATTAGTACAACATTAATTTGGGTTTAGTTAAAAAAAAATCAATGTTTTTTCTAAAGAATAGAGGATTTGATTTCTTATTAAGAAAATCCTCAGGATTATACTTAACGGTTATGTGATAAATAACTATCAATATAAGTCTTGTTATGAAGAAATGTTGGAATAATTAATGAAAGTATTCCTTCTTTATCTTTAAAAAATTACTTTTAAGGGTAGGTATTATTTGATACTGTGATTTTATAATACAGTTATATAAACAATAAATCTAAATATAGTATATGGCTAACAATACGACAATTACAGCATGTTAGTTAGATTATTTCTTTGTTTTTCTAAAAATAGAATTACTGATTTTTATTCACCTTATAATACTTTCATTTAGAAGAGAACGAACAAAGATAAACATTTATAAATTTATTAATATTAATAATAAAACATTAAGGGTAATAGATTATTAATCTTCTGAAATATGTGGATAAAATCTACAAATTATGTGTAAGATAATTGTATAGATAGTTAGTAATTTTAAGTTTTTTGATCGTTATTACTAACTTAATCAACTATTATTCTGTAAACCTAATTAATTAAATAATTACCTTCTAAATTAATGAAACAAATTAAACCCTTAACCGGCATAGATCTACTTCAAAAAGTTGGAGAGTTAAGTAAAGAAGCTAAATTTAGTAAAGAAGAAAAAGCAAAAGCTTGCGGTTATTATACTAAAACAAAAAATGGAGTAGAGCGCGTTAATATGATGAAGTTTCTTAATGCTTTAATTGATGCTGAAGGTATTGAACTTGATAGTAGTTCTGAAGGCCAAGGAAGAGGTGGACGTTCAGCTAGCTATAAAATTAGTGTTCAATCCAACGGTAATCTTCTTATTGGTTCAGCATATACAAAAAAAATGGGATTAGAATCTGGAGATGAGTTTGAAATTACCTTAGGGCGTAAACATATTCATCTAAAACAAGTTGGAATAATGGATGAGAGTGAATAGCGTTTATATACAACTCTTTTGTTATTAGATAATTTTATTTAATAGCGTTACTCGGATAAAAGCTGAGCAACGCTAATAGAAAAACATTAATATAAAATAAATATTTTTATCAAATTTAGAACTATGTTCATAAATAGTTTTGAATTCAGTTGTTTTATGAACTTAAACTGAAAGATCAATAATAATACCATCTATAAAAAATCATTTATTTTCTTGTAAATAATGTTTAATTTTTGAAAGTTCTAAAATCAAACAAAGAAAAACTCTTTAACAATTTAACAAAACTATAAGTTTATTAAGTCATCTATAGTTTTTTAAATAATTATTAACATGCTTGCGTCTAATTTGTATTTAATATGTTATTTCTATATTGCTTCAAAATAGAAATTAATATTTCCATAGGTTAACTAAATATTTGCTTAATATAAAGTTAGGCTATAAAAGAAATTATAGTAAATATTGTTTATATATTAGAATAAATTTTATCTATTCAAATAAGCCCGGAAATTACATTATATGTAAAGTTACTCCATTTTTCTTTAAAATAGTGATAACAATAGATAATATTAAACATCCTAAAATAGTAAATCCTAAAACTAAGACAGCAAAAATTTCTCCTCCAGATAAAGAACGATCATAAGGATCTAAGTATGCTGAAGAATATTGATGTTTCTTTATATCCAAAGAACTTTTAATTGGGTTTTGTATAGTATTTAAATAAATGTAACCAATTTTTACATCATGAAATAGTCTTTTTTGAGGATTACTTAATATTTGATAAGATTCATTGAGGCGTTGAAATTCTAACTTTGCTAAAGAAGGAGATAAAACCGTAGTATCAGGGTGATATAGTTTACTCAATTCCCTATATATCTTACGAATTTCCGATATTGAAGTAGATGGATGAACTCCCAAAACAGCATAATAACTATTAGGAAAAAGATTTTGAAGAGATTCATAGCTAAGCACTGAATGCTTCACATCTTGTTGACTAATGTTAGTCTTGTTACAATTATTCTTTGTATGCATATCATACTGAATTTACTAGAAGGTCTTTAAATTATTATGGCAATAGCTAAATTTAACCATAAATTTATTTCAATAATATTAGTAGAAGTTTGTCTTTTTTTCTTACTTTTTTTAGGGATAAGTCCTAGTCAAGCATTAGCTAGTATGTATGATGATCATTTTGATGGAAATGTTTTCATAGTTTATGCTGGTAATGGTTCTTTAGTGCCAGCAAAAACAACCTTACATGATTCTTTAAAACGTCAAATTCCAACAGTTATTGTTTATTATTTAGACGATAGTCCTAATTCTAAGCAATTTGCTGCAACTGTTTCAAAAATACAGGAGTTTTATGGTCGAGCAGCTAATATCATACCTGTTACAGTCGACAGTATTCCTGTAAAAGATACATATACTAAAGAAGAACTAGGATATTACTATCAAGATGTTGTACCTCAGATAGTGATTTTAGATAGTCACGGGCAGAAAGCTCTCGACGTTAAAGGACAAGTAGATTACGAAGTAATAGATGATGCCTTACGAGAAATATTTGATTTATTACCACGTTCTGAATCTATAGAATTGAAACGTCTATCTTGAAGTAATGCTAAACCACAAAAGACCTTATCAATTTGATTAAATTTATTCTTTATTAATAAAAATTTTCTTTTTAATAAAAAAATACTAAATTAGGAACTTTAATTTACATTTTAACGTTATGGAAGTTATAAGTAATATTGTTAAATTTTCTCTTTTATAACTTACTTAATATTTGATACAAAATAGGTAAGGTATGAGAAATGAGCCATATTTATTTTTTAATTCCTATTCTCAAGTAGAATTAATTACTTGAAGAACATAAAAATCATTTGTTATAGTAATTTGTCTAATCAATCTTTCTATTCTCTTAATACGCCTTTATTTGGAACAGATGGAATCCGTGGAAAGGCTGGAGATTTGTTGACAGCTTCATTTGCAGTTCAATTAGGTTTTTGGGCTGGAGAAGTGTTGAAGTCAGAAAAAACTGTTCCAGGACCCATAATTATTGGTCAAGACTCTCGCAATTCAAGTGACATGTTAGCTATGTCAATAGCTTCAGGCTTAGCTTCCACAGGAATCGATGTATGGTATTTAGGGCTATGTCCTACACCTTGCGTAGCTTACATAACGAATACAAGCGAAGCAATAGGAGGAATAATGATTTCTGCAAGTCATAACCCGCCTGAAGATAATGGAATTAAGTTTTTTGATACTAATGGAATTAAACTTTCTACTGCTATATCTCAAAAGATAGAAGAAGGATTACGAGGGGAGCTACTACCAACTGTAAGTCAAAAAAAATTATGGGGTAAAATTTTATATAAAAATAATTTAATCAATAATTATTATGATTTTTTAAGGAAAAGTCTTCCCCCATCTTTTAGTTGTAGAGGAATGAGAATAGTTTTAGATTTAGCTTGGGGAGCCTCAGTTAATATTGCTCCAAATATATTCAAACAATTAGACGCTACAGTATTTTCTTTGCATGAAGAACCAAAAGGAGAGTTGATTAATGTTAACTGTGGTTCAACTAATTTAAAATTATTACAACAGGCAGTTGAAAAATATAAAGCTGATATCGGATTTGCTTTTGATGGAGATGCTGATAGAGTCATGGCTGTTGATAATACAGGTCAAATTGTAGATGGAGACTTCATATTATTTTTGTGGGGTAAATACCTTATGCAAAAGGGAAATCTTCCTGATAATTTATTGGTTACCACCATAATGGCAAATCTAGGTTTTGAAAAAGCTTGGGAGAAGCTAGGAGGTACTTTAATACGTACACCTGTTGGCGACCGTTATGTTCAAGCAAAAATGATAGAAACTGGTGCTAAATTAGGTGGTGAGCAATCTGGGCATATAATTTGTCATAATCACGGAATTTCAGGAGATGGTATACAAACATCTCTTCAAATATGCTCACTACTTCAACAATCAGAAACATCTTTATCTAAATTAGTCGAAAACAGTTTTAAGCCTTATCCTCAAATTCTACATAATATTAGATTTAAAGATAGAAACTCACTAAACCTTTGGAAAGATTGCGAGGCATTGCAAAAAGGGATTGAAGTTGCAAAACAGTCTATGAAATCTAACGGACGAGTATTAGTAAGGGCCTCAGGTACAGAACCTTTACTTCGTATTATGATCGAATCAGAATCTTCTGATATTGCTCAATATTGGATTAATTATTTAGTATCGATAGTTGAAAAGTATTTAAATATCAAATAATTCATAAAAAATATTAATTATATTATTTTTAATGAGTTAGAATTTCATATCCTTCATGTGTTACTAAAACTGTATGTTCAAATTGTGCAGACAAACCAGTATCAACAGTTATTGCAGTCCAGCCATTTGGCAATATTTTAGTATATTTTGATTTTTGATTTACTATTGGTTCAATCGTAAATATCATTCCAGCTTTTAAGTTGGTATCAAAAATTTGTTGAGATAAAGAACTAAATATTACTGGTTCTTCGTGTAAATTATAACCTATGCCATGGCCTGTATATTCTTCTACTACCGTATATTCATATGTATCAACAACCTTTGTAATAGCAGCTGCTATATCTGATACGTAATTTCCTTCTTTAACTTTTTTAATACCTGCGTATAGGGCCTCTTCGGCAGCTTTGATTAAACAAAGTGCCTCTAATGAAACTTTCTCAATAGGAATTGTAATACAAGAATCTCCATGAAATCCTTGATAATATACACCTATATCTACTTTTACAATATCACCAGATAGGATTGTTCTCTGATTACTTGGAATACCATGACTTACCTCGTTATTAATACTTATGCAAATTGAATGAGAGTATCCACAATAACCTTTAAAACTAGGTTTGGCATCCATTTCTTTAATTCTGTACTCAGCATAAGAGTCTATATCTTTTGTGGTAATACCAGGCTTTATAATTTCTTTAATTTCATTCAGAATTTTAAAAACAATATAAGAAGAATGCCTTATTGTCTTAATTTCTGTATCTGATTTAATCTGCATAGTTTGAACATAAGGTCTATTAAAAAATTTATATCATCCTTTAACTGCACCAGCTGTTAGTCCTGCTACAATTCTTTTTTGGAAAAAGAAAACTAGTAAAATTAGCGGGAAGGTTCCTAAAACTGTAGCGGCTGATATTGGGCCATATGGAATTTCAAAAACACTTGAACCTCCAATTTGAGCCGTTGCGACAGGAATAGTTTTCATTGTTTCGCGAGTTATAAAAGTCAAAGAAAATATATATTCATTCCATGTAAAGATAAACGTCAAAATTCCTGTTGTAACTAGAGCAGGAAAAGTTAAAGGTAATAAAATTTGAGTTAGCATTGGGATGATTTTATAACCGTCTATGCGAGCTGCATCTTCCAATTCTTTTGGTAATTTTTGAAAAAAACTACGCATTATTAAAATTGTTAGCGGTAAATTAATTCCAGAATATGGAATGATTAAAGCTAAATAATTATTTCCTAAATTTAAAAATCTTATTGTTTCTAATAATCCTAAAAATAATAAAACATAAGGGAACAAAGACACTATTGAAATTAATATAAGAATCAGGTTTTTACTATGAATATTTATTCTCGCAAGTATATAAGCAGCTGGAGAGCCAATTACTAAGCATATAATTGTAGATATTGTAGAAACAAAAATACTGTTAAAAATGTAAAGAACAAAAGGACGTCGTTTAAATAACTCTACATAGTGCTCAAAAGTTATAAGTTTTGGAAAATAAATATTAGGTATGGTAGAAATATCTTCACTAGTTTTTATAGACGTTAAAACTTGCCATATCACTGGTATTAAAAAAAAAGAAGTTATAAAAAAGATACTGACATTAAGAATTATATAATTGCTATTTTTACCCCATTTCATTATTTTAATAGTCTCCTCTTCTATCTAGCAGATTTCAAACAGTATATCTAATGATATTGCGAATATTTATCTATCTTTTTTAAAACTTAGTAACAAAACTCCAACAAGTCCAACAATTACTATTAATAATAAAAAAGTTATTACAACTAGAGTGGCACCATAACCAAAGTCTAGATATCTCATAACCGTTGCATAAATATAAATTGAAACAGTTTCTGTCGCTCCGGCAGGACCTCCTCCTGTCATAACTTGAACCAAATCAAATACGCCAAAAGCTTGAGCAAATCTAAACAATACCGCAATTAATACCTGGGGCATAATCAAAGGCAAAGTAATTTGGCAAAAACTTTGCCAAGGTTTTGCGCCATCTATAGAATGCGCTTCGTATAAGTCTTGTGGAATTGATTGTAAGCCCGATAATAGGATGATACCAAGAAATGGAGTTGTTTTCCAGACATCTGCAATAATCAAAACAAGCATTGCTAAAGTTGGATTACCTAACCAATTAATTCCAGTATGAATGACGCCTAAGCGTTGCAAGATATCGTTAACGACTCCATATTGATCATTAAAGATCCATGCCCAAGCTAATCCCATTATTGCAGTTGGTAATGCCCAAGGAATCATAGAAATAACTCTAACGGCACTTCTACCAAAAAAAGTTTGGTTTAAAATTAAGGCCAAAATCATTCCTAAAATCAACTCTAAAGTAACGCTTATTGTAGTGAATACAGATGTATTCCAGATGGCTTGTAAAAATCGTCCATCTCTTGACATTCGAAAATAATTAGATAATCCTGAGAAAACAGGTTCCAACTGGGTTCCAAGGTTTTTAGTGAATAAACTTAATAAAAATGCACTTGCAATTGGATAAATAAATACAAAAATCAACAGAAGCAATGCTGGAAGCATTATTAACCAAGCTGTTTGATTTTCATTTTTCATCTTAAATAAATTATTACAATACAACAAAATTTTAACGAAAAATTAAACATATTTAGTCTTTTTGAAATTTTGTTTTATCCAATATCTTTTTTCTGTTTTTTTCTGTAACTATTCAACATTAAGATGGTTAAAGTTAGTATGGTAATAGGAATTACGAAAAATGACATAATACTTCCAAAAACAGGTAGTCCATGGTGTCCTGTTGAATATAGTACTAAATATGTTGTATAGGCAACATAATAGCTTAGGAATAAAAAACCTTCCCAGCGTCTAATAATATGATCTGTAAAAAAAATAGGTAGGCATGCTAACTCAATTGCTATCATTACCGGTAAATCAAAATGTAAAGCAGCATCGGACACAGGAACTCCTGTTGGTGATGCTATTGCACAAATGGCTAGTACAGTTAAAATATTAAAAATATTACTGCCAATAACATTTCCTACAGCAATGTCTCTTTCTCCTTTGTATGCAGCTACTGCTGAAGTTGCCAATTCAGGTAAAGATGTTCCTGTAGCTACAATTGTTAAGCCGATTATCAAATCGCTTACTCCAAATTTACGTGCAATTTCCGTTGCACTATCAACTAACCACTGAGAGCCTAATACTAGACATCCTGCACCTAATAAAATAAATACGATATCTTTACTAAATCGACTAAAGGATAAGGGTGCGGTTTTATTTTCATTACTATTAGCATTCGAATTACTTGATTCTTTCGCTCCCTTATAAATTAGGAAAGCCGTGTAAACAATACCACCAATAAGTAAAATAATTCCATCAGAACGATGTATTGTACGATCTAATCCAAAGAAAAAAGTTAAGATTGATACTCCAATCATAATTGGAACATCTAAACGAGTTAATTGTCGAGCAACTATTAACGGAATAGTTAAAGAAGATATTCCTAAAATAACTAAAATATTAAAAATATTACTACCAATAACATTTCCCAGGGCTAGATCTGCCTGACCTGCTAAGCTTGACTGGATAGCTACTGCCATTTCTGGAGAACTAGTCCCGTAAGAAACAATAGTTAAACCTACAACCAAAGGGGAAACTCCTAGACTTGAAGTTATATCAGCAGCCCCTCTGACTAAAACTTCTGCACCGACCATTAACAGAATAATTCCAGCCACTAATAAACCAAAAACTAAGATAAAACTCATTCAGATCTCTAATACTTATTGGAATAGAAAAGTAAACAAATAGGCTTTTCAAGCCTAACCATAAAAGTCTGTTAGACTATAATATTTCGAAACTCTTGTCTAATACTTTTTATATAGCTTAAAAATTTTTTTTTATTTAAACTAAATCTTAGCCTTGTAAATCTTGCTGTACTAAAACCATAGGCATTGTCTACTATCATCCTATTATAACCATTCCAAAAATAATAAAAATAGTATTTAATTCAATTAATTTGAATTAAATACTGTTTTCGACTACAAAATTGTAAATATATTTGTGAGAGAAAGCAAGTAAGATGAAAAATTTAAGTTTGATAAAATGTTATTCATAAATTACTTTTTATATGTATAAATAACTCTATCACTTTATATTAAGAAGTTTTCCCCTGGGTAATCACTAAATCTTGTATTGATTTATCATATAAACTAAATCAATACAAGATTTACAAATCAATGATAATAGCAAAGCTGATCAATATATTTAAACCTTTAGATAGTTAGTTTAATACATCTCTAAAGTACATTTGTTTGTGTAAAATATGTATATTGCAATAAGATGAAATCTTTCTTTAAGTAGGATAAATTCTTAGCCTACGATTAGGTTCTTCTCCAAAACTATCTGAATGTAAATGGTAATGCTCAATTAGTTCATGTTGCATACCCCTAACTTTAGCCGATCTTGGTAATAGCTCTACTGGCTGACATTTTGGTAAAACGATTTGTTCAATTGCTAATCTTGCTTCTTCTAAAGCTTCCAGTTCATCATCTTCATCTCCTTTAGTAAATAGGTGCAAGTCTCTTATCTCAGAAACTTGCGTTTCATTAATTCCTAGTAATTTTTGTAAAGTACGAGTAATTTGAGGAACAGTATTTGACTTTATTCCATGGATAGGAATTTGTCTCATCTTGGCTACTTGACGTAATTTTGATTGGTTTTTCAAATATGAACGTAATGCAATAACTACATCAGCATTATCTAAATCTTTTGTTACTACAATTGGTAGTCGAAGAATTTTAATTACCTGCTCTAACTGAAATCTACCTATCCCATAAGGATAAATATGAATAGGAAGATCTTCTCCGTTTGGACCAGATATTTTCATCTTGTCTTCTTTGTCTTTGTCGTAAAACTGATACCAAGAAGCATCTAATAGTCTATCAAACTCTAATGTTTCATTTAACTTATCTACACTTTTACTTTCAAGAGTTGGTATGGGAACCATCTTACCCGAAGCTCTCCAGCCTTTTGGTTGTGTGACAACATTAAAAGGATTATGCTCAAATGTTTTTAAAAGTTGCTCATCATTAGACTTTTGATGATCAATACTAACTTCTCCATTCTGACTCACCGTTCTTATCTCAGTATTGGGCTTTCTGTTACGTAATAAAGAATCAATAGCACAGGCTACATCTTGATGAATGTTCCATTTTTGACGTTCTAATATTTCAATTGCGATTTCGAAAGTAGGAGGAGCCTTACGCTCCAAAACAGTCTTCTGGCAACCTCTTCGCTTTGCTTCTTCATCTCCCAATGTAACAGATTGAATTCCTCCTACTAAATCAGAAAGAGTTGGGTTTTTCATTAAGTTTTCAATTTCATTACCATGAGCTGTGCCAACTAACTGGACACCTCTCTCAGCAATAGTACGAGCAGCCAAAGCTTCCAGTTCTGTTCCAATTTCGTCGATAACTATTACTTCTGGCATATGATTTTCAACTGCTTCAATCATTACTCTATGCTGTAGCTCAGGTGCAGACACTTGCATTCTTCTTGCTCTGCCGATCGAGGAATGGGGTACATCACTATCCCCAGCAATTTCATTTGAGGTATCTATAATGACAACTCGCTTGTGAAAATCATCAGCAAGAACTCTTGCAATTTCACGTAACGCAGTTGTTTTACCAACACCTGGTCTACCTAGTAAAAGAATCGATTTTCCCGTTTCTATTAAATCTTTAATTATCGATATGGTACCGAAAACAGCTCTTCCTACGCGACAAGTTAATCCAATAATACTTCCTTTCCTATTACGAATAGCACTGATCCGATGCAAGGTTTTTTCAATTCCTGCACGATTATCACTACTAAAAGCCCCTATTTTTTGAATGGTGTACTCTAGATCAGTAGCAGAAATTAAAGTTGCTCCTAAATAAACAGAATATTCAGGGAAGCGAGCTTCTGGCAATCTTCCTAAGTCCATAACTACTTCTATTAGGTGATTACACTCTGAGTGATTTTTTATATAATGACAAATATTTGGCGGTAGAACATCTAGAAGTTGATTTAGTTCATCGTTGATTTGAATAGGCTGGGATGAATTTTGTTGAGGTATAAATGCCACTTTTTTGGTTAATATAATAAAATTTTCTAGAAAGTAATTCGTCTCTAAATTAAGATATTTCGCAAACTTAATAACTAGAGTAAGTACAAAATTTAAAATCTCATTCTTAAATTAATCTAAGAATACTATAATTACGATATTCTTTTACTGCAATTCATAATACAAAATGCAGAAAAAAAGCTTCATTTTTAGTAACTGTTCGTGTGCAGTTCAATTTTTATTTTGTTCACATATTTTCCAGGAAAATTAATGAGTAATGAAAAGCTAATTTTGTACTAAGATCATTGTTAAACTTACTTAAGTATAGAATAATATAATTAATTTATTTATAGTCACATACCTCGATTTTTGGTAATTTTAAAAAAATATAAAAGAATAAAAGCTTATTTAGAAAGTTTTATTATTGTTTAATTTCTTGGTCAAAATTAGTTAATTAAAACCATAAAAAGTTTAAATATACATTTCAATTTTTTCATCTTTTCGAACTTTGATTAAATCGAAGATTACTCTATATAGAGCAACAGGTTCTCTTGACTTCTTAATCAATTTAAACTAATATAAGAAGTCGCGGTTAAAACTTGTAATATAGTTTTTATTTTAGGGTAAATCAAAGAACCGCCTTGAGATACTGGAGACATAAAACTTTAAGTCTTAAAGAGTAACGGTAATAAAGCCCGATCCGCCTTACGATGAGCAATAAATAATCATCGTTTCTTGATTGATACCACCAAGTTCTATAAGTGTGTATCCTCATAACAAGTAGGAGTTCCCTGCATATGTTTGAAATGATTTTACCATTCAAGCATAATATTGTTGTCTAGTTCATAGAGGAAAAAACCGTGGCTATTGGTCTTCTAGGTACCAAACTCGGTATGACCCAGATATTTGATGACGAAACAGGAGCTGCTATTCCTGTAACAGTCATGAAAGTAGGTCCTTGTACCATTACTCAAATTAAAACGTCCGATACAGATGGCTACAATGCTATTCAGATCGGTTATTCAGAAGTTAAAGAAAAAGCTTTAGTTAAGCCAGAGCTAGGCCACTTAAAAAAAGCCGGAGCCTCGCCTTTACGCCACCTTAAAGAATATCGTGTCGACGATATACAACCTTATCAGCTGGGAGAAACAGTTAATGTTGATCTCTTTAATACAGGTGATTTGGTAGATGTTACAGGGACGTCTATGGGAAGAGGTTTTGCTGGTTACCAAAAACGTCATAATTTTAAGCGTGGCAATATGACTCACGGGTCAAAAAGTCATCGACTACCTGGTTCTACAGGTGCAGGAACAACTCCTGGAAGAGTTTATCCTGGTAAGAAAATGGCTGGCCAATATGGCGCCAGTAAAGTTACTACTCGTCGTCTAAAAGTTGTTCAAATAGATGCTGAGTGTAATCTTTTGCTAATTAAAGGAGCTATTCCTGGAAAACCAGGAGGACTTCTAAATATCACACCAGCTACAATTGTTGGTAAATAATTAAGAACAGTTAATTAAACGAGAAGCAAATCAAAAACAATGGTTGATTGTAACGTTAAAAACTGGCAAGGAGAACTAGTGGGACAAGTTACTTTAAACTTAAAAGTAGCGAAAGAAGAAAGTTCAGCTCACTTGTTACACCGCGCAGTAGTTAGACATCTTGCTAATGCTCGCCAAGGTAATGCTTGTAGCAAAACCAGGGCAGAGGTAAGAGGTGGTGGTCGCAAACCCTGGCGACAAAAAGGTACGGGAAGAGCCAGAGCAGGTTCTATTCGTTCTCCTCTATGGAGAGGGGGTGGAGTTATCTTTGGTCCTAAGCCAAGAGACTTTAGCCTAAAAATGAATCGGAAAGAAAGACGATTAGCTTTAAGAACTGCTATCAGTAGTAGAATTGAAGACCTAATTATAGTTAAAGATTTTATTGAGCAGTTTCCCGATCCAAAGACTAAGCACTTTACCGCAGCGTTAACTCGTTGGGGAGTAGAATCTAGGAAAAAAGTAGCTTTAATTCTTTTAGAAACAGATAATAATATTTATTTATCAGTCCGTAATCTTTCATATGTGAAAATCTTACGAGCAGATAGTCTAAATATCTATGATTTACTTAATGCAGATAAGATTGTCATGACCTCTGAAGCTTTAGTAAAAATCCAGGAGGTTTACAATGACTAAAAATAAATATAATCCTCGTCATTTAGCTGATTTAATACTTAAACCTATTATTACCGAAAAGGCTACTACGCTTTTAGAGCAAAATAAATATGTTTTTAATGTATTGCCTAAAGCTACAAAGCCAGAAATAAAAGCTGCAATTGAAGATTTGTTTGAAGTTAAAGTGATTGGGGTCAACACTAGTCTTCCTCCACGGAAAAAACGCCGTGTTGGCAAATTTATTGGTCATAAATCTTTGTACAAAAGAGCGATTGTGACTTTGAAAGAAGGAAATACGATTAACTTATTTCCTGACACATAAGCCTGGTATAACCAGGGAATTATCATTAAAAGAAAAAACCTGAGAGATAATCATGGGTATTCGTTCCTATCGTCCGTACACTCCCGGAACCAGACAGGCGACCGTTTCAGATTTCGCTGAGATCACGAAACGTAAGCCCGAAAAATCGTTAACTAAGTATAAGCACAATAAGAAAGGACGTAATAATCGCGGTGTTATTACTAGTCGCCATCGTGGAGGTGGGCACAAGCGTCTCTATAGGATCATAGATTTTAGACGTGACAAATACGACATTCCTGCAAAAGTTGTTGCTATTGAGTATGATCCTAACCGCAATGCTCGTCTTGCTCTTTTATTTTATCAAGACGGGGAAAAACGCTATATCTTAGCTCCTCTGGGTGTTACGGTAGGCGCAACTTTAATATCTGGAGAAAATTCTCCTTACGAAATTGGTAACGCTTTACCACTACATAAAATTCCTTTAGGTTCAGAAGTACACAATGTAGAGTTGGTACCTGGAAAAGGTGGTCAAATGGTTCGTTCAGCAGGAGCCGTAGCCCAGCTCGTCGCTAAAGACGGGAACTATGTAACTCTAAAGTTACCCTCGAAAGAGGTACGTATGGTGCGCAGAGAATGCTATGCCACTATGGGGCGTGTAGGTAATATTGAAGCTAGAAATATTACATTAGGCAAGGCTGGAAGAACAAGACATTTAGGACGGAGACCTCATGTTAGAGGAAGCGTTATGAATCCGGTAGACCACCCACATGGTGGTGGAGAGGGACGTGCCCCTATTGGAAGAAGTGGGCCTATGACTCCTTGGGGTAAACCTGCTCTAGGAGCAAAAACTCGCAATAAAAATAAAGCCAGTTCACGTCTTATTATACGCCGCCGTCGTTAAATATTCATTTCGTTAAATTCTTACTTATGAGTCGTTCTCTAAAAAAAGGTCCGTTTATTTCAGATAGTCTCTTGACTAAAATCGAAAAACTCAATGAGAAAGGAGATAAACAGGTTATCAGAACCTGGTCAAGAGCATCAACAATTGTCCCCGTTATGATTGGCCACACAATTGCTGTACATAATGGAAAGCAACACATCCCTGTTTTTATTTCAGAACAAATGGTTGGCCACAAGTTAGGAGAGTTTTCTCCTACTCGTACTTTTAGAGGACATGCTAAAAGCGATAAAAAATCGGGTCGCCGATAAAGTACAGTAAAAGTTATTCACAAAACTAACAATCATGGCACTTGACATGACAACAGAGGCTAAAGCCATTTCCAAATATATACGAATGTCACCATTTAAGGTAAGACGCGTATTAGACCAAATTCGTGGGCGTTCTTATCGCGAAGCTCTCATCATTCTTGAGTTTATGCCTTATAAAGCTTGCGAACCAATTATTAAACTTTTACGTTCTGCTGTTGCTAACGCTGAGCATAATAAAGGACTTGATCCAGCTACCTTATTTATTAGTAAGGCTTATGCTGATGGAGGCCCAAGTTTAAAAAGGTTTCGTCCTAGAGCTCAGGGACGCGCCTATCAAATCCGTAAACCTACATGTCATATAACCATTGCAGTTGCATCTGAGGTGGAATCAAAATGATATGTATCCCTAAAAAATAGCCAAGAGAACATATGGGACAGAAAATACATCCAATTGGTTTTCGTTTAGGTATTACCAAAGAACATAAATCTCGCTGGTATGCTGATAAAAGACGCTATCCAGAATTGCTACAGGAAGATTTAGCTGTTAGAAAGCATATCGAGAAAAACCTCAGTAATGCTGGCATAGCTGATATTCGAATAGAGCGCAAAGCCGATCAAATCGATTTAGCAATTCATACTGCCCGCCCTGGAGTAGTAGTAGGAAGAGGAGGTAGTGGAATTGAGCAATTAAGAACTGCTCTTCAAAAAAACTTAGGGGAAAATCGTCAAATTCGGATTAATGTGATTGAAGTATCTAGAGTTGATGCGGATGCCGCATTAATTGCTGAATACATAACCCAACAGTTAGAGCGAAGAGTTTCTTTCCGCCGAGTAGTTAGACAAGCCATTCAAAGAGCGCAAAGAGCAGAAGTTAAGGGTATCAAAATCCAAGTTGGAGGACGTCTTAACGGAGCTGAAATTGCAAGATCTGAATGGGTGAGAGAAGGACGTGTTCCTCTCCACACTCTTAGAGCAGATATTGATTATTCATATCGAACAGCACAAACAACTTACGGTATTTTAGGAGTTAAAGTTTGGGTTTTCAAAGGAGAAATAATCCCAGGACAAGAAGAGCAGACTACAACTTCTGCTCCTCCAACTCCAAAACGTAATCGTCGAAAGCAGTTTGAAGACCGTTCTAATGAAGAATAGTTAAGACTGTTAATTTACAAGTTACTATTGACTATAAATGTTAAGTCCTAAAAGAACAAAATTCCGTAAACAACAACGAGGCAGGATGAGAGGATTGGCTTATCGAGGCAGTACTCTCAATTTTGGAGAATACGCTCTTCAAGCCATAGAACCTTGCTGGATTACTGCTCGCCAAATAGAAGCTGCCCGTCGTGCCATGACTCGTTATATACGCAGAGGTGGAAAAATTTGGATTAGAATTTTTCCAGACAAACCTGTCACTATGCGTGCAGCAGAAACTCGAATGGGTTCAGGAAAAGGGTCCCCAGAATATTGGGTTGCTGTGGTAAAACCAGGTCGTATCATGTTTGAACTTTCTGGAGTTACTGAGCCTATCGCTCGTGAAGCTATGCGTCTCGCCGCGCAAAAACTTCCTATTAAAACAAAGTTCATTACTGACAAGGAGGAGTATATTTAATTATGGCTCTACCTAAGATTGGAGAAATTCGAGATCTTGATGATAAAGATTTGGCAGCAGAAGTTCTTGCTGCTAAAAAGAAACTTTTTGATTTAAGATTCCAACAAGCTACTCGTCAATTAGAAAAAACTCACGAGTTTAAACATACTCGTCATCGTATAGCCCAGCTATTAACGGTTGAGCGAGAACGCCAGCTTAGTAAAAATAATTCTAAATCAACTCCATCTAAAGGAGAATAATTTAAACTATGGCAGTAAAAGAAAAGGTTGGAGTCGTAGTTAGTGCTCAAATGGATAAAACCATTGTGGTAGCAGTAGAAAACCGTTCTCCCCATCCAAAATATGGAAAGATTATCGTAAAGACCAAAAAATTCAAAGCTCATGACCAAGAGAATAAGTGTCAAAGAAGGAGATAGAGTTCGTATCCAAGAAACTCGCCCTCTAAGTAAGACAAAACGGTGGGTCATGACTGAAATTTTAACCTCTCATTAAATCACTTAAATTAATATCGTGATTCAACAGCAAACTTATCTTAATGTCGCCGACAATAGTGGAGCTCGTAAACTAATGTGTTTACGTGTCTTAGGAACCGGAAATTGCCGATATGGGGCAATCGGCGATCAAATCGTTGCCGTCGTTAAAGACGCAATACCTAACATGCCCGTTAAACGCTCTGATATTGTCAAAGCAGTTATTGTACGAACCCGCCAAGCCATTAATCGTGAAAACGGTATGAGCATAAGGTTTGATGATAATGCTGCTGTGATAATAAATCCAGACGGCAATCCAAAAGGGACTCGAGTTTTTGGTCCAGTGGCAAGAGAACTTCGAGACAAAAGTTATACAAAAATTGTTTCTTTGGCACCAGAGGTACTTTAATGAATAAAAAAAATCAACCTAAACGTTGCAAAATGCACGTTAAAGTTGGAGACAACATACAAGTAATCTCCGGAAAAGACAAGGGTAAAATTGGAGAAATTACAAAAATTTTTCCTAAAACTAGCCAGGTCATTATAAAAGGAACTAACGTTAAGACTAAACACGTTAAACCTCAACAAGAAGGAGAATCTGGACAAATTACCACTTTTGAAGCTCCTATTCATAGTTCTAGCGTAATGTTGTACTCCAGCAAGAAACAAGTAGCGAGTCGTATTAATTACACTCTTAATGAGGCAGGTAAGAAAGTACGTATTCTTAAAAAAACAGGAGAAATTATCGACTAATTCGATATTTCTTAAGTGACAATTAACACTTATTTTCCTCTGACAAAGCCCAGAGATAGAGAAAGATACTATGGTCCAATCTAGACTAAAAACTATTTACCAAGAAACCATTGTAGTTAAGTTAAAACAACAATTTAACTATACAAATGTCCATCAGGTTCCTAAGGTTTTAAAAGTTAACATTAATAGAGGTTTAGGAGAAGCATCACAAAATGCTAAAGCTCTAGAATCTTCTATTCGTGAATTCGAAATTATCACTGGTCAAAAGCCAATTATTACCCGTGCTAAAACAGCAATCGCAGGTTTCAAGATTCGTGAAGGAATGCCAGTAGGCGTAATGGTAACATTACGTTCTGAAAAAATGTATTCCTTCCTTGACCGGTTAATCAATATAGCTTTACCTAGGATTAGAGACTTTAGAGGTATTAGTCCAAAAAGCTTTGATGGACGAGGCAACTATAGTCTTGGTATTCGAGAACAATTAATCTTCCCAGAAATTGATTATGACACCATTGATCAAATTCGAGGTATGGATGTTTCTATTATTACTACCGCCCAAACTGATGAAGAAGGGCGTGCGTTATTAAAAGAAATGGGAATGCCCTTCCGTACTTAGTAATCCTTTATCTTACAGGAGAAACTCATTAGCAACAATGGCACCTAACGATACTATCTCAGACATGTTGACCCGTATTCGCAACGCTTGTGCGGTACGACATCCAACAACAAAAGTTCCCACGACAAGAATGACTCGAAGTATTGCTCAAGTTCTTAAAGAAGAGGGGTTTATACAAAGCTTTGAAGAAATGGGAGAAGGTGTGCAAAAGCACCTTGTTATTTCTCTTAAATACAAAGCAAGAGGTCGCCAACCTATTATCAATACACTACGTCGGGTTAGTAAACCTGGACTAAGAGTTTATTCTCACAGAAAAGACTTACCTCGTGTACTTGGAGGTATTGGCGTTGCTATTATTTCAACTTCCAAAGGAATTATGACGGATAGAGAAGCACGTCGTCAAAATGTTGGCGGCGAAGTTTTATGCTACATCTGGTAGTAATAGGACAAGTTATCATCTCTGTCTTAAATAATATTTAATCTATCAAATAATTACTGAAAACGTAAAAACAATGTCTCGTATCGGTAAACGCCCAATTACATTACCTGATAAAGTTACTATTGACATTAAAGGTCAATATATTACTGTAAAAGGTCCTAAAGGATCTTTAGAACGTGAACTTCCTTCTAGAGTACAACTCAACAAAGAAGGAGAAACTCTTATGGTTCAAAGACAAGACGATTCTCTCATTTCTCGTGAACGTCATGGATTATGTCGCACCTTAGTAGCTAACATGGTTCATGGAGTATCAGCAGGATTTGAAAAGCGTCTTAGTATTCAGGGAGTAGGATATCGTGCTCAAGCTAAAGGTACTAAACTAACTCTTAATGTTGGCTATAGTAAACCAGTAGAAATAGCTATGCCCAATGGTATTAATGTTGCTGTTGAAAATAATACGTTAGTTATTATTAGCGGCATTGATAAAGAAATAGTTGGAAATATAGCTGCTAAGATTAGAGCAGTAAGACCTCCAGAACCTTATAAAGGCAAAGGTATTCGTTATCTTAATGAGTTTGTTGTTCGTAAGGCAGGTAAGTCAGGTAAAAAGTAATTAAATTATGAAGCTCACACGAAGAGAATCTTTAAAACGCCGTCATCAACGCATTCGGAAAAAAGTTAGTGGAACATCAAATTGTCCTCGTTTAGCTGTCTTCCGTTCTAATCAACATATTTATGCCCAAATAATTGATGACATAAAACAGCACACATTAGCAGCTGCTTCTACCTTAGAACCAGGTTTAAAAGAAGCCGCAGCATCAAGTTCTAGTTGCGAAGCATCATCAGCGGTAGGAAAGCTAGTTGCTGAGCGATTAATCGCAAAGGGAATCGAACAAGTTGTGTTTGATAGGGGTGGTAATCTTTACCACGGCAGAGTTAAAGCTTTAGCTGAAGCTGCTCGTGAAGCAGGATTGAAATTCTAACTAAAAGCATTAATATCTTTACACCAAGTAGTAAAAATTATGGCAAAAAATCGTAAAAACAACAGAGATAAGGCTAAAGAGACTAACTGGCAAGAACGAGTTATTCAAATTCGTAGGGTTAGTAAAGTTGTTAAAGGAGGGAAAAAACTTAGCTTTCGCGCAGTTGTTATTATTGGTAATGAGAAAGGACAAGTAGGAGTTGGAGTTGGTAAAGCTGGAGATGTTATTGGAGCAGTTCGAAAAGGAGTTGCAGACGGTAAGAAACAACTTGTTGACGTCTCAATAACAAAGTCTAGTTCAATTACTCATATAACAAAAGGAGTAGCTGGAGGAGCAAGAGTTATTGTACGTCCAGCGGCCCCTGGTACTGGAGTAATTGCTGGCGGAGCTGTCAGGACAGTTTTAGAATTAGCTGGGCTTAAGAATATTTTAGCTAAGCAACTAGGCTCTAACAATCCTCTTAACAATGCAAGAGCAGCTGTAGATGCACTTGAAGGTTTAAGAACATTATCAGAGGTCGCGCAAGAAAGAGACGTTCCTTTAGAACATCTTTATGCTTAAATCTAGTTTTGTAATTATTAATTTTAAGAAATCTTATGAGAATTCATAATCTTAGTCCTCAAGAAGGATCGACAAAACGTCGTCGCCGTGTAGGTAGAGGTATTTCCGCTGGTCAAGGCGCAAGTGGTGGTTTCGGGATGCGGGGTCAAAAATCTCGTTCAGGAACAGGCACTAAAGCGGGTTTTGAAGGAGGACAAATGCCTCTTTATCGTCGAGTCCCGAAATTAAAGCATTTCCCTTTGGTTAATCCTAGTAAATTTACCATTATCAATGTCAGTAAACTAAATAATCTAGCAGCTAATAGTAACGTTGATTTAGATAGTTTAATGCAACAAAGAATAGTCACTAGCAATGATGGTCCATTAAAAATATTAGGTGATGGAGAATTAAATGTTGCTTTAATGGTTAAGGCAGCTGCATTCACCAAGTCTGCTCAAAGAAAAATTGAAAGTGCTGGTGGAAGCTGCCAAAATACATCAAATATCACAACTGATAAATAATCGTTGATAAACTAGGTTATTACCCATGGTCGTCAGTCGAGACAAAACACCCACAGCACAAGAAACATTTTTGCAAATGGCTCAAGCAGCCGGATTGCGGAGTCGTTTACTAATTACAATTGGTCTGCTAACTTTAATTCGTTTTGGGATTTTTATCCCTATTCCTGGTATTGATAGAGAAAAGTTTATTAGTGCCATTAGCAATAGTCCAGTTTTGGGATTCTTAGATATCTTTACAGGTGGTGGTATTTCCACTTTAGGTATTTTTGCTTTAGGGATACTTCCTTTTATCAACGCTTCTATTATTATGCAGCTATTAACTGCTGCAATTCCATCTTTGGAAGATCTTCAAAAAAACGAAGGAGAAGCCGGAAGACGTAAAATCTCACAAATAACTAGATATGTAGCTGCTGGATGGGCAGTAATACAAAGTACTGCTATCACCGTGGGTCTGTTACGAGAGTACGCTCTAAGTGATACATTTTGGTTTGTACCAGAGACTGTATTAGCATTAACAGCAGGTTCTATGTTTGTAATGTGGGTATCAGAGCTAATTACAGAGCGAGGAATTGGTAATGGTGCTTCCCTATTAATTTTTGTCAATATTGTGGCAAGCTTACCAAGAACTTTAGGGCAAACTATTGATTACGCTCAAACTGGTGGTAGACAAGCAGTTGCGCAAGTAATTATTTTATTACTTGTTTTCCTAGTAATGATAGTAGGAATTGTTTTTGTACAAGAAGGGACACGCCGCATCCCTATTATATCTGCTCGTCGTCAAGTAGGTCGTAAGCTATATAGAGAAAGAACAAGTTACTTACCTTTGAGACTTAATCAAGGAGGTGTAATGCCTATCATTTTTGCGTCGGCAGTTCTGATCTTGCCTCAAAGTTTAATTGGTTTCCTTGGTAGTGGAGGTGTTGTCACTGAAACTCTTATTAAGGTTACGAATGCTTTAAGGCCGGGCACCTGGACCTATGTCGGAGTTTACTCCATTCTAATTCTATTTTTTAGTTATTTTTATGCTTCTTTAATTGTTAACCCTGAAGACATATCAAAAAATCTTAAAAAAATGGGATCTAGTATTCCCGGTATACGACCTGGTCAAAAAACAAAAGAATACTTAGAAGGAGTTTTAAATCGCCTAACTTTTTTAGGAGCTGGTTTTTTGAGTTTCGTTGCAACAGTCCCGACCTTAGTTGAAGGAGCTACTGGAGTTACTACATTCAGGGGCTTAGGGGCCACATCATTGCTAATACTAGTTGGTGTTGCAATTGATACAGCAAAACAAATTCAAACTTATGTAATTTCTCAACGTTATGAGGGAATGGTCAAGCAGTAGGAAGTCATAAAGAACTTTAATATTTTTTACCTATTAATTGATCACTTAAATATGCAAAAAACATTGTCAAGAAGATTATGAGTACAGGAAAAGGGTTGATTTTTTTAGGTCCTCCCGGTTCTGGAAAAGGAACCCAAGCTCAAAAGCTATCAGCAGAATTTAACATTCCTCATATTTCTACTGGAGAAATGTTAAGGGAAGCTATAGCTGGTCAAACAAAGCTGGGACAAGAAGCCCAATCTTATGTTGATAAGGGGGAATTAGTTCCTGACAAATTACTGTTAGGTTTAATTCAAGAACGATTAAATGAAAAAGATGCACAAAAAGGATGGATTCTAGATGGATTCCCTCGTAATATTTTTCAAGCAGAGTTCTTAGATACATTACTTAAGGGATTAAGTAAATTTTCAGAACAGGCGGTTAATTTAGAAGTTCCTGATGAGGTGATTGTAGAACGGCTATTGCTCAGAGGAAGAAAAGATGATAGTGAACAAACTATTCGTCGACGTCTAGAGGTATATAGAGAAAAAACTCAACTTGTATTAGATTACTATCGTCAAAATGAAAGACTTATTTCTATTGATGGTAATCTTAAACCAGGTGAAGTCACAACTATATTAAAAGATACGCTTACTTCTGGATTAACTGAAATTTTCTGAATATCAAAATTATAGATAATTTAGATTACATCTGGAACAATTCTTTTTTCAAGAACAAGTTACTAATTTTTTTGTATTATACTTATTTGAGGCATATCAATTGTGTCAAAACAAGATTTGATAGAAATGGAAGGAACAGTGACAGAATCCCTTCCAAATGCAATGTTTAGAGTAGATTTAGATAATGGGTTTAATGTACTAGCCCATATTTCTGGAAAGATCCGTCGAAATTATATTAAAATTTTACCGGGAGATAGGGTTAAAGTTGAGCTTACACCTTATGATTTGACTAAAGGTAGAATTACATATCGGCTTAAAGGGAAAAAATAAAAAATTAACGACTATAATTTTTACTATTTATCTTTTTGAATAGGCTGACAAAAACAGAGATATCTTGATATAATAAAAGGCTTGCAGTCTTGCTGTTAAAAACTTATGAAAGTTAGACCATCCGTTAAAAAAATGTGTGATAAATGTCGCGTAATTAAGCGACGAGGGAAAGTTATGGTACTTTGTATCAATCCAAAACATAAACAACGTCAAGGTTAAAAAGTTAATATAGTAGCTTTTTGATCTGTTGAATATACTAAAAATGCTTAGAGGATAAAAAATTGGCGAGAATATCTGGTGTTGATCTACCAAGAGATAAAAGGATCGAAATTGGACTAACCTATTTATTTGGTATTGGTCTATCAAGATCTCAAAAAATATTAGCCGAAACAGGTGTTAATCCTGATATTCGCGTAAGAGACTTAAGCGATGAAGATCTTACTTCCCTTAGAGTCTATATTGATGAAAACTTTCAAATCGAAGGTGATTTGAGACGTTGGGAAGCTATGAACATAAAACGATTAGCAGATATTGGAACTTATAGGGGCCGTCGTCATCGTCAAGGACTTCCTGTCCGAGGACAGCGAACAAGGACCAATGGAAGAACTCGTCGAGGAAGACGAGTTACAGTAGCAGGCAAGAAAAAAGCTCCTGCTAAGAAATAATTAATGTTTATTTGTAATTTAAGTTACACACAATCTTAGTAAAAATATGGCACGACCAACTAAAAAAGGTGGACCAAAAAAACAAAAGAAGAACGTCCCTAATGGCGTTGCTCACATAAAGTCGACATTTAACAACACCATTGTGACAATCTCAGACACTAAAGGAGATGTTATCTCTTGGTCTTCTGCAGGAGCTAGTGGATTTAAAGGAGCCAAAAAAGGAACTCCTTTTGCTGCTCAAACTGCAGCTGACTCTGCTGCCCGACGTGCTATTGACAATGGGATGCGACAAATAGAAGTTATGGTTAGTGGACCTGGTGCTGGCAGAGAAACTGCTATAAGAGCACTTCAAGGATCAGGGTTAGAAATTACGTTAATCAGAGACGTTACACCCATTCCACATAATGGGTGCCGTCCTCCTAAGCGACGTCGAGTCTAGTCTGATCTGATGTATTTAAGCTAAATATTTATAATTTAGTAAATCAGTAACTAATAGAAATATACGTTTGGACGAAGTCTTTGACAATGAAAAGAGGTGACAAGTAGTGGCACAGTTTCAAATTGAATGTGTAGAGTCTAAGACTCAAAAAAATCAAAGCCAATACAGTAAATTTGTTCTTGAGCCATTAGAAAGAGGTCAAGGGATAACTGTGGGTAATGCTCTCAGAAGAGTTTTATTGGCGAACTTGGAAGGGACAGCAGTTACCGCCATAAGAATTGGCGGAGTTAACCATGAATTTGCTACAATACCAGGAGTTAGAGAAGATGTCCTAGAAATCATATTAAATATGAAGGAGATCGTACTCAAAAGCCATACTGATCAAATTCAAATAGGTCGTTTAGTTGCAGTAGGTGCAGCTCATGTAACAGCAGCACAATTTGATCTACCTTCAGAGGTGGAAATTATCAATCCTACTCAACCTATCGCAACTTTAACAGATGGTGCAAAACTTGAAATGGAGTTTCGCATTGAAAAGGGAATGGGCTATGTCCCAGTAGAAAGAGGGAAAGAGAAACAAGGAGCACTTGATTTTTTACAGATTGATGCTGTATTCATGCCAGTTACAAAAGTTAACTATAGCGTAGAGAATATTAGAGGAGAAAGGAACGAAGTCAAAGATTCTTTAATGCTTGAAATTTGGACTAATGGTAGTGTTAATCCAAAAGAAGCTTTATCTCAAGCGACTGAAGTTCTAGTTAATTTATTTAGTCCTCTAAAAAATATTAATCAAATTGAAACTGTTGTTCCTGAATATCCAGATGAGGAAAATCCTCAAAGCCAGATTCCTATTGAAGAATTACAACTATCTGTACGAGCTTATAATTGTTTAAAAAGAGCACAAATAAATACAGTTGCTGATTTGTTAGATTATAGCCAAGAAGATTTATTAGAAATCAAGAATTTTGGTCAAAAATCTGCTGAAGAAGTCATTGAAGCTCTTCAAAAACGATTAGGGATCACTCTAGCACAAGAAAAAAACAAGGCTTAATTAATTATTATTAAAAGTCTGTAAGTGTTACTTTTTTACAACTTTAAGGAGACGTAACAAAAATGCGACATCGATGCCGAGTACCGCACTTAGGCAAGCCTGCCGATCAACGAAAAGCTCTATTAAGATCACTTGCAACAGAATTGATCCGCCACGGACAAATTAAAACGACTAAAGTTCGTGCTAAAGCAGTACAATCTGAAGTAGAGAAAATGATCACTTTAGCCAAAGATGGATCATTACCAGCTAGACGTAAAGCAATGAGTTATCTTTTTGATAAACAATTAGTTCATGCTTTATTTGCTGATGCACTGGCCCGTTATGGAGAACGTTCTGGAGGTTATACCAGAGTTGTTCGTACTTTACGCCGTCGTGGAGATAATGCTGAAATGGCTATTATCGAATTGATGTGATTTTTAAATAGTATTATAAATAGTGAATGAGCACCTCTCATAAGCAGTCGCAATCGAAAAAAAGGATAGCTCTGATAATTCAATATTCAGGAAATCGTTTTCATGGTTGGCAAAGGCAACCTTATCGTAGAACTGTTCAAGCAGATATTGAAAATACTATTACTAAATCATTAGGTTATAAAGTTTCTATTCATGGTGCTGGACGTACTGATGCAGGAGTTCATGCTACTGGACAAGTAGCTCATTTTGATTATGCAGGGCCAATTCCACCAAAAAGTTTAGCAAGAGTTTTAAATAGATATTTACCAGAGGATATCTTGATTCGTAACTCAAAAGAGGTTTCAATTAACTGGCATGCTAGATTCTCAGCCCAGTGGCGTCGCTACCGATATACACTGTACACAAACAACGATTGTAATTTGCTCATTAAATCTTACAGTTGGCATTATTATCGTTATCCCCTAAAAGTAAAATCAATGTTAGATGCCCTAAAATCATTATTGGGTACACATCATTTAACAGCTTTTAGAAAGAAAGGTTCCCAACGCAACCATTCTTGGGTAGAGATTCAAGATGTAGAGTGTTATCGTAAAGGAGCTTTCATTCATATAGAGATTCAAGCTAATGGATTCTTATATGGAATGGTAAGATTACTAATGGGAATGCTAGTAGAAGTAGGAATTGATAAACTTTCTTTAGCTAATTTTAATCAAATTTGGCGTGATCAAAAGCGTGAATATGTAAGGCATTCTGCCCCAGCTAACGGACTATGTTTATTGGGAGTAGGTTATCCAGATTTTCCTTTTTCATCAAACACATATTTAGATACTCAACCATTATTTGAAACTAACCAAATAATTCACAAGGACTGAGCTTCTAATAATATATTTTCTGAAAAATATAATGTTCTCTAAGAGCGATAACCTGAATATTAATTAATATCTAACATTATTTATGAATAAGACAATTACACCATCACCAGTAATAATTGAGCAGAAGTGGTATGTTATTGATGCTGAAAAACAGCGTTTAGGACGTCTAGCCTGCGAAATTGCAAAAATTTTGAGGGGTAAGAAAAAACCGACTTATACTCCTCATCTAGATACCGGGGACTTTATTATTGTAATTAATGCAGAAAAAATTGAAGTTACTGGTCGAAAAAGTCATCAAAAATTATACCGCCGCCATTCTGGAAGACCTGGAGGTATGAAAGTTGAAACTTTTGAAAAATTACTAAAAAGAATTCCAGAAAGAATTATTGAAAAGGCTGTAAAAGGGATGTTACCGAAAAATACCTTAGGACGTCAGCTATTTACAAAGTTAAAAGTATATGCTGGTCCTAGTCATCCTCATCAAGCACAAAAGCCTGAAAAATTGATTCTTAATACTATTCCAAATGGAGATCGATAATGTCAACTACTGAAGAAAACAAAGCTGTATATTGGGGCACCGGTCGTCGTAAGTCGTCAATTGCAAGGGTTCGCTTGATTCCGGGAACAGGAGAAATTAAAGTCAACAAAAAAGAAGGAAATTTATATTTCAATCAAATTGCTGATTATATACAAGTTATTAAAGCTCCTTTAGAGAAGTTGGGCTTAGATAAGGAGTATGATATCTTAGTTAATGCCCATGGTGGAGGATTGACAGGACAAGCAGATGCAGTAAAGCTAGGTGTGGCAAGAGCACTATGTGAATTAAATCCAGAAAACCGACCAACATTAAAGGCAGAAGGATATTTAACCAGAGATCCTCGTGCTAAGGAACGGAAAAAATATGGTTTACATAAAGCACGTAAAGCACCTCAATATTCTAAACGTTAATCATCATAACTTTCTATTGCAATAAGTAATGAGAAACATCTTATAAGGAGATATTAGAAATGCCGAAGCCAAATATTCACCCAACTTGGTATCCTGAAGCAAAAGTAACTTGCAATGGCGAAGTTATAATGACTGTAGGATCTACTAGCCCTGAAATTAATGTAGAAGTATGGTCGGGTAATCACCCTTTTTATACTGGTACTCAAAAAATTATTGATACCGAAGGAAGGGTAGATCGCTTCCAGAAACGATATGCTATGATTGGCAAGAAAGTTAATAAAGAAGCATCAGAATCAAGTAGTGAGACGAAATAAAGGTCACTATAAGATTTAGAACCCAGCAGTAAACTGCTGGGTTCTCTTTATCTATAAAATAATAAGAATAAATTATAAAAATACTATGGCTGAATCATATTTATTAAATAAATTACATTCTGTTGAGCAAACCTTTAATGAACTAACTCGTCGTTTAGCCGATCCTAGTATTGCTACAAATCCAAATGAATTGCAAAAAGTTGCTAAAACACGTTCTTCTTTAGAAGAGACAGTTAATGCTTATGAACAATGGAAAAAAACTGAAAAAGAATTATTAGAAACAAAACAGATAGTGAAAGATGCTGGAGGAGATCATGAAATGAGAGAAATGGCATCTATAGAAGCTAAGGAACTAGAAATAAAATTAAATAATTTAGAAGAATTAATGAAAATTCTTTTACTTCCTCGTGATCCGAACGACGATAAAAATATCATGTTAGAGATTAGAGCCGGAACAGGAGGAGATGAAGCTAGCATTTGGGCAGGTGACTTAGCGAGAATGTACTCACGCTATGCAGAATCTCAAAATTGGGTAGTTAAATTGGCAAATGAATCTCTTGCTGATATGGGTGGTATTAAAGAAACTATTCTTGAGATAACCGGAGATAAAGTCTTTAGTAAGTTGAAGTTTGAAGCAGGAGTACATAGAGTGCAAAGAGTACCAGTAACAGAAGCTGGTGGAAGAGTTCACACCTCGACAGCAACAGTAGCTATTATGCCAGAAGTAGATGAAGTAGAAGTAAAGATTGATGCAAAAGATATAGATATGAGTACAGCTCGTTCTGGAGGTGCTGGAGGGCAAAATGTTAACAAAGTTGAGACAGCTGTAGATTTATTTCATAAACCTACAGGTATCAGAATCTTTTGTACTGAAGAAAGATCACAATTACAAAACAGAGAAAGAGCTATGCAGATTCTAAGAGCAAAATTGTATGAAGCTAAATTAAGAGAGCAGCAAGAAGAGATAAGTTCAATGAGAAAATCTCAAGTAGGTACAGGATCAAGATCAGAAAAAATACGTACTTACAATTATAAGGACAATAGAGTAACAGATCATAGACTGGGACAAAATTTTGCTCTGTCAGGAATTTTAGAAGGTGACATTGATATATTAATAGAATCATGCATATCT
This sequence comes from Candidatus Atelocyanobacterium thalassa isolate ALOHA, assembly GCF_000025125.1. NCBI lineage: Bacteria > Bacillati > Cyanobacteriota > Cyanophyceae > Chroococcales > Aphanothecaceae > Candidatus Atelocyanobacterium > Candidatus Atelocyanobacterium thalassae. The sequence goes on from NC_013771.1 coordinate 1,193,393, forward strand.
CAAGATCAACAAGAACGTTTACAAGAACTAGCAAATTCTCCAGAAATGACAATATAGTATATTAATTTATAGTTCTTTTTTAAAACTTTAAATAAGTAAAAATTTATAAACCAAGATATACATATTATCTTTTAGTACACAATAAAACTAATACTATCTATATAAATTTTATTCATTAGACGGAATCTTACAAATTGGGATTAAAAAATATCCAAAATATAATAATATTTAAGTTCTATATTTTAATGGAATCATATTATAACTGAGGTATCCATTCCAGTAAAATGCTTACCTGACTATCTTTTTTTATTCGCGAGTTTTGCTTTTCTATTTCAGTTGATAAACGCATATTTGGTGTTATTGCATAACCAAAAGATAAATTAGTAATTCCTACTTCATCCACGTTACCAGGAGATAAAAAAGTTTGAATAATTGAAATATCAGATGCTCCAGATCTGGATAAAGCAAAAATTAATTTTCCGCCGATATTTAAGCCATCTTCACTATATTTATTTGTACTAATAGTTCTATAACCTAAAACCGGAGAAATATTAAGATAATATCCTAGAGGTAATAAATAGTATTGTAAGCTTATTCCTCCAGCATCTCTTTTAGTAAAAGAAGTCTGAAAATCACCGCTAATGCTAAGTCCTGTTTCCCCTAAAAAAAAATCTTTCGCTTTAACAATAAAACCACCACTGTGCTGATTAGATGGAAATTCTGTATAACCTAATCCTATGACAGTTTTAAAACTGGGAGTATATTTTATATCTTCCAAAATATTGGGTATTTTTTCAATCCATCTTTGTAAAACTTTGCTACTGTTAATTACATCTAGAGGTAAATCAAGAGATTGATTGATCGAATCATTAATATTTGAATTCGATTCAAGATAAACAGGTTGACTATAAGTTTTTTTATTTAATAAGCCAAGTAATACTACAGAAATAGCAATAATAAAAAAATTAAATTTAAATAATATTTTATTTTTTTTTATGGTTGAGTAGATACTATTCACTAAGTCAAATTTAGAATTATACATCTGAAATATACGTATTTAATTTAAATGTTTAATCAAATCAAATGAAAAATCACCAACAGTCGTTAAGATAATTTGACGGCTTATGTTGTTGATATAAAAAAAATCTATTTTTAAATAGTTAGCAGGAAGATGTAGTAGTCTTTCTGGCCATTCAATTACTGTTATGCCAGGTAGAATATCTTCTTTTTCCCAGTATTGTTCCAAAAATAAATCCTCTACCATGTTTTTTTCAGTTCTATATAGATCAAGATGATAAAGAGGTAGATGACCTTGATAATATTCATTGACTAAAATAAAAGTAGGACTAACGATAGGATCATCAATTCTTAATCCTTTTCCTATCCCTTGAACAAAAGTAGTTTTTCCTGCTCCCAGATCACCTTTTAATAATAAGATGCTCTTCTTAGGTAGAATTTTTCCTAATCGTTCACCAAAAGCTAAAGTTGTTTGATGACTATGTAAAACTAACGACTTATGGCTCATATGTCTTGCTATATCAATTTAACTAATAGATTTTAATTTTATTGATTTATTTTGCTCAATATGTCTTGGTATGCTGTAGGTCATAAAATCATGAGCAAGAATAGTATTAGGGAAAATAGCCTTTGCTTCATTAAGTAGATCGCTTAGTTGCAAGTTATTTCCTGGCGCATAACGAGGACTAAAATGAGTAAGTATCAGTTTTTTAGCTTTCGCACCCAAGGCAACTTGTGCAGCCATAGTTGAGGTAGAATGTAAACGTTCAAATGCAAGTTGAGAGTCTTGATGTGCAAAAGTTGCTTCATGAATTAAGATATCAGCATTTCTAGCTAACTCAACTGCTTCTTCACAAAATATTGTATCTGTACAATAAATTAATTTCCGTCCTTTTTCTACTTTTCCACATAGATCTTGTCCTCTAATAAAGCGTCCATCATCTAATTGAATTGTTTTTCCTTGTTTTAGCTCACCATAAATTGGTCCAGGAGGAATTCCTAAAGAAACAGCTTTTTTCACATCAAAACGTCCTGGACGATCTTTTTCAATAACACAATAACCATGAGCTGGTATACGATGCCGTAACAATTTAGCACTAATTATAAATTCATTATCTTCATAAAAAGTTCCTGAACTAATCTCATTAATGCGAATACCATATGGCAATTTGAAATGAGAGTATTGTGCACAGGATCTTAAGTAATTATCTAGTTCTTGAGGACCATAGATTTCAATAGGCTGTCGATTGCCTGCTAAGTTACAACTCGCTATTAGTCCCATTAGGCCATAGATATGATCTCCATGCATATGAGTAATAAAAATTTTAGTTATTTGAGAAGCCTTAACATCACTTTTTGATAATTGATGTTGAGTCCCTTCTCCACAATCAAACAACCAAACTTCTCCTCTCTGTTGTAGACGTAAAGCTACGCTTGAAACGTTACGTGATCGAGTTGGTACACCAGAACTAGTTCCTAAAAAGGTTATCTCCACAGTTAGCTTGTATTATTTATATACTCTTACTAATGTTACATAGTAAAATCAAAAAAGAACAAATTCTTGAAAAATTATACATACCGAATATTTAAATATGAATAATTGATTTTCATTCCAATAACGTCTTGACAGTACCATCAGGAATTAATACAAGACGAATTGACTGACTATTTAATGTTTTTAAAGGAGAGACAAAAGGAGAACCAGCTTCTGGAAATTCTATCTGGGAACGATAAACCATAGCCAAATGACCTAAAGGAATACTTTTTTTAAAAGAACCATTATTTTCAATAATTAAACGATACTCTATTGTCTGTTCCAAATTTTCTAAAGGTTTCCATCTTTTTTGAAAATATTCTTGAATCTCATCAAGCTGAGGAATAGTAATAGATAATTTATTTTCCATGTTGTACTTATTTAAATTTTTATCTTCCAAAGCTAAAAGATGATCAGATGTATTTTCTTTATTAATATTTTTCTCCCTGACAAAAGTCTTCCTATTCAATATCGGTGGAGTAGGTAGTCTGGAATATTTTGATGATACTTGAGGTTGTGCTAGGTAATTGACATTGCCGGAGATTTTCGCATCGTTTTCATTAATTTGTGGTCTGCTAGATTTAGAAGATAAATTTGATGGTGAGGATTGAAATTTAGGAGGGTTAGATTTATTTAGTGGTAGTAGTGACTGAGTAATTTTCTTAGGAGGCGGTAATGGAGATAGTTGAGATAAGGATGGTGGTAAAGAAGGAGAAGGTGAAGAAGGCTTTAGTTCCGGGGGGACAGGAGGAACAACATCTAAAAACGAAAGAATATTTTCTTGAGATTTTACTAATTTTTCAGTATCTGTATGTTTTGATTCTAATGTTTTGTTAATTTTGATTCCAATGATGAAAAAATTAGTAAATATAAAAGCAATAATTAATTTTTTACTTAAGGTAAAAAATTGATTATTGAAAAAAACTTTTTTCTGACTTGTTAGCGTAGTTATATTATGAATATATTTTTCTAAAGCATATAAAAGATCAAATAATTGACAAGAATTAAGTTTAATAGATGAACAAGTATTATTATTTGCTAAATATCCAAGGAAAAGATTATGAGTGAAAAGATCATCAGAACAAAAGTAAGGATCTAGCTTATAGATATCCTCTTCCAATTTTTTTTCACTAATTTTAATTAATTTGTTTTGGTTATTACGAGGATCTATAAAAGAGAAAGTATTCTTGAGATTATTATTAATGTACGACTGAACAATATCACATAGAGATTTCAGGTGAAAATGATTACCTGAAATACTAATCTGATCTTCTACCATAACTTTAGGATCGTCAAATGATAATTCAAATTCAATATCATCTAACAGTATCGGTTTTTGTAAACGAAGTGCCAAAGAACGTTTATCCCATATTTTCAAGGTACAGGTAGGTGGCGTAAAAGTCTGTATAAGGTGATTACTCAGTAATATCATGAAAATTTAACAAGCTATAGTTTAATGAGGTTGACCACAAACGAATATATCCACTATCTGAACTATAAAATAATAAGTCTAACAATAGTTTTGAGGCCAATTGAAACTCTTCGTCTATGGATAGTTTTTTGTTTTCTTTTACTTTATATTTATAGTAGTAGCTAAAATTACTAAAATATTTACCAAGTAGTGTACTCTGTTTTGGATCTTTATTTTGTTGTGTCATTTGTTCAAGCAAGGTAATTGCTCTACGGATTAACTCCTCGTGTTGCCCAACAACACAACATATAAGAATTGTTGATAATTTTGTTTGTTTTACAGTACAACCTTCTAGGAAATCCCGAGATTTCTTAACATCTTGACCAGACCAGAGCTTAATTTCTTTTGTTAAATATGTATTCATCCCTAAGTCTAGAGAAGACTGAAATATCATATCTGTAGTAATAGGAATTAAAGACTCACTAGCTAACAATACCAGGTCTAAATAAAAATGAACATTGTTAAGGTTTTTAGATACAGAAAAGTTACTAAGAGGTTCATTTATCCAACGATCCATTATGACAGAGTTGGTAACAGCTAAAGACATATAATATTTTTTTAGATTAAATTTACTATCAAATTTCAACAAATAATTATCTCTAATAATAATTTAGATATGACTTTTTAAAAATAAAAATTTTTTTAAAAATTAGAAAAAGATATATTAATATTTACCTTAAATTAGTTTAACTACTAAGATAATAAATTTTTGAATTAATGAAGAAAGTAAAATATTTTGTTTTTAATTTATACACGATATTTTTTTCTAGGACAGAAATTAAAACATCCTAGCCCATCTTCATTTAACATTGATAGAATATGAAGTAATGACAAATTCCCAGAACTATAAAATCTATGAAAATAACCCAGGAAAAACTCCCTAACAGTCAAATTGGTTTAAAAGTTGAGATCCCTGCTGAAACCGCTCAAAAAGCTTATGAAATTAAGATTAATACCTTGGCTCGTACTGCCAATATTCCTGGGTTTCGTAAAGGAAAAGTACCTCGTTCTATTCTTTTACAACGTTTAGGAAATCGCTATATTAAAGCAGCTACTTTAGAAGAATTAGTACAAGATAGTTTAAAAAAAGCTATAGATAAGGAGTCTATAAAAGCTATAGGTAACTATACTTTAAAAGATAATTTAGATAAATTAATTGATGAGTTCCAACCTGGTCAACCTCTTACATTTTCAGCTCAAATTGATGTTCCTCCTTCAGTTCAGCTAGGGACATATAAAGAGCTATGTATAAAGGCGGAAGAAAAAAATTATGATACAGAACAAGTTGAGAATTGGCTAAAAGAACGTCAAGAAAAACTAGCAACACTAGTTCCTGTTGAAGATCGCTCTTCTCAGATAGGTGATGTGGCAATAGTTGATTATCAAGGTTTCCTAATTTCTGAAGGAAAAGTGGCGGATCAACCAATTGAAGGTGTAGAAGGGAAAAATTTCCGTGTTGATCTTGAAAAAGGAAAATTTATTGAAGGAATGATCGAAGGAATAGTAGGAATGAAGCCTGGAGAATCTAAAGAATTACCATTAATTTTTCCAGAAGATTATCCTAGAGAAGACTTAGCCAAAAAGTCTGTTAACTTTAATATTAAATTAACAGAGTTAAAAGCTAAAGAGCTTCCTGAACTAGATAATGACTTTGCTGATGAAGTTAGTGAATTTGGAACCATAACTGAATTAAAAAATTCTTTAGAGAAACAATTTATCGAGTCTGCTAAGTCAGAAACTCAAGACAATATTCATAACGCAATTACAGAAGAGTTAACTAAAAACTGTATTGTAGACCTACCTGATACTTTAATACAGGAAGAAATAACTAAACTTCTAACTCAAACTGCAATGAAAATGGAAGAGATGGGAGTTGATTTATCAACAATCTTCAATAAAGACAATTTACCCAAATTAAGAGAAAATGCTCATCCTGAAGCTATAGTAAGACTTAAAAAAATTCTTATTCTTCAAGAAATAGCTTCTGTAGAAACTATTGCAATAGAAGAAAAAGAAATTGAAAGTAAAAGCAATGAACTTAAAGAAAAACTTAAAGGACAAAATATTGATCTTGATAAACTATATGTAACAGTAAAAGAGCAACTTATGGTTGAAAAAACTTTAAACTGGTTACAAGAAAAATCAGAAATTGAATTATGTGAGTCAGGGAGTTTAGATATTACAAGCAAGAAAGACTCAGATGTTACCGAAGAGATTATTCCTGAGGTCTAATACTAACTGTAGAGGTATTCATAAAATTATCCTCTACTACTTACTATAAATTTTATAGAAAAACTCTCATTAAGGGACAATATTTTCTAGTAAAAGTTTGAAAATAACTATAAAAAATCTAATTATTAGGTATTTCTATCTTAATTCTTCTTTTATTGAATAATTAACTTTACTTAATATGATTTATTTAGCAAAAATCTATTTTCAATAATTTAGAAAAGATTTTTTTATTTCTTATGCATTTCATAAGCTTTTATTTTTAATGATATTTAAAAACCATAACTATAAGTTTTATGAGACAATAGCATACATCAAAAATATAATTTATTAAGGGAACCTATACTTATAATGTCTACCAATAACTTGTTTTTGGATACGCCTGATCTTACTAATAATGATTATTGTATATTTGGATTAGCAACTTGTTTTTTAAAAAATGATGGAAAATTTGATGAGATTAAAATTATTGAACCTATTCCTTCATCAGCGTTAGAAATAATTTTAAAAGGTATTCCAACCTCTTATGAATTTATTTGTGCTATGACTATTGGAGAAATCATCATAGATGAAAAATTGACAAAAACTGTTCATTTTCCGGAAGAAGCAAAGTTTTGCGATCTTTTTATTGAGCGTACTGTTGCTTCTGCAAGAACATATAAGAGAAATCCTAATATTTGCTCTAAAATTTCTCTAGGAAGTACTAAGAAAAATCTCAATTTCTCACTAGAGAAGAAAAGAGTTTTAAATACAATGGTTACAGTTTCAGCAGAAGATAATGTTAAACAACATTCTCATACTAATGATATTTTCTAAGTTAGAAAATATCATTTTAATATCTTTCCGGTTAAGCTAAAGGGTCGAGCTTCTGTAATTTTGACTTTTACCAATTCACCTCTGAGATCGTCAATATTTCCTTGAAAAAAAGTCAATCTATTTTTTCTCGTTCTTCCCATTACTTGATTATTTTCTTTAGGATTTTCCTGCTCTACTAGTATTTCTTCTATTTCCCCCAAATATTTTCGAGAATTTTCAGCTGCTTTTTGTCCTACTAAATGATTAAGTCTTTGTAATCGATCACTTTTAATATCATCATCTACTTGTTCACTCCAGGTAGCAGCAGGAGTACCAGGGCGAGGAGAGTATGCTGCTGTATTTAATTGATCAAATCCAATATCTTCTACTAGCTTTAAAGTATTTTCAAATTGTTGTTCTGTTTCTCCTGGAAATCCCACTATAGCATCAGCAGTAATAGAGGCATTAGGCATATAATACCTAACTTTATCAATTAACTGTCTATATCTTTGATGCGTATAACCTCTCTTCATTTTTTTTAAGATGTCATTATCACCTGATTGAAAAGGTATATGGAAATGCTCACAAATGTTTGGTAATTCATGACATGCACTGATTAATCTTTCTGTAAAATATCGAGGATGACTGGTCGCGAATCTTATTCTTTTAATGTTAGAAACTTCATGAATTCTATATAACAAATCTGTAAAAGTATATTGATTTCTTCCTGTTTCAGTTGTTCCAGGCAGATCTCTTCCGTAAGCATCAATATTTTGACCTAACAAAGTAACTTCCTTATATCCCTGTTGTTCTAATAATTTAATTTCAGAACAAATATCTTCAGGAGTACGAGATTGTTCTAGCCCTCTTACACTAGGAACAACACAGTAGCTACATCTTTCATTACAACCGTATATGATATTCACCCATGCTGTTATTTTACTAGCTCTACGTGGCTTTGTAATATCTTCAATGATATGAATAGGTTCAGTAGCGACAATTTGATTACCTTTTAATACTTGCTCTAATAAATCTCCAAGATAATTAACATGTTGTGGTCCCATGACTAAATCAAGTTCAGGAATTCTCCTGAGTATTTTTTCTCCTTCTTGCTGTGCGACGCAACCCGCAACAGCAAGAATTAAGCTCGGATCTTTATGTTTACGTTTAGCTTGTTTTCCTAGATAAGAATAAACTTTTTGTTCAGCGCTATCTCTTATAGTACAAGTATTATATAAGATCAAATTTGCTTGATCAAGAACATCTGTCCATTGGAAACCCATATCTTCTAAAATACCTGCCATACGTTCCGAGTCAGCTTTATTCATTTGACAACCAAAAGTAACAATATGGTAGTAGCGTAAATTAGATATTATCATTATTATTTTTAAGAATTTGGTATTTAATTATAGTTAAGAAATCTTATACGTAGCAAAAAGATAGAAAACTTTATGATTACAATGTATATGATTTATATTATGTAGAGTAGTATTTTTAAGAGCTGTAACAAAATATAGCCTTGAAAGACTAAAATTTATATTATAGTACAGTCATTTTTTATTATTTAAGATATTCATAATACGAAAATATAATAGGATAGTAGGTATGTTAATAAATAAAGTTGCTAAAAAAAATATTAATTGTTCTTTCTTTTCTTTTGATCCCATTAGAAAATACTTTTATTTCAGAAGCTTTTGCAAAAGATATTAATATTAATATTGGTATAGTGCAAAGATTCGGAGAAAAAGAAAAAGATCAACTTCTGATTACTACTGACTATCAGAATACGCTAACTATTAAATTTCAAAATTCTAAGGGCCATTTTCAGAGCTTGATCACAAATCGAATAACTCTCAATATTTTAAGTCGACCATTATCTAAGCCTCTTCTGAAAGAATATATTATTTTAAGTGATCATGCTACCTTTGAAACTGCTGAAGATAATTCTAAAAAATGGGAAGAGAAAGGTATCCAAACTGAAATTACGCAGCCAGGGCGATGGCAAGTTTGGGCTAAAAGAGATATCTACAAAACACCCTTATTAAGACGTTGGCTGTTAGATAACCTTAAAACAAAGGGCTATAATAAGCCATATATAGAATCTACTGTTTTATTAAATAAGTCTCAGGCAACGTTTATAGCTAATGGGAAAAAATATCATAGCGATTATATTGAAATTATTCCTAACAATCATCCTATCCACGTAATTGATTTAGAACAAAAAAAAAGAGCTTATCTTGGTAGTTTAAAATTACAACCTAATGCATATGGAACGTATACTTTAGTTAATCATGTTCCGGTAGAAGTATACTTAAAAGGTGTTGTTCCTCATGAAATAGGGCCTAATGCTCCAATAAATGCAATAAAAGCCCAAACAATTATTGCTCGTACATACGCTTTACGTAATTTGAGAAGATTTAAATCAGATGATTATGAACTTTGCGCTAATACGCATTGCCAAGTATATTATGGGCTTAATGGAGTGAACTCAAAGATAGATAAAGCAATTAATGATACTAAAAATTTAGTACTTATCTATCAAAACAAGTTAGTAGATGCTCTTTATTCTTCGACTACAGGAGGAGTTACCGCTAACTTTACCGATGTCTGGGATGGAGAAGAAAGACCTTATTTAAAGACAATTATTGATTCTCCACAAAATAATATATGGAATTTTACCTTAAAGCCTCTAAATCAAGAAGAAGCCTTTCGCAACTTTATTAAGTTAACAAAAGGCTTTAATGAGACTGGAAGAAGTGCTTTTCGTTGGGAGCATAAAACTACTAAAATCGAATTAGCTAAAGATTTACGAAAATATTTAGTAATGCAAAAACATCCTTTATCAAATTTCAAAATTATTAATTCGATCAAAATAGATGAACGTTCAGTATCCGGTAGAATATTGAACGCAATTGTAGATACAGACATTGGAATTATTGAATTAAAGAAAAATGAAGTTCGTAGTGCATTTGGCCCTCCCAGGAGTACTCTTTTCTATCTTGAACCTATAAATGATAAGCAGGATAAAGTTATAGGTTACACATTTATTGGGGGTGGTTTTGGGCATGGAGTAGGACTTAGTCAATACGGATCTTATAATTTAGCCAACTTAGGATGGAATGAGAAAAAAATTCTTCATTTTTATTATCCTGGTACTCAGGTTGTACCTTTAAATAATTCAATTATTTTTTAAAAACATATATTCTATAACTATCTAGAATAGCTTTATTTAATTAAATTTTGAGAAGATAAAGAAAATTGTATTATCTGTTTTCGTAAAATTATTTCTAATCTAAGTTTTTATCTATTAATTAAAAATTAATTAAGTTAAGAAATATCTCTTTATTAACTATGTTCAAAAAAATTAATTACTTTTTTTAATTTTTCCGTTTACTTTAATAACACTACAATTACTGAGCTCTAATACTTTAGCTGTTCTTCCTCGTAATCCTGATAAAGAGATAGAATGCGAATTGCTAATAGTTGGTGGAGGTCTTGCTGGTACTGCTGCTGCTTATGAAGGTTTATTAGCTGGAAGAACAGTATGTTTAACAGAGATTACGGATTGGATTGGAGGACAAATTTCCTCTCAAGGAACTTCTGCATTAGATGAAAGGCCTACTCAAAGATCACAATTATTTTACTCTAGAGGTTATTTAGAGCTAAGAGAGCGTATTAAGAAATTTTATGGAAAGCTTAACCCAGGAGAATGTTGGGTTAGCAAATCATGCTTTATGCCTAAAGAAGGTCATAAAATTTTGATGGATATGTTAAAAGATGCTGAAAGGAAAGGTAAAGGACATTTTATCTGGTTTCCTTCAACTGTTGTAAAAGACTTAAGCATTAGCAAACATTCAAATAAAAGTACAGGAAAACAAATTACAAATGTTATTGCTATTCAGCATCACTCTATTGAAGATAGATTTTCTTTAAATTCTTATCCGCTATCTCAAATTATCCAAGATATATATTCTTATAAAAATTCTACTAGGTTAAGTAAAAAAATTATTCGTTTTATTCCAAAACTCCAGAACAATTCGATACCTGCAAATTGGTATATTATTGAAGCTACCGAAACAGGAGAAATTATAGCTTTATCTGATGTTCCTTATCGTCTAGGAGTTGACCCAGTATCCTATTTAGAGCCTTCCTCTTCAAGTAAAGATGGTAACCCTTTTTGCACGCAAGGCTTTACATATACGTTTGCAATGGAAACTATCTCAGAAAGTATAGTACATAAAATACCTAAATTTTATTCTCAATATTCGCCTTACTACAGTTATGAGCTAGAACGTTTAGCAGACTTTGATCTGATTTATACTTATCGCCGTATTTGGAGTCCTAGTAAAGGAAAGACTAGAACTTTTAATAGAATAAAATTTTCAATTCCTACAGCTGGAGATATTTCAATGCAAAATTGGACATGGGGTAATGATTATCGTCCAGGTAATTCTAAAGATAATTTAATTTATACACGTACACAATTGAAAAGTATGAATCAATTAAATCCTGGTAAATGGATGGGAGGATTACGAAGAGAAACTCTTCGCAAAGGTGAGGAACATTCCAAGGGCTATTTTTATTGGTTAGTATCAGGGACTATGGATTCTCAACTTAAGAAAGGAGTGAAAAGAATAAATAAAAATACTACTTATCTGAAAGGATTACGTTCTCCTATGGGTACATATCATGGTCTGTCTAAATATCCTTATATTCGAGAATCAAGACGCATATTAGGTCGAAAATCTTTCACCCATAAAAATGGATTCTCAATTAATGAGATTGATATTTCACGTCAAAATTATAGGAGTAAATACTATCAGGAAACTTTATCTTTTAACATTTATCAACAATTAAATAAGGTCTTAGCAAAATATAATAATTCCTCAATTTTAAATGAAAAAAAAGTCATGGAATCTTCATCTAGTAGCCAAAGATCGACAATTTATTTTGATTCTATAGGTATTGGCCATTATCCTATAGATTTTCATCCTTGTATGAATGAAGAAATACCAGAAAAAGCAGGTAATAGTGAACGAAATAATGAAAGACAAGGTCAGGGGAAAACTTTTCCTTTTCAAATACCTTTAAGAGCAATATTACCTCAAGAAATTGATAATCTAATTATTGCAGGCAAAGGTATCGCGACTAGTCATATTGCTGCTGCTGCATATCGAGTTCATTCTTTTGAATGGTCATCAGGTGCAGCGGCAGGTACCATCGCAGATTTTGCTATTAATGAAAAAATTTTACCTTATCAATTAATAACAAGCCCATCTTTCCAGTCTTTAAAATTGCAAAAATTGCAACGAAAGTTAACTGACAATAAAAATCCTATCAAATTTCCCCATACATCCATTTTTAATAATAATTGGAACCATTGGCAATAATGATTATTAACAATATAAGATTCAGCAAAATTTATTGAGTAATAAATACTCCAATTCCATTATGAATTTTTGCGGCAGTAACTGGAAAACGATCAATTAAACGACCACCTAAAACTAAGCTAGTAGAACCTCCTCCATCTAAATTCAAAGCATTGATTGATCCTAACTTTTGCATAATTTGTGCCATTTCATTTAGATTAACTCCATTGCTGTTTATGCTATTATGAACTGTTACTAAAATAGTTTTATCCTTGTTGGTTATACCTATAGCGCTTCTGGATGCTTTTTGCTTCTGAAAACTTTTAGTAAACTTTTCGTCTTTCACATTTAACGATATAGAACCATCATTTATTAGTAAAGGACCTCCACCTAAAATATGAGATAGTTGATTGAATTTTTTAGGGACTGTTTTACTTTCTATTTTTAATGTACTCCCTATAAAAAATAAATCAGACTTAAAAATTTTTTTACGAATAACTAACAAATATCCATCATTGGGAATATAGTACTTTTGTTTTATTTCCTTTGATTTCTGCTTCTTTACTACTTTATTATTTTTTATAGAAATGATAATTTCATTATTACTAATAGTCTCATATCTTTCTCCCCATTCCTTGGTATAACGGGATATTCCGGCTTGAATATATCCACTATTTAAAGATTGAATAGAAATTCTTTCGCCATTATTTAAGATTAGAAACTCTTTTAAACTTAAATGATCAATAAAAAATTTTCCGTTTTCATTCCAGCCTACAGCTCCACGGCCTAAGATAGGACTTGATAACCAATCGTTGTTGTGACGAATGGCTCCCAAGGGCAATCTATTATTTCTGTTAAAGAAACCTCCATTTATGGCAGCTACAACACGCCATTTTTTTGCAATTTCCTCTAAAGAAGAAGTTCCAATTTGACCATTAAGATTACTAGTAATTGGCCTTAAAATAACCTTTGACGATTTATTGTCAATCTCTAAAAGATTGACAGGAAAAATATTATACCCTTTTTTGTTTTTAACTGTTATGAACTGCTGTCGCCAAATAACACCTGGGACCCATACAATCTCTTTAGGAAGAATTGTCTTAGCAAGAATATAAACTCTATTATGTTTAATTTTAGAGAAAACAAGATTTGAATTATTAGCTTTAAGTAGACTAGTATTGAAATAATTAATATTATTGATTATTTCATTCAAGCTACCATCAGGATCAGGTAATGATGATGAGATTAAATTATTATAAGAAGATGTATCTTTAGCGTCTCCTACTCTAGGAATCAATATATTGAAAGGTAGTTCTAGTAATAAAAGAATAGATATAAGCTTAAAAGAATACCAAATAAATCTAGTCACTTTTTAAATCTCCATTACACATATCACTTAATATCAATATCCTTTTGAAAATATATATAGTGATTTTCTATGTTTTTAAGTTTTTTTAATTGAAGCGTCTCTAACTGTAACTTTAGTGAACTATAATCACTACGATCATTTAGTTATTTGTGTTTAATTACTAACAAGTAAAGAACAACAAGATATCAAGTAATTTCTTGTTGTTCTAATTAAATATAAATTTAAAAATGAATTATTACTATTCAGTAATTAATTATAGATTTTCAGAAAAAACTTTTTCGAAATTTTCAATAAGTTCATCTAGTTCTTCGAGAGCTTGTCTTACATCAATCTTTAGAATACCTAGATCTGGCTTTTCTAAAAGTCCTACTAAAAATTCTCTTTTATCTCTAACTAATTTTACTTGTTCCTGAATTGTTTCTTTAGCCATTTTTATTATCCAAAAACTTACATTAACTTTAACATAAAAAAATATCTCTCATTGAACTTTTCATGGTCTACTTTCTATAAGTATTATTTTTCATCACTTAAAACTTAATATATCTTTAAATAACATCCTAGAAATGTTTAACTATATATCTCTACAGAAATTAGATATTTTATTTAATTCATATTTAAGATAAATAACTTAAAGTTCAGATCCAGATATCTTTGCAATACATTAACGATAAATATTACTTGATAATAATCTAAGTATTAAGAAAGAAGTAGTTTTTATTTTACTTTTTCTTTATCCCTTTTTTTGTTATTGTATATTCTCAATGATTTTCTGCACTATCTCTACACCACTAATAACTTGCCAAGTAAATAAAATAACTACGCAAAGATTGAAAACTATATGCGTATTACGAGCTAAATTATTTCCTTTTTGCATGAATGGTACTAAAGATATAGAAATGGTAATTAAACCAGTTATAGTCAGGCCAATTAATAAATGAGGACTAAAAAATAATTTATCATTATTAATATAAGTTATAGTCATACCCCCAAGATTACCTAAAACTATTAGATTTAAGAGTAATGCTCCTAGTTGGTGATGTCTGTTGTTAATTTTTTTATTTATTAATTCTTTCCTAACTTCTTTATCAGAAGTACGAATATATCGTAATTGAAATCCTAAATACGATACATAGAAAAGCAATAATAATGTAGAGAACATTACGATTGGATGAATTGATTGTGACCAAAGTTTAATAAACTCTAACTTGTTAATAATCATAATATTAAGTACTATATCGATTAATTCATATATAACTAAAAAAGAAAAATTATTTCTCTAAGCGTACTACGTACCATTGTAAATAGGTATCAGGACCCATCTCTAGATCACAGAAATTTTCCATGAGATACTTAGCTTGACTTTCCAATGATTTAATATTTTGTAACTCGTGAGGTAGGTTATCCTTACGATTAAATAAAATATTTTTGAGTTTTTCTAATAATTCTTCATAAGTTAAAAACTCCTGTTTATTTGGTTCAAGAACGATAAAACCATCTTCTTGGTACATAATTGAATTTGACATAATATGTAAAAAATAATTTCATTAGATATGTCTTCTAAATATAACAACTTGTTTACCTACTACTGGACTTCTCGCAATAACTACATTATTTAAATTTTTAATAATTAATTTTGATAAATTTAGCTCCTGTATATATTCAAAAATTTCTTGAGTCCAATTATCTTGTTCTTTGACTGGCAAGTCATACCATTCTTTATTAATAAGTAGTACTAAACAATTTTTAGAAAAATCGATTTCAAAACTATCAATAAGTGTTTCATGATGAGAAGTTATTAAATCATTTATTCTGCTTTGGACATTAATAATAATTTCTTCTTCTGGTGTTAGAAACTGTAAAACTGAAAGCTCATTATTTTCTAAATCAATTTTTGCGGCTGAATCAGAATGAATAATAGTTCCTACCATTTTTGACTTAAGATATTGGAATTTAGGAAATGAAGATATTAATAAAGTCAATAATATGATTATTATGACTAGATATATGGCTATTTTTTTTACAAAATCTAAAGAAATCTGAAAATGAGCTATTGAGTTAACCAAAGTACTAAAGATAGAACTCTTATTCGTATTATTAGAACTGATGTTATCCTTTGATACTGTATCATCTTTAATTTGACTCTCTATATCTTTACTATTAGTAGAAGGATCCATAGTATGAAGTTTTAATTCTTTCTTTATAGTACTATTTATTATTTCTATATGATTGATTAAAAGATCAATTTTTCTTTTGTGCAATAAAAAATTGTTATGATCCTGACTAATACTATTAATATAACGGTGGACTTCCAGCGTCATCAGCTCTAATAATTTTTCTTCAGCAATATCATTGTCTAAATAATCATTGATATTCATAAGATTTAGATTTATTTCAGGACTTCTTCTACTCAACATGACCATATTTCTACGCGTTTTTGATTATTAACTTGTAAAAATTGTATAAAAAGTAGTACTTTTTTAAGAAATATGGAAAATAAAACCAAAAATAAAATATTTTCAAAGCAAATTCAGTCTATGAATTAAAGTTTTATTTTTGGCATGATAGC
Organism: Candidatus Atelocyanobacterium thalassa isolate ALOHA; assembly: GCF_000025125.1. Classification (NCBI taxonomy): domain Bacteria; kingdom Bacillati; phylum Cyanobacteriota; class Cyanophyceae; order Chroococcales; family Aphanothecaceae; genus Candidatus Atelocyanobacterium; species Candidatus Atelocyanobacterium thalassae. The sequence continues at coordinate 1,209,743 of NC_013771.1, forward strand.
GCTTAGAAGTCTACATAAAGATTTTCTCTTAACAAACTATCACAGTTCTAGTTTGATATTTTATCTTATTAATAAAATTGATTTGATTTAGAAGAAAATGTTAATATTGTCCAAAGAATGAGAATAAAAATTATTGACTTAGTTTGTTATCAATATTGTGTGATTTTATTTAAAACTAGTATTAGATAGCTACTAACAAGATTTTATCTCTTAAACACCTAGGATTAAGGAAAGCACTTCAATGACAATCTATATGCGACAAATTCCTACTGATATTACAGAGGCTGAGGTTACCGATGTTTTTAAGAAACATGGAGAAGTTAAGCAAGTCCGCTTCCCTCTTGATCCAAAAACTGGAGAAAGAATAGGATATGCTCTAATAGATATGGGCGATAAAGAGCAGGAAGAAGACACAATTGAGGAATTAAATGGGGAAGATTTAAAAGGAGTTAGACTTAGATTAAATAGAAATGTTGATTAAACGAAATAAATTCAACAAATATTATTTATTTTAAGTAATTAACTTGTTAATTTTACTTAAACAATCTTTCTATCAGGTTGTCATAAGAATTAACCTAACTAGGTTTTGGCACTAACGGAGATATTCTTCGATTACCATCAAGCGTTTTTTTAGCTTTATACTTGGTTATTGTCAATTATTATTGACAACCTTTTTTTCTATTAATATAAATTATCTAATTAATATTGTTATTAGTGTTCATTTATAGTTTACGTAAAACTATAATTTTATCTATAAATTGCTAAAAATTTGTCGACTATTTGCTTTTAGAAAATTGCTCTTGTTTAAAATAAAGTGCTAAGATAATCGATGATAACTGAGGGTGAGGTATCGGTAGTCAAGTTTGTTGTCAGTATCAAGTAGGTATTTGTCCGAAGTTAATATTGGCCAACTGCTCTCCGAAGTTTTATCTCTCTACAACTCTAAGATTAAGGAGAACATCCCCATGTCAATTTATGTTGGTAATCTTTCCTTTGAAGCGACAGAAGCAGATGTTACTAATGTCTTTAAAGAATATGGTGAAGTTAAAAAAGTTTATCTTCCTTCTGATCGGGAAACTGGAAAAATGCGAGGTTTCGGTTTTGTAGAAATGGAGACAGAAAACCAAGAATCTGCAGCAATTGATAAGCTAAATGGATCAGAATGGATGGGGAGAATATTAAAAGTTAATAAAGCAAAACCCCGTGAATAGACTTTTAGAGGTTAATTTTAAAAAATTAATTAAAATTATAGATTCTAAGTGATTATTCTAGATGTTTTTGTTTATTTCTATTGAAAAACTGTTTACTATTTACATAGAGGATATTTTATGGCTAAACGTCGAAATTTAAAAAAAGAAAAAGCTGAAAGGAATCAAGCCTACGCTCGTCAATTCCGTCAAAAAGCTTCTCGCTCTTTTTCTAGAGGAAGGTCTTATTCTAATAATCGTAGTGATCAAGAAGATATGAATGCTGCTGATACCACTAATGATAACAACTAAAAATACTTGGTTTTAAGCAACATACGGAAAACGGGAATTTTAAGATTCCCTTTCCTAAATGTTTAATTTCTTAAAAAGTTTTATGATTATCGTTGCAGTTTTTTCTTTAACTGATTATTCAATAGAGCAATTTCGGGTAATTGTAACTGCGTAGATAAAACAAAGAATACTCCTAAAATCGTACTACTAGAAATAAATAATTGTAAGCATTGTATTCCTAAATTATTTCCGATGTATATCTTATGTAAGAAGTGGCTTACTATCCATCCTGAAAAAGATGCTATGGAGCTTATCCCTATAAGATTTAATATACTTATACTCCAATCTTTGATTGGTAATTTTTGTAGACGACGATTTAAAATAACTAAAAATATCAATATAGAAATTAGATTAACTAAAATAGTTGCAAAGACTAAACCAGGTGTACCAAATGGTTTATATAATAAAAAGTCTAATAAAAAATTTAAAAATATATTAAACAGGCTAATACGAAAAGGTGTTTCACCATCACCTAACGCATAGAATACTCTAACTAAAACATCTCTTACTAAATAGAAGAACATTCCCATCCCATAAGCAATTAAGACTGGAGTTACTATAAATACATCATCCATTTCAAATGCACCACGTTGGTAAATCACGCGAATAATTTTAGGAGCAAGAGCAATAAAAATCGCTGTTAGAGGCAGCATAGTTAAAGCACTTAGGAAAATACCTTGACGAATTCTTAATTTTAATTCATTCCAATTCTCTGGTGCAGTTAACTGCGAAAAAATAGGCATAAATGGAACTAAGATCATATTGGAAATTATTCCCAGAGGAGTTAAAGCGATAAAGTTAGCATATCTCATTGCTGCAGCTGCATCAGGAATAAAAGATGCAAAAAATAAGTCTGTATAAACATTGATATGCAACATACCTGAAGCAAAAGTGGCTGGGATCATTATTTTCATAATATTTCTCAACTCAGGTGTATTAAATTCAAAGCGTAATTTAATTCCACCCATTCCTCTCCTTACTTGAGATTGAAGCTGAGCTAACCATTGTAACAAACCACCAATCAATGTTCCTCCTGCTAAGACCATACCTCCTAGGTACCAGTTATCTGGTTTGTTGATATCTGCACCTACCTGCCAAATGAAAATCCATACTCCAGAAGAAATAACCAAGCTTGAAAATAAGGGACTAATACTAGGGAGTAAATACTGATTTGAAACGTTAAGAGTCCCAAAACCTATACCAATTAGCCCTGATAATAATGCTAACGGTGCCATAATCTGTAGTTGTTCAACAGCGATTAATTTTACTTCTTCCTCTAGTCCAGGAGCTAAGATTGAAATAAATGTATTGGCGAATAAAATAAGAATAATAGTAATTATTAATAAAAATATAGTTACTAATGTGGTGACCGATTCTACTAAAGGTGCTACTTCAGTTTTCTTCCTTTTAGTTAAAACACTAATAAGAGAACTATGAAATGGTCCATTAATTCCTCCTAATAAAATCAAGAAAAAACCAGGGATAACATATGCATACGAGTAAGCATTAATAACTGGACCTACACCAAAGGCTGCTGCGATTGATTGTTCTCGAATTAATCCAAATAATTTACTTATTAAAGTTGCGAATGCTACAATCCCAGCTATATCGATTAAAGAACGAGATTTTTTCTTATTAAGTGACACAAAGTTTCTCACAAAAAGCTAGTCATTATTATTAAAGATTTTGCTGCAGGAAGCAAGACATTATTAATTGACAAACAACTAAGAGTTTATATTTTTTAGGAATTAATAGCTTTTGATTTAATAATCAATAGGATAATTCAAAAATAACAATTTTTTTTTGAGCTTATGGAATACATCTCAAGTAGATAGTTTAATAGTTATTATTTTTTTGTTTACCTAAGAGATATCTGGTTTCAGAGGCAGCTCGCTCCATAGCCACCTCTGGAGTTAATTGTTCAGTAATTGCTGCACTTAAATAGCGCTGTAAAATATCTGAAGCTTGTGCATACTGAGGAATAGGTGGGCGTAAGATTGAGTTTTCTATTACATTTAGCAGCTGGGGGTAATAGGAAAACTTAGTTAATATTTCGGGATCATTAAATAAAGAACGACGACTAGGGACATAACCTGTTGCTAAGATAAATCTACGTTGTACCTCTTCACTACTAAAAAATTTAATAACTTCCCATGCTGCATCAGGATGTTTACTATTCTTTGTAATACCAAGTCCCCAACCTCCCAAGCAAGAACCACTAAAGTAATTACTAGCATGAACCATAGGCTTGATTTTAAATTTACCTTGAACAGGAGAACTACTGTCAGATAATAAACCAAAAGCATAAGGCCAATTACGCATAAAAACAGCATTCCCAGTTTGAAAAAGTCGTCTTACTTCCTCTTCTGCATAAGTAGTTACCCCCATCGGAGAAGCTTTGCTATCTAATGTACGACGTAGAAAATTGACTGCCTCAATAGCTTTTGGACTATCTAGTCCGACTTCAAGAGTGTAAGGGTTGATCCAAAATGCACCATACCCATTTAAAACTTCCATAAACATTGCAGATAAACCTTCATATTGCTTACCAGTCCACAAGTAGCCCCACTCAGCTAACTTTTTTTCTTGTAAAGCATTAGATATATTTATTAACTCTTCAAATGTATTAGGTGGTTTATATCCAGCCTTCTCTAGTAAGTCATCACGATAATAAAGGATACCTCCATCGGAACGTATAGGGATTCGATATAGCTCTCCCTGATACATACCACCGTTAATATCTCCCTCCAAAAAAGCTGCTAAGTCTACTTTTGATAGTCTATCTGATAAGCTTCTTAACCATCCGGCAGCAGCAAATTTAGAAACCCAGATAATATCCATAAATACTAGATCGTAAGGAGAATTTCCTAACAAAAAAGAAGAAGTATATAAGTCTTCAACTTGGTTAGTAGCATTAGGACCTTCAACAATTTCTAATTCTATATCAGAATATTGATAATTAAATTCCTCTACAAAAGGTTTCCATTGACTAGCTTCTAGTGCTTGCATCATTAAGGTAACTTTTACAGGATTAGCAGATGAGCTTAATGTAATACTTGTAAAAATTAATAATGAACTAATAATTACTAGTATCAAGAAACGAACAATAAAAAAAAATTAATTGGCAGAGTTTTGATTAACTGATCAATTTTCATAATAGTTTGTATAGATATATTTATGTTTTAATATCTGAAATGAAAAACAGTTAGTAATGCAAATAAAAAGGTATAAATAATCCGGTTAGTTTAATAGTTCTCAGTTTTTCTTAAAACTTCTACTTCGTTATCACAAACATGGACTTTAAATTTCTCACTAATTTTGACTAATAAAGGTAAATTAGCGCTAAGCGGTCTACCTTCCCAGTCACTAATAATATTAATAATTTCTCCTTCCATCCCTTTTAGATCAAATGCTTCTTGCCTATGTTCTGGATGGTGATAAACGATAATAGATTCTATAATACGAATGCGATCTCCAATCTTCATATCTATCAATTATTAGGAATTTTTAATCAAAAGTTAATAGTCATATTATCTTGACATAAAGTGTCGCGAGATCATAATAAATGAAAAATTTTCTTATTTACAGATTATTATTCTATTTTAAAAATCTGACTGAAAATCATTTTTCTAACATAGATTTTTATACTATATTATTTAGCATTCTATTTTATACTTATATTTTCTGGTTAAAGCTTTATAAAATATATATATTTGCAAATCGTTAAGGATTATGAAATGATTTACACATGTACCTAAATATGTAAAATAAGCGAAAATACCGTTTTTATCGGTAATCTATAAACTATCGTATCTAAATATAATGATGTTATGGAAGAATTTATAGAAGATCCCTCTAATAATAGTAAATGTCAAACTCAATATACTATTCAAGAGATACAGGAACTTCTCCCTCATCGATATCCTTTTTCTTTAGTTGATCGAATTATTGATTATATTCCTGCTAAAAAAGCAGTTGGAATTAAAAATGTAACTATTAATGAACCTTTTTTCTCTGGTCATATCCCAAGTCTACCAATAATGCCAGGAGTATTAATTTTAGAATCTATTGCTCAGGTTGGAGGAGTTGTTTTAACTTTACTACCAGGGATGAAGGGAGTTTTTTTTGCTTTTGCGGGTATTGATAAAGTCCGCTTCCGTCGTCCTGTTATTCCAGGAGACCAATTAATAATTACAGTTGAGTTATTAACTTTAAAAAGAAATAGAATTGCAAAAATGAAGGGTGAAGGTACAGTGGATGGAGAGCTCGCAGTTCAAGGCGAAATGTTATTTTCCCGTATTGACTGATCAATTTTTCAAAATAACATAATAGTTTATTTTTAAACAATAAAAATAATTTAAAAATTTAAATAAAAACTATTTAAGAATGTTGATAGATTATTTTAATGGAAAAATTTTTATAATCTAATTTAATATTGCATAATCTTGTAGAGGTATGATTAATTTTATAGATTTTATCTAGAAAGTTCAGCAGAAAAAAGTGTAAATGAAGGATCTGGAGAAATATTTTATTCCAAATATGTGTCAGTTTTATTTATCAGTTATGGCTAATTATGGAACAACTACTCAAGGAAATCCTAAAGTAGTTGTTTGCATCAAAAGTTATTGAAATAATTTCCTTCAAATCATTTTTAGGAAAAAATAGCTTTCAATTATTTATATTTAAGTTTCATCACTAAAATAGGAAAAGCTAAAATAAATGTAGCAATATTAGTCATAATGATTGGAATATCTTTTTGCAAAATACCATAAGTAATCCAAAGGATTAACCCACAGCAAAATAATAGAAACATAGCTAAAGAGATATCTTTAGTTACGCGAGTTTTCCAAGTTTTTACCAATTGAGGATAAAAAGAAATAGTTGTTAATGAGCCCGCGCATATACCGATCCAAGTAAAAGCATCAGCGTCCATAAGTCAAAATAGATAGTTAATAAGTAGTTGATAATATGGTGGTAAGACAAAGATTATTAATTGCCATACTCCATAATTAGTTTTTAAGATGAGCTTAAGGCAAAGAACATTTAGAAATTATACCTCAACCTTATAGCATATTCTACCAACTACATGTAATTAAAGCAGCTTATGTAGAATATGAAAATTATTATCTTAGAATAACCTAACTCAATACCTAATTATCTTAATTCTAATGAAATTAATTAAGTACTTTAATATTTCTACATAAAATAGCTTAAAAAAATTTATAATTTTTACTAAAACTATTAAAGAAATATCTCACAGTATTGAACATAAGAATTAATATTTTTTATCAGATAAAAATTATCTAAAATTCTTAACAGATTCTTGGTAATTGTTCGCCACTTAACATATCAATAATCCTAGTTGTCCCTATTTCATTTTTCAAAGTAACCAGTCCTTCATTTTGTTCAATAACTTCGCCAATCACATAAGAACTGTCTGAAAAAGATCTCATGATTTTTAATGCTTTATCTACACAGTTTTTAGGTATAAAAGCAACAAATCTACCCTCGTTAGCGATATATAAAGGATCAAATCCTAAAATTTCACAAGCCCCTCTTACATCTTCCATTACGGGAATTGATTTCTCTTGGATGTTTATTTTCACTTTTCTACTATTAGCAATCTCATTCAAACTGCTAGCTAAACCACCTCGCGTTAAATCTCTTAAGCAATGAATTTCAACCCCTTGTTCTATCATTTCTTGGATAACTTGATGAAGAGGTTGACAATCACTTTTAATTGTTGTTTCTAATTCTAGCCCTTCTCTTGTAGCCATAACAGAGATACCATGCCTACCTATATCTCCATTAATTAAAATACTATCTCCTACTTGGACTGATTCAGGAGCAATAAACTGGTCATGTTCTACAATTCCTATGCCTGAACTGTTAATAAAAATCCCATCTCCTTTCCCTCTATCTACGACTTTAGTATCTCCGGTAATGATTCTTACGCCTGCTTCTTCTGCTGTTCTCTGTAAAGATTGAATAATATTCCATAAAGTTTCCATCTCAAATCCTTCTTCTATAATAAAACCTAGACTTATATATAGAGGACGAGCTCCACTCATAGCAAGATCATTCACAGTTCCATTAATAGCTAAACTTCCAATATCTCCACCGGGGAAAAATAAAGGATGAATAACATAAGAATCAGTTGTAAATGCAATTTTATTCGTAGGAAGATGAACTACAGAGGAGTCATGAGGTGAAAAATCTTTATTCATCTGAAAAGATGAAAATATCATTTTTTCAAGCAATTGCTGCATAAGCTTTCCCCCTCCCCCATGACCTAACAAAACTTGAGGGTATTTTTCTAGAGGGATAGGACATGCAGTTTGAAAATTAATCATGTATTTAACGAATATTATTTTTTGTAATCCTATAATTAATATTATGGTAAATTCTTTATCTTTAATTTTTTTTAATTAAAAATCAATATTGATATATGGACAATTAAAAGTTTAAAAGTTATTTTTTTATATTTTTAATTAGATTAAAGAGTGGCATTAGTGAATAGTATTTAGTGTCTTTTTAACCTATCGTTTAGGCTCAAAGATAGTTCTTCCTAAACGTATCATGGTTGTATTTTTCTGTATCGCTAATAAATAATCATTAGACATCCCCATGGATAGCTCTTTCAGAAATAATGAAGATTTTTCATTAATATCTTGAGCTAATGTCTGTACCTTCTGAAAAGCATGCAGAGATTCATTTGTTGATAAATTGAGCGGTAATATTGTCATTAAACCTCTAATCATAAGGTTTTTACACTTTTCTAACTCATGTAAATCTTCCCAAAGCGTTTCTGGCAACCATCCATATTTATCGGGGTCTGGCATAGCTTTTACTTGCAAACATATATAAGGTGAAGCAGAAATTTTTTCTATTATCTGATTCAAATGCTGTGCCAATCTAAGACTGTCAACTGAATGAATCCAGTTAAAATTTTCTAGTACTTTTTTAGCTTTATTTGTTTGTAAATGACCAATAAAGTGCCAAGATATATCATCATATTCTTTAAGCTCTTCTTGTTTTTCTAAAGCCTCTTGAAGACGATTCTCAGCAAAATCACGAATTCCAGAGTTATATGCTTCTTTTATACTTTCTACAGATTGTTGTTTACTAACAACAATCAAGCTGACTGAAGATGGTATCTCAGAGCGAATTTGAGTAATACGTTTATTAATTTCCATTGAAACTAAACTCAATACAAAAAATTTTAGATATATAACTGAGACTTACTATGGTTTTTATTTTAATTAGTTAGTTTATCTAGAATATAAACTAATCAATTACTATCCATATCTAAAGCATACTATATTGAGATAGAAAAAATTACTCTATTAATTACACATTGTTAGATATATTTTCATTATAAAACCAAAAAGTTATTTGAAAGAATTTAAAACAATGAAAAAAATAACTTATAGTCCTTCTTATACAATTGTCATAACTTATGAGTGTTTTAATTATTGTACATATTGCAATTTTAGAATTAATCCACAATTGGGCGACTGGTTAAAACTGACCAAAGCAAAAAAGACTTTAGAGGAAATATCAAATAAGTCTATTAGTGAAATTTTAATTCTTAGTGGAGAGATCCATCCTCGATCTCCAGAAAGAAAGCTATGGTTACAAAATATATATTATCTATGTGAAATTGCACTATCTATGAACTTTTTACCACATATAAATGTTGGACTGTTAACTTATACAGAAATGAAAATTCTACAAAAAGTTAGTATTTCAATGGGTTTAATGATTGAACAATCTACTCCCATATTATTAGATAATGCCCATTACAATGCACCTAGTAAGATTCCAAACTTAAGGTTGCAACACCTTGAGTTTGCAGGAAAACTCCAAATCCCCTTTACTACAGGAGTATTACTAAATATTGGAGAAAAAGAGAAGAATTCTTTGGACACCCTGAGGAAAATTAATTTAGTCGAACAACAATGGAATAATATACAAGAAGTTATATTGCAACCTCATAGTCCTGAAGTAGAAAAGAAATTACATAAATCAATTTTTAATCAATACCAGTTAGTTAAATTTATTAATAAAGCCAAAAATATCTTACCAGCTTCTATTAAATTGCAACTGCCTCCAAATTTAATTCAAGATCCTAATTATTTGTTACGTTGTGTTCAAGCAGGTATTCAAGATCTTGGTGGGATTAGCCCTAAAGACGAGATAAATCCAAACTATTCTCATTTTTCAAAAGAAAAATTGTCAAAAATATTAAAAACTAAGAAATTGACACTAACAACGAGGTTACCTATTTACTCTAATTATAAAAATCGTTTATCTGAAAATTTACAAAAACTTGTAAATTTTTGGCAAAGAAACAAAAAATCTACATAAAGCAGTTAATATTTTTTAGAATTATATTTCTAAAGTTATGACTTTAATTTTTATTAACTTATTAAAGTCATTTCCTAACAGCTTAACTTAATAAAACTTTCTACAAAATTGTTTTTTGGGAACTTTTCTTATAAATATAGTGACTATGCTGCTATAACGTTTTTATTTATTGACAGCTTTCTGGCAATCAGTAAAGTTAGCTATGCATAGGGGTAGCCTTAAATTTAAATAATATGCAAAACAAACAAAAAGTAACACTATACATACCCTCTGAAATTCATAAACGTCTTAAAATTAGAGCCGCTACTGATGAAGAGTCTATGTCTTTTATAGTTGAAAAAGCGGTAGATTTCTATCTTCAACATCCACCTAAAGTTGAAGAATCAGAAAATATAAATTCCGGAAAAATTTATCAGGTACATTTTTGTCCAGAGTGTAAAGCTGCTATTTCAATAAAAGATAAGCAAATTCTCCCTTTGAAGAATCAATCTAATGTTATTAAGGATAATTTTTCTCTTGATACTGCGGATGAAAAAACTGTTAAATCTAATACTTCAGACAAAAAAACATTTGTTTTTTATTAATCACTATTATCTTTAATTAATTCTATGAAAGAAGAGCTTAAATTATTAATAGAAGCTCAATATCCTTTGATATATCTCGTAACATCAGAGGAACAGAGGGCTAAAGAAACTATTGATAAAATTGTTAAAGATCTTAACGAGCCTCGACATATTTTTTCATGGACTGTTACTAATGGTATGAAAGAATATGGCCAACTTAGCAATAAAACACAACATAATACTACTAATGCTGAGTCTGCTATTGATTGGGTAAATAGGAAGGATGAGCCAGGAATTTTTATTTTTAACGATTTACACCCTTTTATCTCTGATGCAACTGTAGTCCGCTCTTTGCGAGACGCTATAGTAAGTTTAAAAGGTACCAAAAAATCTATTATTCTAATTTCTCCTGTCCAAGAAATTCCAATAGAATTAGAGAAAGATATAGTTGTTTTAGATTTTGATTTCCCCAATTTAGAGGATCTCAATCAAGTTTTATCGAAGCAATTAAATCAACTTAGAACTAATCATGAGATTAGTAGTGATTCTCGTGAAAAGCTACTTTATGCAGCATTAGGTCTTACAAAAGATGAAGCTGAAAAAGTCTATCGAAAAGCTTATGTTAAAGCTGATAGATTAACAGAATCAGAAGTTGATATTATCTTGTCTGAAAAAAAACAACAGGTTCGCCGCAACGGAATCTTAGAATATATTGAACAAGATGAAACTATTAGTGTCGTTGGTGGATTAGAAGAACTTAAAAAATGGCTGGAACAGCGTTCAGGTGCCTTTACTGAAAGAGCTAGAAACTATGGCTTACCTCAGCCAAAAGGCATGCTAATACTAGGAGTTCCAGGCTGTGGAAAATCTTTAATTGCTAAGACTACTTCTCGTTTGTGGGGACTACCTTTATTAAGACTAGATTTAGGGCGTGTTTATGACTCTGCTGTAGGTCGTTCTGAAGCTAATTTAAGAAATGCATTGAAAACGGCAGAATCTCTTGCCCCAGCTATACTTTTTATTGATGAACTTGATAAGGCTTTTGCAGGAAATGGTAACTCATCTGAATCTGATGGTGGAACTTCTAGTCGTATTTTTGGTTCTTTTTTAACATGGATGCAGGAAAAAACTTCACCTGTCTTTGTTATGGCCACAGCTAATCGTGTAGAACGCTTGCCAGGAGAATTTCTACGAAAAGGAAGGTTTGATGAACTTTTTTTCGTGGATTTACCCAGCTTTGAAGAACGTAGAGCTATTTTTGATATACATTTGAGTAAACGTCGTTTAGATATATCTCATTTCGATATTGAACAGCTAGTTACGGTTTCTGATGGTTTCTCTGGTGCAGAAATTGAGCAGGCTATTATTGCAGCTATGTACGAAGCTTTTGCCCAAGATAGAGAGTTTTTGCAGTCTGATATTATTACTGCAATTAAATCTACTCTTCCATTATCTCGTACTATGATGGAGCAGGTAACAGCTCTTCGTGACTGGGCGCGGCAAAGAGCGCGACCTGCTTCAACTTTAAATGCTGAATATCAGCGATTAGAGTTCTAAAGGCTTTCGTCTGTCTATTCTTAACAGTCGTAAAGGCTAGCGAAAAGCTAGCAGTATATTAATAAATTGTTTATTCAAAACAATTTATTTAAATCTCAAGTTATAATTATTAACTTTTGTTCCATGGAGGAATTTGAAATGTCACACTTTAGTACCTTACGCACTAAGATTACAGATGCTGAAATCTTAAAAAATTCATTGCAAGATTTAGGGATTATTGTAAAAACCGACTCTAATGTTAGAGGTCATAATGGCCAACATATTCATTCTGATATTGTTGCTGTTTTAGAAGGTGAATACGATCTTGGTTGGTCTCTTAATAGCGATGGTAGCTATGATTTAGTCGCTGATTTGTGGGGTGTTGCCAAAAAACACAACCAAACTGAACTTATTAATTCTATCAATCAAAAGTATGCTATTAACAAGACATTGATGGAAGTTAAACAGCGTAATTTAGGGAAAGCGAACATCAATTTAGTGCTACATCGTTAATAATCTATTCAAATATCTGGAAAATCAGAAATTTTACTAATCTGGTTTCATGTTATTACAATAAGGTTGTTACTATAGTTACCAAGAATCGTATTACGTAGCTTTATATAAAATAATAAACATTTCTATAGCTAATAAAATAATAGAAATGTTTATTATTTTATTAATAAATTACAGTATTTAAGTACAAACAAAATAGCTTTGAAACAATAAATATTTATAATTAAGCAAATTATAGAATAACTTTAACAAAAGTAACTAAAGTTCTAAAAAACTACTAATTTACCTATTTCTTAATATTCTTTTTTTTAAAATTTATTATATTTATTTAACATATATATGGTTATATGTTATTCTCAGGGGATTATGGAAAATCAAGATAAAGCCATTAAAGTTATTAGCAATAATCGTAAAGCTTTTTTCCTTTACGAAATATTAGAAAAATATGAGGCTGGGATCGAACTAGTAGGAACAGAAGTAAAGTCTATCCGTGCAGGAAAAGTCAATCTAACCGATGGTTATGCCTTTATTAAAAACGCTGAAGTTTGGCTAAGTAACGTTCATATATCTTCTTATGCAGCTAGTAGCTTATACTTTAATCACGATCCTAGACGTATACGTAAATTATTGATGCATCGAAAAGAAATTAACCAACTAATTGGGAAAATTGAACAGAAAGGTTTAACTTTAGTACCCTTAAAACTTTACTTTAAAGGAAGCTTAGTAAAAATTAGTCTTGGCCTAGGGAAAGGGAAAAAATTGCATGATAAACGAGAAACAATTAAAAATCGTCAAGACCAAAGAGAAATATCTAGGATATTAAAAAATAACTAAAGAATAATACATTTATTTTTTCCTTAAACCATATACTTCAATAAAATTTAAGCAACTTGCAGAAGAAGTAACATAATTTCTATATGTAAAATTCTTATTATTAAAGTTTTTTATATAAGTCATGTACGGTGATCCACATCTATTAAGTGTGATAATCTCAGGATGAATATTCTGACAAAATTAGAGAAAATATAAATAACATAAACATAAAATCATTATTCTGAGATAGCGCGTATGACAGTATTTGAAAAAGGTAATATTAGTATCCACACCGAGAATATTTTTCCAATTATTAAAAAATCTCTATATACAGATCATGAAATTTTTTTACGAGAACTAATTTCTAATGCTGTAGATGCTTTATCTAAACTTAAGATGGCTTCGCTTGCTGGTGAGGTATCTTGTAATGTTCCTGAGCCGGAAATTACAATTACTGTCGATAAGACAGATAAATCTCTTTCCATCACGGACAATGGAATTGGCATGAACACAGAAGAGATTAAAAAGTATATAAATCAAGTAGCCTTCTCTAGCGCAGAAGAATTTGTTAAAAAATATGAAAAAGATGCCAATGAAATTATTGGACATTTTGGTTTAGGCTTTTACTCAGCTTTCATGGTATCTAAAAAAGTTGAAATTGATACCTTATCTTATAAAGAAGATTCCAAACCAATTCATTGGTCCTGTGACGGTTCTCCTTCATTTGAATTATCTGAATCTAATCGTACTCAAATAGGAACAACTATTAAGTTAACCTTAATGGATGAGGAACACGAATATTTAGAACCTGAAAGAATTCGCCAATTAGTTAAAACTTATTCAGATTTTGTTCCTATCCCAATTAGATTCGAAGATACTATTATTAATAAGCAAAAAGCTTTGTGGAAAGAATCTGCTCATAATCTTACTGATAATGACTATTTAGAATTTTATCGTTATCTTTATCCATACCAAGAAGATCCTTTGTTATGGATACACCTAAATACTGATTATCCTTATCTTTTGAATGGAATTTTATATTTTCCAAAATTACGACCTGATGTAGATGTCTCAAAAGGTCACATTAAACTTTTTTGTAATCAAGTATTTGTTAGTGATCATTGTGAAGAAATTATTCCAGATTTTTTAATGCCTCTTAGAGGAGTAATTGATAGTCCAGATATTCCCTTAAATGTTTCTCGAAGTGCACTAACTAACCATCGTACCGTTCGCAGTATTGCAAATCATATAGCTAAAAAAATTGCAGATCGACTTAAGGAAATTTATGAGAATAATACGGAAGAATACGTAAAATGCTGGCAAGATGTGGGTACTTTTGTTAAGTATGGTTCCCTTAAAGATGAAAAATTCAAAAAGCACGTTGAAGATATTCTTATTTATAAAACAACTCATACAGCAAATGAATCTGAAACTCCACAAGTTCAAGTTGAAGAGAAAGGAGATGCCTGGAAAGATGTTGCTAGCGAAAAAAATGAGCTATCTTATGAAAAAATAGGATATACAACACTATCTGCTTATATGAATCGTAATAAAGAGATTCATGAAAACCGCATTTTCTATTGTACAGATCCTGATGTTCAAGCTACTCATATAAGATTATATGAAAATCAGGGACTAGAGATTTTATATATGGATTCTTTCATTGATACAAATTATTTTATTCCTTTTCTAGAAAAAGAATATCCTGAGGTAAAATTCTCCCGTGTGGATTCGGAATTAGATGATACTTTGCTCCAAAATAACAAGGTTGACGAAATTGTAGATCCTAATTCCCAAAAAACTCGTAGCGAAAAAATTAAGGAGTTATTTGAAGCGTCTTTAAATAACTCTAAAGTTAATATCAAAACACAATCATTAAAATCAGATTTATCTGAAGACTCCCCTCCAGGAGTTATCTTACTGCCTGAAGCAGCAAGGCGTTTCAAAGAAATGATGGCTGCTTCTCAGCAACAAACAATGGATTTTCCTGATGAACATATTTTTGTTGTTAATACCAATCATCCTTTAGTTGAAAATATTTTTCAGATAAGTCAAACAAATATTATTCAGATAGACAGCGAATCTCCGTCAAGTAAAATGGCCAAACTCTTATGTTGTCATATTTATGATTTAGCGTTAATTACACAAAAAGGAATTGATGGTAAAAGTATGAAATCTTTTATGCAAAGATCAAATCAACTACTTACTGACTTAACTGAATCTAAATAACTACTAAAATAAAAATATGGGAGCTAATTTAAACAGCTCCCATGTTTTTTTAAATCTAATATAGAAAATGATTTTGCTATAAAAAATAAACTTAAAATTATGGCTCAAGGGTGATTTGAACACCCGACCTTGGGCTTATGAGTCCCCTGCTCTAACCAACTGAGCTACTGAGCCAATAATGCACAAATATAATATAACATAACAAGAGTGATGGTATATCTAATTTTGTAAAAAATTAAACATTGTTATAATTAAATACGATATTTTATTGTACTAGCAGATCAAGAAAAGAAATTAATTATCTAGTTTTAGGTAGAAAAGCCATTGGGTTTTGCGCACCTCTTCCTCTAAGATGAATTTCATAATGAAGGTGTGGCCCTGTGCTGTAACCTGTACTACCCATTTCAGCTATCTTTTGTCCTTGATTTACTTTTTGTCCTCTTCGTACCAAAATACGACTGTTATGAGCATATAAACTTATACTTCCATCGGGATGGCGAATTCTAAGTAGATTTCCATACCCTCCTGAACTCCACCCAGCACTAATAACTTCTCCAGAAGCTGAAGCCATAATAGGAGTACCGGTAGGAGCTGCAATATCTATGCCTTTATGCATTCTTCCCCAACGACGTCCAAAGCCTGAAGTTACTACTCCCTTACTTGGCCATATGTGTCCAGTATATTTAGCCGGAACACTAGGTAAATATTTATCAGGATTAGATACCTTAGGGAGACTAGGGTTAATGTCTGTTTCTAATGGAATTTGAAAAGTATTATTATAAACATCTACATAACTAGGAACTGTACTTATTAATTTAGATTTTTGGATATTAAATGGTTGTATATTTTTATGTAATTTTTTTTGATGTGTGTTTTTATTTAAATCTTTATATGATCTTTTATGTTCAGAAACGCCTGATCCTGTTGTTTGAAGTTCATTATTTTTAACAAGACTTCTTGACAATTGATTTTTTTTATTTCCATTTATTGAAATTTGTTTTGGAATTACTAATGTTTGATTAACTTTTATAAAATTAGCATTAGTAATATGGTTTGCATTTATTAACTCCGATGCTGAGATGCCATAATGACTAGCTATACTGTTAAGAGTATCTCCTGGAAGAACTTTATAGTTTTCTTCATTCATACCAATTGGAGATTGTGAGAAAGCTGATTTTACATCTTTAATTAAAGTTATTTCAGATATATTTTTATGAGTATATATATTTCCAATATTTTCTGAAGTTTTTGGTTGTATTATTTTCGCTATATATTTGAATGATGTAACACTATTTTTAGTTATTAGATTATTGTTGGCTTCAAAAGATTTATTAAAAACAATTTCATTTATGTCTCGAAAACTGTTAACTGGTTTATAATCAATAATTTTTGTTTTAGAGTTAATACCTGTAGAGCTTTTTGGAACAATTTTTTTGTTTGAATTTTTAATAGATGGAATTTTTATAGTTCTTTCTGACTCAAGTTCAGCTTTAATGTTTGAAAAACTCACAGCTAGAGCTATTTCAGTTTTAACCGCAAGTATGCCTACATAAATAGCTAAGCTAAATATAACTGTAGAGTGACAAAGATTACTTTTTTTGTTTGAAGTTATTTTATTGATGTATACCTGAGGGCAAAAAATATTCTTTAATTTTATGTATTCTAATAAACTAGAATACGCTGTTATTATTTTATTTGACTTATCTTTCAAGAGTAACCTCCCAGCAATGAACGAGCAATTTAGACTATTGAAAGTTTACTAGAATAACTTTTTAATAAGTATATCTACCACAAAAAAGTAGTTGGAATCTGATAATTAAATCAA
The DNA here is from genome assembly GCF_000025125.1 of Candidatus Atelocyanobacterium thalassa isolate ALOHA. NCBI lineage: Bacteria > Bacillati > Cyanobacteriota > Cyanophyceae > Chroococcales > Aphanothecaceae > Candidatus Atelocyanobacterium > Candidatus Atelocyanobacterium thalassae. The sequence continues at coordinate 1,227,130 of NC_013771.1, forward strand.
TATTTCCAGCAGATGTACTCTAAAAAAATTAACTTATTCTATTTTTAGTAAGCAACAGTTAATTATAGTCTACTCAGAAAGTTTTATCTGTTGATTATAACCTATTTGCTAGTTCTTAATTTATTATTAGTTTTGGCTAGAAATTTATAATTTCCTTAAAAATAAAAGACGGTTAAGTATACAAAATGTTTCGCTAGTAATTATCTATTTGTTAAAGGAACAAATAATTAAGAACTGTTGTTCAACATCTTTAATAATTTATAGAAACTGATGACCATACCAATAAATAGAAATTAAACATTTAGGATATGGCTTAATGTCTCTTTTTAATAAGCATTAATAAAGAAGATATATAATTGTTTCCTTTTTAAAAAGGAAACAATTATATCTTTGCAACAATATATTATTTAATTAATTAAAAAGTTTGTTTTCTAAAACTTTTTCTTGATATGTAATAGCTTCTATCTCTCTACTAATAATTGAGGTAATACTATTACCTAGTCGATATTTGTGTAACCATTGCTGGGCAAGGTTTCCGTCTTGTAAAATCTTTTTTATAGGAATTAGGAAACGACTAAACCCATTCCGTTTTGCAATTGGAAAAACTTCTTGGTAAAGTTCTTCAATCCACTTTTTGGCTTCAATTTTACTACCATCTTTCCAATTATATAATCTAGCATTTAAGCTACGTTTAGCCACTTCCAATTCATTTTGTTGAGTAATATAAAGTAATGCTTCAGTGGACAGTTGGCTTTTTAAGAGAGGGTTCAAGGAATTAGGATTTTCTAATAATTGCAAAAGACGTGCTTCTAATAGAGCGACAACAGATAATAAAGAAATTGGGTCAATAATTAAATCACAAATTCTCAATTCTAAACGGTTTAAACGGTAAGGGCGATCACAACCATTTGGTCGCACAGAAGTCCAAAAATGACGAACATTTTGCATATTTTGAGAAGCTAATTGTTTTTCCGTCCAAGTAATAAAATGAGCATGATTTGTGAAAAAAGGTACTTTTTGAGGAGTCTGTGGAAACATATGCCAACGAGTTGAATGGAAACCCGTCACTTTTCCACCCAAAAAAGGAGAAGATGCACTTAAAGCTAGAAAGAGGGGAGCTTCTACCCTCACTAGATTATAAGCATCTATTAATGTTTCTGGATTATCAATTCCTATATTAATATGAATACTTGCTGTTACGACGTCTGTTCCGTAGGTATTTTCAATATAGCTATGATAAGAATTATTAGGATCAGAACGGTAAAATTGGTCCACATTATCTCCTAAAGATAATGTACTACCTGGTACTATAGTATAGTCACCAATGTCTTGTAGGTAACCCCTTAAGCGTTTTCGGGGATTAATCAGAGCATATAGTAAATTATCATAATATAGTAAAGGTACAGTAATATATTCAACATTACGGCTATCAGGCTCTCTTACAAATCCATTAAGCTCTTTAGTAATACGATCAGATAACCCTACAATTTTTCCTTGGGATGTGCCTGTATATATTTCGACTTCAATACCCTTAGATAGTCGCATAATTACACCGTGGTTCCTCTAATATTTTGGTTTCTTGCATCCTCTTGTTGCCTATATTATTATCAATGATTTTATCAATAACTATTAATTATTACTAATGATTTTCTTCATTAGTAATATTTGTTAAATAAATTTTGATATGTTTTGAGTAAAATTAATACTTATTTTCAGTTAACCATTTATTATTTTTTTTATTTGATTAAGCTTGTTGACTGTATAAGGAGCATATCGCCACCCTAAATCTAACCATAATCCCTTTTTTAAAACACTTTTTTTATGAGTAAAAGTGTCAAAACTACTTTTACCATGATAGTTGCCCATCCCACTATTCCCTACGCCACCAAAAGGTAAGTCGGGAATGCTGATTTGCATGACAGTATCGTTAATACAAACACCTCCAGAGGAAGTTTGGTCTAGAAATTGATTTTGTTTAATACGATCATTTGAAAATACATATATTGCTAGTGGCTTGGGTTGACTCCTGATATATGCGACTGTTTCCTCTAAATTTTCATAAGAAAGAACAGGAAGAATAGGGCCAAAAATTTCTTCTTGCATTACAGCATCATTGAGACTAACGTTATCTAAAATAGTGGGAGCAATGTATAAGCTTTCCAGGCTAGTTTCACCACCTATAATTATAGTACCGTTCTCTAAAAATTTTTTAAGGCGAGAGAAATGAGAAGAATTAACTATACGACCATAATCAGAACTTTCATAAGGATTATCACCATAAAAATTATATATTTGTTGTTTTAATAATTTTAAAAATACTTTTTTAACTTTAGAGTTAACCCATAAATAGTCCGGAGCAATACAAGTTTGCCCTGCGTTAATAAACTTTCCCCAAACAATTCTTTTAGCAGCAATTTCCAGGTTTATGTCAGTGTCAACGATACAAGGGCTTTTACCGCCTAATTCAAGAGTAACAGGGGTTAAGTGATTAGCAGCAGCTTTCATGATCGTTTTGCCTACAGCACTGCTACCAGTAAAAAATATATGATCAAACTTTTCAGTTAAAAGTTGTTTACAAGTATTAACATCTCCTTCTACTGCCGCAATATAATTAGGAGAAAAGTATGAATTTATTAATTGGAAAATTGCACTTGAAGTTTTAGGAGCGTGTTCAGAAGGCTTCAGTATTACACAATTACCAGCCGCGATCGCTCCTACTAAAGGTGATATTGTTAGCTGAAAAGGATAGTTCCAAGAGCCTATAATCAAAACTACTCCCAGAGGCTCAGGCTGGATCCAAGCAGTTGAAGGGAATTGCTCTAAAGGAGTTTGAACTCGATGAGGTCTCATCCAATTCTTTAATTTTTTAATTGCTAATTTGATTTCGCTTAATGTAGCAATTTCAAAATAAGCTTCAAAGCTAGGACGACCTAAATCAGATTTAGTAGCATCAATAATAAGTTCTTGATGCTCTAATATAGCTTTTCGTAAAAGTTTTAGTTGACTTAAACGGAAATCAATAGACTGAGTTTCACCACTTTGAAAAAATTCTCTCTGTTGGTTGACTAATTTTTTAGCTGAGACCTGTAAAGTTTTTATAGCCATAGAAAACTTCCTAGAAATAATTTCTATAAGGTAAATTAATTCTCAACTTAACCTTACCAGAAACTTGTTGAAAAACTTAAATTGTATAAAAAAATGCTTATCTTTACTCTAGGATATCTGTGACCTTCTCAAGGTAAAATAAAAATGAAAAATCATAATAAGTAATTAAAAATATACATGAACATTTATGGAAGTGATACCTCTTTATTAGACTGGACAGGAGATACAGTTGCCATTGGCTTGTTTGAAAACGAAATAAATTTAATCGGAGAATTAGACCAGTTAAATAATAAAACTAAAGGAACCTTACAAGAACTAATAGATGAAACAAAGTTTGAAGGAAAAGTAGGTCGTATCATATTCACTCGCCTTGGAGGTAGCGCTTCTATTCGTAAAATTCTTTTAGTTGGCTTGGGGAAGTCTGAAGAGTTTACCCTAAATAGTTTACGCTTAAGCATTGCTTCCGTTGCTCGGTTTTCAAAAAAAGAACATATTCAAACTTTATGTTTGCAATTTCCTATTTTTAATAATAATCCTAGCTTAACTGCAGAAGTTATTACTGAAGGATTGTTGTTATCTTTACATCAAGACAATAGATTTAAATCTAATTCAGACGATAAACTTGTAGAATTAAAAACTATTGACATTTTAGGAATTGGAGAGCAAAAAGATGCTATTAGTCGTGCTCAAATAATTTGTTCCGGAGTAATCATGGCAAGAGAATTAGTAAATGCTCCTGCTAACTATATCAACCCCATAACTTTCACTGAAGTTGCTAAAAAACTGGCAAATGAGTACGATTTAGAAATCGAAATTTTAGAACAAGATGAATGCGCAAAACTTGGGATGGGTGCTTTCTTGGGAGTTGCACAAGCATCAGATTTACCTCCTAAATTTATTCACTTAACATATAAGTCAAAAGATATAGCTAAACGTAAAATAGCTATTATAGGTAAAAGTTTGACCTTTGATTCAGGAGGACTTAATTTAAAAGGTTCTAGTAGTGGAATTGAAGTAATGAAAATGGATATGGGAGGAGGTGCAGCTACTTTAGGCGTTGCTAAAGCTATTGCTCAACTCAAGCCAAATATAGAAGTACACTTTATTTGTGCTGTAACAGAAAATATGATTAGTGGATGTGCAATACATCCTGGTGATGTATTGACCGCATCTAACGGTAAAACAATTGAAGTCAACAATACAGATGCTGAAGGGCGTTTAACCTTAGCGGACGCTCTGGTATTTGCTGAAAAACTAGAAGTGGATAGTATCTTAGACATAGCAACTTTGACTGGTGCTTGTATTGTGGCACTAGGAGATAATATTTCTGGATTATGGAGTACAGATAATAATTTAATCAACGAAATAAAAATTGCATCTGAAAAGTCAGGGGAGCAATTTTGGCAAATGCCAATGGAAGATAAATATTTTGAAGGTTTAAAATCCTCTATTGCTGACATGAAAAATACAGGACCAAGGGCTGGAGGATCCATTACAGCAGCTCTATTTTTAAAGCAATTTGTCGAAAAAACTCCTTGGCTACATTTGGATATAGCTGGAACAGCTTGGATTGACAAAGAAAATGGAGTTAATAATGCTGGAGCAACAGGTGTTCCAGTACGTACTATTGTTAATTGGCTGACGGATTAAACTTAAAAATATACATTTTAGGAAGCTATGTAATAAGTAATATTATTTTATTTGTTACATAGCTTATCTTATCTGTGAAATTGCTTCTTTAGTCATTTGTGCTATTGCTTTATCTGTAGCTGTAGGTAATTGGTAGTATGTTCCCATCGCAGCTTTAGCAAGTTCTTTTCCAAATCCTGTAGAAACAAATTTTTTTTCAGTATCTATCATTAATAATTTAATGCCTAGCATTTTTATTCTACTAGCAATGTTTAGTAATTCTTCTTTAATGTTAGGCTTATCTTCTTTCAACACTTGTTCACCCAAAGAACGAGATAATGAAATATTTCCTCGGCCATCAGTTATTGCAACAATAACCACTTGGCCAATATCACCCGACATTTTAGCATTAACACCTATCTTGACTGCTTGAGTTAGACCGTGAGCTAATGGAGAACCTCCACCACAAGGTAAAGTTTCCAATCTTTTTCGCGCAAGAGAAATTGAGCGAGTTGGAGGTAGTAAGACATCAGCTTGCTCTCCTCTAAAAGGGATTAATGCAATTTGATCTCTATTTTCATATGCTTCTGTTAAAAGTCTCATTACTGCACCTTTTGCCGATTGCATTCTATTTAAGGCCATAGATCCAGAGGCATCTACGACAAAAATAATCAATGCACCTGCTTTCCTAACTAAGCGCTTAGAACGAATATCTTGATGTTCAACAATAACATTACGGTCAGGATGCCGCAATCGTCGCTTTTTCTGATATGGGGCGGCTATTCTTAAAGTTGCGTCAACAGCAATACGGTTAACTTTACCCTTTGGTAACATAGGTTTAATGTAGCGTCCTCTGTCGTTGGAAAAAATCAAATTACGACTTCCTGATTTACCTTGATTTTGAGATTTTTGAGCAAAAGATAAGATCTCAGTATCAATAATAGTTCCTTCAATATCAAAGACAAATTCTTGGGGTATTTCTAGATTTTGTTCTTCTTCATTATTACTTTCTTCGTTATCATCTTCGTTATCATCTTCGTTATCATCTTCGTTATCATCTTCGTCGTTTTGTTGTTCATCATGATTCTGTTCTTTTTTAGGTGGAGGTGGAGGTGGAGAATTACTTTCTTCAGGCACTTGTTGCATATTAGAACGAGGAACAATTACCAGTTCTACTGCTTTTCTCAAATCTTCACTACTAACTATATCGTTACCATTTAGTGCCGCTAGAGCCTTTGCGACTCGGGTGGCAAATATTTCAGCTCTATGTCCTTCAACTCCTCCTCTTAATGATTCTTCTACTAGATATTCAACTTGATTCCTTTTTATCTTAACTTCTTTCAACCATTCTCGAGCCAATATAATATCTGTTTTAATGCTATCTATCTCTTCTTCGTACTGCTTGTTGAATAGTTCTGAAGAACCAGAGTAATGAATAACTTGATTAACAACTTCTACTCTTTGTTCAAGTTCTAATAGACCATCAGATGAGAGAGCAATTGCCATTCTATCTAATATATGCTTTCTTAAAGAACCTTCTTCAGGATTGTAAGTAGCAATAACAACAGGTTTACAAGGGTGCTGAAAACTAATACCCTCTCTTTCAACTTTGTTCCAACCCTCTGTTAAAACAGTTAATAGTTGATTAACAACTTGATCGTCTAATAAATTAATTTCATCAATATATAAAATTCCGCGATGAGCTTGAGCTAATAATCCAGGCTGAAAAACTGGTTCTCCTTTTTTTACAGATGCTTCTACATCTATTGATCCTAGTAATCTATCTTCCGTTATTCCAAGAGGTAATTGAATAAAAGGAACAGGGATAATTTCTGTAGCAATGGAATCTAATTTAACATGTAAATATTTTTCTTTCGTATCAGAATCCCATTCTTCAGGAACATTATGTTCACAATTAAAAGAATTATTTTTGATTCGTTCGATGGGAGGTAGCAGAGCACGAATTCCTCTTGCAAGTACTGATTTTGCCGTTCCTCGGCGGCCAGCGATAACTATACCACCTAATTTTAAATCTACTGCTGCTAATAACAAGGCTAATTTAATAGATTGTTGCCCAATAACAGCAGTCATAGGAAAGCTTGGAGGAGTAGGAATAGAGCTAGACATTAAAGATTTTTTATTTTTGAAAAGGGCACAACAATTTTTATATATTATCTATGATAGTCGTACTCTTAAAATTTTTAGTTAAAAAATAGTTTTTTGTAATGTTTTTTGAGATTTTGTTCTTTAATTTATTTTTAATATGTGAATTTTATTGTACATATCATAAAGATGATATAACCTCTAAACTAATATTTTTTTATTTTTAGTAAATTAATATAAATTATATTTGTAAGTTTTAAATTACGAAAACCTGAACAAATAAATTATTATAATCACGTACAATAAGCTTAAAGATTCATTCTTAATTATAAAAAAGTTATAAAATTAATATGTATAGTTCGCTTGAGCATTTTCATCAACTGACAAAAGAGTTTTGTGCTAAATTGCACAATTTATCCTTTTTAGGCATAAAACAAAATAAGAAAATTGTAAAATTATCATCTTCAGACCTTCTTAGTGATAAAGACTATGAATTTTTGTTTAATCAGTTGCTAGATGGTATTTCACATGGATGGCATGAAGGAAGAATTCTGAAATATTTTGAAGATTTAGGAGAAAGGGGGAAAGCAAGATTATGGGTATCATGGTTAAACAAGTTTCAGGATAAGGTTCTATCTACTGAAAACCCTGATTTACAACTTGCATCAAAAATGATGCGGCTTGCTGAATTAGCTCAATCTTTCCCATCTATTGAACCTATCGGAAAAATTTCCTATGATATTGGTCAAAAACTTTATAGCAAAACAACAGAAGGTGAACTTTCAGAATATATCGATTTTAACGTTTCAGATATCGAAGATAATGGTTTAGTAAAGGAATTTTTTCCTTCTTTATCAATTAAAGAGAAATCTTTAATTGTTGACGATTTAGAACAGCAATTAGAAAGAAATGAAAATCTGATGATCTACTCAACAGATCAAGAAAGTTTCAATCCCACAAATTTTACAAATCCTAAGATAGAAGCTTTTCCTTTGTCCAAAAAATATTTTGAAGAAGGAATCGAAAAATTTAATTTAAAAATTTGGGACGAAGCTATTTTCTTATGGGATAAAGCTTTAGCTATTAATCCATCTTTTTCTATTGCATGGTACAAGCGTGGGGAAGCGTTACAATGTTTAGGAGAAATCGATAAGGCAATTTCAAGTGTTGATAATGCCCTAGCTCTTGAGCCTGAAAACATCAACTTTTTAAATATGAAGGCTCAACTTTTATATAATTTAGAAGATTGGTCTGAGTCTATTAGAATATGGGATAAAGTTCTAAATATTGAGCCTTCTAATTACAAGGTTTGGTACAATAAAGGTAGATGCCTAGAATCTATGAAACAAATTTCCAAGGCTATAGAGAGCTATGAAAAAGCTTTAGAGATAGTTCCCGACCTTAAACCAGTTTTGAAAAGACTTCGAAGACTGTACAATACCAAACATAGTTCTCAATTCACAGAGTAAAACTTTTAAAGTAATCAAATAAATTTTTCTTATCCCCCTTCATTCTTATGGATTCTCAACTACGTGTATATGTCCCTGATCATCCTTTAATTAAACATTGGCTGGGAATAGCTCGAGATATCAACACTCCAGATATTTTATTTAAAACAGCTATAGTCGAACTCGGGCGTTGGTTAACTTATGAAGCGACTAGATACTGGTTCCCCATGATAGAGACCACCGCCCAAGGAACCATCAGTAGCTCGCCGATAGCACTAATTAATCCTGAAATACCTATTGCCGTTATCCCTACTCTCTGTACAGGATTAGTTTTATTGGAAGGTGCACAAGACTTGCTACCTTTAGCTAAAATCTATCATCTTGGACTAGAACAAAATAGTAGTAATCTAGAAGTAACTTGTTATTTAAACAAATTGCCTCAAAAATTCACAAAAACAACTCAAATAGTTATTCTAGATCCTATTCTTGGCACAGGAGAACAAATTACAAGAATCTTGTCAGAGATTGCCCAACGAGGAGCGGATTTAGCTTTAGTCCGTATTATTTGTGTAATTGCTACTCCACAAGCATTGCAAAAGTTAAATCTTCAATATCCTATGCTAAGTATTTATACTGCCACTATTGATGAAAAAATTGATGATAAAGGTAATGTCATTCCTGGGTTAGGAAATATCGAGAAGAGAGCTTTTGGAAATTAAATTTTTTTTCCAATTATCCTTTACTTTTAAATTAAACCTGATACTGTCAAATAAAAGTTAATTTAAGAATATAAAAAAGAAATTATTATAAAGTTTTCAACAACATAGCTTTCTAAGCTTTTAAAGATAGGGTACTGATAGTTAAAAAATGAAAGTTATTTTTATCTTAGTTTTATTAAAGTTTAATTTCTTAATAAAAAGCTTGCCAAAAACATCAGTTTATTGTTATCATCTACTGGTTGCTTCAATCCTCAGTAGCTCAGTGGTAGAGCGGTCGGCTGTTAACCGATTGGTCGTAGGTTCGAATCCTACCTGGGGAGTCTTATTAATAAATCCATAAATTGAACTATTCGACTGGTACAAATAGGCCATAAATGTAACAAAATATTTTGATAAAAAAATAATATTAAATACATTTTAAAAAAAATGATACAAATTCAAATAAATATGTTATGATCAACCACGAGAAACCTAAGTATTCGGTAGTAGATTTTGTTATCAGCATTGACGGGTATATCCCTTTCAGCCTTTGTACGATTCTCTCCGATCACTCAATCTCTACACATTTGCAAATTACGGAGATAATCTAATATGTCTATTTATGTAGGAAACCTATCCTATGATGTAACCAAAGAAGACCTTAACGAAGTTTTTACAGACTACGGCGAGGTTAAGCGTGTTCATATTCCAACAGATCGTGACACTGGACGCATGCGTGGCTTTGCTTTCGTAGAAATGAATTCTGATGATCAAGAAGAGCAAGCCATCTCTACTCTAGATGGAGCAGAATGGATGGGACGTACTTTAAAAGTAAATAAAGCTAAAGAACGTGAACCTCGTGGTTCCTTCAATGGTGGCGGTAGAGGCCGTGAACGCTTTTAAGTATTAGTAACATTAAATGATTAGTAAATAGGAGTAAGAAATTAAATTTCTTACTCCTATTTACTAATCATTTAGAGCATTTAAGTAATGCAATTAAATTTATTTTTTTAAAATTGACTATTTAAGTATAAAACCGCCATTAAATATTTAGCATTCGATTGAACTTCGGTTAAATACTTCTGGAAACTATATATCAAAAATATTTTTACAATAATGTAAATTTAATATATGGAATGCACTTGCAAGAATAAGTATTTAAAAGTACTACCGATATCATGAAGGCAATGGAACTTTGCTTAATAAGAATCGTCCGAAACCAAACAGGTATTATTCTTGAACGTTAATAGATTAAGTTTATTTTAAAGAATATTTAATTCTATTTAAATTAATAATAATTAAAACTGAACATTAAACTAAACATTAATGTCTAAATTAATTTTCTTAAAAGGTAACACTATCTTACAAGCTTATTAATAGACTCAAATATCTTTCGTATTTAATTTTATATCAGAAACTAACTAAAAGTATATTTAATCTTAATTGGAAAAAATAATTATGAGACAACTTAAAAAATGGTTAAAAAATAAACTCGTTAAAGTCTTAGTTCCAGAAATTGACCGACAATTAGAAATTAGCCAAAAACTCGAAGAAGTACGACTATATGGAACAGCACCATGGTATAGAGAAAATCTTTGGGAACCTACTGTACAATTAGTTCTAAGAGATTTATGCCTCCCTGGAGATACAGTTTTTGATGTAGGGGCAAATTTTGCTGGCTTAACAACTATTATGTCTCGTATGGTAGGACCAAAAGGAGTAGTTTGCTCTTTTGAAGCTAGTCCTCGAATTGTAGATAAATGTCAACGAAATATTATTAACAACGGCTGCAGTAACACACAATTATTTCATTCAGCTGTCTACTCAAAATCTTACGAAAAAGTCCCTCTTTATCTAGGTAGCCACCTCAACGATAGTATTTATAAAGACTATTCTATTGGAGAAGCTGCTTATGAAATTTCTACTATTGCTTTAGATGACTTCGTTGAAAATACAAAATTAATACCTAACCTTGTCAAAATGGATATTGAAGGGGCAGAATTTGACGCAATACAAGGAATGGAAAAAACTATCAAGTCTGCTAAACCTCACCTGATTTTAGAGACTCAAGCTGAAGATAGTCGATGCTTAGACTTTTTATCTGCACTCGGTTATATTTCGATTGACTTAAATACTTATAAAGTTATTAAAACTCCTGAGGATTATCCCTCAGGAGTAGGAATAAGAAACAATCTATATATTCATCAAGATCGATTAACAGAGACCCCTTATAAGCCACCTTTTAACTTTAAAAAAATTACTACTTTAGAATCTAATGATTTTAAGCAAGAAAAAAATGGTTCAATAAATCTTCGAACACCATTAAATCTACCTAAAGGTAGGTATCTGATAGATGTAATGTTTACTGCTGAAGGAAATGATAATGATTTAACTTGTGGGGTTAATATAGCTGGAAAATCAATCTTCCGTTATCATGCTTACAGCAGTTTACTTGCATCTCATTATCGCGATTGGGTAATTCATCTTTCTAATGATTCGGAAATTGACTTGTATTTTAATTTTCTTAATCAAACATTTGATGATACTTTATCAATACAAGGAGCTACAATCACAGAAGTTCTAGATTTTAAAAATACACCCACTAATCTATACATATAATATCTGCCAAAAATTATTACAATACTATGTTGACTCCGCTTATTGGCTTTATTATTGGGTTTATATTATTAGAACTATGTTTTGGGATGTATGTGAATCGTATCGTTTCATCCTTTTTTTTTAATATTTATCAAGTAAAAGATAATTTTTTCTATATTTTAGGGTTAACTCTAATTTCTATTTCTTTAATGATTGGAATGGCAGGCTATTTAAGTTATGTAACTGCTTACCAATTAAAAACTGTAAGAATATTATTAGGTGTAATAGGATTCTTGTTTTTGACTTTTGGATTTCTGCAAAGTTTTAATATTATCAAGAATCTTAAAAAATATTTTAATCCCTTTTCTTACTTAATCTCAACTAAATTAATTTTAAGTGTTCTTGCCATAACAATATTATTTTCTATCTTTTTAATTAGTTTTTTTGACTCAAACTATGGTGGTGATGCATTTATGTATCACTTACCATTTGCAGCAAGAATATGGAATATCATTACCCCTGAAGAATATAGTTTTGAATATTATACTGAGCACCGTTTTTTAGGGTTTCCTTTATTCGCGAACTGGTTACAAGGTCTATTTTGGAAACTTTTCCAAAAACCTGAAGCAACTAACTTAGTTAGCTATCTTAGTTTGTTAACTATAATTTCATATCTTAAGTTATATTTAAAAATTCCTTTCTATATGGCTTCTTTATCTCTTTTAGCCATACCCATGGTTCATATGCATGCAGCAAGAAGTTATATAGACTTACCTGGGAATATTGCCGTTTCCATTCTTATTTTAACTACTTATTGCTTATATATTAATAAAAATTCTCTGAAATCAAAAAATCTTTTAATTATTTTTATTTCAGCAACCATAGCAGCTAATACAAAATTTCAATTAATCCCTGTTGTTTTTATAGTTTTATGTTTTGTATTATTTAAAATAAAAGTAATCTTCTTAGAAAACAAAAAAAACTTTCCAAAACTATTTAGAAGCGTAACACTGTGTTTATTAGCAAGCTTAATTGTTTTTTTCACGCCTATAAAAAATACTGTTATATACTCTAATCCTTTTTACCCGGTCGAAATAAAAGTAGCAGAATTTGTTTTAAATAACAAAGAAACGCCTCCTGATTTTATGCATGAAAATATAAGGAAACTTTCACCTTATTTAAGATGGGGAAGATCAATATTAGAAATAGATGTTTTTGATGATCGTAGGCCTTGGCCTTGGACGTTAGGAATGGATTTCATATCATGGGATGAAGAAAAATTTGGATTAGGAGGATATTTTGGAAGTTATGTAATTTTTAATTTTTTACTATTCATATATTTGTGTTGGAAGAATTATAGCCTAGAGGCAAAAGTAGCTTCATCTGTTATGGCTTTAATGACGGTAATAACCCCCCTTTTTCCTCAGTCATATGAGTTAAGATACTATATGTATTGGATGATAGTTTTTGTTAGTTTAAATTCGTTTTTAACTTGTCAACTAGTACAAAAGTCATCTCAAAAAGTTATTAATCCTAAAAACATTACTTTAATTGCCACATTTTTTGTGATGACCTTTATAATTAAAACTAAATTTTTCTTTACTATTCCTGAATTTGCATCCTTTAATAAGCAAATAATGAGAGAGGATATCGTAGACCAAAACATACTACGCAGCATCAATAATGGAGACAATGTCTGTATTGTTAATAAAGCACCTCATACTTTCCTATATAGCTCTCATTTTTATTCGCCTAATAAATATTCTGTAAAAGCTGAATTTAATATAGATTTAAATGAAGAAGAGTGTAAAGGTAGAAAAATCTTAAAAAATTAACAAAATAATATCTATAATTTGAAAAACTAGTTTTTCTAATGCTAAAAATTCAACAACATTCCAAGGTATATCTTTTTATTATTCTTGTTTTTGCTTTTTTATTAAGAATAATATATCTAAATGATATTCCAAATGGTTTTTTTACAGATGAAGCATCTAATGCATACGATGCATATTCGATACTTCATACTTTAAGAGATCAATATGGAGAATTATTGCCATGGTACTTTAAATCGGCAAATGATTATCGTGAAGGATTATATATGTATATTATGTTTCCTTTTATTAAATTTTTTGGTTTAAACCCATTGGGGGCAAGAATTATTTCATCTGTTATTGGTACATTAACAGTTTTAATTACTTACTATTTATCTAAAGAAATTTTTAACCAAAAAATTGGATTATTCTCTTCTTTTCTTTTGGCGATAAGTCCTTGGCATATTCATTTTAGTCGTGTAACTTTTAGAGCAATTTTAGTTCCGTGCCTATTTTGCTTAGGTTTATTATTTTTTATCAAGAGTTTTAAATACCCTAAATACCTAATAATATCCAGCTTTGTATTTGCTATCAGTATTTACACTTATAACTCTGCAAGATTGTTTATACCGTTATTTTTAATTGGTGTAGTAGCTATATACTGGAAACATCTTTGGATAAATAAAGACTTCACAATTATATCTTTAATAATTTTTCTCATAATATTTTCTCCTCAGTTTATTTATCAACTATCCCCTGAAGGTATGGCTAGAGCTAATACAGTAGGAATAAAAACAAATTTAAGTATAGTATTTCATAATTATTTGTCTTATTTTAGTCCTGATTTTTTGTTTTTTGAAGGTGATCCAAGTCCACGCCATACAATTAATAAAATGGCTGGATTATTTACATTTCAATTACCTTTATTAATAATAGGAATTTTAAGCTTAGTAAGGGAAACTAATATTTATAAATCACTTATTTTTTTATGGTTATTACTATACCCAATTCCTGCTGCTTTTATTTCAGCAGATAGTGCTGTGAGAACATTAGTGGTCACACCTCTTTTTTCAATCATTTCATCTTATACAGTTTTTAAAGCAATTAATCTTTTTAATAAAAAATATCGATATATTGTTACATGTTTAATAATTTCTATAATTGTTTCTAACGTAACAATTTTTTGTAAACGTTATTTTATTGAATATCCAAACTGGCATACTGATGTTTGGCTATCAACTCTGGGAGAGACAATAAGCTATGCTGATCAAACTTCCTATGAATGTATTATTTATAGTAATAACGCTTATGGAAATTATGCATACATATTAATTCCATTTTTTACTAAAATGTTTCCTGAGGAATATCATAAATTTAATGTAGATGTTTCAACAAACCAGTTAGATATGGGTAGATGGAATATACAAAAGCTAGAAGCTTCTAAAGATTTAAATACTAGTTGCCTTTATCTTTTGAGCGGTGATCCAAATGCTAATAATCCTAAGGGACAAGATGGACAAATATTAAAAGCAAAAGGCTATGAGGAAAAATTTATTTACTCAATAAAAGATATTAAAAATCGTGAATTTTTTCGTTTAGTAGAAATTAAAAAATCTTGATAAACTACAAGTAGCAATTTTCAGCAATAAATTTAATTTTAAAACATGAGATTAAAAAATATATTAAGCTAAAGTCTATAAAAATATTATAGAATTATTAAACAATTAAGATTATGGTTAATAATGACCAGTAACGTTAGCTCTACTCTATCTTCGAAAATTCCAAGCACGCCTCAAGGATTTAGGTCAGGATTTATAGGTATTATTGGTCGTCCTAATGTCGGTAAATCAACTATCATGAATCAGTTGATAGGCCAAAAAATAGTAATCACCTCCAATGTTTCTCAAACTACTCGTAATCGTCTCAAAGGAATTTTGACTACTGATACAGAACAGATGATTTTTGTTGATACTCCGGGAATTCATAAGCCTCATCACAATCTTGGTAAAATTATCGTCAAAAATGCAAAAATTACGATTAATTCTGTAGATATTATTCTATTAGTTGTTGATAGTTCAACTTTGTCTGGAGGGGGTGACCACTATATTATTAATTTATTAAAAAATACTGATAAAACAGTTATAGTCGGTCTTAATAAAAGTGACAAACAAACTGTTAAGCATGAAGAACTTGATGCAAGTTATTTGAACTTAATAAAAGAGTATAAATGGCCGATTGTTAAGTTTTCAGCTCTTACCAAAGAAGGGCTAGGAAATTTACAAAATCTACTAATTAAAAACTTAGACTATGGGCCTTATTATTATCATCCTAGTTTAGCTACCGATCAACCAGAAAAATTTATTATTCAAGAATTAATTAGGGAACAAGTCTTACATTTAACTAGACAAGAAATTCCTCATTCTGTAGCTATAATTGTTGAAAAAATAGAGGAGACACCTACTGTAACTAAAATATTTGCTGCTATTAATGTAGAAAAAAACTCTCAAAAAGGTATCGTCATAGGGAGTAAAGGTAATATGCTTAAGTTAATTGGTACTCAATCAAGAATACAAATTCAAAAACTTATTGCTGGAGAAGTATATTTAAAACTATTTGTTAAGGTTGAATCTAATTGGAGGTTTTCTGACGGATGTCTAGCAAACTTTGGATATGGATATGAAGATTAAAAAATTTAAATACATATCTAGTAAATTTTAAACTGTTATATATTTTAAATATAGTTAAATATTTGCGCAACATAAGCAAATTTATATTTTGAAAACTTATTGTTAATACTATAAAAAAATAGAGATGTTATTTAAACATCTCTATTATGAAATTAATTTTATGTTTTCTCAGAAAACTTAGACGGAGCAATAACCATAATTAACTTTAACTTAAAGATTAACCGTAGTTTTAAATTGTCCAAAAATTTTACAGAATTCATCATAACTTAATTCATGATCACCACTAGTATCTGCTAAATTAAGCATTTGCTCAATTTGGCTATCAGATAGTCCTGTATCAATATCTCTTAAGCATAATCTGAGTTCTTCTAAACTAATATGTCCTGAGCCATCCATGTCAAAGAAGCGGAAGCGTTGTAGCATTGCTTCTTCTTGTGTGTTTGTTAAGCTACAATGCATTAGACTGGTAAACTCAGAGAAAGTAAGCTCTTCACTTCCACGACGACCAGTCATCATATCCATGACCTCCTGAAGTCTTTCAGAAGAATAAGAGCGACCAACTGCCCTTAATAAAGCATGTAATTCAGCCATTGATAAGGTATTATTTCCATCTTTATCAAACTTTTTGAATGCTTGTTGATAGAATACCATTTGTGTTTCATCAATTGGGCCAACATTGCAAGCGACTCCTTCTTTCCCTTGTGCAATGGCATCTATGTGTTCAATTGCACTAAGAGTATATGCCATAGTCTTCCATAAATGATGAGGATTAGAATTGGTTAAAATCTCTTGTTCTTCCTCAGGTGTGATAGAGTACTCTTCTCTTATATCTTCAACCATTTTCAGCTCTTTAGCCGATAGTTTTGAAAGAACATCATTAAATGATTCAAATCCCTTTTTGCCAGTCATAATGTCATATAGACTTAGAATGATTGCTTGATGAGGATGATCCCTAGACGCTTCAACAATAGTATCGAAGAGTGACTGACGGTAACTTTCTTGCCTTAACCAGTCTTCACGATTTTTATCGTCTTGTATTTCATGAATATTAGGATTTTCAACCTCAATCTCTGTTAACACTAAATCATGTTCTTTATCAGAAATATTAAGCTCTAAACGAACCTGTTCAAACATTCCGAGACTAGCTGCAGCATTAACATAACCTTCAACTAATGTCTCTCTAACAATTCCTTTGTAGGCTTGTAATCTCTTCTCTTTATCAAATCCAGGAAGAATTTTAGCAAGGACATACACTTCATCAGCATGAAGATCGTCTAAAGATCTACCTTCTAGAAATTGAGAAACATCAAGTTTCAATCTTCCTAATTGTTTACGAAGACGACCAGCTAAACTCTCTCTTTGATATAGATATGGATTTCTAGGCCATGTTCTATATAGCCATAATGAACTAACAATCGCCATTACTACAGGAAAAAGATATTCTAGAGATGAAGGTAATAGTCTAACTGCAGTACGACCGCCAAAAACGAAAAAGAAGTTATAGATTACAAATGTTCCTAATGCAAACATTCTGTGACGAACAATTTCATTATTGACCAATTTATGATGACGAAATAAATATGCTTTATAACGTTTCTCAATAAAACGTCCCAACCAATAAGCTATTAAACCAAATGCTGCAATAACTAAAGGAGCAGCAACTAATTTAGGAATAGGTATAGGAGTATTGAAGATATATAAACCTGGTCTGAATAAATCAGCTACCTGATCTTCATGAGTGTAAACACCAGCAAAGTAGTATTCCCAATTACCTGCAAAAAGATAAAAATAAACAAAGAAACCAACAGTTAAGCCAAAATAACCATAATGAAGCCACTGCTGTTCAGGTTTTGTTATGTTTTCCCAATATGTACGTTCTGCATCAATATCTATACAAGGAGTTTTACAAGCTACACAAGAACTAATTTCTACACCTTCCGAATTAGTAGTACGACACATGGATTGTGTAACTAATTTTCGTTCTCCCTCACCTTCATGAGCAGTACTGTTAAGAAGGCCTCTAGGCTCTGCAAAAATTTTCTGCACAGGAGACATAGGGCAAAAATATTGACACCAAGATTTTCCACCAAATAGAAATCCTACTGATATTGCAGATAAAATAGTTGCTACTAGAAAAAGTCCTAAAAGAAGACGATCTGAATTAACAAATAAAATACGGAGGGTAATTCCTATATAAAATAGTGATAGTTGTAGATATAAGTGATTACGACCTAACCAAGATTTTTTATCAACTCTAGCTACTTCAACACGAGTCTTTCCTGTTATAACATCTACTCGTCTACGATGTCTTTGCCATCCTAGAGCACGAGGAATTTGAGATAGAAAAGATAAAGGACAGATTCGTCTCCATAATTCATGACCACCTACTAATAAAGCAACTATACCTGTTGGAACAATCCAGCCCCAAAATAGAGCTGCTCCCATAGCATAAGGCTCTTCTTCTATACAATTTCCTTGAAGTTTTACACATACTGTATAATCAAGAGCAAAAGGACTCCATGTATTTTCTGGTTGCGTAAACCAAGGAGAAACTGGATCCCAAAATAAAGAAAGAATAAGTACTAGCCAACCAATGGCTAACACCCATCGCACGTAGTGCATTTGTCGTTCAGGAATTCTCGCAAACATAAGCTGTGTTTTCCAACTCTATAGAGATAAAAAAGATTTCTCCAGGCTGATTTCACACTGGATAGTAAATAGACTACACATTTCCATTATCCCTGATTTTATACAGTTTTGGTAGAGCTTCTTTATCTACTAGCGTAAATAAATTACATACTTAAATCATATTAAAGGGCTAATTTAAATAAAAATTTCACTAATAGATATAATTAATATAAGTAAAATTAATAATAATTCACTTAAACTTTAATCTTATTGGTGCCTTAAGAAAAAGTTTTTTAAAGCACGCTTTCTAAGGTTTTAAATAATATGATTACATCTTGAAAATATTATTTTTCGGTACTTAAGGTATCTTTGAGTGAAAAATGTTAAAAGAAAAATATCTTTTTTCGTAATACTTTTAACATTTATTTTTTAAAACATTTAAATTAAATTTAATAGATTTGTAGGCAAAATTTAATAAAGTTAAAAATCAATTATTAGAATTAAATTAAATATTTAGTATCTATAAACTTTTTTCTAAATTATTTGTCTTATTTTTCTAATTTAGCTTAATATTCCAATATAAATTGCTGCAAGTCTTTTATTTAACCAGAAATAAAAGTAACTAGAACTATTTCTAAATAGTTGATTAAATGGGTGTGACAGGACTCGAACCTGTAGCCGACAGCTTAGAAGGCTGTTGCTCTATCCATTGAGCTACACACCCATACGGAATATTGTAACGTTTTTTTAGATAAAGTACATATTAAAATTCAAATTCATTTAATCTTTTATGTAACATTTGTGGAAATTTCGCGTAATACTGTTTATTCAGAGGAGAAGGGTGAGGTAAAGGTAATAAATGAACTTTCCTTTTATAATGTTTTCCTTGAAGATCCATAGCTTTTAAATTAACAGTAAGCTTAGCTTCATATCTATTATGAAGCTTCCAAAACTCTTCTATTTTGCCAGCTTCACAATAAGGAGAAAACCATTTAAAAGCTTCGGTTCCCAGGGTAACGATTTGGTTTCCCTGCCAATGAACTAATAGTAATTGTTCAATAAATGGCCTAAATCTTTCTTTAACTTTATGTGAATACGCCTTGTTTCCTGGTGGTTTATAAGGAACCGTATTGGTTAAAAGGGCACGTTTGCAGATTGATTGGATATCATCCTTTGTCATAATTTCTTGAGAATATAAGGCTTTATGAAACTCTTTACGAAGCAACATACCTGCAGCTCCTATCAAAGGCTGTCCCTGTTCAACTTCATCTTTACCTAAATCTCGGCCAAAAAAACAAATTTGAGTATTAAACTTTCCCGCCCAAAGTATTGCCTCTGTAGGGATTCTTCCAGCAGATTTATATATAGAAAAATCGATAGGAAATTCTTCTTTTTCTGCTTCTTCACAAACTTTTTTTGAAAGAATTATGGGATTACTCATTTAATCAAAGTTAGAAAACGTTTCAAGTTATTACAATATGGTTGCTCAACAAGAATTTCACAAACAAATTTTTATATTTTATTTAGAAATCCTTTTAAACAAAATGTCGTTGATCTAGCTTATCGTCTATGTTTATACGTTAATATATACGCATAAAAACATTAAATAAGATTTTTACTTAATTTATCATTAAAAATATAAGTAAAGTAATTATTATATGAACTATAGAATAAGTTTAACTCTTAAAATTACGATTTTCTCATTCCTATTATCGCTCCTTATTAAGCGTTTAGGCCCTCTATATCCTATTGATGCTAATCAAGTTAATATTTTGACTGGTATCATAGTATTTCCAGTAGTGATTTCTCTCCTAATGATATTGAAGTCTTGGATTCAACATTTCAAATTTTAAATTCAATAATTATATTATTTTTCTTTTAAACATTAAAACTGTAATTAATAATGAACTTTGCTCATTGGATTGGTTTTGTTATCTTATCATTTTCTTTTTATATTGTATGGAAGGTTAGACAGTTATTAATTTTATTATCTACAGCAGTTATTATTGCTAACTTTCTAAATCATGGAGTTCAAGCTCTACAGAAATTAGGCGTCAAACGCTTTTATTCAGTTCTATTACTCATAGCATTTTTATTGGTAATATTATTAAAGTTTTTTTTATATATTTTTTATCCTTCTTCTGAGCAATTCCCAGAACTTTTTCTCTTAATCTCTCAAGGAATTGATAGATTAACTTCTCCTATTCATAATTTTATAGTACAGCTTGATCCAGATTTAACTAAAACATTCCCAAATCTTAATAAAATTATTGAACAATTGCATCCATTGTTTCAAAAGATTGCTGGGCAAGGGCTGTCTGTATTTTATACAACTTTGGGAATTCCTCTAACTTTTCTACTGCTACTAATACTAAGTTTAATGTTATTGGTCAATCCAACTGCATATCGACAAGGATGTATTAGATTATTTCCATATTTTTATAGATCAAGAATAAATTTAGCCCTAATACAATGCGATATTTTCCTTAAAGGTGAATTAATAGCTTTATTGTTCAGAATGATCATGATTTTCTTTTTAGCTTTTATAGGATTATCAATCTTAAAAATCCCCTTAAGCTTTACTCAGGCAGTTTTGATAATGATCTTAAATCTATTTCCTAATATTGGACCAATCTTAAGTTTTATACCTCCAATGGCGATCGCTTCACTGGAAACTCCGTTAAAATCTTTAGCTGTTTTAATTATTTTTCTCTCTTTTTATTTAATTATTAGACAAACAGAAAATAGAGTAATTACACCTTTAATAATTAAAAATAGGATATCCTTACCTCCAGGATTCATATTGTTATCTCAAGTTCTATTCGCAATGTTTTTTGGAGCCTTAGGATTTTTACTGGCTGCACCTTTGACAATAATTATTTCAGTACTGGTAAAAGAAATTATAGTCAAAGATATTTTAGACAACTGGAATTCAAATTATTTTTTTAAACATAATAAATATTAAAGTATAGAAATTTATTAGTTTAAATATTTTTTTGCTACTAATAGCTAGTTTTCTAAAATGCCGCTGTTCCTTTTCCTTGAAACATGATCCATGACAAGAAAAAGTTAATAATAAAGACAGCAAGTAAGGATGTGACGACTGCCGTAGTAGTAGACTGCCCTACTCCTTTTGCTCCTCCGCTAGTAGTGAGTCCCCAACTACATCCAATTACAGCAATTAAACCTCCGAAAGTGATAGCTTTAATGGTAGAAGTTATTAAATCCCAAAATTCGAGAAAATTACGGACCGATGTAAGAAATACATAAACAGATATGTCGTATAAACCATTAGCAATTAATAAACCACCTGCCATACCAGTTATCAAAGAGAGAATATTGAGTATAGGTAACATCAAACAACAAGCTAAAACTCGTGGAACAACCAAATAACTTATAGGATCTGTTTTTAGCATATATAGTGCATCGACTTGTTCCGTAACACGCATAGTTCCTATCTCAGCAGCAAAAGCCGATCCAACCCTTCCAGCAACTACAACAGCAGTTAAGACAGGAGCTAGCTCTCTAGTTAATGCCAATGCTAGTACTCCTCCGACTGTTGATACTGCTCCAAAACTTATGAATTCTCTGGCTACTTGAATAGTAAATACCATTCCTACAAAAGCAGCAGTAATCATTGAGATTGTTAGTGACTCTGGTCCTACAACACTCATCTGCTCTAATGTATTTCTTTTATGTATTTTAGTTTTTAAAATATGAAAAAAAACTTGTCCTCCTAAAAGAATAGCTGCTACAAGTCTTTCAAACCAAATACTTAGCCCTTTCCGAGAATATTGATGGTTTGCCATTATTCTTTGTCTCTATTTTTGTTTAATTTTGCTGTAAATTTGTAATTTTATTTAATATGAATAAACGTTTAACTATATTTTTGAGCAGATAATAGCATTTTAATTATAAGAATCATTAGTTAATTTATTAATATATTAGCTCTTACTTATTACTTTTTTAATGACTTAAATATTCTTTCTTAACTCTTCCAACTCACTGTCCAGTTCCCAGCGCTGGAAATCAGCTTCTAGAGAATCAGATGTTTTTTGAGAATTATCTTCTTTAATATTTTGTTTTTCATTATCAATAGAATAATTTGAGCTTGCTCCCTTAGTCTGAAATTCTACTGTTTTAGATTTAATTTCTTGCTTTCTTTTTAAAATTTGGCTTAGCAGAGTTCTGCTTTGAAGAATCTTTTGTTTTGCTTTTTCCATTTTCCCCCACATCTCATTACCTTGTTGAATTAACGCTGCCTCTCTCTCTTGAGCAGCCTTAGATAAATCTAAGCGTTTTGCTATTTTCGCTTTTGAAATTCTATGATGCCATACTTTAACTTCTTCAGCTAAAGATATGATTTGGAATTCAAGACCTCTCTTTTCTTCATGATTTTCTTCAATTAACTTAAGTGCTTTTTGTTCTTGTTCTTGTAATTGTTCAAGAAGATACTGTAACTCTAAGTTAGGGTTACTTTGAAGAAACTCTTCTAAACGTGTTTCTAAAAACTTTCCTAAGTCACTGAATAAATTCATATAATAAATAATTGTAAATATATTTAAGCTGCCTAATTGTAACAAAGTAAAGATCGAAATTTTTCGAGATTTAATATAATAAGATGTTCAATAAATAGATATGGTAATATATCTACTTCCTAATCAATCATGTTAGCTGGACTGAATTACTAGACTATTTAAACTTTCTATGATTAAGTACGGATATAATGTAATTATATTTAAATTAAAGCTATGGCTTATAATACTTTGTTATAAATAGTAAAGTTTATAAAGATGATAGAAACTGCTAAAATATAGCAGTTTTAAAACTAAAAAAAACTATAATTAAAGATTAGATAAAAACGTAATTTAAGAAAATTCATAATTTAGTTGGTACTTAAAGATCTCTTTTCTTGCCAAAAGTCTAAATGATTTTATTGTTTCTCTATTCTTAATGATTATTCACACAACTAGATTATTTTTTTTATGGCTGTAAAAATATTAATTCCTAATTCTCTCCAAAAATATACAAATAACCAGGCTATCTTAGAATACACTATTGACACAGTTAATGAGTTAATAAGAAATATTGAAACAGACTTCCCTGAAATACGAAACCATTTAACTGATGATAATGGAAAACTTCATCGTTTTTTAAATTTTTATGTAAATAATGACGACATACGTTTTCTTGATAATAGAGAAACTAAACTTAAGGACGGAGATGAAGTTAGTATTATTTCTGCAATTGCTGGAGGTTAAGAATTAAAATCTATTCATGTCCTAATAAAGAGAATCATCAAGTTTTTCATGAATATTATCAGAAATAGATTACAAATTGATAATATGTTTTTACTCATCAATTTTTTAGATAAGAATATAAATCATAACCTACTGTTGCTTAACTAAGCATCAACATATTCTAAGCTATCTTTAAACCTTATAATTTAATATAACTTTATTCATGCTTTCGTTATTGCAAATTAAAAACTTCGCCTTAATTGATAATTTAACTGTTACGTTTGGTAGTGGCTTAAATGTTTTGACAGGAGAAACTGGTGCTGGAAAATCTATAGTTTTAGATGCAATTGATATTGTTTTAGGAGGAAGGATCAATCAACGTCTAATTCGTAATAAGACACAAAATGTTTTTATTAAAGCAACATTTCAAGTTAATTCTGAAGTTTTAAAATTATTACAAACACATAAGATTGATTATCCTAAAAATAAACAAGTAATATTTTCTAGAGAAATCTCTTTATCTGGTAAGGCTATTAGATCACGTTTTCGTATTAATGGAGCCTCAGCTAATCTACAGCTAATTAAAAAATTACGTAATCTTTTAATAGAAATAACTGCTCAAGACCGAACATCACAATTAACAGAGTCTGCTAGACAGAGAGAATTACTCGATGTATATGGGCATAATTGCATAGCTCAAAAAAAAGAATCGGTAAAATTTGGCTATGAAAAAGTTCAAGCTTTGGAAAAAAATCTTAATAAGTATAAAATTTCTCAGACAGAATATTCAAATCGTTTAGCTTTACTAAAAGATCAATCCAAAGAACTAGAAGAGATTAAGTTATCTGATAAAGATGAATTAAATTCTTTACAAAAGGAGTATGAACGTCTCTCACACTCTGTAGAACTAGAAAATTTTAGTCATCAAATTTTTGAGTTACTCTATCAGAATGATAATGAAATATCTGCAGTTGTAGATTATCTCAGTACAATAGAGACTTTGTTTATTAAAATGATGGAATATGATGAGAGTGTTGAACCTTTGCTAGAAATGTTGAGATCTGCCTCAACTCAAGTCATTGAAATAGGACAAGAAATTAACAAATATGGATATAGTTTAGATACTGATCCTCAAAGATTAAGAGAATTAGAAAACAGAATTCATCTTATTAAACAATTTTGTCGAAAATATAATATAAATTCTGTTGATTTAATTGATTATCATAGACAAGTTATCTTAGAGTTAAATGATTTGGAAGATTATGATAGTTCCTTAGAGAATTTAGAAAAAGAACTTGCTATCTCTAAGAAACAATTATTAGATAATTGCCATAAATTAACTACATTACGCCAAAAAACTGCAGAAAAGTTAGAAAAAAAATTAATTGAGGAGTTAAAATCTTTATCAATGGAAAAAGTGGTTTTTACTTGTAAAATATCTCCTTCTTCTATTGGTAGTCACGGAGGTGATAAAGTTGATTTCTATTTTAGTCCTAATGAAGGAGAAAAAATACAACTTTTGTCTTGTACTGCATCAGGCGGAGAGATGAGTCGCTTCTTCTTGGCACTAAAAGCTTGCTTCGTTAAAGCTGAGGAATCTACAGGATCATTAATATTTGATGAAATAGATACTGGTGTATCTGGAAGAATAGTGCAGGTAATTGCTGAGAAACTTTATGATTTAAGTACTAATTATCAAGTTTTATGCGTTACCCATCAACCACTAGTCGCAGCAATGGCCATAAGTCATTTTCATGTCAAGAAACAGGTTATCCAAGAGGAAGTAATTATTAAAAATCAGGATAATGCAATGTTAAAAATATTAGAACCTAGAACAGTTGTAAAAATTAAACAGTTAAATAATATTAATGATAGGAAAGAAGAATTAGCTAAATTAGCAGGAGGGAATTCTTCAGAAGATGCTATGGAATTTGCCGAATCTTTACTAACACAAGCTGATTTGTATCGTTTACGTAAAGAGTAAATCTTACTCCATAGTATATAGACTGAAAAAAGACTATAATCCTTATGCAGAAAAAATATATTAAGCTACAAAATGGTTAATGAAAATATAGATTATTCTTATCATCCTTTGGCAGAATATATTTGTCGCTTAGAAAACAACGATACACTTCTTGATGACTCGCCATTAAATGTCGTTGAAGTTGTCGGTATATTAAAAAGCTATGGAATCGTCTTAGAATCATATTCTCAGAACCTGGACTATATCGCAAGTTATCAGTTTCTAAATTTTTTTCCACTCTTCAAATATTTTAATGGAGAAATATCTATTAAAAAAATAGTTAAACACTTAAAGCACCAACGCATTAATTATGAGTATGCGGAATACTGCGTCAGGACGATGATGTGGCATGGTGGAGGGGATTTAGATGTTTATCTAGATAGCGAAGAATTTATAGAAAATGTAAATTCTTTAATTTCAACTAAATTTAAATATAATTTATTAGTTCAAGTTCTTCATAAAGTTTTTCCTGAATTTTTAATAGAACAAATGAGAATGATGGCTTATTACAAATGTTTAGGTCAATTCTGGAAAGAGATGTCTCATATTTTTTTATGTCTTTCTGATAGTTATGATAATCATAAAATTAAATCTATTCCTAGCATTGTTGAATATATTTTAGATAGCTTAAAGAAAAAGGTAGATGAACCTATTTGTTATGAAGTTAAGGAAAAAGAGCAAAAATTCAACATCATACCGAAAGTAGCTTGTCTAAGTTTATTTAATGATGTTGTCGTTCCTTATGCAGAGTCTATTTTTTTTCGGGGCACACCATTTCCAGGGCTTATTTCTTATAATGCACAATCACATCAAATTCCTTCGGAAAAATTCTCTTTTACATATGGAATATTATATGCTGATCCTCTCCCGATAGGTGGAGCAGGGGTTCCTCCAACTTTATTAATGAAAGATCTCAATCACTATATTCCTGATTATTTATATAATATTTACTCCCAAACAATTCGCCAAGAGGATGATCTGTTGGTACAAATTTGTAAAAGTTTTCAAAAATCTATGTTTTGTGTAACAACGGCTGTTATCAAAGGCTTGGCACCATACCCTCTAAATACAACAAATGTTGAAGAACAAAAGGAAAATCGAATTTACTTGAAGAAATGGATGGATCGTTTCCAATGTTCACAAATTTCAACTATTAATAGTTAATAAAATAATTATTTTGTATTTAACTTAGGATAAAAAGTTATTTTAATAAAATTTTCTTATATATGATCAAGAACTACATGTTTTTACAAAGAATCTAGTGCATAGCAAAAAATATTTAAACTTAAGGCTTTATTATTTGAAACAAAACATTTAATATGGAAGATGAGGTAATCATAAATTTAATTATTATGAACATTGCAGATATTTTTACTGTGTTTTCTTGGGATACGCTTTTAGCAGCGTTAACTTACTTGGTTATAAGTGTTTCATATTTGTTAATAGTCCCAGGTTTAATTTATATATATCTTAAGAGTCGCTGGTATGTAGCAAGCTCTATCGAAAGAACTTTCATGTATTCTTTAATGTTTTTCTTCTTTCCAGGCGTACTTCTCCTAAGCCCCTTTTTAAATTTTCGCCCCAAGCGTCGCCAATTAAATATATAGGTTTAAAAATACATATAGTTTTAAATTATTATGAAACGAATTGATGTAATTGTAATTACCTTGTGTGCTTTTATTGGAGGCGGTGTTATCTACCTTGCTTTCAGGTTAATTGGTCTTGACAATTTATCTGCTGGAATATGGAGTCAACTGCTGCTGGTACTTGGTTTAATAGGTTGGACATCAACTTATTTATTTAGGGTAGCTAATAAAAAAATGACTTATAATCAACAACTAAAAAATTATGAAGATGCTGTCCTTCAAAAATACATTGAAGAGATGACTCCTGAAGAACTTGAAAAATTAGAAAGAGAAATTTAAAATAAGTAACTTTTTTAAAGGGTTAGAAAATTAATACATCTAATCTTTCGCGAAAAATTAAGTTACCGCACAAATTCTACTACTATATTTTTGAATAATAAAGATATGATTTTACTATCAATAGCACTTCTATAAAAAGAAATATTGAAAGTTTTATATGTTTAAGTACAGGATCTTAAGTTTTTATCATATCTTTTCCTCGGTAAAATAGGCTTATAAAGGTTTCAGAAATTATAAAAGGTTTTTAAATTGTATTTAGAAAATTTTTTTTTATAAAGATATAATTCTATTTCTTAAGTAATTATCATAGTCATCAAAAATATATAACAATACATATGCTTTAGAATTATCAATAATATTTTTCAATTAATTAAATATCAATTAGTGAAGGAATTATCATTTAACAACTATTAAGTTTTACTATTAAAACGAAATGCATAATAACACTTTAAGAATAAATGAATTATAAAAACTATTACACAATTCTCGGCATCAGTGAAAATGCAGATGAGAATGAAATTAAAAAAGCTTTTCGAAAACTTGCTGTGAAATATCATCCTGACAGAAATCCTGATGATAAAAAAGCAGAAGAATATTTTAAAAAAGTTAGTGAAGCTTATGAAGTCTTATCCGATCCTGATAAACGAAAAGAAAATGACAAATTAAAACAATCTTACAAAAGCTATACTAATAACCAAAATAATACTAACAATAATAAAAAATACACTAGTACAAATAATTTTGATTTAAGTAAATATAAAAATTTTGAAGAATTTATCAGCGATTTATTTGATTATTCTTCAAGTAATCAAAATTCTAAAACTAAAGTTCATTATAATAAAACACAATCTTCAGAGAATATTGACTACCAATCCACTTCATCTGAGCAAGAAACAACACTATATCTCACTTATTCAGAAGGTTTTCATGGCACACAGAAACGACTGAATTTAGGCAATAAAATTATTAGTGTTCGTATTCCTTCAGGCGCTAAAGATGGTAGTCGTATTAAGATTAAAAGAAAAAATACGAAAAATCTTCATCGTGAATACGACGAAAATTTTTATCTTAATATTCAACTAACTCCTCATTCTTTCTTTAGTTTTGAATCAGATAGTCTTGCTTGTGAAATACCTATTACTTTTGATGAGGCTGTTTTAGGTACAACTATAGATGTACCAACGCCAGATGGTATGGTTGCGGTAAAAATTCCTGCTGGTATTCAAAATGGTACACTCTTAAGACTTAGAGGTAAGGGCTGGATTAATCCTCAAAACAAGAGAGGAGATCAATTAATAAGAATAAAAATTGATACTCCCCAGAAAATTAATAATATGGAAAAAGAATATTACAAAAAAATTTTTAACAGTAGAGATTATAATCCCAGAATTAATATACAAAATATTAAATTATAGATATATATCAGGATATATTTTAATTCTTTGTTTTGTAGTTAATTAGAAAAACTTTAAACTCAGTAATTTATTTATGAGTGATCCGTTTAAAGGAAAGAGTATTTATTTAGTATTCTATCTATGGCGGGAGGCGGATTTGAACCACCGACCTTCGGGTTATGAGCCCGACGAGCTACCAGACTGCTCTATCCCGCTGTGCATTACTTATAATAACATAACGTTGGTCAAATAGCAATTTTTTATCAAACCATAGTTAATTCTCCGATAACTTCTAAACGTTTATGTTTAGTTAAAATAGTAAATGTTTCCGATAATATCTCAGCTACAGCTGGACTAATCCATCCCATTTGCCGTAATAAATGAATAGCAACTGTATGTTTAGCTCTTTTAGATCCGTCAATTACTTTAATAGCCAGACCCATTCCTTGGCCTACTTGCCCAACACATTGAATACCCTCTGCACCAGTTTTACTAACTAATTGTCCTTTTGTTAGATGCATTAATTCTGTATCAAAACTTCCAGATCCGGCTATTATGTCAGGGTAATATGTCATAGCTCTGAGAACCCTCTCTAAATCAAGATGATTACCTGAAGCTAGTTGAGCATATAAATGAGCCATTTGTGATAGTTTCATGGAATAAGTAGGAACTCCACAGTCATCATGAGCACCAATTAATTCTTCTCCTGGTATTTTTAGTAGTTCTCCTATTTTTTTTAATATTAATTGCTGTATGGAAGATGTTCGTTTTAAATAAGTATTAAGTGGCCAATTTCTTTGTTTGCAAACAGCTAGCATCGCTGCATGTTTTCCTGAACAGTTATGATATAAGGGGCTGTTATATTCTTTAGGTACTGGACATTGTAAAGAACTAGGATCAATATCTGTTTGCCATAATATATTAAATACTTGTCTTACTTGATCAATTCGTCCCTGGTGAGAACTGCAAATAATAGCTAAATCTTTATCGTTTAATTGGTATCGTTCCAATGTACCTGTCCCCATTACTGCTAGAGCTTGAAATGGTTGAAGTGCAGAACGAACAAAAGCTGTGGTTTCTGCATTACCAGCAACTAACAAAGTACGTCCACGATCATCACAAACAGTAGCTTCTGCAGAGTGAGTAGATTCAACTATTCCTTCTCGAAGCAAATTGATTTCTATCTTAGGTGCTGAGTATCTTTTTGCTCTAGTCATGAGAAATTAAATTTATGAAGTAGAGATTATGGTATCTCTTTTAAAGTATTTGAAATAATTGACCAAGAATTATTAATATTTTACATAAATTGATCTTAGAAACTTATATAAAATGATATCTTTAGGGGCTTTTGTTAACGTTTTTTATCGTAAAGGTATGATATTTTAACAAGCAAAATTCCTAAATAACTATTTTTTAAATTGTTTAAAAATAAATCCATACTATAATATGGCTGAACATAACAAAGGTTAATATACTAATTGTATTAGTTAGCCTATTTACTATAGGATTAACTTGATGAGACATTATTAAATGATCACGTATAATCATTTCTGGAGGCTTTATCCAGGTCTGTCCATCATACCATCCTGATTCTTCATAGAAAATTGTTTTCTTTTTAAGACGCCCTTTAATATGATACCAGCCTGAAATTAATTGTAGTAAAAATAAAACTAAGAGTACTCCCGCCCCTATGTCACTGGATACAATAAATGGCAATAAAGATTGATCAGGAGGAAAGCTGGCTGCAGCTAAGGGACTAGAAAGAAGCCATCCAATACTCCATATGATAATAATGTTACGCAAAAATAAACGACTTCCAGAAGTTGCTAGACAGAAAAACCAAGATGTTTTTAATTCTTCATATTCATTAATAGGTTGCTGTTCGGATGGAACAGGACAAACTTTAACAAACTGTCTTTTCATGGCTCAATGGTTCCCAATGGTGAAAATTCTAATCGTTTGGCATTATTCCAAAAAGCTTCTAGATTATAGAACTCTCTTTCCTCAGGTAAAAAAATATGGGCAATTACATCTCCAAAATCCTGTAAAATCCAATTACTGTCTTTTTTACCTTCTGAGTGTCTAGGAGCTTTATCGTATTCTTGATAAACTTTTTCTTGAATTGTTTGAGCTATAGCTTTTAATTGAGTTTTTGAAAAACCAGTTGCTATGACAAAATAGTCAGCTAAATAACATATTTCTGTAACTTCTAAAATAAGAATATTGCTTGCTTTTCTATCCTTAGCCGCCATTGCAATAGTTTTTGCAAGTTCCTGATTTAGATATTTTTTTGTATTTTCAATCACTGTTTAACCACTGAATAATTTTCAATAGTGCTGTTAAAGTTAATCATTTATTGCTTATAGATTATATTGTACAGATTTTTGTAAAAAATAACTAATTGAGCATAAATTAATTTTATAAAGATAAACTACATATTCTCCAAATTTACGTAAAGTTCAAACTTAATTGAATATGATTAAATGACTGTTCTTTTACTTCATGTTGTTGTTTAAACAAATAACATTCTTCAAACCACCATTCAGAATTGCCAGAAAGTTTTTGGTCTTTCAAAAGCCATTTTTCAAAAACTGCTTCTCTATTATCATTAGGAGGAACTACTTGATAAATACGAAATCTTTTTTTACCAATTTTTTGGCTTCCGCAACTATTAAGGCTGAAACCTATTTTATCTAGTAATTTTCTTATGATTGTAATTGGGCTAGCATTATTAGCAATACCAACTTTCATTATAGATTTAATATCTCGTTTATTACTTATTGCCAAATGAGACATTTTTACTAAATCAGGATCAATATTAATTATTTTTCTATTTATGTCATTCAATAAAGTATGAATGCCTAAGACTTCCAATATTCCTATAGTTGCTCCTAATTGAGAACTGTTAAAATCAGGCAAGAATATACTTCCTTCTCCTTGTCCTATCATTTTTTGCGCAATCTTAGAATCTCTTTCCGCCAAGTGAATACGACCTTTTGTTAAAAAGTAGTGAATCCTTAATTTTTGATACCACCCATTATTATCTAACATTACCAACTCTGGCGTAACAGGTATGGAGTAAAGTAACTTCAAATTATATTTTCTTAATTTTCTTCGTTCTGTAGCAGTCTTAACCAACGATCTCTTTAAAGTTTTATATTCTTCCTGAGTTAAATCTTCAGCTTGACTAATGTTTTCAGATTCTAACCTATAATTATTTTCTCTAATTTCTTCAATAGTCTCTATTAAACTATTCTTTTCTAAAGAAAAATATAATTTATTATTTTGATATTTTTTAGTTCGAGAGTTTTTATTCTCGTTAGAAAATTCAACCTTATGGTTAGCTTGTTGAATAAAGCTAATAATTGTTTCTCTATACGTAATCATTTTGGCATTCATACGTACTGCCATCTTCCCCCAAGATAGTAAAGATTCTCCTTGAAAACCTATATCTAAATCTTCTAAAGACTCTAAATCAGATTGTTGTAAAAATCTGATATTTAAGTTCGTTAGACGATGACCTGAAGTTAACAATCCTGGAATTGAAACTGAGCCATTACCCACCCTATTAAAACCATAGGATGCTAACCAGAGATAGCGAGGGATATTTTCTCTTACCCTTCCTAGTGATTGAATAACAGATGTAGGATTTTGAATACCTTGAGCTAGACACCAAACAGAGCTGAAATGTCCTTTTACATCAATACTAATTCCTGTCTCAAGAACAGGACTAGTAATAACAACATCATATTTGGTTAATATTGAATCTAAATGATCAATACATTTATAAGCACTATGATTTGGATCTATTAGAGACTCAGAATCGATACGAAGAATTTTGGCTTCAGGAAATTGTTGTTGTAGATATAATTCTAAAGTTTGTGTGCCCCATTTGCTAGTTAATTTCTGAGCTGATAGACAAATATAAGGTTTGCCGCCTTTTTGAATATGTTCTACTAAATCTTTTAAAAACTTCTTAGGAGTATTTTCTATATAGTTGTAAGCTTTCCATGTACTTGAAGATTTAGGTATCCAGTTATTTCTAACTATGTAAGGTTTTATAGGATATCCAGATAAAGTAATTAGATACTCTACTGAAATATTGCTTAAATCTGCGTCTGCAACGAATAGCCTACCTTTCCCATTCATAACTGACTGCATTAAACTCTTTAAGCATCTTAGAATGGAGACTCGATTATTAGAACAAGTATCAGAATTAAGACCATGCCAAAGTACTTGTTCAACCTCATCAATAATAATTAATGCATCTTGCCAATCATTTGGATTAAAATTTGCCTGTGATTTCTCGTGCAGAGAATCAATACAAAGACCATATCCATAATGTCTTTTTGAATTATCTTGGTATTCCGTAATATATGATAGTCCAAAGCGTTGACAAAGCTGTTGAACTAATTTGATACGATGCCCAATGACTAAAATTTTTTGTTTTTTTGCAATTGCTTTCTGAACAATTTTAGATAAGAATTTAGTTTTTCCGGTACCAATACCAGATTTTATAGCAACTAGTTTTTCCGTTTCCGGTATAGATAAGTTAGGAATGTAAGGAGTATTAATTTCTAGATTGGAATCAAGAGTTAAATGGTTTAGTTCCTTTGCTTTCCAAGTTTCAATAGGAAGAGCCTTGTTGTAACACTCATTAAAAGAATCATTACCAGAATTTAATAAAAAATCATCTACTCCTTTTCCATATTTCAAATCCCAGGTAATTACTTTAACCTGGCATTTTAAAGAATTCATTAAAAATCCTAATTTTTTAATTGCTTTATTAACCGCCTTTACAGTATTAGGTTTGTTATCTTGATCAAAGACTATATAAATATTTCTTCCTCTTGCAACTAGTTTATGTAATTGAGGAATTAAGTAAGATTTTCCAATACGATTACCAATCTCATCTTTTGGCGTCCGATAACCATTATTAATACCAGGAAGGGCAACAGCTACATAGCCTGTAGTTAGTAACGCACCTGCTTTTTTTGCCCCTTCTGTTATGCAAAGTGGAATAGACTTATTGTCAATTACCCATTGCCAAAAGCCAAAGTCTGATTGAGATTTATCAACCATTTCTAATCTAAATTCGATGTTATATCTTTCAGCTATTCTTCGCCATAAATGTAGTGGTACTCTTAAAGCAAAAATACCTGTTGGTGTTTTTGGAGGATGTTCATATCTAATTATTCTATTTTTATCATGATTAAAGCGTGGCTTATCTGGTTTAAAGCATCCCCAAAGATCGCTTGATCCTGTCATAACATCAATACCAGAACACCACCATCCCCCTTCTTCTACATGTTCATAACGCTTTAAGATAGAGTTGCTAAGCCTACCGTTATTTCTTCTGGTAAGTTCATCAGAATATAGTAAATATTCTGACGAAGAGGTTCCTTTTAAAGTTTTTACATTTAATTCAATCAATTGCCTATCAACGCAACTGTTCAACCATTCTTGTTCATGTCCCACGCTTTTGTCTCCACTTTTAATGCTACAAAAAGCATTATCTATAGTGTCAGGATCTAGATCCTAAGGAAAAAAAACTAAATATGGAAGATACAAATAAACTACTATGCTAAAAGAATAATTTAAACAGTTTAAACATAAGTTAAACTTATATTTAAATTTATAGTTTTGAATTATGCGAACTCAGATTAAAATAGTAAATATGTAAATATAGTTTTTTATTAGAATTCTTCTAACAGAATCATGCAAAATTACTTTTCTAACATAAAACTAAAAATAGTAAGGTTAATAGATTTACGATCTAAAGAAAATTTGTACAGTATATTCTTTAATATTTGTATAGATAAAACTGATATATTGATATCTACATACTGATCTTATGCTTAAATTCAAAAATTTCTAAATATTTTTGAATTACTTAATCTTTCTTTGAAGATACAGAGTCATGTTATCTTAAAATTATTTACGTAATTACAAACTTCTAATAATAGAAAATAAAATTAACCTTTAAAATTAATGGCAAAGTATTGATAAAATTTTAAAAAATATTTAGAAATTGATTTTAAAGGCGGTCTTTAATGATCATAGTTATATAAAAAACTCTCCAATTGATGAGATTGAAAGTGTTAATACAGGAAATTTAAAATTGGAGATTAAATCTCAAAAAGATCATTAGTAAATATAAAACTATTATTTGGATTAATAAAAGAGAGCTTTTCTTTTTATCCTTTGATAGCTCAAGAACTTAACCTATGGATTGAAAGTGTTTTGTTAATAGAATATCCATTTAAGCGCGCAAGTCTGGAATATTTAGGTGGCGAATATAGTGAAATTATTGTAAGCACTCCTAATGGAATCGTTCCAATTGGTAAAAATCATCCGACAGTAGTCGTGGCAGGTCCTTGCTCAGTTGAGAATAAGACTATGATTGTTGAAACTGCAAAACAAATTAAAGCATCAGGGGCTAAATTTTTGAGAGGTGGTGCTTACAAACCTCGTACTTCTCCATATGCTTTTCAAGGTTATGGAGAAAGTGCTTTAGAGTTACTATCTATTGCTAAACAAGAAACTGGTTTAGGTATCATAACAGAAGTGATGGATGCTGGTGATTTAGATAAGATTAAAGAGGTCGCTGATATTATTCAAATAGGAGCTCGAAATATGCAAAATTTTTCTTTACTTAGAAAGGTTGGCTCTCAAGATAAGCCTATTCTTCTAAAACGGGGAATAGCAGCTACTATTAATGAATGGCTAATGGCTGCTGAATATATCTTGGCAGCTGGAAATCCAAATGTCATTCTTTGCGAAAGAGGCATTAGAACATTTGATACTAAATATACTCGTAATACTTTAGATTTGTCCGTAATACCAGTTTTACGCTCATTAACTCATTTACCAATAATGGTTGATCCTAGTCATGGAACTGGAAAGGCAGACTATGTACCTGCAATGGCTACTGCAGCAGTAGCAGCAGGTACAGATTCCTTAATGATTGAGGTACATCCCAATCCGGCAAAAGCTCTGTCAGATGGAATTCAATCGTTAACTCCAGTTAAATTTAATAATCTTATGCACAAAATATTCGTTATTGACCAAACAATTCATAAACTGGCATGAAAAAATACTTTTTAAATAATTTTATGTATCAGTTTTTGCTACAATTTTCTAATCTTGATTACTTTATTATTAACTAAATGATTTGGCCATTTAAAACTAGAACTACTAAACAGATTGCTCGCATTGAAATCAAAGGGGTAATAAATTCTGAAACTCGTAAGTTTTTATTGGAAGCTTTGGAAACAGTTAAAGAAAAAAAATTTCCTGCTTTGTTATTACGTATTGATTCTCCAGGAGGCACAGTTGGCGATTCTCAAGAGATTTATGAAGCTCTTAAAAAATTGCAGAAAAAAACAAAAATTGTAGCAACTTTTGGCAATATTTCAGCTTCCGGAGGAGTTTATATAAGCATGGGGGCACCATATATAATGGCTAATCCTGGAACTATTACTGGAAGTATTGGAGTTATTTTAAGAGGTAATAACTTTAAAGAATTATTGAATAAAATTGGAGTTTCTTTTCAAGTTGTTAAATCTGGGCCTTATAAAGATATTTTGTCTTTTGATAGACAACTAAGTCCAGAAGAGGAAAAAATTCTTCAAGAGATGATTGATATTAGTTATCAACAATTTATAACAACTATATCTAAGGAACGTAATTTAGATATGGATAAGACAAAAAGTTTTGCTGATGGTCGAATTTTCACAGGGGAACAAGCTTTAAAATTAGGAATGGTAGATCGTTTAGGAAGTGAAGAAGATGCTCGGTGCTGGGCTGCAGAGCTTGTTGGACTAGATCCAGAGAAGACCAAATGTTTTACTATTGAAGAATCAAAACCATTTCTGAATCGTATATTTTCCAAAAATAACAATAAATCAAAGTTTACTTTAATGAATGATCGTATAGAATTTGAATTAAAAACTAGTGGACAACTTTTATGGCTATATCAGCAATAGGATATTAGATTTTAAAAACTCATAGAGATTTTAATTTATACGATCCATAATTCATAATTCTAAAAAACATGGAATTAGAAATATTTAATAGATTAAAGTAGATTTATTGAATACTTTAAAAAATAAATCAAACTATTAGTGTCGCTTTGAATTTTATGTGCCAGTAAGATAATTTAATTTATTCTACTTGCATGATTCAAAGATGATATATTTCAATCTTAATATATAGTAGACAGGATCTAAAGATATTGTAAGTAAAATAAAAGCTTTTACTTACAATAAGATTTCAAGAGACTTTCTGAATTATTACTATAACTTTCATTTTAAATAGTAAATTCTAACTTAAGCAATAATATCAGTAGGTTTTTATAAGTTTACTGATATTTTATTGAAGTATAGTGATTTTTTATATTGTCTAAGAAATTACATTAATAACCAGAATATTATTAATTCAATTGCGGTTTTAAATATAAATTAATAAAAAAGAGAAGATTTACGTTTTTGAAAGTGGTTAATTAATTATTATTTAAAACTATTTACACATTAAAATACATACTTTACTTAATCTATAGACTTGATTATATATTTATATTCAGGCTTGGTATTTGAATTCTTATTATTTTGTAGAATTTAAACTAATACTTATTAGAGTTGTTATGGTTTTTTATTTAACGAATAAATTACTTGAAACATTAAATATTATTTATTACATGTAATCATGTTATTTTAACAGTTGAAAACTAACTTTTAAAAAATAAAGATTAACAACTAAATTAGAAGATTAGTAATATTCAATCAAGAGTTAGAACTAGAAGATAAAACATTTGCAACTTCTACTTCATTATTTATATCATCAGCAAAATTACTAACTTTAAAACAATTAGGTGTAAACAAGAAAATACTTTCACCAATACGCTCTTGATATCCTTCAATAGCGTACGTTCCTCCAGCAACAAAATCTACAGCTCTTTGTCCTTCTTCTGATTCCATTGAATTTAAATTAAGAACAACAGATTTCTGTTCTCGTAAAACTTCTATAACTTTAGGCATTTCATCAAATGATTTAGGCTCAACTACAACCACTTCTGCAATATTGCTGATTCTAGACATTGCAACAACATTATCTTGATGATTTTTAAAATTCTTTTTAGTGGCAATACGAGATTCCTTTGATTTTAACCAAGGATGTACTTCATTGTCACTGGAAATATTTTTTTTATTTGATTCTTTTAACTCAAGATTAGAATTTTCATTAACTTCCATGTAATCGGAATCATCATCAAAACATTCTGCCATAGACCAACGTTTTAATCTTTCTAAAATCATTGTATATCTCACTAGTTTGCAAGTATTTACGGAAAAGTGATTAAACACCAAAACGCTATTTAGTATCTTCTAAATTCGAAGAAAAATTCTTTTAACTTCTAGAACTTTTATACAATATTCTAAAATTTCTTTTCAATCTAGAATAAAGAACTATAGATTATGGTATCTAAAAGATCTTTTATGATTGTCGTCATGATACTCTAATATGTTCCCGTTATATTTCAAGAAACATACTTGATTTTTTATAAAGGTTAATTTTTTCTTTTAAAAATTTATCAACTTTTTACTTATCACATATCCAAGTAAATAAATATGATGCAATAATTTACGGATTTCTTTTACTTTTACTCCCTAATTAAAATTAAATCTATACTGAAAATAAGAATTTAAATATAGTAAATCATTAAATTTTTTAATTATTAGAAAGTATTTATTTATGTTTATCTTAGTCTTCCTGAACGTAGAATACTAATAATTAGCCATACTCCTAATATACTTGCTGAAGTAAATAAAACACTGCTTATTATAGATAATTGCTGAGTTGAAGAACCAACAGAAATGATTGCGGCTCCCATTATTAAAGATCCTAAAACTATACTAAATGAAAGTCTATTTGCTGAAGCATCAATACTACGTCTCAAAGGTTCTAATTCTCTTAATTTTATATTCCAGTTAAAAGTCTCTGAGGATAATCGATCTAATAAAGTTTCTATTCTTCGAGGAGTCTTCAAGGAAATAGATTTCAAATCTAGGATTGTTCTTAGTCCCGTTTGTAGAGGTTTATCTCCCACGAGTTGACGATAAAATAAACTAGTCATTAATGGGTTTATTTCATCAAAAAGATTGAAAGATGGGTTAAACTGTCTTGCTGTACCTTCTAGATTCCCTAAACATTTTGCGTATAATCCTAAATTTCCTGGAATTGTTAATTTATTTTTGCGTGCAATTTGTAATATTTCATATACAACTTCGCTTAGATTAAATTGAGAAAGATTTAAATTATAGTATTTCTTTAATATTTTTTTATAATCATTTTGTAACTTTAGCAGATTATCTACTTTATCTGATTCTGATAGCTTAAATGTTAATTGAGCACATCCTTGAGCATCTAAATCAAAAATTGCTAATAATAATTCTATTAATATTTTTTGTGTTTGTGGATCAATTTTACCTACCATTCCACAATCAATAATAGCTATCCTACCGTCATTTAAATAAAATAAATTACCAGGATGAGGATCTGCATGGAAGAATCCATCAACATAAATTTGTTGAAAGAAAGCCCTAAACAGTAAGGTTGTAATCTCTTTTCGTTTTTCCTTAGCAGATTTAATAGCTTTAGGAATATTTAAATCAGCTTCTAAAATTGGTTTTCCATATAACCATTCTAAAACTAAGATTTTTTCTGTCGTTATTTCCCAATATACTCTGGGTATTAGTATATTATGAGCATCAAACCAGAGGCTTGAAGATAAATTATTGCGAATAGTATCTGTATAGCTTGCTTCTTTTGTAAAATCTAATTCAGATTTAATAGCTTCACAAAATTCATCAGCAAGCTGTACGATATCATAATTTCTCCCAAATTCTGTGAGTGAGACTAATTCGGCAATTCCTTTGATTAAATTGATATCTTGTTGTACTATCTTGTCAATATTCGGACGTTGAACTTTAATAGCCACTTCTTCTCCATTAAGAAGAATTCCACGATGAATTTGTCCAATAGAACCAGCTGCAATGGGTTTCTTCTCAATATTACTAAATATAGCTTTTATAGGTTTTGATAATTGCTCATTTAAAAGAGCTTCAATTTCGCTCCAAGGAACTGAAGAAACATTAGACTGCAAAGCAGTTAGAGCTTTAATATAACTAGGAGAGAGAATATCAGGACGTGTACTTAAAAGCTGTCCTAATTTCACATAAAAAGGACCTAGTTCTATTAATATATTTCTCAAAACCTCTGGGGTGGGAATTTGAGGGTTTTCTGTTTTACCAGCTGTTAATAATCCTCTCATATATTCCCAGCCGTTGCTAAGTAAGACTTCAAGAATCTCTCGTTGACGAGCACTAGTTTGAGTCAAAGAAAACATAAAAAATTTATATGACTTTTTATAAAAATGGAAAATTAAGTATGAAGAATCTATATTGACTTGGTCAAAATGTCGCTTAATTTAGTTTGCTAAAAAATAATATTGAAATATCTACAGAAATTTTTTAAATTCAGGATAGTTTGCTATATTTTTTAATATTTGTTTAATGTCTTGAGTACGGCTCTTATCAACTACAAGAGTAACATTGTTATCACGGACAATAACTAAATTTTTTAAGCCAATAGTAGCGATAAGCTCATTCTTATCACTTGCATAAATAATAGAACCCTTTGTATCGATGCCTATATGTTTACAATGTTCGATGTTAGCTTTTGCTTCATTAGTTAATCTTTCTAAAGAGTTCCAATCTCCCAAGTCATCCCAACCAAAATTAGCATTCAATACATAGGTAAACTTAGTTTTCTCCATTAGAGCATAATCGATACTAATTTTTTCTAAATCTTTATAAGCTTCTTTACCTTTCTTTCGAAGAAAATTTAATAGCTGAGGAGTGTATCTTTCTAATTCTTGCAACATAATATCTGCACGAAAGATAAGTATCCCACTATTCCAACTGAATTTACCATTTGCGATCAATAACTCTGCGGTTTCTTGATCAGGTTTTTCCACAAAACGATTAACCTGATATGCAGGAAGATTGCCAGCATAATTGATTGGTTCTCCTTGTTCAATATATCCATAACCTGTAGAAGGGTATGTTGGCTGAACTCCCAAAGTAATTATGGCATTTCCTGGAGAGGCTAATTGAAAAGCAGAATTTAAAGTAACTAAAAAATCTTCTTCACTTTTTATCCAATGATCTGCAGGAAAAAAGCCTATAATTACATCACTTCCATAACGTTTAACAATTTCTAATATTGCCCATGCTACTGCAGGAGCAGTATCTTTTCCTTCGGGTTCAATTAGCAAATTAGAATCCATCATATATGGTAGATGTTTCTTAACATCCTTAACAATAGAATCAGTAGTAACAACCCAAAGGTTATTCCAGTTTTTAGCTATTGGTAATAAGCGGTTAGCTGTAGACTGTAGTAAACTATCTCCACTATCGTCCAAAGATAAAAATTGTTTAGGACGTTGACGGCGAGAAAGAGGCCAAAATCGTTCGCCTTTTCCACCAGCAAGAATTACAGGTATAAAAGATTGGGGCATTTTATCTGCATTATTCAGTATTTGACATGATTGTATCTCTAAATAACAAATTAGTTTAACTTTTAATTAAGAAGTCATAATATTGAATCTTGATAAAAAATATTTAAGAAGTGATTTAAAACAAATATCATATAATATTTTAAATATTTTATATCTATTATTTTAATAGCACATATAAGTAAATTTATATTACCGTTATGTTGTAGTCTTAAAATTCAGTTAGATCTTATTTTTCTTCTAAATTAAATATGACGCTGTTACAAAGAACAACTTATGCTAGGATTTGTCGGTTTAAATAAACCATCAGGGTTAACATCCCATGACTGTATTAGTAGGTTAAGAAAATTATTTAAGTTTAAAAAAATAGGTCATGGAGGTACTTTAGATCCTTCAGCTACAGGTGTCCTACCTATAGCTATAGGTAAAGCAACACGCTTGATACCTTTTTTACCAAAAAATAAAGCTTACAAAGCTACCATAATTTTTGGCTTGAAAACTCGAACAGATGACTTGGAAGGGGAAATTATTAGAGTAAAATCTGGGATTGGTCTCACCTTAGAAGATGTCAAAAGTTTATTAAACAACTTTATAGGAAATATTGAACAGATTCCACCTTTGTATAGTGCCATTCAAAAGAATGGGAAACGTTTATATTTTTCTGCTAGAGAGGGGGAAAAGGTAGATATTCCATCAAGAACAGTTAGAATCGACACTATCAAAATACTAGACTGGCATCCTGGTGAGTTTCCAGAATTAACAATTAATATTCAATGTGGCTCAGGAACTTATATTAGATCCTTAGCTAGAGATTTGGGCGAAAAGTTAGGTATTGGTGGGACTTTAGCTAAGCTTGTCAGAACAAAAAGTTGTGGAATTATATTGCCAGATACATCAACTCTAGAAAGAATAAGTAAACAGTTCAAATACAATGAATTTACTTTAATTAAACCAGAATATTTATTAAAAGAACTTCCTTCCTTGAAATTATCTTCAAAAGAAAGTATGTGTTGGTGTCAAGGACAAAAAATATTG
Source organism: Candidatus Atelocyanobacterium thalassa isolate ALOHA (assembly GCF_000025125.1). Classification (NCBI taxonomy): domain Bacteria; kingdom Bacillati; phylum Cyanobacteriota; class Cyanophyceae; order Chroococcales; family Aphanothecaceae; genus Candidatus Atelocyanobacterium; species Candidatus Atelocyanobacterium thalassae. The sequence continues at coordinate 1,270,028 of NC_013771.1, forward strand.
ATTAATATTCCAAAATTAGAGTTATTTTCTAAATTTATCCGAGTCAAGAACGAAGAAGAATTTTTAGGAATAGGTTGTTACGTATCTGATGGCAAGGATGACTTTCTTAAACCTAAAGTTGTTATCAAAGAAATTCTTTAGTGTAGATTTTAATAAAGTGCAACCATAATATCTACTTAAATAAAAAAGTTATTCAATAGATTGTGTATGCAACTGTAATTTTTTGATAAAAGTTGTTTATCTTATTTTTACAAAAGTAAACAAGGCTGGATAAACTAACTTATTGAGTAGTTTTATATAGAATTATATATTTTTATAATATTCACTATACTTATTAAATATATATACTGATGATTTATTTTGATTAATAAATGTACAAAAATGGAGAGTAGTTAATAAAGTGCCATATCAAGAATTGACTCAGAAAATTGTAACTCCAGATATTTACAGTTCTTATTTTTCTAAAATTACTTGTCAGAGAGCATGGATGCAAATAGATCTTGATGCTTTAACTTATAATGTAACTCAAATTAAAAATTTACTATCTACTGGAACTGCATTAATGGCAGTTGTAAAAGCAGATGGTTATGGTCACGGAGGTGTTACTGTTGCTAAGACAGTACTTAAAGCTGGGGCAAATGCTTTGGCAGTAGCCACATTAATGGAAGGAATAGAATTGCGTGAAGCAGGAGTTAATTCACCAATACTAGTATTAGGCGTAACAAATACACCTGAGGAAGTAGTGGCAAACATACACTGGAATTTGGAAGCTACAATCTGCTGTTTAGAGCAAGCTTTTATGATTTCCAGAACTTTATCTCAATATAAAAAACAATTATCTGTCCATCTTAAATTAGATACAGGAATGTCTCGCTTAGGAACTCCTTGGTATCAAGGAACTAGATTAATTAAATTAGTACATAAGTTGCCATATTTGAAGCTATCAGGTATTTATTCTCATCTTTCTGCATCTGATGATCCGGATAAAGAAAGCATAGAATTACAGCATCAGCGTTTTGAAACAGTAGTTTCTGATCTGAAAAACCAGAATAAATTTTGCCTACATTTTGCTAATTCTGCAGCTACAATTAATTATCCTCAGTTACACTATAATCTTGTGAGAGTAGGATTAGCTCTGTACGGAATCTATCCATCTCCTCATTTGCGTTCTCAAGTTTCCTTAAAGCCTATATTGCAGGTTAAAGCAAAAATTACTCAAATTAAAACTATCTCTCAAGGCACGAAAGTTAGTTATGGCAACCAATTTACTAGTAAACATTCCATGATAATTGCAATAGTTAGTATTGGCTATGCTGATGGTGTTCCTCGAAATTTATCCAATCGACTTCAAGTATTGATTCATGGCCAAAGGGCTCATCAGATTGGGGCTATTACTATGGATCAATTAATACTAGATGTAAGTCATGTAAAAGATATAAAAGTTGGGGATATAGTAACATTAATTGGTAAGGATGGAGAGCAAGAAATTACAGCAAATGACTGGGCTTTAGAGTTGGGGACTATCTCCTGGGAAATTCTTTGTGGTTTTAAGCGTCGACTACCTAGGGTTAATATTCAAAATATTCCTAATAAAAATAAATAATTATAAAGTTGATAATATTAAAATTAGTTTTGTTGTTTTATTCATTTATTGTTAGAAATCTTTCAAAAAGTAAAAAGGTATTAGTAATATTTACAAGTAATAGTTATTGTAAAAAATGTCAACATTACGTTCTATAGTAATAAATCAAGAAAAAACTGACGATATTTATGAAATATATCTTTTAGAACCTACAAGATATATTTTAAATAATTATTCTCAGTTATTTGCTAGTTGGGGTAAATCTCCTCATTCATTAATAATAGTTTTATTATATTCTACAATACCTTTGAATAATAACTGTGCGCGAGTTAGGAGAGAAAAAAATAGATTAAAAGAAAATTTCTTAAGACTAGGAAAAACTATCCAATTAACTTTACAGAAGAAGCAATACTTGGTTGAAATTATAGATCCTCAAGATGGAAAACCACTCAACTCAACTTCTGATCAGATTTTTTTAGATAGTGTAGCAGTTGTTCATAAGTCATTGATGATGCACTATATATCTTTCGGAAAATGTAAGCTACTACACCATCCATTCCAAAAAACAAGTATTTATCCAGGCTTAATGATAACAAATGCTAAAACTGAAAGAATTAGAGATTTGATAACAGCAAAAATCGTTTCAGATTCAAAATAAAATAAGTTACTTATACTTAGCTACTATTACTAATAATGAAAACACCTTATTAAAAATTAAGGTTTTGTTATGTTTCTAAGAATATATTTCTTTATAAAAAATTACACTACCTGAAAGCAATAAAGTATAAATGATTTCAGAATAGTGTAAAAAGTAATAGATTAATCTTCAGAAGCTATAGGTTCTACTGTTTTTGCTTCAGAAGTTTTAGGATTATTATTGTCTAGTTCTTCTGATTTTTTTACTATCTCAGGGTTGATCTCATTATTATCAAGCTCAGAAGTTTGTTCAATTAAGTCTTCTTCTACTTTAATCGTAAGATAGCGTAATACGTCTTCCTCTAAACGCATTATTCTTTCTAAAGGTTCAATCTGCGTACCATCTGCTTGATAATTAAATTGAACATATATACCATCAAGCTTTTTTTGAATAGGATAAGCAAGACGGCGTTTGCCCCAGACATTTACCTTAATATCTATAGCATTATTTTTGATTAAGAAATCTTGATATTTAGTTACAGCTTGATTTGCCTGTTCCTCAGATAAATCAGGTCGTAAAATGTAAATCATTTCATAGTGTTGGCTCATTACTTTAAACTCCTTTTGGGCATACTGGCTTCTAACTTGGTCATATTTTCTGATTGAGAAGCAAGGATTTTTGAAAACTAACTAATATAGAGCAATAAAATTTTACTTTTAATAGAAATCTTTCAATACTATACATTACCACTGTATATAACTATCTTGCAAAAGATAAATCAGATATAGCTAATTTAACTGATTATTAATGTTTATGCCAATAATTTAAAATTACTTAAAAGTCAATTAGCTTCAATTAAAGCTTTTTTAGCTTAGTTGAATAGTCTTAAGCACTAATATTTAAAAAAAATATTTAAATCTAACATCTATAAAAAGTCTATATTTTTTATACTAGAAATTACTTTAACTAAAATTTTGACATACATATAAAAAAATAATTAACTATCTTGGAACTACTTAAATTTATTAGATATTTATTTCCTAGTTATATCTTTATTTTCTTAAAGATTTATTAATTAAAGCTTTAAGAAAAATAGATAATATAACTAGGAAAGTGACCTAAAAAGCTTAATAAGATTTCTTAAGCTAACAATTTAAAGTTAATTAACGAATACGGGAATATGCAGCTTCAGAAATAGTAGGAATTTCTGCATATCGGCCTAATGTACTTTGGAACATAGAATAATAAGAAGCAATAAGACCGCCTAGAAAGATAAGACTGTAAAAAGTTTCTATCAACAATCCACTGTGTCCTAAAGCAGGTATTAAAACATATTGCATTACGATTCTTGCTAAAGCTAATGAAATTGATATGAGAATAGATTGCATTGTGTTGTAACGAATAAAATGACTAATTTTTTCGTTTCTGACAACTGCTGCAAAAAGTATAATAAATACTGCGAAGCTAGCAAAGCTACCCAGAGGTCCCAATAAAGATGCGATAAGTCCATAGCTTAATTCTATTGGTAAAGCAGGGAAGCAGAAAAAGCCAAAGGCAGGAAACTGTTGTAAAAGAAAGCTTCCAAAAAATAAAGTATCATAAATAGCAAAACAATAAACTATGATTCCAAAAATGCGATCTGGTATACTTACTGATCCACGCCACGTCATTGTTAATACTCCTTTATTACAGAAAAGATTAAACAACACTAATGTACAACATTTATTAAAAATAATATTATCTAGTTTTAATCTATATAAATTTACCTACAAGTTTTTTTAGAATAATGATTAGTATTGTAGAATTTATAAATTTACTTTAGATCCAATAAACCTTTTTCTTTCAATTTAGGATTAAATCGGATTTCAACATTACTTCCACGATCTGAAAGTGATTTTTCAATATTGTTTTGTACTTGTCTAGCAATTGTTTTTAAGAGTTTTATTTGAGATATTTCATTACCATTAGCATAGTCTTTTTTATCTTCTTCTGTCATTTGTATTTTTGCATCAATAGGTTGAGTCCACAATGCCTGATGTTCTAAACTCTCAAGAATAGAATTTTTATACTGGCTGATCCAGTCTTTCTTAATTTGTTCTAGGATACTACGGTTAGGATTATCTATTGTTTCAAATTTAAGCCAATAACAATTATTCGGTTGACGAACTAAATGTTGTTTTAAGCTTAAATAAATATCGCGAGAATAGCCTATAAACTGAATGTGCTTGTTTTTATTAAAAATTGCATAAACTCCTATCTTTTTGTGTAATTTTTCGTTTATCAATCCGTCATTATCTAAATATGGAAAAAAATTCAATGACTGTAAATCTGATGTTATGTTCTTGATAGTCATAATTTTGGGAGATAAAATTATAGTTAGTAAATAATATTTTTGTTCATATATACTATTCAGGTGAAAGACTGAATATTTTCAAATATATAATAACTCATACAAGTATGATTCTAAAAATTACACTTATGTAACAAAGATAATTAGACATTTAGCAAATTTAAATTATTTAAATGTTTTTTGTAATCTTAAAGTTATGATTGTTTGAATTTAATAGTTAACTAATATTTTATTAAAATTATCAATTTAAACTTTGAAGTACATTTCAATATATTCTGAATATTATCTAGCAATTATCGTATGCTATTAATTTCAACTTTTTGGACAAACAATTACTTAGTTTAACCTCTGTTATAATAGTATGCGTTCATTATTTTGGAGAGGTGGCAGAGTGGTTGAATGCGGTAGTCTCGAAAACTATTTTGTCGCAAGGCAACGAGGGTTCGAATCCCTCTCTCTCCGTCATAAATATCAAATATTTAAAATATTATTTGTTATTATATGTAATTCTTATTAATTAGAGAATTATTGACTGCTTTCAAGAAACAAGAAAGTTTAATGGCTTATGACATAAATTAAATTTGTACTAAATATTATTATTTTAAGTAAGCTGGCTGTTTGTACAAAGAGCCTAATCTGTCAAAAGGCCAAAAACGAACGAAGGCTTTACCGATAATCTTTTTTTTAGGTACAAAGCCCCAATAATGGGAATCATAACTATTATTTCTATTATCTCCAAGAACAAGATATTCATCTTCTGGTATTCTGCTAGGTCCATAATTATAATCAGGAGCTTCAAAAATATATTCTTCAGATATTTTCTTTCCGTTTACATATACTTTTCCTGTTTTTACTTCAACTATTTCTCCAGGAAGTCCTATAATTCTTTTAATAAATGCATCTTTAAAGTTTTCTGCTTTAAGTGACTCTGTTGGATTAAAAACTATTACATCTCCTCGAATTGGTTCTCGAAAGAGATAACTTAACTTTTCAATAATTAAACGATCATTAACTTCTAAAGTTGGCCTCATAGAAGAAGAAGGAATATAACGTGCTTCAGCAATAAATGTTCGAATACCTAAAGAGAGAACAGCTGCAGTGACAATAGTTTGTATTAATTCGATCCAAGGATTATTTTTAGAAAACTGAGAACCTTTATTCTTTGAACTTTGAGTCATATTAAGGATATGTTATTTAATTAAAAATTAATATTCTAAAACTTTGTTTAACAGAAAAATATCTAATTTTTAAGTCTACTATTCAAAAGAAAACTTAGTTTCTTAATTTAATAGAGAAATGCTTTAATAGCCTTATTGTTTCTATCTATCAAGTTCTTTTTTTTATAACAAATCTTTGATAAATCAGGCATTAATCAAGAACAGCAAAATTCGTATTAGATATTATTGTTAATATAATATTTGATACGACGCTTCTGATTTAACTTTGTTGCCTTAAATTAATAACTTTAATATTTCTTCTTACAAAGATTAAACTAAAAGATTTCACTTTTCAAAATTTGTACCAAATTATCACAACTATAATTTCAAGTCAAAAGAAATTAGATAGAATAATGTATTAACAATACTTTACTTACTATTACTAATAAGACGGGCTATACTAATGTTTTAAAATGAAAATATCTATGCAATAAAAATAATATAATTTATTTTTTTATTTCTTGATTAATTGTTTTAATTTTCATTAAAAAATATTCTTGATCATAATTTAGAGAACGAGCTAAGATCAATCCTTCCTTAAAAGCAGATAAGGCAAGATCATATTGAAATTTCTCCATATAAATTTCTCCTACTATGCCATATGTTTTCATTAATCCATAATAGTTATAAGATATTTTTTCAATTTGGAGTAACTTTTGATAAATTTGTAAAGCATAATCAACTTGTTTATAATTTTCGTAAAGAGATGATAGTTTTGTTAATGCTTCTTCTGCAACTCTAAATAACTTTAACTTCCAAGCTAAAGTATAAGCTTCTTGATAATTTTTACTTGCTATTTCTGGTTGGTCTAAAAGTTGATAATCTTGACCTATATCAACTTTAAGTGAAGGGATAAAGTGTATTTTTTGAGTTAAAAAATAGCTTTTTACTAATTTTTCTTTAATGTTTACAGAGTTATTAGTTTGTAGAGATGCATTATAAATGCTAGATAAGATTTGTAAATAAAACTGTTCTAAATAAGCGTTCTTTTTGATTTGTGCTCTGTATAATAATTTTTCATAAATTTTTGCAGCATTTGGAAAATCAAATTTAGCTAAATATAGTTTTCCTAGCCCTTGTAATGACTTCTCTGCAATCAGTGTAATTTGCTTTTTTTGAGCATATTTTAAAATCTTTTTATAAATTGTAATAGAATCGTCTAAGCTGTTAAGCTGAAAATATGCATCTGCTAAAGCTATTAAAAAATTTAAGCTCACGGAATTTTCTTGTTCAGAAATTTTATGCAAGTTTGAAATACGTTTACTAATAACTTGTACGTCTTCTTTCCTAGCTAATTCCCATGCAATTTTCCCTATCTCTCCCAACCTATTGAGTTCTTCAATTCTGCCTAAAACTCTTCTTAGTCTTAATTCTCTATACCAAATCGTAAAAGCGAGATCTACATCACCTGCACGCATTTCTCTCTGCGCTTTCTGATTTAACTGATTGAGATTTTCTCTTAATTGAGTCTTTTCTAAAATTGTTAAAGGACGAATAATATGCGGAATTAAAGAATCTTCTAGAGGTATTTCTAAAGGGTCTAAGACAGGCTCTGGTAAAGATAATGCCAAGTTATGCAAGAAAATATAATTATTGAGACCAATAAGAAAGGCTACACTTCCAAGAGAACGAATTTTATTTGTAGAAAAAAAATGAATCATAATAATTAATAAAAAATTTTTAATTAGAAATAATTTTAAAACTTTAGTTATATTTATAAATGTTAGTCTGTGCCTACTTTTTTATCCAAAAAAATAATGATTAATTTATATACTTTAAAGATATTTCTTCATGCAAAAACTTACTATCTCTTATTTCTCAAAGTATAAATTATAATATTTGTTAATAGGTATTACAGTTTTTATTTATGACTTATTTCGTCGTGGGTTAAATTTTTCTTTAGAACGAATCTGTTTGTATAAAAATAATTCTTCTTCACTAATTTCTGAAGGAATAGCTATGTTTATTTCTAAAAATTGATCTCCTCTTTGTCCCAATTCATCAAAATATCCTTTATTGGCTAGACGAAGTTTTTGTCCGGCTTGAATACCTTTAGGAACTGTTATTTTAACCATACCATCAATTGTAGGAACAGTAATCTCTTCTCCTAGTATTGCTTCACTTGGGGTCAATAAAATTTCGTAAATAATATCTATATTTTTTAACTTAAAAAAAGCATGGGGTGTTATTAATATTTCAAGGTATAAATCTCCTCCATTAAGTCCTTGATTTTTAAGTCTAATTTTTTGCCCACTAATCATTTTGGATGGCATATCTACTTCTATAGATCTACCATCCTCTAAGCGTATTCTTTCTCTTCCTCCACAATAAGCTTTCTCTAAAGAAATATTTAATTTAGCTTCAACATCTTGTGCATTATGCAAAGAGCTGACAGTCTTCGCTTTTTTATTAGCATCAGAATTAAAATTTATATTTTTAAATTTTGAAAAATTTCTTTTTTGTTCGTTATTTTGAGAATGAAACGAAAAAGAATCATATCTTTTTTTGTTAAATTTTAAACGATTATAATCTGCTCTTTTAGTTTCATCTGATAAAATATTATAAGCTTCATTAATACTTTTAAATTTTTCTTCTGATGTTTTATTCCCTGGATTAACATCAGGATGATATTTTCGAGCAAGTTTACGAAAAGATGCTTTAATTTCTTCTGCAGTAGCATTTTTCGTAACTTCTAAGATTGTGTAATAGTCATGAATTTGTTGCATATATACAATGTTAAAAAGAATTTAGAATGGTTAGAATTAAAATTGATTTGCTCTAAAACTTAAAACCAATCTTCTTCTTCTTCATCCCATTGATTTTCGTTTGGTATTTGACGAAAACGGTTACGATTTTGGTAAGATTCGTATTGATCTCGAGAATATCTCAAATCCTTTTGAGGGAAAGAATGGTTGTCACTATTTTGTTTAATCATATTATATTCGTCATATTGATCATTGTAACGTTCATATTCAGAAGATTCATAATCTTTCCGCTTTTGGTAATAAGTGGAATTATAATCAGAATCATAAGGAATATATGAATCAGTTTCGGAATCATTCGCAAAAGTTCTTTTAATAGATTCTAATATACCTTCATCCTCTTCCTCATATTGTAAACGTACTTCTCTATTTAGTTCATGCAATAAATCCTCTAAATTATCTTTTGCTTTATCTAAAGATCTTTCATCATCATTATTTAAACTCTCAATAATCTCACGATTTAAAACTTCAATTTGACGACGATAGCTACTAGTAAATTGAGCTCCAAAATCGAGTGTAATATCTTTTATTCTTCTTAAGGCTTGATCTGTTAGAGCTTTAGCATTATTACGTTTTTCTATACGCTCCCGCCGCTGCCGATCTTTCTCCGCAAATATAGAAGCTTCTTGAACCATCCGATCAATATCTTTTTCACTAATAGTAGAGGTTCCTTGGATAAGGACACTTTGTTCTCGCCCTGTTGCTTTATCCCTTGCAGTAACTTGTAATATTCCATTTGCGTCAATATCAAAAGCAACTTGTACTTGAGGAAGTCCTCTTGGAGCAGGAGAAATTCCCGTAAGTTTAAAACGTCCTAAAGATTTATTATCAACAGTCATTTCACGTTCTCCTTGAACAACATGAATTTCTACTATGGTTTGATTATTTTCTCCTGTCGAAAAAATATCAGAGCGACGTACTGGGATAGTTGTATTACGAGGTATAAGTTTTTTCGTAACACCTCCTATCGTTTCTAAACCTAAGGAAAGAGGAGTTACATCTAATAATAATATTTCTTTAACTTCACCAGCTAAAATACCTGACTGAATAGCAGCTCCAACTGCTACAACTTCATCAGGATTAACATTTTCATTAGGTTCTTTATCAATTAAACTACGTACCAAAGACTTAATCATCGGCATCCTAGTCCCTCCACCTACGAGTACCACCTCATCAATCTGAACAGGAGTTAATTTTGCATCATTCATAACTCTTTTGAGAGGACGTTGTAAGCGACTTACTAAGTCTGAACAAAGATCTTCAAACTGAGGACGTGTTAATTTTTTCTCTATATGTTGCGGACCATTTTCTGTAGCGGTAATAAAAGGAAGATTTATATCAGTTACACTTACTCCGGAAAGCTCTATTTTAGCTTTCTCTGCGGCCTCAGTAAGGCGTTGTAAGGCTTGTCTATTTTTCCTTAGATCTATACCTTCATCCTTTAAAAATTGCTCAGCTAGCCAATCAACAATGCGTTTGTCAAAATCACTCCCTCCTAACTGAGTATCACCACTAGTGGATTTAACCTCAAATACTCCATCCCCAACTTCTAAGACGGAAACATCAAAGGTGCCTCCTCCTAAATCAAAAACCAAAATTTTTTGAGATGTTTTTTGATCTAATCCGTAGGCTAAAGAGGCTGCAGTCGGTTCATTGATTATTCTTAGTACTTCTAATCCTGCTATCTTCCCTGCATCTCTGGTAGCTTGTCTCTGAGAATCATTAAAATATGCAGGAACTGTAATTACCGCACTTGTAACAGGTTCTCCTAAATAACGTTCTGCCTCTTCAGCTAGCTTTCTCAAAATAAATCCTGATATTTCTTCAGGAGCAAAATCTTTGTTTAAACGAGGGCATGCTAGCTTAATATTACCATTATCATTTCGACGAATAGTATAAGGAACTTGTTTTGATTCATTAGTTAACTCATTATATTTACGTCCTATAAATCTTTTAACACTATGGTATGTATTTTGAGGATTAAGAACAGCCTGCCTTCGTGCCATTTGTCCTATTACCAACTCCCCATCTTTACTAAAGCCCACCATAGAAGGAGTAGTACGCATTCCTTCGGAATTAGCGATAACCACTGGCTTACCGCCTTCCATAACTGCGACTACAGAATTTGTTGTTCCCAGATCAATGCTAACTACTTTACCCATATATTTTTTCTCCAACTACTCCGTTTTAAATATGAGTGTTATTTATTCGGAAACTTAATTTTAATATATATTTCATTAATGATGATGATATTGTATCTAATTATATAAAGTTATTATGATCAAATATGTTAAGGATAAATAATACACCAGTAAGTTAAAGAATTAACCTAATAAGTAGTTTTTCTAGTTGAGAACTTACAATTTTAGCAAATAAACAATTATATATATGCAAAAGATTAGACTATTTTTTGAAATTTAAATAATAACTAGTTACTATTTAAATTATCAAGAACACAAAGAATATTTATATTTTACTGATTTTACAAGTGATTATTTTAGCTAATAAAGTTAAATGTTAATTTCTATTGATGAAAACAAATATACACGATTAGGTCTTATTTTAGTATATTGTCCTATCCAAGCATTAGTAAAACTAGAATTTAAAACGTAGTAATAGAAAGTACCGGAAGTCTATCACTACGTTTATTAGTAAAAGAAAAAATACTTAATAATATATAGCTTTTTTCTAAATCTTTAAACTTTAAAATGCTTGTTCAACTTCTGAAACTTCAGGAATCATTTCTTTTAAACGTCTTTCAATTCCCATTTTAAGAGTCATGGTAGAACTAGGGCAGGAGCCACATGCTCCCTGTAGACGTAATTTCACGATTGCTCCATCTATTTCGACAAGCTCTACATTACCTCCATCTGCTATTAAGTATGGACGTAATTCATCTAAAACTTGTTCGACATTAGTTGGTGTTAAAGCCATTACTTCCGACATATTTACCTCGATTGTATTGAACTAAGACTGGGGAAATTAAGAAATTTATTTTTTCTTACCCAATGAATAAAAACTGTAGAAGACTTTTACTTAATAATAATGCTAGTTTAACTCATGATTGTAAAAACTGTATCTTAAGTTAATTTCTATTCTGTAGCTTCTTTGTACAGACATATTAGATACGTCTGTAATTATAGTATTTAATGAATACTTTAATTAGGTACAAAAAACAGAACTTATAAGATTTAATAATGATAATTTAAATAAGACATATACTAACTTTATTGGATAGCCAACATATATCAATTGGTCAAGTTACTACCTAGCTTTCTACATTTTGGTTTTTTAGTAATGGAAAAGCAATTACATCTCTTATACTTGCAGAATTTGTTAGTAGCATTATGAGTCGATCAATACCGATTCCCAATCCTCCAGTAGGAGGCATTCCATATTCTAAAGCTGTTAAAAAATCTTCATCTATATTGTGAGCTTCTAAGTCTCCTGCTGCTTTTTTAATAGCTTGTTTTTCTAGCCTTTCTCTTTGGTCAATAGGGTCGGTTAATTCAGAAAAACTATTTGCTAATTCTCGTCCCATGATATAAAGTTCAAATCTTTCAACCACATTTCCTTTTGTACGATGAGGTTTTGCTAATGGAGAAATTTCGACAGGAAAATCTAAAATAAATGTAGGTTGAATTATTGTCTCTTCTACAGTTTGCTCAAAAACTTCATTAAGTAACTTTCCTATAGTCCGACAGGCTTCCGGGATTTGTATTCCTAGCTTGTTGACTGCTATTTTGGCTTCTTCGAAAGTTTTAAAACTTTCGAAATCTAAATTATTTTTTTCTTTAACTATTTCATTCATAGTAATTTTTCGCCAAGGTTGCGAAAAATTAATTTTTTGTCCTTGACATTCAATAATTGTATCTTGACCTATATCATGAATAATCCTGGTGATAATTTTTTCTGTTAACTCCATCATGCCATAGTAATCTGAATATGCTTCGTAAATCTCAATGGAAGTAAATTCTGGATTATGTTTAGTTGAAATTCCTTCGTTACGAAAAATTCTACCTATCTCAAATACTTTTTCAAAGCCACCTACAATTAGTCTTTTTAGATGTAATTCTGTCGCAATCCTTAAATAGAGATCCATATTTAATGTATTGTGATGCGTTATAAAAGGTCTTGCATCTGCTCCGCCTGCTTCAGATTGCAAAACAGGTGTTTCTATCTCAAGAAATCCCCTCTCTTCTAAAAATTTACGAATAGAGGATATTACTTTTGAACGGCAACGAAAAGTCTCCCTTGTACTAGGGTTAACTATTAAGTCAATATATCTTTGGCGGTAACGTTTTTCTCTGTCAGTTAAACCATGCCATTTATCAGGAAGTGGTAATAATGATTTAGTTAAAATTTCATATGTTTTCACTTTAATAGAGAGTTCACCTTTTTCGGTCTTTTTTATACTCCCTGTAACTCCAATAATATCACCAGTATCTATGAGTTTTTTGAGATGATTAAAAGGGTTTTCTATATTACTCATATTATCTTGAATAATTTTTTTATCAAGATATAGCTGAATATTTCCTGTTTCATCTTGTAGAGTAAAAAAAGCAAGCTTTCCAAAAACTCTACGAGCCATAATTCTTCCAGCAAGTGAGACTTCTTTGTCTAGTTCTTCTCCTTCGCCTAAATCAACATAAGTTTTCTGTAGATGAGCAGCATTATGAGTAGATTTCCATTGATAAGCATAAGGAACTAAACCTAGCTTTTTTAGCTCTTCTACCTTTGCAAGGCGTGTAGCACGAATTTCTTGTAATCCGGAATTAAATTGAGCTTCTTGTTGCGATGAATTAAAGGACATTTGTAATATGAACTATATAGTATTTAGAGATTAAATAAAATTTGAAATTATTGATCAAACTATTATTATAGCGTCACAAATGCTTGGAATAAATATTTTATTAATTGCTCATTAAAATACTTCTATGTGTATTCTAAAAAATATTAAATTCCATAGGAACAAGGAATTTAGAGAAACAAAGTACTCATGTTATATTTATATTAGGTACTTTCAACGATCTTACACATTGAAATTTCTAACAGTATCAATAAGTTTTATATAGGCACTTTAACAATGCTTACATGATTTATTGAGGATCGAATATAAATACAATTAAGTCATGTTTTATGATATTAGTTAGTTAAATTAATATTTAAATAATAGTATTTTTTATATTTATGTTAATGTACGAGCAATTCAGTTCTATTAAGATTTTTTATTGCTGATGACGATTGCAAGGACGATTTGCTTAGGTTTTTTAGCAGTGATTTTAGTGGGTACATTATTATTAATGTTACCCTTTGCTACTAGTGACGGAAGTTGGAGCAACCCTTTAGTTGCTTTGTTTACATCTACCTCTGCCGTATGTGTAACAGGATTAGTTGTTGTTGATACAGGAAGTTATTTTTCTTTTTGGGGTCAGTTAATCATCCTTTTGCTAATTCAAGTAGGAGGATTGGGTTATATGACAACAACTACTTTCCTAATACTTGTCCTAGGTAGAAAGTTTGACCTTAGACAAAAATTTGCAATAAAGGAACCATTTGATAGTTCTCATCTATATGGTAGTAGCCAAAATATTATTATTTCAATTGTTGCAACAACTTTAATTTTCGAAATTCTTGGTATTTTATTAATGCTTAATGTATTTTCGGATAAATATGGAACCTTTCAAGGTTTATGGATAGCCACTTTTCATAGCATTAGTGCTTGGAATAATGCAGGATTTAGTTTATTTTCAGATAGTTTAATTAGTGTTGGTGACTCTTTTATAATCAATTTTGCAATTTCTATATTGATTATATTCGGAGGCATTGGTTATCAAGTCATTATTGAAATGTATATAGCAATTAGACATAAGCTTAAAAATAAACAAGAAAGGTTAGGATTTTCTTTAAATTTTAAAGTTGCAACAAGTACGACTATCGCCTTACTTGTTGCTGGAACTATTACATTTTTGATTACCGAATATAATAATCAAGCTACTTTAGGATTGTTGAATTTTCATAATAAATTATTAACAGCTTGGTTTCAGTCTGTTACAACAAGAACAGCGGGATTTAATAGTATTGATATTAAAAATATGACTTTTGCTGGTCTTTTCCTAACTATGGGACTTATGTTTGTAGGTGCAAGTTCTAATGGAACAGGAGGAGGCATTAAAACCACAACACTTTGTATCCTAACTAATTGTACACGCTCTGTCTTAAAAGGAAATCATGAAGTAGTAATGTTCCGCAGAGAAGTTCCTGTTTCTTTAATTTTAAAAGCAGTTGCTGTTGTATTTGGTTCAACAAATATGGTTGTTCTAATGACATTATTAATTTCGCTATCTGAGGCTAGCTTAAATCCTACTTTCTTTGACTCTGGGGTTAGTTCCTTACAAGTTTTGTTTGAGGTGATTTCTGCATTTGCAACTGTAGGACTTTCTACAGGTATTACAGCTAATTTATCTTCTTTATCACAACTTTTATTAATTCTCACAATGTATGTTGGAAGAGTGGGGATACTTGTTTTTATCGCAGCTATTTCCAAAAAATCTCAACCACGATTAATACAATATCCTGAAGAAACTTTATTAGTCGGATAAGTTGTAAATTTTATATTATTATAAATAGATATTTCTAAAAAAGGGTGAGGTATTAATTTGAAGTCCTTAAATTTTTTAAGTATTCTTCGTAGAGAGACCCGTCAATTTGCAGTTATTGGATTAGGACGCTTTGGGCGTTCAGTATGCAGAAACCTTCATAAATTAGGCTACGAAGTATTAGGAACAGACATAAAAGAATCTTTAGTGTCTCAAGTTTTAACTGAGAACATTGCTTCAAGTGCCATCAAACTAGATTCAACTAAGCCTAATGCTCTAAAAGAGGCAGGTATTTTTGAATTTGATACTGTTATTATTGCTATTGGAAATTATTTGGAAGAGAGTATTGTTACTGCTTTAAATATTAAAGAAGGAGGTGTGAAATACGTAATTGCCAAAGCCTCTTCTGATGTTCATGGCAAACTTTTGCAAAAAGTTGGGGCTGATTTAGTTGTATATCCCGAATATCAAGCTGGGTGTGACTTAGTTCATTTACTCACGCAAAATCCTAGAATCATAGAAAGATTCGAACTTGATCCTGATCATAGTATTGTAGAAACTCGTATTCCGCAAGAATTCCACGGAATAGCTATTGAAGAACTAAAACTTAGAAGCCGTTATGATATAAGCGTACTAGCTGTTGGTAATGATGATAAGTTTAAAATTAATCCTTCACCTCAGGAGAAATTAAATAAAAATTTATCAATGGTTGTTATTGGTTCTAACAAAGCTATTCAAAAACTACCTCTATAAATTAAGCATCAGTAAGAATGTTATTATTTTTAACTGATGTGGAGTTTAAAAGAAATAGAGATGCACGAGACATCGCTTCATGAGATAAATTCATTTTAGTTAAAGTTATCAAACCTTCCTGAATAAACATATCTCGTATCAAACTTTTATTAACTTTATTAAATTCCGTTTCATAAAAAACTTCTTTAATTCCGGCAGAAATTATTAGTTTCAAACAAGATATACAAGGTTCCAAGGTTACGTAAATAGTAGAGTTATTTGTAGAAATTCTATATTTTGCTGCTTGTGCAATAGCATTTGCCTCTGCATGAACAGCACGTGAAGGCAAATTGCTAGAAGAAATACAGCTTTCAAGTCCTGGATAACAAACACCCTGACTTATACAGTGACTAGAGTTGGCAGGAGGACCATTGTACCCAGTAGATAAAACACGCTTATCTTTTACAATAACGGCTCCTACTGGAAAGGCTAAACAAGTAGATCTTGTAGCAGCTAACTTAGCCATCATCATAAAATACTCGTTCCAAGTAGGTCTTTGACCTTTTATGTATGTCATAAAAATATTTATAAGAATTATTTAAAAAATATTAAACTCCTGTTGAGCCGAATCCATCTGTGCCTCTAATTGAAGAACTTAAGGAATCTACCTCTTCAATTTCAACACGTATGATAGGCATGATAACCATTTGAGCAATTCTCATTCCTGGTAAAACTTTGAAAGAGATTGAACCATGATTAATCAGAACTACTCCAATCTCTCCACGATATCCTTCATCAATAGTTCCTGGAGTATTTAAAACGGTAATTTGATGCTTTAAAGCTAAACCACTTCTTGGACGAATTTGTGCTTCTGTATTAGGAGGTAGTTCAATAGAGATACCAGTCTTAATTAGTTTACTTTCATAAGATTTAATTTCTACTTCTTCTATAGATATTAAATCCATTCCTGAATCTCCATAGTGCTCATATCGTGGAATAACCGCAGAGCTCTTTAGCTTTACTATTTTTAACTTATTCATGTGATTATTTATTAATATAAAAAAGCGAGTTAATTTAAACTTCTACTAAAAATAGCTATTAAAAATTAGTATATGTTGCAATTTTATTTTTAGAAAGATATGTACTTTATCTGTAAAAGCTCAACTATCTTAACAAAATTATATTTTGACATCAATATTTGTCAATGCCTATACAATGACTTAGAAAAATTTTTTAACTAACTTTTAACTGTTAAGGGTTTATCTTGCTGATAATGATAAGATTTGTCCTTTAAACAAATTTCTGCCTTTTGTAATTCTGAGCCCAAGTACATAGCATGTTTAATTCCAATACCAGGAGAATCCTCTGCAATTTTGTTATAGATTTTCCTTGCAGATTTACCAAAGTAACAATTTACAATTTCTCCTGAACCTGGGGTAATATGCTCAACAAATATTTGATTATTTTTAATAACAATTAAATAGCTACCACTAGGATCAGCATATTTTTTTTCTCGACATATTGTTTCGTATTCTGCATCTACTATTTTATCTGCATATTCCCAACAATCGTTATATATATGAGCGCTTTGGCTAACAGTCACTAATGGACCAATTTTCAACTTCTGATTAATTCGATTTTGTATTTCTCTCATAATATGTATTTGCAATGCCCTTAGGCCCATTGCATTTGAAGGCCATGCGGAAAACATATCATTACTACGAAACGTAGCTGTTAAAGATAATTCATCATCAATAGTTCTTATCCAAATATGATTTAGGCATGGAGGGCTGTCATTATTATCATAATCATTAACATCCCAGAGAGACATGACAGCTCTGGAAGAATTAATATCAGAAACTAGTAGATCAATAACTTGTTGGATTTGATCTTTTTTAAACCAAGATCTTAATCTTTGGCCATATGTATATTTGATCCCTTCTCGTTGTGAAGAATCATCAAGAATTTGGGATATATAGTCGTTGATAAATTCTCTTCTTATAGGAAGATAATTGGGTTCAGGAAAATAGAAATCTAAGGGTTCATCAGTAACGACAGCTACAATATTGATTAGTTCTTGCCATTTTCCATATTCAGTTGGCCTAACTCTTCCAGTTGTTTTAATACGATGTAATATCCTAACCCAGGTTTCTGCAATTGTAGAACCTTCTATTCGATGACAATATTTAGTTCCAGGACGTATTTTGGAACTAGTTTCCGTAAAAGGGAAAATCAGGGGATTACTCCAAGATTTTTTTTTCTCTTTTTTATTTAGTTCTTTGACATGATCAACTACTTTAGAAATTGATTCAACTTCTCTATAAACTATAGATTCGCGAATTAACTCTAATACCTCAGCAGGAATTTCTATATCTATATACCCAAGAACATTAGAATTAATAATCCATACATCTTTCCCTATATGATCAACTCCTGCCCTGAAACCTTTAGACAAGAAATCTAATAGACATTGACATCCTCCTGCGTTTTGATCTTCTTTCGTTGACTGCAGTATAACGAGCGAAGCTACATGAGGATTTGCTAATAGGTTTCTTATTAAAGGGCTAATACCTCTGGTTGGACTATATAAGTTTCCAATAACTGCATATTCTTTTGATGTTAAATATCTTGCAACTGATTCTTTTACTGTCCATCCAGTAATGATAGCTGTTTGTCCATAACCACAAATTAATTGGTTAGCTTTGTAATGAGGATCATAATTAAATAAATAGTTTGATGGTGTAATCGTCATAAGCAGCTATTAGATACATTGTAAATATTTTTTTCACAGGATTTATACAAAAAATAATTTTTTTTGTAAAAATCAATCTAACATAGTATTGTGTCTAATAATTTTTTCAATTAACTATACCGAATCGTCTCATACGATAAATTGAAAGTACTATAAACATGACAAATTATTCTTCAAAAATACAGAAATAGAAAGTTTTATAATTTTTCTATTTCTGTTGTGCTTACATACCAAATTGCTTAACAAATTCTTGAACTATAGTTAAATTTACCGTGTCACGAATAATTACGAAAATTCCTAATCCTAGCAATAGGACAAGGCCAGTTTGCATAACACCTTCTTGAAACTTATTGGGTAATGGTTTTCCTAAAAATCCTTCTATTAATAAAAATATCAATTGTCCACCATCTAATGCAGGCAAAGGCAAGATATTGATAACAGCTAAATTAATACTAATTAGTGCACCAAATTGAAATAAATTTCCGAGATTATTTTGAGCAATACTAGCCCCATACTCAACAATTTTAACAGGACCGGCGACTTGTTCTATATTTTCTTGAAAGTGCCTTATTAATTGCCAAAATCCTTTAATTGTGAGAGTAAAAGCATTTAGATAAGTCTTACTACTATAAACAAATATTTCCACTAAGTTCTTGGCGCGGCTCAACTGAACATTGGGCAATAAACCTACTCCAATTTTTCCTTTCCCTTCTTCAGTTAGCTCAGGTATCACTGTTAAATCTAATATTTCTTCTTTTCTTTTAATAGTCAAATTTAAAGGTTTATTTATCGAGTTTTTAACTTTTTCAACGAATAATGTAGTTGCTTCAGGAAACTCTTTTAACGGATATTGATCTATAGATAAAATAATATCTCCTTCTTTTATTCCTGCATCCATAGCTGCAGAATTATTATCTATTTGAGGAACCATCAGTCCTGGTTGTAAATCTTGAATTCCCATCGTAGCGGTCTGCCCAACCAAAAGAAAATAAGCAAATACTAGATTAGCAATTACTCCTGCACTAATAACTATAGCTCGATCAGTAATAGGACGATTGCGAAGTAAATTTGGATCATCAATTGATATTTCGCTTTCTGGATCGTCATCAGGGAAACCGACAAATCCACCTAAAGGTATAAGGCACAAGGTGTATTCAGTTTCTCTCCCTTTGTATCTAGCTAAAACAGGTCCAAAGCCTATGGAAAATCGTTTAACATGAATTCCTTGTAATCTTGCAGCAGAAAAATGACCTAACTCATGAACAACAATTAAAATAACTAAGACTGTGATTGCCGCCAACATTGACATAATAAATTAGTTGATTATCGGATATTTAACATCCCTATATTGTAAAACATATGGTAATCCTCTTTCACTTTCAATTAATAACTGATAAAAAGTATTAAAATATCGTATTCACCAATTAAACTTAAAAAATAATAATTTAGATATTTTTATGACATTTAACCAAAATCCAATAAAGTTTGGGACAGATGGATGGCGAGGTGTTATCGCAGCAGATTTTACATTTGAAAGAGTTGCAATAGTAGCTCCCCTATGTGCCCAAGTTTTATTAAACAATTATGGAACAGTATCTAATAGCCACACTATTATCGTAGGGTATGATCGTCGTTTTTTAGCTGAAGAATTTGCTAAGATTGCTGCTGAATCTCTCATTGAAGCCGGTTTTGATGTTGTTTTTGCTGAATCTTATGCTCCAACTCCTGCTTTTAGTTGGGCAGTTAAATCACAAAATGCTTTGGGGGCTATTGTATTAACTGCAAGTCATAATCCTGGAAAATATCTGGGCATAAAAGTCAAAGGAGCTTTCGGTGGTTCAGTTTCCTCTGAGATTACCCAACAAATTGAGAACTTACTATATGAAATGCCTAAGTTCTCTGGCAAGACAGGTATTTTAAGTTACTTTGATCCTTGGAAAAGTTATTCTCAAGAATTAAAAAGTAAAGTTAATATTAAAAAAATTCAACAGGCAGTTCACAATAAAGATTTAACTATTTTTGCTGATGTTATGTATGGAGCTGCAGCTAGTGGATTGGAAAGATTATTAGAATGTCCTATACAAGAGATTAATAGCAATCGCGATCCTCTTTTTGGAGGCAATCCCCCAGAACCTTTGCCGTGTTATCTTACGAAGTTACTAACTACAGTCAAGAAATTTAATGCTGAAAAAAGTTCTGGTTTAAGCATAGGTTTAGTTTTTGATGGAGATGGCGATCGCATTGCAGCAGTTGATAAGCAAGGGAATTTTCTTAGCTCTCAAATTTTACTTCCGATCCTTATGGATCACTTGGCAACACACAAGGGATTAAAAGGCGAGATTGTTAAGACCGTTAGTGGTGCGGGACTGATTTCTTATCTAGCAGATTTTTATAATTTACCAATTCATGAAACTTCGATAGGCTACAAATACATAGCTAATAGAATGTTAAACGGCAATGTTTTAATAGGGGGAGAAGAATCTGGAGGAATCGGTTACGGGACACATATACCTGAGAGGGACGCCTTATTATCTGCACTATATTTGTTGGAAGCAATAGTTGAAAGTAGTGATGATTTAGGAGAGTATTATTTAAAATTACAAAAAAAAGTAAATTTTTTTAATGCCTATGATCGTATCGATTTGCCATTATCTAGTCTTGATATACGCTCAAAATTGATAAAGCATCTAGAAACGAAGTCTTTTAATGAAATCGCTAACAAAACTGTCCTAAAGTGTGATAAAAAAGATGGATATAAATATTATTTAACAGATCAAAGTTGGTTGCTTATACGTTTTAGCGGTACAGAACCTACTTTGAGGCTATATTGTGAGTCTTTAACTTTAAAGCAAGTTAACAATATCTTAGAATGGGTGAAGAATTGGGTTAACTCAATTTAAATATCCATAATCTATAATATGAAAGTGATTCGTATATTTTTAATATTTTAAAAAACTCTAAAAATAATTAAACCTATGCAGTATCAAACAATAAGGCTAGCACAGTTTCTAAAATGGAAAAGATTAGTAAATAGTGGAGGGGAAGCAAAATTCAAAATACAAGGAAAAGAAGTATTGCTTAATGGTAATATCGAAACTCAAAGAGGTAAGCAATTAATAACAGGAGATATAGTGACCTTTAATGGAATTGAATACAAAGTTTTACTCGAGTAAATTTACTATACAATAATCATTTTGTTATTGTCATAATTAAAGAAATATCTTTATCAATGATTATATTTAATTGATAAGTCTTCAAGAATCTTATTTTTAATATTTAATGCAGTTGCTGGAGCTAGTAAGATTCCATTTCGATAGTGTCCAGTAGCCAATAATATGTTTGAATGATGAGGAATTTTTTCTATTATAGGTGCTATTCCTCCATCAGGACGAGGACGTTTTCCAGTCCAAATTTTGGTAATGTTTCCATTTTTAAAACCTGGACATATAGAAAATAATTCTCTTTTAATTTGCTCTAAAAATTTTGATTGAGCTAACATTTCTCCATTACTACGGGGAAATTCTATTGTTGAACCAACCCAATATCTTTGAGGATTAACTGGAATAATATTAATACCCTTTCCAGCAATTACAGGAATAAAGTTAGTATTTTCTAAAGGAGCATTTAGATCAATTTGCATCCCTTGGCCAATTACAGGCTTAATTTTGACTATCGTTTGTAATTTATTAACTAATTCGTTTGAACCTAAACCAGCACTTATAACTATGTAATCTGCTTTTAAGATTCTTTTTGATGTTTTAGTATAACAAGTTAGATCATGACTAAACTTCTGATCAAATGATGGAGATATTTTTTGAATCTTAGTGTTGAATAAACAATGTACTCCATTTAAAGATGCTCCTAGGACGAGAGCTCTTGTCATTTGAATTGGATTAACTTGAAAATCTTGTGGAGAATAAATAGCTCCAGTTATTCTTTCATCTTTAATTTGTGGACATTTTTGAAATAGTGTACTTTTCTCCCATACTTCCAAAAAATAACTAGAAGAATTACGAATTTCGATTAAATCCCCCCATTTTTCTAGATAATTATCTACGTAATGAAGTAATAAAATACCGTTAGAATTTACTTGTATCGGTATCTGAGTTAGTTTTTCAAGCTCGGGGATTAATGTTTTATAACGTTTTAAGCTCGTTTTACACAAATCCCATCCTTTCCCTCTAGTCTTATAGTTGGCAACTCCTCGTAAGACTCCCAGTGCTCCTTTCGTAGAAGAAGATGCAGGAAATTTTTCGTCAACTAAAATAATTTCTATACCATTAAGCAAACTAAGCTCATAAGCTATTGTTGCTCCTATAATTCCAGCTCCAATAATAACAATACGAGGCATTTTTTTTGGACTCTTTATCTTTAATATGACTATAGTTCAAAAAAGTCAAATATCAAAAGTTAGACCTTAATATTTGTAGTAACTATATTAACTTTAAATAAGAAATACTTTATTATTTAGTATTGATTGGTTTGGATTTTTTGTCCTAAAATACTCAAGTTTACAACATGTCCTCCTATTACTAAATAAGTTGTGTCAACTATATTTCCTAACTTAGAAACAATATATCCAAGTCGATCGCGAAACAATCTACCAAGTGGATAAGCTGGAACGACTCCCCATCCTGTTTCTTCGGCGACAAAAATCAATTTAACCGATGTTTTTTCAATACACTTAAAAAGATCAGTGACGACATAGTCCCATTCTTCATCATTTTCATCTAATCTATTTGCTACCCAGGTTCCTAAAGAATCAATTAATAAACAACAAGGAGGCATTGTTTTATTAATAACTTTAATAAGATCATATGGTGTGGACAAAGTTTCCCAATGAGCAGGTCTACGATCACGATGCTTCTTAATACGATTTTGCCACTGAAAGTCAGCAGGGTTTTCAATGGCTGTTGCTACGTAGATAACTTGACTATCTAACTTATTAGCTAAATCTTCAGCCCACTGACTTTTGCCTGAGCGAGTTGGCCCTATTACTAAAATATGTTTTGGCATTTTATTGAATATTTAGTAGGTTCATACTAGAAAATCAAGTCTTGTCACTATTATTTTTTAATAGAATGTACTTACAAAAAAATATAAAATACATACCATATACTAATTTTATAGTATTAATAGATTGTAAATAATATTTGTCTTATGAAAATATCTTGTGAGTGACTTACTTTTCGTCTTATGGTACAAAGCTTCTTCTTAAAGTTAATCTATGATTTCCATTATAGTGCGTATAATTTTTAAGATATTTGGTTAATTTTTTACGGAATATTTTGATTTGTGTTTCGTACTTATTACATGAGCTAGTTTAAGATTTAAGAAAGCGTTGATCAAAAGAAATAATCTTGTTATGTCGGTAGAGGGTATACCCCAGACTTTAGGATGAATAATTGCGTGGACTAACAAAAATCCTGTTATTCCAATATTTATGCCAATCACAAAATTTTTCCAGCCATAAAGTTGGATAACCATAATAGATAACAAATATGATATAAAAAAATTTACTATGAATGGATTAAGAATAGTAGTGCCTCTTATAGAGTTTTCTAACCCTAAGAGTGAACTTCCAAGGAGACGAAACGGCCATTGAGGTAAGTCAAAAATATAAACTCCTTTAAAAAAAAGAATCCTGAACTACCTAATACAATCCCTAAGTTAAAAGATAATGAAGAAATAAAAGAACAAGTACGAAATAATCCTAAAACAAATAGATAAGAAGTTATCAACATGGAAGTTCCAAATAGATAATTAATAGCTTGATTATCTATCCAAAAATTAAGATTTGGATTGTGAAGATAACTAAAAAAATTTTGCGCAGTAATTTTTTGGTTGAAAGCCATTTGAATAGCTTTTTCTGAATCTAATTGTCCTACTCCAAAATAATTAAATGGATCTTGATTAGTTTTTCGTGAAGACTGAATTAGTATTCCAAAAATATCATTAACCTTCTGATAGTTAGCAGCTTTAATCAAAGCAATTACTCCAGTAACATGGGCAGCAGCTACCCCAGTACCTTCCGATCTTTTAAATATTATATTTTCAGTGTTGAAACCAAAATTGACATTATCGTTACTATTCCCTGGAGCAGAAATATCAACTTGTGCGCCAAAATTTGAATAAAATGCTTTATTGCCCGTAGCATCTAAAGCAGAAACGCTTATAACTTTTGAATATCGGGCAGGGTAATATGCTGTGTTGTGGTTGTCATTTCCTGCCGAAGCAATAATTATAATACCTTTGTTATAGGCATAATTTATGGCATTTTCTAGTATTCTGCTTTTACTCTTTCCTTCTAGGCTCATATTAATAATATCAGCACCATTATCAGCTGCGAAACGGACTGCATCAGCTATATCCGATGTTGTGCCTTCTCCTGTTTCGGAAAGAACTTTTAAAGGCATTATTCTAACTTTTTTAAATACTCTTTTATTATTAATAGTCTGAGTTATAACTTTTGCTATGTTTGTACCATGCCCATTATCATCATAGGTATAATTTCTATCGTTTACAAAATCATATCCTGAAACAAATTTAATTTTTTGAAGTTCAGATGTTTTATTTATTCCTGTGTCTATAATAGCAATAGTTACTTTTCTTTCGAATGTTTTGCCTACATTCTTATCTGAATGTATATTAGATAAATTCCACTCTTCATGAACATTAGAAACTTGATAAAAATCATCATGCCTTTTTGAAGCCTTATAAACATAGTTAGGTTCTATATAGTCTGTGTAATTATTTAAAAAAGATTTTTTCAAATCTTTCAATAATGTTTTACCTCCTTCTACTATATAGATATTCTCATCTATAGAATAAACACTATTAAGAATCGCAGTAGCATTGTAGTCGTTAGAAATCTTTTCTATTTGTTTACTTAAAGTTGTTGTAGGTATATCTTCGCGAAAATTAATAATAATTGAATTATATCTTTCTTGATCAATAACTTTCTTAGGAATTACCAAAAAAATTGACAAACCTAGTATGAATAAAATTAAAAATAATAGTTTTTTTTTCACTTTCTTTTTTATCAACATTATTTAGTAATTTATAGGGTAAAAAATAAATTTAATATATCTTTTTTAGTTTACTTTTCTTAATAGCCTTTAATAACGCTATCACTAAGTTTACCAAATAATATTAAGGAATTATTATCAATACCATGTAGCAAAATTTGAACATCTAAAATTTATCAGACTAATACTTGTAATCTTGTTATTCTAGAGGGCTGGTTTTTTAAAAACAAATAAAAAGCATTTGGCCTTAGAAAATAATTCCACTAATATAAAAACTAGATTAGCAATACTGTATGCGTTTAAAATTATATACGTTCAAAAAATATTTATATAACTAACTGAAGGTTCATATAAGATCATAGAAAACCTATCTTTAAAAAACTAATAATGGCAAATAACTTACTTCAAGGAATTAATATTTTTTTAATTGGAATGATGGGAAGTGGTAAAACAACTACAGGAAAAAGACTAGCAGAACATTTGAATTATCGCTTTTTTGATACAGATACTTTGATTAAACAAGTAAAACAAAAAACTATTAGTGATATTTTTGTTGAAGAAGGAGAAGAATCATTCCGTATTCTTGAGAGTAATGTTTTATCAGAGTTAGCATCATGTACAAGAAGTGTTATCGCTACAGGAGGAGGAATTGTATTAAAGCAGGAAAATTGGAGTTATTTACATCATGGTTTGATTATTTGGCTAGATACTTCAATTCCTATTCTAAAAAAAAGACTTAATCATGATCTTAGTTCTCGCCCTTTAATACAGAAAGAAAAACTAGACATAGAACTAGAATTATTGCTTAAACAACGTCATGCGTTATATAAACAAGGAGATTTGAAAATTATTGTTGATAAAAATGATAGTTCTGAAGATGTTGTAAATAAAATATTAAAATTAATTCCTACTGTTTTAAAAACTACTTCTAATCAGTAAAACTATAAGGATTTATTAAATTATTAATCATTAAATTTTTGAATATATGATTAAGCTAAATTAAAAGTTACTTATTTAGATAGTAAATCTTTTGCCCATTAGTAGTTGCTAGAGAAGGATAGCCTGCTTCGATTAATGCTTGATCACGTATGCGACAAGAGTCGCATAGTCCACACGGTTCATGATCACCTTTATAGCAAGACCATGTCTTCTCAATAGGAACTCCTAATTTAATAGCTTCTTGAACAATATCAACTTTGGTTTTTTTATTAACGGAGCAATTAGTTCTATTGTATTTCCTTCAATTCCAGCCTTCGATGATATGTTCGCGAGGTCCTGATAAGCCTTAAGATATTCAGAACGACAATCAGGATAACCTGAATAATCAATCATATTTATACCTAGAAAAATCGCTTTTGCACCTTTAGCTTCAGCTAAGGAAAGAGCAAGAGCAATAAAAACAGTATTTCTACCAGGAACATAAGTAGAAGGAATATTATGAGGACTAACTCCATCTAAAGGTATAGACAAAGATTCATCAGTTAGTGAAGATCCTCCCCATTGAGCAATATCAACATCAATTATGTAGTGTGAATTTATGTCTAATTCTTTAGCAATTGTTTTAGCTGACTCCAACTCTTTATGATGAAGTTGTCCGTAACGTAATGAAAGGGCAACAAGCTTATAACCCTGAGCAGCAGCAATAGCTGCTGAAGTAGCCGAGTCTAACCCTCCTGAAAGTAAAACAACTGCTAACGACTTATCGCACATTTAATTACAATTTTTTAAATTTTAGGAACACAAGTAAAAGATTATCATATATTAATTGAACAGTAAATTTGATCTTTACAAGAGATATTTTAATATCGTCTTCTAAAAGAAAAATTTTTTCTTTTAAAAAGTTAGAAAACTAAGGAAAGAAAGATAGTAAAATGTGTAAAAAAATTTAATTAAATTTTTCGACTAAATTTCTTAATCTTATTTATTAAGGTGCTTTTTTCGTAGGTAAATAGATGATTATTCAGAATTTTTTAATTTCTCAATATATGTAATATATTTTGGCTATATTTAAAATAATGTTCCTAATGATTTAATGAGAATCTAGCGATACTTTGGATGTATACTAAGTTATGTAAGAGTTATTTAAACTGTTGATATTAATAGAATATAGAATTGTCAGTTTTTAAATATAAATACCTTCAAAAGCTAAATAAAGCTAACATACAAAAATTAAATTTAAGAAGACAATATACCCAAAAATAAAGTAAAAACTTTGATTAAGTTGGTTAATAAATAATAGACATAATAACTAACAATAAAATAATGAAAAAAAATTATTAAGGAGTTCACTGGCCAATGTTAGCATATATTCTATCTGTAACTGCAGGACTTGCAAGTCTATTTCTTTATTTTGCAGCATTTTTTCTTCCTCGATTACATAGAAAAGATGATTTTTTCTGGAGTGGCCTTGGACTATTTTATTCTTTATCTCTCTGGGTTTATGCAGATAAATTAACAGGAGGTTTTTTGTTAGGGCAATTATGTATTCTGACTTTAATTTTATCCTTTGGGTGGCAAAATTTTCGTTTAAGGAATAATTTCTTAAATTCAGAACAAAAGATAAACTTTACTGAATTTTCCTTTGTGGAGAGAATTCAAAAACTTCTAAAAAGACAATCTTTGTCTTCTTCTAAACTTTCGTCTCCTAAAAATAAAAAACCTAATTTTAGTTATCGTAAAGAAGAATTAAAGCTCAAGAAAAAAAATATTGAAAAAGATAAAGATATTAATATTTTTCAAGAAGTACGGAATAATGATTGTTTAGATGGAGAAAAGTTATCTAATATAAAAAATGAAAAATTTTCATTTAAATCTTTTTTACCATTAAATCAATTGAAATCATTACTTTATTTTAATTCATCAAAAAATAATATAGACAAAGAGTTATTAGATCCCCAAAATATATCTCCTGAACTACGTGAAGAAGTAGATAGTTTTGAAGATGAAATGATTGAAAATCAGAATACAATTATTGGTTATGACAAAAGCTCTATAGATAAACCTAAAGAAAACTCATCTGAATAAAATTAGTATGTAAAAATAAGTCAAAAATATTTGCAATATTTTTCAAATATGAAGTTGAAACTTATTAAGTTTCAACAAAATAGGTACATTATTATATTAATCTCTTAATCTTGTTTAGCAATAGAAATCCAAGGATCCAAAATGTCTTTAAACAAGATCTCTTCAAACCATGTTTTAGCAACTACTGCTAAAGGAAGAGCTAACAACAAGCCTAATACTCCAAAAAATTGAGCAAAAAATATTTGTACTATTAAGGTAACTACAGGCAATAACGAGACTTGTTTAGCCATTACCAAAGGAGTTAACCAATAACTTTCAACATTTTGAATAACAATATACCAAAGAATAATTGCTCCGATCTTCCAAGGTTCATCTAGCAAAGCTACCATAAGTGGAAAAATTACACTTGTAACTGGGCCAATATTAGGAATAAAATTAAGAAGTCCTGCCAATAATGCATGAACTAATACTAGTCTAATTTGTAGAAACCATAAACCCAATCCGCTTAAAGTCCCAATAAATAGACAATTTACAACAATTCCTATTAACCAATTTCCTAGTGCATTTTCTGAGAGTGTTAAAATTTCGTCTCCACGTTGTCGATAAAATGATGGGAAAAGCTTCAAAAATATATGACGATACCTGTGAGGATTTAAAATCATCATTATTGTTAATATAAAAATAAAAACAAGTTGCAAAATGATTGTTAAAGAATTTGAAAAGATTATAAAAAAGTTTGAGAAAATATCTGTGAATAGAGGTTGTAACTGAGAGAATAAATCATCTAAGGAAGGCGGTGAGGGCATTAAAGATAAATAACCTTGATTTTCTAAAAGTAAAATTAAATAACCACGCAGCTTTTCCCCAATATTAGGTAGTAAGCTTAGTAATTTTTGAAATTGATCTAGAAAAGGAGGAACTATTAACCAGCTGAACAAAATAGTTGCTATTGTGATTGTTAAAATTATGACTAAAATACCTAAAATTCTTGGAATTTTTATCTTTTCTAGTAATTTAACCAATCTATTTATAGCTGTTGCAAAGATAACAGCTGTAAATATTAATAATAATATATGCTTGATTTCCCATAAAACATAACAAGAAATAACTAAACTAAATAATCCTATCCATTTACCAATATTCATGAAAATAAAATGTAATTTTTTATTTAAGCTAATATTTAGAAATATCTTTTGATAATTTAATAATTATATACATCTGCTGTCTTAATAATTATCTAAATTGAATGTTTTTTTATTATCTAAAATAACTAACATAGAGTATTCAATCGTTTTTTCCTAAGTATTTTTATATGATTTCTCTGCTTTAATCTGTAATTCTATAATCATATTTCCATTTACTTATAAATCCAAATCTTATTCAAATTAACTACATTTCATTATAGAAAGATATTTTGAGCTTACAATTTCTGTCTAATATAATATTTATATTATGACAATGAACTTAATACATAAGTTTAAAAATAATTTTAACTAATTAAAGCTATTTCAAAAATGAACAAGGAATAATTACGATACACTTGCCTTAGTGTATAAAAAATGATGATATATAAGTTTACATAGAAAATTTACATTAACTATTATTTAAAAAAAAACGTTTATGATTGATATTAAAGCTGTAATTTTAGCAGGTGGGTATGGAACTAGAATTAAACATTTAATTTCTGATATTCCTAAGCCAATGTTTCGAGTTGCTGAAAAGCCATTCATAGAATGGATAATTTCTTATCTTAAACAACAAGGAATTAAGCAAGGAATCATATCAACCGGTTACTTAGGAGAGGTTATTGAGGAATATTTCAATCAACATAAAATAAGTGGGATAGATATTAATTGCTATCAAGAAAAAACACAATTAGGAACAGCAGGAGGATTTATCCATGCTGTTAAACAAAGTGGTTTATCTCCTGAAGCATGGTTAGTTATGAATGGTGATTCTCTAATAGCCAGTAATTTAGAAAAGTTAATTAGCTATTTAGACATTGAAGAAGTAGGATGTGTCATATTAGGAATGTCCGTAAACGATACTTCTCGTTATGGTTCTCTAATTTTTGATGATTCTAATAATTTGCTCCGTTTTTCTGAGAAGGAGAATGGTCAAGGATTCATTAATGGAGGAATATATCTATTCCGTCATAAAATTTTAGAATATTTTCCTTCAAAATATCCTCTTAGTTTTGAGTATGATATTTTCCCAACGTTGTTACAACAAAATATTAAGATTAAAGTTTGCGAAGTTCAATCTCCATTTTTAGATATTGGAACTCCAGAAACTTTAATGCAAGCTGAAAAATTTATTAAAGAAAACTTTACTAATTTAATTAAACCATGCTGATTGCACGTGCCCCTGTTAGAATAAGCTTTTTTGGAGGAGGAACAGATTATCCTGAATATTTTCTTCGTCATGGAGGAGCTGTTTTATCAACAGCAATTGATAAATTTTCATATGTAACTGCAAGTCCTTTCCCTAGTCATTTATTCGATTACTTAGTTCGCATATCTTATCGTAAAGTTGAATTAGTTAAAACGATTGATCATATTGAGCATAAAGTGTTTCGTGAATGCCTAAAGTTTTGTAACTTGGAAAAAGATATTGAGTTACACAACGTAGCAGATTTACCAGCTTTTACAGGACTTGGTTCATCCTCAGCTTTCACTGTATCGTTGCTACAAGCACTTCATAATTTTAAAGGTGAATTTATTAAGCCTTTAGATTTGGCTTATGAAGCAATTTATGTAGAACGTCATCTAGTTCAGGATCATGTAGGATGTCAAGATCAATTAATGTCTGCAGTGGGGGGATTTAATTTAGTAGAATTTAGAACAGAAGAAGATATTATTGTTAATAGAGTAGATATCTCTCCTCAAAGACTAGCTGAATTTGAGTCTCATATTTTTATTGTATTTACAGGTATTAAAAGACGTGCTTCTCACGTGGTAAAAAAGCAACTTAAACGAGTAGAAGATAATCACGAAACTCTTAAAAAGATGCGTAAAATGGTTGATCAAGGTTGGGATATCCTTACTAACAATGAACCGTTTTCAAAATTTGGTGAGTTATTACATGAAGCTTGGATAGCCAAAAGAAGTTTAGATCAAAGTATTTCAAATTCAGAAATAGATTATATGTATGAACTGGGGCGAGAAAATGGAGCTTGGGGCGGTAAGCTTTTAGGAGCAGGTGCAGGTGGATTTTTATTATTTTTTGCGCCACCTGAAATTCATCCAAAACTAAAACAAGTTTTTACAAATCATGAAATACTTTCTATTAAAATTAACTCACCAGGTTCCCAGGTTATTTTTTCATAAGCTTATAGCAAAATGTATAGAAACTAAGAACCATATGGTTCTTATATATTAATAGTTTAAATATAAATAAAGCTCTTTTTGATTAGATCATAAAAGATTAATTAGTAATAATCACTCAATTATCTTGAAAATTTTTAATAGCTTAGGATAGTTAATTATTACTCAACAAAGAAGTAGTACTTAAACAAATTAGTGTATTGGTAAGCATATAATATTAAAACAAAATAGTTTAAAACAAAACAATTGATCATATGCTTGGATCTATTAATATTCATCGTATTAAAAATCTCCTGATTTCCATCATTGCTGTCATTCTTGGAATAACTATATTTTTTGGCTTCCAAACTCAGATACATTCTTCTTCTTTAGAATCTCAATCTAAACAGGCTATTTCTATGGATGAGGCAATGACTAATGGCAAACCAACAGTACTAGAATTTTACTCTACATGGTGTGCAAGCTGTAAAGCAATGGGTCCAAATCTAGCTAAACTTAAAGAGGAATATGCTGAGACTATTAATTTCACTATGCTTAACGTAGATAATAATAAATGGTTGCCTGATATTCTCCATTATCAAATCAATGGTATTCCAACTTTTATTTTTATGAGTCACACAAACGAAGTAGTTGCTAAAAGTATTGGAGAGCAACCTTTTGAAATTATGAAAGCCAATTTAGAGGCTTTAATTAAAGATAAAAAATTACCTTACAGTTATATGACTGGCAAAACATCCAACTTTTCTAGTACCATTCAAAAATCTTCAGATAGTCCATTAAACCATAGCTATAAATCTTTAAACTAGTCTTTGAAATAATTATTGTTTTTTATTTTGTGTTATTATACCCCTACGAACTGCTGTCTTGGTGACTGCCAAAAAAGTTTTTTGACTATGCTCTAAATTTAAGGGCTTTAATTTTAGGTATCGTAGCAGTAAACCGAGCTTAGACTTGGGAACAGAGTCGATAACCAATCAATGCCCACCTGGTCTTCCAGGTCATAAACTGAGGTAAAACGATGCAGCGGTTCTTAAGTGATACATACATCACAAAGGATGTATGGCAAACTAGGGTGTTAAAGGTAACTCTAAAGCAACAATTTAGTTATTAATAAAATATACAAAAATCTTGCGATAGCTATTTAAAGCCATTGCAAGATTTTTGTATATTATCCGTAATTAGCGATCTACTGAACCCATGATGACGTCAATGCTGCCTAAAATTGCCATAATATCAGCCACTTTTACTCCCTTAAGTAAATGAGGTAGAATTTGCAAATTATTGAAATCAGGAGCACGAATTTTCCAGCGCCATGGGAAAACATCGTTGTTACCAATAATAAAGATTCCTAATTCTCCTTTTCCACTTTCTAGACGAACATAATGTTCACCGGATGGAATTTTAAATGTAGGAGCAACTTTTTTAGCTATGTATTGATAGTCAAAATCGTCCCACTGAGACTTTTTCCCTTCTATCATACGCTTAGCTTCTAAATTTTCATAGGGTCCTCCTGGAATGCCTTTAAGCGCCTGAGAAAGAATTTTAACTGATTCACGCATTTCTTTAATACGAACGAAATAGCGAGCTAAGCAGTCTCCTTCTGTTTCCCACTGTATATCCCAGTCAAAGTCATCATAACATTCATAATGATCAACTTTTCGAAGATCCCATTTCACTCCAGAGCCACGTAACATAGGGCCAGAAAGCCCCCAGTTGATAGCATCTTCGCGAGCAATTTTTCCTATTCCCTCTATACGACGCCGAAAGATAGGATTGTTGGTGATTAACTTCTCGTATTCATCTACTTTAGTTTTAAAGTGATTACAAAAGTCTTCACACTTATCGATCCATCCATATGGCAAATCAACTGCTACTCCTCCAATACGGAAATAATTATTATTAATCAATCTCATTCCCGAAGCTGCTTCCCAGAGATCGTAAATCATTTCACGTTCTCGGAAAATATAGAAGAAAGGAGTTGTAGCACCTACATCTGCCAGGAAAGGGCCTAGCCATAATAAATGATTAGCGATACGATTTAGTTCCAACATAATAACCCGAATATACTGGGCTCGTTTTGGAACTTTAATATTTGCCAGTTTTTCTGGCGCATTTACAGTGATCGCCTCATTAAACATTCCAGCCGCATAGTCCCAACGACTTACATAAGGAACGTACATAATATTAGTACGATTTTCTGCAATTTTCTCCATCCCACGGTGAAGATACCCAATAACAGGTTCACAGTCGACTACATCTTCCCCGTCTAGGGTAACGATCAGACGTAGTACCCCATGCATTGAGGGATGATGTGGCCCCATGTTAATTACCATGGGTTCGGTTCTAGTTTCGATTTTTGACATAGAGTGGCCAGTTGATCGTCATCATCTATTTTAGAATAATAGGGCAGCTTTCACATAACTTTGCGGCAAAAATTATCTTGATACATTAAAAATAATTTTAACAATCTAATAATTGAAGGTAACAATTGTGAACTAAATGAATAAGCTACTACTTAGTGACTATTAATTTCATAACTATTTCTAAAAATATCATTACTTATGGCTACCATCGCACATTGCATAACGAATTTCTTCTACTAATTTAGATTATGGAATATTAAATTAGTAAGAAGTTTGATATGTCTTCTGGAAGATAATTATTATAAAAAGCAGAATGATTTTTTATTTAAAATAAGAATTAAACTATATTAAACAAATTATATAATTCTATTTTTTACACAATCGAGTAAAAAATATTTTTCAAATAATCATAGCTCTTAGTATTTTTGAAAAATTATTCAGATTTAATAATTATTTTTTATATCTTTTCAACATAATTC
The DNA here is from genome assembly GCF_000025125.1 of Candidatus Atelocyanobacterium thalassa isolate ALOHA. NCBI lineage: Bacteria > Bacillati > Cyanobacteriota > Cyanophyceae > Chroococcales > Aphanothecaceae > Candidatus Atelocyanobacterium > Candidatus Atelocyanobacterium thalassae. The sequence goes on from NC_013771.1 coordinate 1,304,879, forward strand.
GAACTTTTGTGTTAACGTTCGATAAGCAACAGTTTTCAGGTTTTTTATAACGTTAATCTGGTGATCATAACTTATGCGCATCAGTCTATTAGAGCAAATATTACGTAAAATTAAAATAAAACAACGAGATTTAATAAATATAAGTCAAAAAACTCCCAAAAAGGTTAACAGATGGATGAAATGGCTTTCTCCTGGCTTGTTAATTAAGCGTTGGTTATTTATTAGTTCTACAGGTGTATTGTTAATAGTTTTGGGATTAGCGATTTGGAGTAAATTAACGCCAGTTAATAGATTGCTAGAATTAATATCTCAACTTCTTGAAAGTATTACAACTCGTGTCCCTAGTTATATATCTGGTCCAGGAGCTTTCTTATTAGGAATATTTTTACTTTTATGGGGACAAAACCGTACCTTAGTTTCTATAACTGAGGCTTTCTCTGGTGGAGATCAAGAGTTAGTTGATCGTCTTCTAAATCATAGACGTTTAAATCGTGGACCTAAAATCGTAGCAATAGGAGGAGGAACAGGCTTATCTACTTTGTTAAGAGGTTTAAAACAGTATAGTGCAAATATTACAGCTATTGTTACAGTAGCTGATGATGGTGGTTCTTCTGGAAGATTGCGAGAGGAAATTGGAGTACTACCGCCTGGGGATATTCGTAACTGTATGACTGCTTTAGCTGATGAAGAAAAATTATTAACAGAATTATTTCAATATCGATTTCAAGCAGGTGATGGTCTTATTGGTCATAGTTTTGGTAATTTATTTTTAACAGCTATGACAGCAATTACAGGGAAAGACTTTGAAAAAGCAATTGCTGCAAGTTCTAAAGTTTTAGCGATAAGAGGTAAAGTATTACCAGCAACTTTAAGTGATGTTCGCTTGTGGGCTAAGTTAGATGATAGTCGTTTTATAGAAGGTGAATCTCACATAACAGATGCTGGAGGAAACATTGTCCAGATTGGTTGTTTCCCCTCTAATCCACCTGCACTACCTGCTGCATTACAGGCAATTAAAGAAGCGAACTATATAATAATAGGTCCTGGAAGTCTTTACACTAGCGTCATTCCCAATCTTTTAGTTCCAGAAATTAGGGAAGCTCTAAAAAAAGCTAAAATTCCACGAATTTACGTTTGTAATATTATGACTCAACCTGGAGAAACTCAGAGTTATACAGTATCTGATCATATAAAAGCTATTAATCAAGTTTGTGGTCAGAAAATATTCGATGCAGTTTTAGTACAGCGTGTCCCTCCTTCTTCTCCTGCTTTGGAGCATTATGCTCTAGAAGATTGCTATCCTGTTTTTTTAGACAAAGAAAATGTGAAAGGATTAGGATATCGTATAGTTTTAGCTAATGTTATGGATGAAGATTCAATAACAAATAAAATTAGCCATCATCCTCAACGCTTAGCAAGAGTTTTATTGCGTTGGTATGGAAAAAATTAAGAGACTGAAAAAAGTAAAACTATAAGCTATCAAAACATAACAAATACTAAAAAGGTTAATATACTAATTCCTGCTTTTAGAAACTTTTTTTGTTTGTATCATTTGTCATAATTAGTCTTCATAAAAGTATTTTATTGAATAAGCAAGTGATTTTACATAAATTAATTATTTATTTGTGATGTAAAAAACCAACTTATTAAATCCTATGTATAAATTATAAAAAGAAATTAATAGTTAACTTCTGAATTCAAATAAATATTATGAAATAACATCTATTTCATAAACTATAATTAGAGTTTAAGCAAAAAATAAAAATTAATTATCGTAAATGATAAGAGAAATTTATTCTTAAAATATTACAAATATTAATAATATGACATCGAACCGAGAGAATCCTTTTCTCAATCTCGAATATCAGACTTCTTTAGAAGATTTAGGAGATGAATACTACGATGAAGTAAATGCAACTAGATTTCCACAACACACTCTAAGATTTCGTAATAATGATTTATTGAATCATCTGGGATTAATACCCCATGATGTCAAAGATACAGACTTCATCGAAATATTTGGGGAATTTAGAAAAATACGTCCTTTTTTAGCATTACGTTATCATGGCTATCAATTTGGTGAATATAATCCTTTCCTGGGTGATGGAAGAGGATTTTTATATGGACAAGTTAAAGGAGTAAACGGAGAATTATATGATTTCGGAACTAAAGGATCTGGGAAAACGCCTTATTCTCGAGGTGGTGATGGAAAGCTAACTCTTAAAGGAGGAGTTAGGGAAGTTATTGCAGCAGAAATATTACATAGAGTTGGAGTTAAGACATCTCGATGTCTAAGTTTAATTGAAACAGGGGAAAAATTATGGAGAGGAGACGAGCCTTCTCCTACTCGCTCATCAGTAATGGTCAGGATGAGTCGTTCTCATATTCGTTTCGGTACATTTGAACGCCTCTACTATCTTAAAAGACCTGACTTAATCAAAAAGTTGTTAGATTTTGTAATTAATACTTATTATCCAGATATTGCTTTAGATAACGATCGATATGGCCTATTTTATCAAGAACTAGTAAAAAGAAAGGCTAGATTAGTCGCTCATTGGATGGCAGCTGGATTTTGTCATGGGGTGCTCAATACAGATAATATGTCTATTATTGGCGAGAGTTTTGACTATGGTCCTTATGCTTTTATTGATACATACGATCCGCTCTTTACTTCTGCTTATTTTGATCATGGACGACGTTATAGCTATGGGAACCAACCTGTAATGGTTCGTACTAATCTAGAAATGTTACAGTTACCATTAATGAGTATTATTCCTCCTAAAGTTTTAGAAACGGGAATCAATCAGTTCAGTTATCACTATGAAAATGCGTATCGTGAGGCAATGCTTAAGAAGTTAGGTCTAGTAGGGGTATCTGATCAAGGAAACGAATTACTAGAAACGACTATAGACGTATTAAAAACAAGTCAAATTAATTACCATCAGTTTTTTATTTATCTAATTGATAATATAAATAAAAGTTGGTGGGAGAAACCTGCTAATATTTTGCAAGAAATTAATTTACCTACAGCCAATTGGGTAAATTGGAAATATATATATAATAAATCTTTAAATCAATATTCTTCGGATCAAATAAGTAGCGTCATTAACAATTTAAATCAGTTTAATATTAGAGTTCCTTTTCTTAAATCAAAAATAGAATCATTATGGGAATCTATAGTCTATTATGACGATTGGCAGCCTTTTTATCATTTAATACAAAATACTATGTCTTCTGAAATCAAAACATTTTGATAGATATTGATTATGCATAATTAATATTTATTAAAATACAAGTCTAGAGTCTTTAATTAAATTTAGAATATGTTAATAAAAATTAAAATTGATAATATGACTCATGAGATTTAGAATATAGTTCACCCAACATTCATACAAAAATTCGTGATGGATTCCAGCATTTCTCAAGATTTACTAAAAACACCCATACATGATCTTCTCGTTGAGAAAAAAGCCAAAATGATAAATTTTTTTGGTTGGCATATGCCTATTCAATTTAGTGGTATTCAAGTAGAACACAATGCTGTTAGAAATAGTGTTGGAATATTTGATGTTTCTCATATGGGTAAACTTTTAATAGAAGGGGATGATTTAGTTCCTTTATTACAATCTCTAGTTCCATCAGATATTAAGAAGCTAGCTCCTGGAAAAGCACAATATACAACATTTTTAAACTCTGCTGGTGGAATAATAGACGACATTATTATTTATTATCAAAACTCTAGAAAAGCTTTGATAATAACTAATTCATCTACAAAAGATAAGGACATAAAATGGATTAAGTTAAATGCAGAATCTACTTCAATCAAAATAACAGATTTATCTCAGGAAAAAGTTTTACTAGCGATTCAAGGACCACAAGCTTTAAAGAAGTTACAGTTATTTGTTGATATTGACATAACAAACTTATCTTTTTTTGAACATATAGAAACTGAAATATTAGGATGTTCTGCTTTTATATCTCGTACAGGATATACAGGTGAAGACGGTTTTGAGGTAATGGTCTCTAATGTAATAGGAAAAAAATTATGGAAATTGCTTGTTGATGATGAAAAAGTAGTACCTTGTGGTTTGGGAGCTAGAGACACTTTGCGTTTAGAAGCATCTATGTGTTTATATGGCCAAGATATTAATGATAATACTACTCCTTTAGAAGCTGGTTTGCATAAGTTGGTACATCTAGATAGTAAAGGTGATTTTATTGGACGAGAGGTATTAGAGAAACAAACCAACGAAGGGGTTGGTAAGTTATTGGTAGTATTAGAGATGGAGGGTAAACAAATTGCTCGTCGTGGATATAATATTTTTTCTCATGGTAAACAGGTAAGTACAATAACTAGTGGCACATTTATTCCAACAATAAAAAAAGCTTTATCGTTTGCTTACCTTCCTATTCATTTGAGTCAAGTAGGAACAACAGTTGAAGTAGAGATAAGAAAAAAGTTTTATTCAGCAAAAGTTATTCAAAAAACATTGTATAAATCTAAAAAAAAGAAAAATAAACAATAACATATTCTTTTTTAGAATTATTCAACAATTAAGGCTAATACTAATGTTACTAATTTGTTTTATATGAAAAGTTCTCGTCTACTCTGGTTAATTATTAGTATAAGTTTCCTCATCTTATTTGGATGTTCCAGTTTAAGACATTCACTTTTTCAGTCCAATGCCCTAGATTTAGGTTGGTTTGATCAAACTTTTTATTTAATTAGTCAAGGAATTGAACCTATTGTATCTTTCTCCGATAATCATATTTTAGGAGACCATGCAGCAATTATTGTATATCCTTTATCATTACTCTATGCAGTTTATCCAAATGTATATTGGCTATTAATTATTCAGTCATGTGCATTGTCAATAACTATTTTACCTTTATGGAAACTATCAAAACAAGCTAATTTGTCTGATGGCTCATCTCTGATTGTAGTATTAATATATTTATTTTATCCACTAACTTTTAATGTTAACTTATTCGACTTTCATACAGAAATTATTGCCTTGCCTGCTATTGTATGGTCAATTTTCGCAGCAAAGTCAAACTTTAAATTACAGTTTATATTTTCAATTCTATTAATTTTAAGTTGCAAGGCAGTATTATCGTTGACAGTAATTGGAATGGGAATTTGGCTGTTTTTTAATGAGAGAAAGAGAGAATATGGTATTTTTGCATTGTTTACAGGAATAATATGGTTCATCATTGCGACACAGTCTATTATTCCTCACTTTAATAATGGTGAAGTTGCAGCTGTAGGAAGATATTCATTTTTAGGAAGTTCAGTTTTTAATATCATCACTAACTTATTCGTTAATCCACAAATCATTTTTAGTCATGTCTGGAACTTAGCAAATTTAGAATATATTTTCTTACTATTTATTCCTATAATTTGGTATTTGAACCCTTATTATTTTGGTGTTTTAATACCTACTATTCCTAGTTTAGTTTTAAATTTATTAACGGATTATCAACCACAAAAAGATTTAATTCATCAGTATTCTGTTCCAATAATACCATTTTTATTGTTACTAGTTATTACTTCTATGCAACATAAAAAAAGAACGACTACTTTTACTAAATACACATTAGTTTGGTCATTGCTAAGTTTTTTAACATTGGCAAAATTTGATTTCTTTATTTCTAAATATATTAAACAAGCAGGAAGTTTGTCAGCCATGAGAGAAGCTGTGGAATTAATACCTCCAAAGGTTAAAGTATTGACATCCCCGCAATTTGCACCTCATTTAGGCCATCGTTCTATTATAAAATTAGCTATTAAAGATCAAGAGCCTATTGATATTAATAATTTTGATCATATCTTATTAAATGTACGTTATCCTGGTTGGGAAAACTCTAGAGATACAGTTGATAATTTAGTAAAAAAAATAAAAAATGATTTAAATTTTAAAATAGAATATAGTCACAAAGATATTATTTTATTTAAGAAAAATATCAATGATTTGAAAATTTGATTTATATCAATAAAATCATCAAACTATTTTTAATAATTGTAAAAGTAATATTCTAAGAATTAATGGAGAGAACTCCGTTGATAAAATTCGTAAAGATATTACCAATAATTTAATAAGTTAAGTTTAATTATCCTTTGAAGTGACGAAAATGATAGATATTGATTACTCTGATCCTAAGCGATTATATATCTACTACTAGTAAATTTTAATTTATTTTTGATAAATTAAAATTAGATGTTTCAAAAATAAAGTAAATTGTTAACATTATGGATTTAATGTGTAAATATGATAAACACTAATACTCAGAGTAGTTATATATATAAATCACGGCACAAAAATTAATAATAACTAAACTTCAATTATTTATATATTTGAGACATTTATGAAAGTTGTCTCTCAAATATCAAGCAAAATGCGTTAGACTGTTTTAAATTTAGTACTATTCTATTTAAATTTTAATAATCGTGTTTATAAGCATTGTCATTCCGACCTACAATCGTAAACCAATCTTAGAAAAATGTCTTTATGCATTAGAAAAACAAAGATTTACTGATAGTAAAGTTAATACTTATGAAATAGTTCTCGTTGATGATGGCTCTACGGATGGAACTTTAGAATGGTTAAATAAAAATACAAATGATTTTCCTCATGTTCATTGTTTTGTTCAAAATCATCTTGGCCCCGCGTCAGCAAGAAATTTAGGTATAGAAAAAGCAAAGGGAGACATAATAATTTTTATTGATAGTGATCTGGTTGTGACTAAGTCATTTCTACAATCACATGCAGATGCATTGGTAAAAGGCGAGGAAAAATTAGGCAATGATCGCTTATTTACCTATGGTTCAGTTATTAATACGTGTAATTTTAATAACCCAACTGCGGAAGCTTATAAAGTGACTGATTTTTCTGCTGCTTTTTTTGCTACTGGTAATGTAGCGATTGCTCGAAAATGGCTAGAAAAAGCAGGACTATTTGATATAAGTTTTAAACAATACGGATGGGAAGACCTAGAGTTAGGCGTAAGATTGAAAAAATTGGGATTGAAGTTGATTAAGTGTCCTGAGGCAGTTGGTTATCATTGGCACCCAGCTTTTAATTTAAAACAAATTCCTAGTCTCATTAATCAAGAAATTGAAAGAGGGAAAATGGGAGTTTTATTTTATCAGAAGCATCCTACTTTTGAAGTTCGTCTGATGATTCAAATGACATTGTTTCATAAAGTTTTATGGGGAATATTATCTCTAGGTGGAACTTTGAATGAAAACACTTTATCGCCTATTCTACAGTGGTTTATTAATCGTGGAAAACCACAAATAGCATTAGAAATCGCTCGTATTTTTCTTAACTGGTACAATGTAAAAGCTGTATATAAAGCTTATCAAGATATATAGGAGCCGGCTTTTTATTGCTATTACAAAAACAATTTCTAGTAATTAGATTAGATAACTAATTATTAAAAATTTTAATTAATATGCTAAAAAACTATGAATTTTTAGTATTTAATTATTTTATATAGCTATTAGTCAATGTTTTAGATATTCAGTATTTAAGAGTATTAAACTCTGCTAACTTTTTTATGTAAATTATTGTTTTTTATTACTAATAAACTAATAACATAAACTTTGAAACTTAATGAATTAGAAAATAATTATATTAATTATCTTCTAATTCATTAAGTTTCAATATAATTCTGCTAGATTGACTAACCTTTTCCATAATTTTTTTAGCCCTTGTAGTTACGGAAGAAGGCAGGCCAGCTAATTTAGCAACTTCAATTCCATAAGACTTTTTAGCTCCTCCTGGACGAATTTGGTGAAGAAATATGAGACTATCTGGTTTTTCTTCAACTATAGTTTGGAAATTAGCTACCCTAGAAACTTTAGATGCTAGTTCATTTAATTCATGATAATGAGTTGCAAATATAGTCTTTCCTCCAATCTCTTCACTTAGATACTCTGCTATAGCCCAGGCTATGGAAAGCCCATCAAAAGTTGATGTTCCTCTACCAACTTCATCTAATAAGATTAATGATTTTTCTGTTGCATGATTGAGTATATTAGCAGTTTCATTCATTTCTACCATAAAAGTTGACTGTCCAGTTGCCAAATCATCTACTGCTCCTACACGTGTAAAAATGCGGTCAGCAATGCCTATCTGTGCAGAAGTAGCTGGAACAAAACTTCCAGCCTGTGCTAACAGCTGAATAACTCCTATTTGTCTCAGGTAGCAGCTTTTTCCACTGGAGTTAGGGCCTGTCAAAATAATTAGATTAGGTTCTTCTAATACTTTGCTAGAACTTTTGAGAGAAACTGAATTAGGCACGAAAGAGCCAGGAGGCAACAATTCTTCAACTACTGGGTGTCTACCATTATTGATTTTTAATAATTGATCTTCTAAAATTTGAGGGCGACAGTAATTCTTTTCAACAGCAGTTATCGCAAAACTTAATAAAATATCAATAGCTGCTATAGACTTAGCAATTTGGTAAACTGCATATCCTTTTTTTGCTACTTTTGAGCGTAGCTCTGTAAAAACTTTATACTCTAACTTTTTAAGATTTTTTTGTGCATTTAAAATACGAACTTCTCGTTCTTTTAGCTCGGGAGTAATAAAACGCTCTTCATTAGTTAATGTTTGTCTTCTGATAAAATAAGCTGGGGCTTGACTTGCTTTACTACGAGGTAGACTTATATAAAAGCCAAAAGATTTACTATAACTAACTTTGAGAGAAGCAATACCCGTTTTTTGTCTTTCTGTTGCCTCTAGATTAGATAACCATTCACGATCATCTTCTATTTGACTTCTCATGTTATCCAACTCTGCATTAACTCCATCCTTAATAATTCCTCCTTCTTTTAATTTTACAGGAAGAGATTCTATTAAGTGACTACGAATATATATACCAAGCTTCTCTAATTCTTTAGGCGTATTCTGTAAAGCTTTAAAATAAAAGGACTTACCTCGATGTGCAAGTTTTGACAGGTCTTTTAGTTTTAATAATGAATTAGCTAGGCAAGATAAATGTCTAGCATTGGCTGTCTCTGAAGTAACTTTAGTACTAATCCTCTCTAAGTCATGAATACTAGCTAATAATTTTTTAAGATCATGTCTTAATGTGATATCCTCTACTAATTCTTCAACTGTGTCCTGTCTTTCAGTTATTCTTTCAATACTTAATAAAGGCTCTATCAACCAACGCTGTAGATCACGAGCACCCATAGAAGTCTTAGGTTTTTGAATAGTTGATAATAAAGAACCTTTAAAAATAGAGTTTTTAATAGTTTTTGTTATTTCTAAATTACGACGTGTCTGATAATCTATGATCAGGAAATCATTTAAATTATAATTTTTTGGTAGTTGTAGTGTAAGTTGTTGATCTATTTGGGTATCTTCTATATATTTAAGAAGTCCTCCTGCAGCACTAATAGCTAAGGGCAAATCATGACAACCCATCCCTTCTAGAGAACTGACTTTAAAAGCATTTAAAAGTTTTTCCCTCGCAGTATTTAAATCAAAAGTTGTCTTTGTCCTCAATGAATAACAAAAACAATCTGGAAAAGCATCTATCAACAGTGAAGATTCTTCTCCAGGACGTATCATCCTACCAGAATCTATATCATTTGCTGGAATAATAACTTCTGCTGGCTGTAATCTAAGCAGTTCTGATTTAAGATTTGACAAATCTACTCCCTGAGTAGTACAAAATTCTCCTGTAGATATATCTGCATAAGCAAGTCCCCATAAATTATCTCTTATTGTTAATGCTACTAAAAAGTTACTATTTTCTGGTACTAATAATTCATCATCCATCAAAGTTCCTGGGGTCAACAATTTAGTTACACGTCTTTCTACCATTCGTCCTTGAGATAATGCTTCTAAGGAATCTTCCACTTGATCACAAATTGCTATGGAATATCCTCTATCTATAAGTAGTTTGGCATAGCGGTCTAGTGAGTGATGAGGAAAACCTGTTAAAGCAATTCTCCCAATTTTTTTCCCAGCTTCTTTACTGGTCAAGAATGTTCCAACTTCTTTAGAAACGGTTACGGCATCTTGAAAGAAACATTCAAAAAAGTCTCCTACTCTGTATAACAGCAAACTAGAAATGTACTCTTCTTTAATGTTGATGTAATGACGATACATTGGAGTTAGATCTTCAAAGTCTAAGAGCCGATGATCGGTATGGGGAGATACATTGCTTCTTTTTGAATTGTACATAATCTATCCTCTACTTAGTGTTAGCATACTACTGGATTTGGGGAAATGAACTTTTTTGCGTAAAACAATCTTACAACATGCTCTTTGTCAAGAAAACTATTCAGATTTAAGCTGTTTTCTTGATAAGAACTTTGAATATTTACTGCTAAGATGTAATCGCAATAAAACTAGATAAACAATTATAATATATTGAAGGCTTAAATTTAAAGCATTAACAATTAAAATATCCTTTAATAAGTATAGAGAAAACAATTATGGCAAATGAAGAACAAAAAATGGAAATAAATACGGAAACTTCTGAACTAAAATCAGTATATGATTCTTCTGTTAAGGCTGAGGAGGATAAAGAAGTTAAAACCTCTAATTCCGATGAAAACTTAGTAGTTAATCAAGATATCGAATCAGTAGAATCTGAAGCAGAAGCCGAAAAAAACTTAATTCCTGATCTAACTGAAAAAATAAACAATCTAGAGACTAAATTACAAGAAAGTAATCAAAAGTATGAAACACTCAATAATAATCACCTTCGACTTAATGCAGAATTTGATAACTATCGTAAACGCTCAGTAAAAGAAAAAGAAGATTTAGAAATTAAAGTAAAATGTAAAACGATCAGTGATCTATTATCCGTTGTAGATAACTTTGAACGTGCTCGTAATTCAATTAGCCCAGCTAATGACGGAGAAGCAGCTATACACAAAAGTTATCAAGGAGTATATAAAACACTAGTAGACAGTCTTAAACGTTTAGGTGTTGGACCTATGCGCCCTGAAGGGGAAATCTTTAACCCCTTGTATCATGAAGCTATGTTGCGGGAATATACTGATGAATATCCAGAAGGAACTATTATTGAAGAGTTAATGCGTGGTTACATACTAGGTGAGCAAGTATTAAGACACTCAATGGTGAAAGTTGCTGCACCTAAAACTTCTAATTCTTCAGACTCAGAAAATAATTTAGGAAGAGAAGAGAAAGAATCAGAGGAATAAGAAAAATAAATTAACCTTATATAGAAAATGTATTTCCCATATAAGGTTAATTTATTTCAAAATAAACAATATTTATTTTTTGAAGTTTTATAGATTTTTAAAATTATTCTGATTTCTTGGTGGTTTTAAGTTAGCAGAACGATTAATGGGTCCTAGTATTTGATTAAGTTGACGTAACTGTTCAGGAGTACCCATACAAATAAGTAAGTCTCCTGCCATCAGTTCTGTTTCTCCTGTTGGACCACCCAGCAAGGCACCATCAGAACGCCGAATAGCTAAAACTAATGCTCCTGATTGAAGCCTAAGTCTTGCTTCACTTAAAGTTTGTCCTACACAAGGACAATACTTAGGATCAACGAGAAATTCTTCCATATAAAATGTACGATCACTGCCGGTCAGAATACCATCTACAAAATCCATAACTTGGGGTCTTAAAGCGGCAGAAGCTAGCCTTTTTCCTCCTGTAATATAAGGTGAAACAACTGCATCAGCTCCAGCTCTTTGCAATTTAAGAACGGCTTCTTCGGTACTAGCTCTAGCAATTGCTCTAATTTTTGGATTCAAAGTTTTAGCAGAAAGTACAGTGTAAAGATTTTCTGCATCAGAAGTTAAAGCAGAAACTAGACAAACTGCCTTATCTATTTTTGCGTTTATTAGACATTCATCTAAAGTAGCATCCCCTTGAATCACTATATAACCTAATTGTTTTGCCTCTTCCACTTGTTCAGGTCGAGAATCAATGATAACAAAAGGAACGTCCTCGGCAGTAAATTCTAATGCAACTTGGCGAGCAGTACGTCCATAACCACAAACAATACAGTGATGTTCTAAAGTATCTATCAAACGCTTCTCCTGTCTTTGTCGAATTCCTTCTTGAAAATAGCCTTGAATTAACGCTTCTGTTAAACGATTAACAATATAACCAATAGTGATAACCCCCATCGAAATGAGAAGAATAGTAAATAGTTTAGAATTATCATCTAAGGGGTGAACTTCTGAGAAACCCACTGTAGAAAGGGTTATCATGGTCATATAAGCTGCTTCTGTTAATGACCATCTCTCGATTAAATAATACCAAAGTGTCCCAGAAAGAAAAACTCCTCCTAAAGCAAATGCTCCACCAATCAATTCTTTCCGTAGTCGTTGATATTTTTCTTCAAAAGAGTATAGAGCCATAAAAAAACAGCAGAAAATATGAACAGTTATCTCTAAAATATTTAATTAAATAATATTTAGAATAAAATTATTTAATATAGTATTTTTATGTTCTGATTAGTTTTGAGGGTAACCATAATAATTAAAAAACTTATATAAAATCAAAATTATTACTATATATTAATATTAACTACGAAGTGTAACATTAAATTCTTCTACTAAAGATTCACGAACTTTATTATGAATAGTTCCTACATCTTTATCAGTTAATGTACGTTCATTAGAACGGTAAAGTAAACTGAAAGCTAAATTCCTTTGTCTCTCTGGTACACTTTCTCCTCGATAATCGTCAAACAATTCTATTTCTTTTAATAAATTTCCCCCCACTTCTTTCATTTTTTGAATAAGTTGATTTACAGGGATATCCAGGGAAACGAAAAATGCTAAGTCTAGTTCTATAGGAGGATAAAAAGAATAAGGCTTAAATGTAGGTGTTAAAAAAGTTTCTTGATTAAGAGTATCTAATAAAAGCTGAAAATCTAGTTCAAACCCATATACAGCACCAATTAAGTTTAGCTCTTGACATATTTGAGGGTGTAACTGTCCAAATATTCCTAAAAATTTATTATTTAGCCATAAGGAAGCTGTACGTTCCGGATGCAATCTCTTATCTTCTTTGTGGGTTTTGTATTCCACTATGATCTTAAATTTTTTAAAAATACTATCTAAGACACCTTTTGATTTATACCAAGTCATGGGAGGTACTTTTCCTCCCGTTGTCCAGCGCCCTTCTACTAGAAAAGTACCTCCCATTATACCGGATATCCTGTCTGATTCTCGATTTTGCCCGTCAATACTATGAAAAATTTTACCAATTTCAAATCCATTTAGAGGCCTATTTCCTTGAGATTGATTATAGGCAAACGTATTAATTAGACCATCTAATAAATTATTTCTTAGAGCCGAGTATTCTGTTAATAAAGGATTTGCAAGAACTATATCAGCCTTTTCTGGTTTTACAAGAGAGTACTGTACCAATTCATGTAACCCAGTAGAACGAAATGCTTCTCTAAGTTTACGCTCAATACAATATTCTTGAGAAAGTTTTCCAGGTTCTGTTTTGTAAGGTAGCTCATCACAAAAGTTTCCATACCCATAAATACGAGCTATCTCTTCTATTAAATCAATTTCTCTATGTAGATCTCGATAACGATAAGATGGAACAACAACTGACCAGACATTACTAATTTTGTCAGTTAAATCTAGTTTACATCCTAAATTTTTTAGAATATTGTGAACTTCTTCTGAAGTAATAAAAGATTTTAAACCATCTCTCCAAACCGGTCCTAAAATTTTGTGAACACGTTCTAAACGAAGAGTTATTTGAGAAATATTAACTTGGGAACGATTATCAATTATACTTTGGGTAACTGCTGTTCCTCCAGTCAATTCTTCGATTAGGCTGATAGCATTCTGAGAGGCTATTTCTAATTCAAATTGATTAACCCCTCTTTCATATCTTATAGAAGCTTCAGTACGCAAGTTTTGATTTTTTGAAGAATGACGTATAACTACTTGATCAAACAATGCTGTCTCCAAAAAAATATCTTGAGTTTGATTATCAATTTCTGTTGTTTTCCCTCCCATAATTCCTGCAAGAGCTACAGGAACATCATTAGAGGTAATTATTAAATTTTTTTTGTTTAATTCTTTACTAGAACCATCTAATATTTGCAAGGTTTCTTCATTATTAGAATAACGTATCCCAATTTTTAATTCATTACTGTTATCTGCAATTTTGTTTAATTTTTTAAGATCAAAAGCATGCATAGGTTGTCCCCATTCTAGTAAGACTAGATTAGTTACATCTACTATATTGTTAATAGGTTCTATCCCTGAAACTTTAAGTTTTTGTTGTAACCATTTTGGGGAAGAGGTTACTGTTGCATTCTTAATAATAGTTCCAATATAAATTGGACAAGCATTAATATCTTTAACTTCTATTTTCAAAAAATTATTCTTATGTTCAAAAATAAAATTTTTGATATCCCTAGGAGAATTAACTGTATTACCTGTTAAAGATGCTAACTCTCTAGCAATTCCAATCATACTCATTGCATCAGGTCGGTTAGCAGTAGGCATAACACTTAAAATAACATCATCCAACCCTAATAAAGGAGCAACATTTTGTCCTATTGTTAGAGCGTTTTCTTCAAAAATATGAATTCCAGATGATTCTTTCGATAGTCCAATCTCTGATAAAGAACAAATCATTCCTTCAGAATTAATTCCTCGTAATTCTGTAGGTTCAATTTTTAAGTCTATTGTAGGTAGATATGATCCTAAAGTTGCGACAGGAACATATTTGCCAATCTCAACATTGGATGCACCACATACAATGTTGAGTAGCTTTTCTACTCCAATATCAACTTTGCAAATATTTAATTTTTGAGCGTCAGGATGAGGCTGACAATCTTTAATTAAACCGACTACGATTCCATTAACCCATTCATTAAGATTTTCACATTCATCTACTTCTAAACCAACAACTGTTAAGATATCAGCTAATTCTTCATGGGAAAAGTTAAAATTTGTTAGTTCCCTTAGCCATTTAACGGATATTTTCATAATTTATTCTATTATCTTAATAAATTTAAGCTCTAGTTTATCAAACAATTATATTGCTTGTTTGATATTCTTTTGCTGTATGTAAAGCATATAGTTTTTTTATTACTTAAATATAAATCTAAAAATGGACTAAGCATTATATTTAACAAAAGTTAGAAGTTTTTTACAACAAAGTTCTCTGTCTTTTGGCTTCATATAAAATCAAAGCTCCAGTAACCGCTACATTTAGTGATTCTATATTTTGTTCTAATGGAATTTTAACCGTCTCATCTGCCATGTTAACTAACTGTTCCGACAATCCAGAACCTTCATTGCCCAATAGAATTATTGTGGGTCTCGTCAAATCTAAGTCCCAATAATTCTTCTTTGCATTTGGCAAAGTTGCAACTACATTAACACCTTGATTTTTATAATTCATCACTATATCTTTCAGATTAGATGTGATTACTAAAGGGGCTTTAAACCAAGCACCAGCAGACGCTCTTATGACTTTTGAATTATCAATATTTACACTATCGCTACTGAGCCAAATACCGTCAATATTTGTAGCGACAGCTGTACGAATAATAGTTCCTAGATTTCCTGGATCTTGTAACCTTTCTAAAATCAAACCTAATTTGATATCAGTTTTAGCCTTATCGAAAGGTCTAGACAATGCTGTGACTATTACTCCGTCAGGATTTACGGTGGTTGTAATACTCTTCAAAACTTCTGGTGAAACAGTTTCATATCGTTTTGTAAGTCTAGAAGCTATCTCCCATAATTTAAAATTTTCTATTTTCCACTTTTCAGTGAATAGCAAAGTAAGTAGGGAACAATTCTCTTCACAGGCTGTCATAAGCAAATGAGTTCCCTCGAAAAAAAATATTCCTTTTTCTCTTCGTTTCTTTACATTACGTAGTTCACGAATTTGCTTAATCAAGGGATTTTTAGTACTTGTAATCATTAAAGATACGAAAAATATTGGTTTAACTTAATACTAGATTGGTATTTAAACATAAAAATTAAACAGGTGCTAAAAAAATTAATCTAGTTATCTATTAATTTCATTGGTCTTATGTAGTAAAGCTTATTATTTAATTAATATCTTTAATTAATTGAATAATGATTCTAGTTTTACTTTTCTATTTAAAAGCTAAGTTCAATCTATAGGAATATCAACTTTTCAGGGTTTTTGAACCAATGAAATTATACTAAAAATAATTTTAGAGTCAATTCTAATTCTTCTCATAGTATAAAAAAATAATTATACAGCTTCATTGCGTATCGAAATCTTATGACATCCTATATAGAAAAGAAACAATCAGTTTTAGAAATTCAAGGTCAAAATTCTTTGAATGGACAAGTTCGTGTAAGTGGTGCCAAAAATTCAGCTTTAGTTTTAATGGCTGGGTCAATTCTTTGTTTTGAAGATTGTCGTCTTAGTAATATTCCTGCTTTGGCTGATATTGATCGCATGTCTCAAATTCTTACAGCCATTGGAGTAAAACTTAAAAAAAATGGAGACAGTATAGAAATAAATGCCCAAAATATAGGGCAAAATAAAGCTCCTTATGAATTAGTATCACAACTTCGAGCTAGTTTTTTCGTAATTGGTCCTTTATTGGCAAGGTTAGGGAAGACTCGTGTTCCCTTGCCAGGTGGCTGTGCTATAGGTGCTAGACCAGTAGATCTTCATGTAAGAGGATTACAAGCTATGGGGGCAGATGTTCAAATCGAACATGGAGTAGTTCATGCTTGTATTAAAAATAATCACAAGAAACTACAAGGAGCTAAGATCTATTTAGATTATCCTAGTGTTGGTGCTACAGAGACAATTATGATGGCTGCAACTTTAGCAGAAGGAGAAACTACAATTGAGAACTGCGCACAAGAGCCTGAGATTGTCGACTTAGCAAACTTTTGCCGTTCTATGGGCGCAAAAATAAAAGGTGATGGGACTAAACGAATTACCATATCAGGAGTAGATTACCTTCATAGCACTGAATATTGTGTAATTCCTGATCGTATTGAGGCAGGAACATTACTTATAGCAGGTGCAATTACTCAATCTGAGATTAGTTTAAAGCCTGTTTTTCCTGAACATTTAGCTTCTATCATTGCTAAGTTAAAAGAAGTTGGTCCTAGAGTCATTGTTGAAGGAACAGATTCCGTAACATTAATTCCTCATCCTTTAAAAGCTACTAATTTCAAAACTCTTCCTTTCCCAGGTTTTCCTACAGATATGCAAGCTCAATTCATGGCTTTGCTTTCTGTTAGTAAGGGTAGTAGCGTAATCACAGAGACCGTTTTCGAGAATCGTTTACGTCACATAGCAGAGTTACAACGAATGGGGGCAAATATTCGAGTTGAAGGTAATATTGCCGTGGTACAAGGGGTACCTTTTTTATCTGGCGCTCCTGTTATGGCTACTGATTTAAGAGCTTCTGCAGCTCTTGTTCTAGCTGGGTTAGCTGCTCATGGGAAAACAACTATACAAGGTTTACATCATCTTGATCGTGGGTACGATAATCTAGAGGGTAAATTACGTAAATTAGGAGCAAATTTACGTAGAATCGATATTTCTTGTAATGAAGAAAGCTCAGTGGAACGCTCTATTCAAATTTAAAATTTATTTTATTGAATCACTAATAATTAGAACCTATATTGCATAGATTTTCGTTAATTATTATTTTGATGCTAAATTTCAACAACAAAGATCTATTTAATTAATTCACTAAATTGCTTACAACTTCAAAGTAAGCAATTATACTAATACAATTGATTGTTCCTAACTTAACAGTTAATGTTTATACTAAGATTAACTTTGAAAATGTTTAACTTGATTTAAGCTATATGTACATATACCAGGACATACAAAAAGGAACTGTTAATTGCATAAAGTTTAGATCTACAAAAGTAGAACCACTCAATTTTAAAATACACATTCACTTGTGTATTGATTTAATTATCTAAAATGTTAGAGTCATTAATAAGAAAAATTATTTGATTTAGGATAATTGATTTTTTAATTAATATTCGATTACTTTTTTATTCCCTGACTGGCCATTTACAGATAATATAAGTAATACTAAAAAAGCTTAGTAGTAAATTTAGATTTTAGGAGATGGTAAATACCGCCCCATTTCCTACTCATCATAGTAATTCTGATGAGGTATTTAGCGGTTAATAGTAAAAATTAATGAACCAAGAAATATTTGAAAAAGTAAAAGTTATTGTCATCGATAAACTTGAGGTAAAAGAAGAACAAGTTACACTCGAGGCAAATTTTGCTAATGATTTAAGTGCTGATTCTTTAGATACAGTAGAACTAGTAATGGCTTTAGAAGATGAGTTCGATATCGAAATTCCTGATGACGATGCCGAAAAGATCAGTACCGTAAAAGCAGCTGTTGACTATATAGAACAGGCTAAAGGTAAGGATCTATAAACTAAGCCTATTGAATTTAAATTCTTCTATCACCTCTCCTAGCTATGATATGAGCTAAATTAGATTTTTAATAATCGATAATCATGACAAATTCACATTTAAAGAAAGTAGTAATAACAGGATTAGGTGCAATTACTCCTATCGGCAATAATCTTAATGAATATTGGGATAGTTTAATGGCTGGACGTAGTGGGATCACCAAAATCAGTTACTTTGATGCTCAGTATCATGTTTGTCGCATTGCAGGAGAGGTTAAAGATTTTAATCCTTATGATTATTTAGATCGTAAAGATGTAAAACGTATGGATCGTTTCTGTCAATTTGGAGTATCGGCTAGTCTACAAGCATTAGCTGATTCGCAATTGGTAATTAATGAAGCTAATGCTGATCAAATAGGAATTATTATTGGTACTGGGATAGGTGGAGTAAAAGTTCTAGAAGATCAGCAGGAAATTTACTTAAAACGTGGTCCTAGTCGTTGCAGCCCTTTCACGATCCCTACAATGATTGGTAATATGGCTTCTGGACTCACAGCTATTTATACAGGGGCCAAAGGCCCTAATACTTGCACTGTAACAGCTTGTGCCGCTGGTTCTCATGCTATTGGTGATTCTTTTCGGCTCATACAACAAGGTTACGCTAAAGCTATGATATGTGGTGGGGCAGAAGCAGCAATTACTCCTTTGTCATTAGCAGGATTTGGTTCGGCAAAAGCCTTATCGACCAGGAATGATGACCCTGAGAAAGCTAGTCGCCCTTTTGATAAAGATCGAGATGGATTCGTTATGGGTGAAGGTTCAGGGATTTTAATTCTTGAAGAACTGGATCATGCCCTCAAAAGAAAAGCGAAAATTTATGGGGAAATTGTTGGTTACGGGATGACATGTGATGCTTATCACATGACTGCACCTTCACCAGATGGCGATGGTGCATCTCGAGCTATCAGGCTTGCTTTGCAAGACGGAAATATTAATTCTAGACAAGTAGGATATATCAATGCTCATGGTACGAGTACTACTGCAAATGATGTCATAGAAACAAAGGCAATTAAAAAAATATTTAACGACTATGCTTACGAAATTCCTATAAGTTCAACTAAATCAATGACAGGCCATTTGTTAGGAGGTTCAGGCGGAATTGAGGCAGTGGCGACAGTTATGGCCATCGCCGAACAAAAAATACCCCCTACAATTAATTTAGAGATCCCAGATGTTAAATGTGATCTCGACTATGTTCCTAACAAAAGTCGTTCAATAAAACTAGATATTGCCTTATCCAATTCTTTTGGTTTTGGAGGACATAACGTTACATTGGCGTTTAAGAAATACAATAAAAACAAATAAGCAATATTTGAGATAACTTAAAAAAATTCGTAATATTATTTAAAATTTATGGAAATAACTTCTAATACTTTAGAAATAGAGTTAAAATCTCTCCAGGAAGAGGCTTTAAAGGAAATAACCTCTACCATAAGTCTAAAAGATTTGGAGCAACTTAGAATCTTTTATTTAGGGAAAAAAGGAAAATTATCTCAAATATTGAGAGGAATGAGCAAACTAGATTCTTCAAAAAGACCTTATGTAGGCTCATTCGCAAACAAAGTTAAAAATGTTGTTCAAAAACAATTGGATGAGAAACTTCATGATTTAAGTTTTGCTGAGTTAAAAGCAAAAATACTTTCAGAAAGTTTGGATGTTACTATGCCTGGTGAAACAAACTTGTTAGGCAATATTCACCCATTAAATAACACTAGAGATAAAATACTAGATATTTTCATTGGATTGGGTTATCAAGTTTCTACAGGACCTCATATCGAAACAGATTACTATAATTTCGAAGCTTTAAATATACCTCCTGATCATCCAGCTCGAGATATGCAGGATACATTTTTTTTAACAAATGGCGACTTAATGAGAACCCATACTTCACCTGTACAGATTCATTACATGGAGAAGAATGTTCCACCTATTCGAATAGTTGCTCCAGGTAGGGTATATCGTAGAGATACTGTAGATTCGACTCATTCTGCAGTATTTCATCAGATAGAAATTTTGGCAGTTGATAAAGGATTAACATTTACAAATTTAAAAGGCACTGTTAAAGAATTTTTACGGCAGTTTTTTGGAGAAGAATTACCAATTAAATTTCGTGCCAGCTATTTTCCCTTTACTGAGCCTTCAATAGAAGTAGATGTTCAATGGAAAGGAAAATGGCTTGAAATTATGGGTTGTGGAATGGTAGATCCAAATGTCTTAGAAGCTGTGGGATATGACCCAGAAATTTATACTGGATTTGCAGCTGGGTTGGGAGTTGAAAGATTTGCTATGGTACTACATAAAATTGACGATATTCGACGTCTTTACACTAATGATTTGCGTTTTCTAGAACAATTCTAATTTTTAAGATATATTTTGAAATACTCAAATGCAAATTAATACATATTTCATTCTAGTCTTGAATATATTTTCTTCCCTGAGTCAAGGCTAATTCGGCTTTCGTGAATTCTCGACCAAGATAAGCAGCATGATCTAGTCTGGTGATGGGGCAATTATTATTTTCAATAATTTTTATACATAATTCTTTTGCACTACGTGCCGTGAAGATTTGATCAGCATTACGAGTTACTTTATTTTTTACAGAAATAACTTCTCTACTTTCTGGATCAACAGCTAGTCCTTTATCATTAATGATATTGGTAAAATATTTAGCACAAATCAGATCTTGACTACTATCGATATAAATTATGAAATATCCTCCTGGGTCAAGATTTATATAACGTTTAGAAAGTTTTTTATCGAGTTGTTCGACTGTTTTCATTAAATTATTTTTATTTATAGTAATTTTTATAGTAAATATTCTACTCTAACAATATTTATCCTTAGTAATACCAGAATAGACTTGTCCTTTTTCAGTATCTATGGTGATGATTATACCTTCGGAAATATTTTTAGTTGCATCTTTAAAGCCAAGAATAACTGGTACACCTAAACGAGTTCCAATTACTGCAGCATGGCTGTCTAGGCTTGATTCCTCTGTAATAACTCCTGATGCTTTTCTCATGATTTCTACAAATTGTGCATTTGTTTCAGGTACTACTAAAATATCTCCTGATTCAAAGTTATTTAAATCTTTAGCATAACTAGCAATTCTTGCTCTACCACTTGCTAAACCCTGCCCAACACCTATACCTTTACCTAGTATTGCTCTAATCGTCTCTATCTTTATTAAGTCGGTTGATCCCGTTATCCCTTGAATACTTCCAGCTGTCATGACGACCAAATCTCCGTCTTTAAGTAAATTATTTTCTTGAGCTACATTAATTGCTGATTGGAAAGTCTGAGTAGCTGATGGTGAATCTAAAACTAATAAAGTTTCCAACCCCCAAACTAATTGTAATTGTCTTGCAACATCTATTCGAGGAGTTACAGCCAATATTGGAATATGAGGACGAAATTTAGAAATATTACGAGCAGTTAAGCCTGTTTTTGTTAAAGACATTATTGCAGCTGCGTTTAATTGTTCGGCAATTTGACTAACTGCTGCCGAAATTGCATTAGTAATAGATTGTTTTCTCTGAGAGGAAATTTTTATGGTTGTAGGCTCTTTTTCTATACGTTCGGCAATAGTCGCCATAGTTTTGACAGCCTGAACAGGATATTTTCCTACAGCTGTTTCATTTGATAACATGACTGCATCAGTACCATCTAAAATTGCATTGGCTACATCAGACACTTCTGCACGAGTAGGACGAGGATTATTAACCATGCTATCTAACATCTGAGTAGCAGTAATTACGGGGATTCCTAAATTGTTTGCAGTGGCAATTAAGCGTTTTTGTAAAATAGGAACATCTTCTGGTGGTAACTCAACGCCTAAGTCCCCTCTGGCAACCATTACACCATCACATAAATTGAGAATTTGTTCCATATTGTCAATAGCTTCGTGTTTTTCAATTTTTGCAATTATCGGAATATTTTTTCCTGCATTAGTTATAATTTCTTTCACTTCTAAAATATCTTGCGAACTTCTTACAAAACTTAATGCGACCCAATCTACTTGATTTTCCAAACCAAAGATCAGATCTTTTTTATCTTTAGTTGTTAACGCTTTTACGGATAAGGAAATTCCCGGAAAATTAACACCTTTATTATTAGACAAAATCCCGCCAATAACTACTCTGCAATATAAATTTTGATTATCAATATCAACTTTCTCAACTAGCATTTCGACTTTGCCATCATCCATTAAAATTCTTGCCTGTTCTGGAACCTCTTTTATTAAATTTTTATATGTAACGTAACTAATTTCTTTATTACATTCTACTTCTCTGCTTGTAAGAATAAAAGAATCACCAGCTTCGAGAGTTATGGAATTGTTTTTAAATAATCCAAGACGAATTTTAGGTCCTTGTAAATCTTGAAGAATAGCTACAGGTTGATGTAATTCAAAAGCAATTTGTCGGATAAGCTTAATACTTTGTGCATGACATTCATGATCACCATGGGAAAAATTAAGACGAAAGGTAGTTGCGCCAGCCAAAATTAATTTGCGTAGAATTTCTTTGTCTTGAGTAGCAGGACCAATAGTTGCCACTATCTTAGTTCGACGAGGCATAGAATAAGATCGCATGATAATTTTAATAAAATATAATAACTAATATTTGCATTGTATAAAAAGTCAACTTTGCTTTGGAATTGCATGAAAGACTATCGTCGTTTAAGTATTTTTCCTGCATTTTTGATTTTTATAACTTCAGAACTAGATAGTTAATAGATAATCATTACATTAATATGTAGTTATTATTTAGTTTTTAAATTAAATTTAAGAACGAATTTTGAAAACAAGATATATTTTGATAACTTTTAGTATCTATACGAAATTTATAAGTCATAACGATTAATATAATAAATAGAAAATAAAGATAACTGTACAATATGTGAAGTTTAAATTATAAATCAGTATCAATAAGCATCAAATTGTTTCAAGTAGGTAGGTATTTTCAAAATTGGACTGTGTAGAAATAAATTTACTGAAATCATTTTTTAATTAAATTCTTGAAGTCATATATAATAAGGTTGAGTTGAAGTTATTTTAAATAATAATCAACAATAAATTAATATCACTTGTTAACTTACAGGCTACATGAAAATACTAGTTACAGGCGGTGCTGGTTTTATTGGCTCCCACCTCATTGATCGCTTAATGGAAAAGGGACATGATATTCTTTGCTTAGATAATTTTTATACTGGCAATAAAAATAATGTTTTGAAGTGGGTTGGAAATCCTCATTTCGAATTAATTCGTCATGACATAACCGAACCTATTCGTTTAGAAGTTGATCAGATTTATCACTTAGCATGTCCTGCTTCTCCGATTCATTATCAACATAATCCTGTAAAAACTATTAAAACCAATGTTTTAGGAACATTGAATATGTTAGGTCTTGCTAAACGGGTTAGCGCACGTATTTTGCTTGCATCTACTTCTGAAGTATATGGTGATCCGGATATACATCCTCAACATGAAGAATATAATGGAAATGTAAACTGTACGGGCTTAAGAGCTTGTTATGACGAAGGCAAAAGAGTAGCGGAAACTTTAGCATTTGAGTACCATAGAGAACACCAAACAGATATTCGAGTAGCACGTATCTTTAATACATACGGACCTAGAATGTCAGAAAATGATGGTAGAGTTGTAAGCAATCTTATTGTACAAGCTTTACAAAATAAATTTTTAACCATTTATGGAGATGGAACTCAAACCCGAAGTTTTTGCTATATTTCTGATATGGCAGAAGGATTGATAAAGTTAATGAATGGAAATTATATAGGTCCAATAAATCTAGGTAATCCTGATGAGTATACTATTCTAGAATTAGCTACGATAATTCATAAAATGACTAAATCAAATGCACAATTAATTTATAAAGAATTACCTAAAGATGATCCTAAAAAGAGGCAACCTGATATTACTAAAGCTAAATTTCATCTTGATTGGCAACCACAATTTTCTTTAGAAAGAGGACTGGAATTAACAATCCAGCACTTTCAAGATCAATTATTTGAATAATAATTAAGTTCATTTAGAAGAATTCTAAATATTTATAAAAACACAGTTGAATCTCAAACTTTAAACAAATTAAAAAAGATAAAATCATGCGTGTTTGTGTTATTGGTACAGGTTATGTTGGATTAGTGACTGGGGTTTGCTTAGCTCATATTGGTCATCATGTTATTTGTGTTGATAATAATGAGGAAAAGATTAAGTTAATGAAGGCTGGTCAATCTCCTATTTATGAACCTGGACTTTCAGAATTAATGCACTCTTCTATGAAAGAACAACGTTTAGAGTTCACATCAGATTTAGCGAAAGGTGTTCATCACGGAGAAATTCTTTTTACTGCAGTAGGTACTCCTGCTTTAACTAATGGAGAGAGCGATACTCGCTATGTTGAAGCTGTCGCGAGGGGTATTGGAGAAAATTTAAACTGTGGATATAAAGTCATAGTAAACAAATCTACTGTACCAATTGGATCTGGAGATTGGGTAAGAATGATTGTTATGGAAGGTTTGGCTAAACAAAATAATCCTTCCATGAAAGTAGAATTTGATGTCGTTAGTAATCCTGAATTCTTAAGAGAAGGATCTGCAGTCTATGATACATTTAATCCTGATCGTATCGTTCTTGGGGGTAACAGCAAACAAGCTATTGATTTAATGAAAAATCTTTATAAACCTTTAATCGAAAGAAAGTTTTCTCAAGATAAAACTTTACCTTTTGTTTCTTTAGTGGTGACAGATTTAAATTCTGCAGAAATGATAAAGTATGCTGCTAATGCATTTTTAGCAACTAAAATTAGCTTCATCAATGAAATTGCAAACATTTGTGATCGCGTAGGAGCAGACGTTTGCCAGGTTGCGCAGGGAATAGGGCTAGATTCTCGTATTGGTAGTAAATTTTTAAAAGCAGGGATTGGGTGGGGAGGCTCTTGCTTTCCAAAAGATGTTTCAGCTTTAATTCGTACTGCTAATGACTACAACTATGAAACACAACTACTAAATGCAGCTGTTAGGGTTAATAAAAAGCAAAGATTAATAGTTATAGAAAAGTTACAACAAGAGTTAAAAATTCTTAAAGGTAAAACTATTGGTTTATTAGGATTGACTTTTAAAGCAGATACTGATGATATGAGAGATGCTCCTGCACTGATAATAATTGAAGAACTTAATCGTTTAGGAGCTAAAGTTAAAGCATATGATCCAATAGTTTCTCAATCTGGTTTAAGTCATGGACTATCGGGAGTTATTATTGAAACTGATGCTGAAATGCTTTCAGATAAATGTGATGCTCTAGTATTAGTGACAGATTGGCAAGAATTTCTTAATTTGGACTATGAAAAAATGGCCACAGTTATGATCAACCCTGTTATTATTGATGGTCGTAATTTCTTAAAACGTGAAGAACTGCAAATGGCAGGTTTTCATTATGTAGGAATTGGTTGTTAATCAATGATTTAGTCTCATTAAAATATGAGTTTTACTATTCTAGTTAATCAACTAATATATTATGATTCTGAATATTTTTTATTCAAATAATAAAAATTAGTATTGATATTTTATTTAATAGGTAAGATGTAAATAGCTAACACAGAGTTCAATTGATTATTTCTTATTAGGTTTAGTGTATGATTTGGAGAAGACGTCATATTTTGAGTTTAGCTGATTGGGAAGAAGAAGAATACAATATACTACTTCAAACTGCTTCTAGCTTCAGCGAGGTCCTATTACGACATACTAAAAAAGTACCAGCTCTTCAGGGACTAGTAGTTACTAACATGTTTTTTGAACCATCTACAAGAACCCGTAGTAGTTTTGAACTAGCAAGTAAACGTCTTTCTGCAGATATATTAAACTTTTCTCCAGGAACCTCATCTCTAGTAAAGGGAGAAACTATTCTAGATACGGCTAAAACTTATTTAGCTATGGGAACAAACATTATGGTCATTCGCCATAAACAAGCAGGAGTTCCCAAAATAATTGCTAACGAAATGGATCGCTTGCAAAGCGGTGTCAGCATTTTAAATGCTGGGGATGGTATGCATGAACATCCTTCTCAGGGATTATTAGATTTATTTACTATTTGTTCTGAGCTAGACTCTAGTTATCCAAGATTAGAGTTATTGCAAGGTAAAAAAATCGTTATTGTTGGTGATATATTACATTCCAGAGTTGCTCGTTCAAACATATGGAGCTTAACAAAAGCAGGAGCTAACGTTCATTTAGTAGGTCCTCCAACATTACTGCCTAAGTGGTTTACAGATATAAAAAATACAGATAGCAAAGGCCAATTATTTATACATTGGAATTTGGAAGATGCTTTAAAACAAGCAGATTTCATTATGACATTACGTTTACAAAAAGAAAGAATGACAGAGGCTTTACTGCCTAGCTCGAGAGAATATCATAAATATTATGGTATTACTCATAATCATTTAAATATTTGTCAACCTAATGTAAAAATTTTACATCCAGGGCCAGTAAATCGTGGAATTGAAATCAGCTCAAAGTTAATAGATGACCTTAGTATTAGTTTAGTTCAAAAACAAATTACAAACGGTATTGCTGTCCGTATGGCTTTACTATTCTTATTGGGAACATTTTCTGAATAAAAATAATAGTATTTTTTAATAAACAAAATTATATTTTTGGCCTAAATAGATTTTGAAAATGTATTCTCCTTTGATTTTTTAAGATATGGATCAAATATTGATGCAATATTTCTAATAAGCCAGCGTCCTGAGCTAGTAACCTCTAAGCGATCATCATATAAGCTAACTAATCCATCTTTTTCCAAAGGTTGTAAATCAATTAATTCTTGTGCAAAATATTCATCAAAATTAAAGTTCAAATTATACTTGCTTTTAACACGATTTTTATCAAGTTGAGATTGACACATTAATTCCATAATGATGGAGCGACGAATAATATCATCTTGACTAAGAGCAAAGCCTTTCTCAATAGGTAAAAGCCCTTCATCTATAGTTCGATAATAATCTTTAATTTTTTTATGATTCTGGACATAAACATCGTGAAGCATACTAATAGATGTCATTCCAAAAGAGATAAGATCAGATTCTGGTTTTGTTGTATATCCTTGAAAGTTACGATGCAAGTCACCTTTCTCTTGAGCAATTGACAACTCGTCATTGGGTTTAGCGAAATGATCCATGCCTATATATACATAATTATTGTCGTTAAATTTATCAATAGCCATTTGTAAGATAGCAAGTTTTTCTGATGCGCTAGGCAATTCATCGATAGGAAGATTTTTTTGAGCAGGTTTTATCCAAGGAATATATGCAAAGTTGAATACAGCAATACGATCAGGATTCAATTCTATTGTTTTTTGAATTGTTTTTTCAAAGGTATATCTGTTTTGGAATGGCAAACCATAAATCAGATCAACATTAACGCTCTCAAAATTTGCTTCTTTTACCCAGTCCATAACCTGAAATAACATTTCTTCAGGCTGAACACGATTAATAACGTTTTGTACTTTTTCCTCAAAATCTTGAATCCCGAAACTAATACGGTTGAAACCAATATTTCTTAGAAAAAAGATAAGATTTTTATCGACATATTTAGGATTAACTTCAATAGATATTTCTGCATTTTTATCTATATTAAAGTTATTTTTGATCGTATTAAACAATTGTTCTATCTGAAGCTGATTTAGATAATTAGGTGTTCCTCCTCCCCAATGAATTTGATTTACTAATCGATCTGAAGAAACAAATTGAGAAGTTTTTTTAATATCATTCACTATATATTCTAAATAAGAAGAAGCAACTTTCTTATTTTTTGTAATGATTGTATTACACCCGCAAAAATAACATGCACTTTCACAAAAAGGAATATGACAGTAGAGAGAAAGTGGAGTTTTTTTCTTGTTACCTGATTCAATACCTAATTTAAACTCTTTCTCTCCTGAATTTATCTTCAGTTCAGTAGCAGGAGGATAGCTTGTATATCTGGGAAGAGATTTATCATATTTTTTGAGTAATTCTTGATCAAAGCTTATGCTTTTTAATTTTGATTTCATAGTTTTAATTACTTTTCAATGATTAAGATAGTCTAAAAATAGTAAATTTCAAAAAGAAAATTCAAATGAAAGTTATTATTTAACATTTGAATTTTATTTGTTACATAAGCAATAGTTTTAAATTCTTATTTCTTAACTTATTAGTCAGTTTTCCGAATTTTTATAATACTGATTGTTTTCTAATAAACTAGAAGCTTTTTAGAAAGAAACGAGCAAAAGTCTTAATATTTGTACATTAAGCTTAACTTTAAAATAGAAAATTAATAATGAATTTACGATATGGTCCTAAAACTTAACAGGGAAAAATTCATAATAGGAAACTATTTCAATATAGTTCAGCAAATTAAGTAAAAAATATTTGATTTGCTATTAAATTTAAGATTGTAATTTCTTAGTTTATTTTATTGCCATACAGTTATATTATCATTGAATTGTCCAATATGCTCAAAATTGATATCATCTCAAGTTGTAAGCTGATTATTGTTAAAACTATTAATATACTTAAAACACAAAAGTAGTTAAGCAAAAAAATATTTGGTCTTAAATAATTATTTTTTAAAAATATTGAAACTAGTTGATAAAAATATAAATTTTAATCTTTTGTTAATTCAGGGATAGACAAACTTCTTGCAAGATAAGATAATATAACTATCAAGTTATATAAATATAATTATGGTCACTACTTCAGTTAATACACAGACAAATCAGCTGAAATCTAATAAGAAAGAAGTCACTAAAGAGACTTTATTGACTCCACGTTTTTATACTACAGATTTTGAAACTGCAGCTACTATTTCTTTAAAGGATCAAGAGACTCAACTACAAGCAATGTTGACAGAAATGCGTAACGATTATAATCGTTATCATTTTGTACGTGACGAAACCTTTAAGGATCTTTCTTTAGATCATTTAGATAAAGACACAAGAGAAGGATTCGTTGAATATTTAGAAAGATCATGTATTTCTGAGTTTTCTGGTTTTTTACTTTTTAAAGAATTATCTAGAAAAATTAAAAAAAGTAACCCTACATTAGCAGAAATTTTTCATCTAATGGCAAGAGATGAAGCACGGCATGCTGGATTTCTTAATAAAGCAATGGCTGATTTTAATGTTGCATTAGATTTAGGAAAAATAACTAGAACACGTAACTACACCTTCTTTCCACTAGAGTGGATAATTTATACAGTATATCTATCTGAAAAAATTGGATATTGGCGATATATTGTTATTTTCCATCACTTAGAGAAACATCCTGAAAAAAAATTCTATCCAATCTTTGATAAGTTTGAGAATTGGTGCCAAGATGAAAACCGTCATGGAGATATTTTCAATGCTTTATTGCGTTCACAACCTAAACTTTGGAATGATTGGAAAGCAAGATTATGGAGTCGCTTTTTTCTTTTAGCTGTATTCGTAACACATACATTAACTGTACATGAAAGAGCAAAATTCTATAAATCTTTAGGATTGGATCCAACAGAATTTGACAAAGAAGTAATTCGCGAAACAAATAATACGGCTGCCAGAGCATTTCCATCTATTCTAGATGTAGAAAATCCGGAATTCTATTCCCGTTTACAGAGATGTTCAGAACGCAACTTGGCAGTGAAAGCTTTACAAAAAAGTAACAAGTTAGGAATTATAAAAACTTTAGGGAAAATTTTACTATTTACTGGCATTGCTGGAGACTTCTTTAAAGCTTTTCTTATAAAACCTATTGATACAGAAGCTTTACGCGGAGATATTCATTGATAATATTTATGTAAGATTGTCTAATCTTTATATATAAACATCTACATTTTTGCAGAACGGTGTAGATGTTTACATATAATATTAATAGATATGTTTTCAGTATTAAAATATTTTTTGCTTTACTAATCTTTTTAAAACAAAGGTAAATAGCAAAGTATTTCTTTATTTAAATCAAAAATAGAAAACTATAATATGTTAAGCTCAATTTTATTTAAATTTTCATAATTTATAGATTGTTGAATAATATTTTGATGAATCATTTCAAATTGAGGCTTTATTTCAGAATAGAATAAATGTGATGTGCAGTTACAATCAGAAGCCCCAAATTTTTCTATAGAAGCCTTAAATAAGTTACTATTCAATAATAATTTAGCCCATTGATGTTCTTGTTTTATTGAAGATGTTGAATACCATACTTCTAACGGAATTAAGTATTGTCTTAAATAATCAAGATGCCAATGTTTTTTTTTATAAATTTTTGCGTGTCTTTGTATCCTTGAGCTTAAGCCACCTGATCCAAAAGCACTTCCCACATATAGATAATACCCTAGATTTATTGGATGAATACCTAGCCTACCTATATTGACTAATGTTGAATTAAAACATAAAAATAATAAGCAATAAGTCCCTTTATCGTTTTTTGGTAACAATTTATAGCCCATAATTATAAATTTTCGAATTTATTAATAACTCTTATTTATATTAGAGTTTTCTAAAAAGTAAAAGTTGTTCTAATTGTTCCAATTACTAAATCATCATTAGCATTATCATAATTAGGTGACGTGATAATTACAATTCCAGGAGTAATCTTAACATTATTATTAATCGTATATTCATAAAAAGCTTCTAAGTGAAACGAAGCATTTTGATTACTATTAATTAATTTTCCAGGCAAGTTAATATTTGACTTAGCAACCCAAGGTTCCATTCCTATAACTATAGCACCTATTCCACCTTCAATTAGTGCATCTGGGAAAGCTAATGTTACTGCCCAATTCCAAATATCTAAGTTTCCTCTATTAATAAAGTCTTCTTGTAATATTACTGGACCAGTTTTCGTTGTAGTAAAACCTCCCCAGCCTCCGAAAATAAAATTAGGGGATACACTCCACATAAACTCTATTCCATAAGCATTATTAACAGTATCTACATTAGATGAAAATTCTTCTTGAATAAATGATTGAAAATTTGATAAACGGCTTCCTGTACCAGAATCAAGATTATTATAACCATGAACATACGTAAAATCAACAGTAAAATTTCCATCAGTTCCATATGGATACCATCCAACCTGTCCAATGACACCATAAGGACCATTAAACATTCCTGAGTCTAAATCAGGATCATTACCATTGTTAGCTAAATAACCACCACTCCACTCAAAAACTTCAAAAATAGTTCCTCGAAATCCAATTCCAGGCCCTCCAGCCATGAAATATAAAGGATTGCGGCTGCCAAATGAAGTAATTGCACCAAATGCTCTATCTCCATCTAAAAAATTCACTGTTGGTACAAAATCATCAAATGCACCACCTACTGGTTCTATAAACATTCTTACGTTTTCTGCTAAATTAAATTGATAAATAATCAACTGTACAGATAGATCAGAACTATCTGGTTGTTGAAAACCTAAATCTCCTTCAAACGTATCTGTAATAGTTGCATAGGAAGGGATTGTTCCTGTTGCAACACGAGTATAAAGTGAATCATTCCCATCAAAGCTTGTATTTAACTCAATTCGTCCTCTATAACCTAAATTATTAGTATTATGTATATCCTCAATTCCTCTCTTTTTTTCTCCATTAGTAATTCCTGTTAAACCTATAACAAACTGTCCACTAAGAGTTGTAGTAGTGGAAAATTGATGGTTTTCTATATAAGCTACTCTTTTTTCTAAATTTGATACCTTAGAACCTGAAATAATTACTTCTTTATCAAATGCTTGCATTAGATGCTTAGATATTTCGATATCTTCTTTTGAAATTGCAATATTTTCTTTTAATAATTCTTCAATAGTATTTAAACATTGATTTAATCCTGCGCTAAACTCATTGCGAGATAAATTATATTTTCCAGCAAAAATCTTATTAGGGTATCCTGAAATACAATCATACCGTTTGACTAACCTTTGTAAAGCTTTATAAGGCCAATCTGTAGTAGATATTTCTTCTAATTTAGAAAGATTAGTAACTTTAGAAGTTAATTTTCTAGAATTATGAAGAGGATTAATAAATCCATCACGGAATTTCTGAAGCTTAAGATTCTGGGATGTTTCAGGCCAAGCTTGAGTAGTAGTAGTGTTTGACAAAAAAATTATTAAAACAGCTACGCCAACTGTTTTATACATAGAAAACAAATAAAACATTAGTTTTTCACACTTCATATAAAATGAAGCTTTGTCAAAAAACAAAGAACAGAACAACAACATGATAATCCTATCTCAAGATACAGAAATTAAAATATATAACTTATTACAAAATCTTCTAAAAGATAAGTATTTATTAACATTCAATATTTAACAGACCTTTCTCTTTTAACCATTTCTTATTATAAATACGTGATTGATAGCGTGCACCGCCATCACATAATACTGTAACAATAGTATGTCCAGGACCAAGTTTTTTAGCTAAAGCAACTGCAGCTCCTACATTGATACCTACAGAGCCTCCCATGAATAAACCATCATGAGATAATAATTGATTAATTACTTGAATTGCCGTATGGTCGTTGATCTGTATAGCGTCGTCTATAGGAGCTCCTTGCATATTAGCTGTTATGCGGCTATTCCCTATGCCCTCTGTTATGGAGTTACCTTCTGATTTTATTTCACCTGTTTTTACATAACTATATAATCCACTACCCATTGGATCAGCTATTATGCATTTGATTTTAGGATTTTGTTCTTTGAGGAATAAAGCTGTACCAGCATAAGTTCCCCCCGTTCCCGTAGCTGATATCCAGGCATCTATTTTTCCATCTGTTTGATTCCAAATTTCAGGACCTGTTGTTTTATAATGTGCTTCACGATTTGCTAAATTATCGAATTGATTAGCCCAAACAGCGTTATCTATCTCTTTTGCCAATCTACTTGAAACTTTAACATAATTTTCTGGATTTTTATAAGGGACTGCAGGGACAAGTCTTACGTCTGCTCCTAATATTTTCAATAGATCAATTTTTTCTTGTGATTGAGTTTCAGGAACAACAATAATACATTTATATCCTTTAGCATTACAAATATGAGCTAATCCGATACCTGTATTGCCTGCAGTTCCTTCAACAACAGTTCCTCCAGGCTTCAGTAATCCTTTTTCTTCCGCATTTTTAATAATATATGAAGCTGCTCTATCTTTGACAGATCCTCCAGGGTTAAGGAACTCTGCTTTGCCTAAAATATTACATCCTGTCTCCTCACTATAACTTTTAATTCTAATGAGAGGGGTATTTCCAATAGTATTAATTAAATCTTTTTTAATATCCATAAATTAAAGTATTCAAACAAATAAATTATATCTCAAATGTTTATTGTATTTTAACCAAAGACTTTATGAAGTAGTTAAAACTTATTTGTTAAGAATATTATAAGCATTGGTTAAAGTTTTAACATCTCCTACATTACCAGGAAATAAAAGAATTAGTAAGCCTGGGAATAAAGTATTGTTTTCTGATGTTTTAACAATTGAACAACCAGGTAAAATTTGTCCTAATAAACGAATAGATCTTAGTTTTAAGGTTGTACGTAAAAAATTATTAGAAGTTGTACCTCCTTTACTTATTAGAAAACTAATATTACTAGGTAAATTTTGAGTAATTTTCGTTAACAATAAAAAAATAAGTTTTTCAAAATTAGATTTTTCTTCAAGAGAAGTAAAAGTTATTTGTTGTCTACTAGTATAAATAACTACAGTTTTCCCACTATTATGGATAGTTTTTATTTGGTCTAAAAATTTTGTCAAGAATCTACTTTGATTATCTAGATAATCCTGTAATTTTTTTAGGTTAATTTCAAGTCCTAAAACATTATTTTGCTGCAACAGATCATTCAATTGCTCAGTTGTTTTTTTTGAATAGGAACCGACTAAAATAATTCCCGGATTATTTTTATACTTGTATTCTTGTATATTTTTATTTTCTAACGGCTGTTTACCGATTTTAGCTAATGAAGTCAACATACTTGCAGCACCACAAAGTAAAAATTTTTTACCAAGATTTACTGCTGTTTGTAAATCTTTAGCGAAATAATTTAAATCTGACTGATGTTCTGCATCAACTACAATACAGCGATTACTATTTAGATTCATTAACTTATTTAGACTACCTTTCCTAATATCTTTCAATAATAAGCGCCCTACATCAGTTGCCTTTAATAATTTCTTTGTTTTTTCTTCTATATAGTAAGGTAGATAGCTATGGGAATAATTAAAAACAGAATCTTTAGCAAACTCTGTCCTATGGACTGGATCTAAATCAACTCTATCGTCTAAGTACTGTATGCTATTGATGGTTTTTCTTCCTCCTTCAAGAAAAGCAGGAATAAAAAAATGAGAATCAAATTCCCCGAAATTATTAGAAATAATTTCTATTTCTAAAGGATAGTGGCCTCTAAGCGTAGAATCGAAACGACTATAAATTAAAAATCTTGTTATATTTTCATTCTCAAGAGCAATTTTCAAATTATGACAAACTTGTTGAGTAATTTTTTTCGCTTCTTCTGAAATTAATGCTCGCGTATTCGTTATGATAAAGAGTATAGAAGATTTATCTCTTAAACCTAATCTAATCGTTTCTATATCCCACTCCATTAATAGCAAACAACTATGTACAGTTTGAGAGCCGGTAGGGTCATCATCTAAAACAATAATTTTTGATACACAAACCATATCCACAGTAAATAATAATTACGGCGAAGCTTATTTGCATAATGCTTCGCCGATATTAGGTTACTCAAAAATATTCTTAACTTCTTACTCAATTAATTCTTAACTATTTAGCAACCTTAGCAGCTTCTACCACTTCAGTAAACGCTTCAAAGTCAACAATTGCTAAATGAGCTAACATTTTTCGATTAATGCTAATACTAGATTTTTTCATAAGCCCGACTAGCTTGCTATAGCTTATTCCATTTTGTCTGGCAGCTGCATTAATTCGTGTAATCCATAATCTGCGGAAGTCTCGCTTGCGTTTACGACGATCTCTATAAGCATTGCGTAAAGCTTTCATTACCTGTTGATTAGCAATACGGAATAATCGAGAATGACTTCCTCGAAATCCTTTAGCAAGTTTAAGAATCTTTTTCCGACGCTTACGGGCAACATTGCCCCGTTTTACCCTTGTCATAATTCAGCTTCTAGTGTTTTGTATATTTAATATCAATTAGTTTATAGATAAGGTAACATTAGCCGAACATTTGGCTCATCTTGCTCACTGACTAAAGCAGTCTGAGATAAACGACGACGTTTTTGTTCAGAACTTTTGTGATTTAACAGATGGTTCTTATAGGCTTTACGCCTAACAATTTTTTTACCGCTTCCTGTTACCCGAAAACGCTTGGCGGCAGCTTTACGCGTTTTTAGTTTTGGCATAAATTTTGTAGAATTAAAAGACGCTTAATTAGCATAGCATTAACTAATCAATAAACGCAAAAAATCAAGAAAAAATTTTTATAAAAAAGTTCTAATGACATCGAATTTTAATATCTTAGAGAAATTTCCTACAGAAGGAATACTATGTCGCTTGGTATAGATAATTGATAAAATGGTATAGATAATTGATAAAATAAATGTTTTTTTACTAACTATCTATCAAAATTGACAATACTTTTAAAAAATTATGTACAGTCTAAACTAAATTAATTAAATTTTCTGATTATTATCTTATACATAAGATAATTTTACGGATTAATTTAATTAAAAAAAATGGAGCTAAGCGGATTCGAACCGCTGACTTTCACAATGCCATTGTGACACTCTACCAACTGAGTTATAGCCCCTCGGTTACGTTATCTATAAACATATTTGAAATAGACTTGGTTGTAATAGTAATAATGCAATGATTACTATTACTTCGTCAAGTACCTCAATTGAAAATTCACATAAAGTTTCAATATTCTATTGTTTTGATAATAAAATTCATCTACTATGTTTCTAAAGTAGAATATTAAATAACAATTACAACAAACATCATATAAAAAAATGGCATCTTATGTAACTTCGTCTGCTAGAGCAGAAATGAGTGAATTAAGGCGGTTAAGAACGCTGCTACCGCTTGAATTGCAAAACTGGGTCATGATAGAAGGAAGTACAGAAATTAATCCTCCTCTAATTCGATGTGAAGAACTTGGAAGGGATGAAGTTGAGATTCAAGTTGATTTAGCTAAATGGGAAAGTCTAGCTATAGATCAGCGAAATTTACTATTTTGGCAGGCAGTTGCTCGTATTCAAAATGATACTATACCGCGCGAAGGATGGGAAATGGCAGCTCTGGCTATTGGCTTAGGGGGAGCTGTAGGAGAACTTTGGGTCCAAGATGCTTTGTTATTAATTCTAGCTATAGGTTTATGTAGTGTCTCTGGTTATAGGCTATGGCAAAAAAATAACGGAGGACGTAAGCTTAAAGAATCTATTGAAGCAGATGAAAAAGCGATAGTTCTGGCCACACGTTTTGATTATACACTTCAAAATGCTTATAAAAGCTTAGGTAGTGCTTTCAAGACACTTATTGAACAGACTCCCAACCGTCGTCAAAGAAAAGAGTATGAATCAAGACTACAAGCCTTAAGACGTAGTGCTAGTAAAGCAAAAGAAAAAATGCAGAGAGAAAAATAATGATAATGAATTGATTTTAAAATTAACAATTAATTATGATAGTGTAAATTTGCATAAGATAGTTAACAAAGTTTTAAATAGTAAAATTAATAAGTTAGAGTCAAGGGTTATTTGTCTATTCCTTGATATAGTTATTAAAAGAAAAAGAGGAACAGTTTGTACAAACTGTTCCTCTTTTTCTTTGAGTAACTTCTATTTCTTTTAATAACTTTTATAACTTATAAATATAAGAAGTAAGAATGTCATTATAAAAGTTGAGGACCAACTATACATCATAATAAAGAGCGAACTCATAAGGATGAGGACGTAAACGCATGGGTTGAATCTCATTATCAAACTTATATTCAATCCAATTGGTAATAAAAT
This sequence comes from Candidatus Atelocyanobacterium thalassa isolate ALOHA, assembly GCF_000025125.1. Classification (NCBI taxonomy): domain Bacteria; kingdom Bacillati; phylum Cyanobacteriota; class Cyanophyceae; order Chroococcales; family Aphanothecaceae; genus Candidatus Atelocyanobacterium; species Candidatus Atelocyanobacterium thalassae. The sequence goes on from NC_013771.1 coordinate 1,342,329, forward strand.
CTTCTGTAAAGACGCCACTACTGGTTAAAAATTCATGATCCTTTTCTAAGTTTTCTAACGCTTGTTCAAGAGAAGGAGGAGTGGAAGGAATTTTATTTATCTGCTCAGGAGGTAAGTCATATATATCAACATCTAAAGACTGTCCTGGATCAATTTTATTTTTTACGCCATCAATTCCTGCACATAAAATAGCTGAAAATCCCAAATAAGGATTACATGTTGCGTCAGGACAACGAAATTCTAATCTTTTTGCTTTAGGATCAAGACCTGATACGGGAATACGAATAGAAGCAGAACGATTTCCTTGAGAATAGGCAAGATTTACAGGAGCTTCATATCCAGGAACAAGACGTTTATAAGAGTTAGTAGTAGGATTTGTTATGGCTAAAAGTGCAGGAGCATGTTTTAAAATACCACCGATATAGTGTAATGCAATTTCACTTAAATTTGCATAACCATCTCCCCAGAATAAAGGTTGTCCATCTTTCCATATCGAGTGATGAGCATGCATACCTGAACCATTATCATTAAACAAAGGTTTAGGCATAAATGTTGCTGTTTTACCATATTTCTTAGCTACATTTTTAATAACATATTTATAAGTCATTAAGTGATCTGCTGCTTCAATTAAAGGAGCAAAGCGAAATCCTAATTCGTTTTGTCCTCCTGTCGCAACTTCATGATGATGTTGTTCAACAGGAACACCGCACTTTGCCATGGTTAACAACATTTCTGTTCTCATGTCTTGCATAGTATCGGTTGGAGCAACAGGAAAATAAGCTTGTTTAAAACTTGGCTTATAACCTAAATTACCCCCTTCTTCTTTTTTCCCTGTATTCCAACGCCCTTCTACACTATCAATGTAGTAATAAGCTTTATTTTCAGTTTGATCAAAACGTATGTCATCAAAGACGAAGAATTCTGCCTCTGGTCCAAAATATGCAGTATCTCCAATGCCTGTGTCTTTTAGGTAATCTACCGCTCTTTGAGCAATCGTACGTGGATCTCTGTCATACCAGTCTCCAGTACGTGGTTCCTTGATTCCACACGTGAGACTTAGTGTTGGTTCTTTATAGAATGGATCGATCCAAGCTGTTTCAGGGTCGGGAACCATACACATATCAGACTCATTAATGGTTTTCCACCCTCTAATACTAGAACCGTCAAAAGGCACTCCATCAATGAAGGAATTTTCATTAATTTGATTATGATAAAAAGAACAATGTTGCCAAGTTCCAGGCATATCAATAAATTTAAGATCAATAATTTTAATATTTTGATCTTGCACCATTTTCAAGATTTCTTGAGCTGTTTGGGCCATGTAAAACTCCTTAGAATACTAAAATATATACAGTAACTTGATATGAGGCTTCGAACAACTGATAATACCGAAAGCTTTTTAAAGATTTTACGCAATCTAGTATTTGTCAGAGTTATTAAACTTATAAATAATATTAAATTGTGACAAAAATAAGAAGAAAAATCTTATTTTCATCTCATATGCCATGTCAATATCAATAAACTAAGAAAAAGTAATTCAATCTAATTAGATTAACGATATAGTACAATTTGATATAAGTTTATTGAACATCTTTTATTAATGCAGGTTTTATTCCAATTCAAATCCATTATTTGGTTAATTTCAAGTATATCTTTGAAACATTTCAAATATGATGTTAAACATTTCCTTACAAAAAAGCAATGGCAAAGTACGATTGTTTATTTATTAATATCCACAATGACTACTTTTATGCTTGCTTGGAACTGGAAATTAATTTGTGCAATCTTAATAGGTATCATTTTAATGATCTTTATACAGAAAGCTCAAAATAAAAGCTTTCAAAATATTGTATTAAATTGGTATAAATTTTTGAATAGCCCAAAGGGAAAACTTGCTTTAGCTGTTGTGAGCGGCTGTTTTGGAATAATGGGAAGCTACATAACTTTATCTGCATTACCTAATATTGGAAATTATTGGTTGGCAAGTGAACTAATTTTTCAAGACTTAGGAATTTTTATAATATTAATAATTCTTGTTCCGCAGTTATTTGATTTACTAGAAAAAAAGCAAAATATACAGTATAAGGAGTTAATATCCCAATTAAGTGAACTTAATCCTTTAAAGCGTTTAATTGCTGTTCAGGATGTATCTCAATTACTTGAAAAGAAACAATTAAATATAAACCAAGAAAAAGAAGTACTAGAATATTTCAAATTTATGTTGAATCAAGAACAAGAGATAGTAATTCGCCAAAATATTTTAAAAAATTTATTTTAAGGTATTTTTTGAAATTATTATTTTTTATTTGACCTATTATCTAAATTTGTTTAGCAAAATGGTTCAATTGCTTGAGATTAGTCAATGATAAGGTTTGTTGGATAGTATTTATCTCTATACAACCTTGATTTTGTAATTGTATTATGATGTTTTGACATTCTTCACGAGAGATGCCAGAAGCATCAGCTAAATCTTGGTTAGTAAATTGTAATATCTCTAATCCTTCTGATGTTAACTTGCCATAGGTTTCGGCAAATTTAATTAAAGCCTTAATTAATCTTATTTTTGGCTTTTGTTGGCGTAGTTGAAGACGGCGATATAAATAGCGATATCTTTTAACGCTTAGTTGTAGCATTTTGTGATGTACTTGAGGATCCTTAAATAGCATCTGTAAGAAGCGCTGAGCTGAAATACTTATTAAATGAACTTCAGACAAAGCGACGACATCTATACATTTAAGAGGTTCGTCAAGTATTTCCATTTCTCCCCAAAAATCACCTTTGCTGAGGATTTCTAAAGTTAGTTCTTGGCTAGAATCACGAGAACGTACTTTAACCCATCCAGAAATTATGAAGTAAATTGCCTTTCCACAATCATTCTCCTTGATAATTTCTTCATTTTGAGCATAGTGTTCTTCATCTGCTACGGATATTATCCACTCTATAGTTTCTGGACTTGCTACACTAAACAGAGGGAATAGCTCTACGATTACTTGAGTTTCCATTAAAGGTGCTTTAAGATGGCACTGAATAAAAGGTTAAAAGGTATTAATTGATTGATTTTATCTTTTTTCAATCTCCCATTCAATGATAAACCCCATAGATACTCTAAGTCTAGAGTTGTTAGAATGGTATAGAGAAGAAAATCTAACAAAAATTAGCAAACATACAGTTTTTAAAGAAATATTAACTAGATTTATTTTTAATATAAATGATTTAAAAGTATTATCTAACTAATAATATTAGAAGAAAACTATGGGAATGATATATTTTTTCATCTTTTTATATATGTAGGTGCTAGAATATCAGCTACTCAAATTAAATAGAAATACACAGATACTCATGATGTTAGACCAATTCCGTAATTACTATCCTCAAGGAAGTTTAATTAGTGAGCTAATAACTATTGATCATGGAAAATATATTGTTAGAGCATTAGTACAAATTAATGGTGTCGTTTTAGGGACAGGCTTGGCTGCAGATAATATAATAGAAATAGCTGAAGATCGTGCTATAAATAGAGCTTTGAAAAGTATAGTAGAAGCTAGATCTTCTACTAAGCTGAATTCTACTAATTTAGACTCGAGACTTAGCAATACTGCTTCAATTTCTTCAGAAAAACTAATAACACCTTTAAACACAGATACAGAAAGAAGTAAACAGGATAATAAAGACTATCTTTCATTAGACTCTAAAGCTTTAGATATAGTAGAAGAAGATAATCAAGAATTTACTAGTTTTGAAGAGCCTGACGATAAGATAAATGAATTAGAACAAGATGAAAACTTTTCTCTTGTTTCCAGTGACAATAATACTCCTCTTGATTCTAAAGCAGATAATGAATCTCTCGATTTTTCGGAAATTATTGCTCGTTCGAATATAGAATTAAAACGAGTAAAATGGACAACAGAACAAGGTAGAGATTATTTGATCAAAACTTACGGCAAAAGATCCCGCCAAGTGCTTTCTGACAAGGAACTTTTAGATTTTCTTCATTATTTAGAAAACCTTCCAACGCCCATACAGTAGAATTAGCTTGTTTTTTTATTAGATAGAGGTGGATGATTCAACACCCCTATCTAATAAGTATTTAAGTTTAAGAAGTTGGAGAGTTAGTTGTTGAGGAATCACGACTAATAACTTGATCAATTAATCCGTAATTTTTAGCCTCTTCTGCAGACATAAAAAAGTCTCGTTCTGTGTCTTCAGCAATTTTGCTTAAGGGTTGTCCTGTATGGTCGGCAAGATGATTATTCAAAAGACTTTTAAGGTAAAGGATCTCTTTAGCTTGTATCTCAATATCTGTAGCTTGTCCTTGGGCACCACCTAAAGGTTGATGAATCATAATACGGGAGTTAGGTAAACTCATTCTTTTACCTTTAGCTCCTGCACTAAGGAGGAACGCTCCCATACTTGCTGCCAAACCTGTACAAACAGTACATACATCGGGTTGAATTTTATTCATTGTATCAAAAATCCCTAGTCCAGAAGATACGGAACCACCTGGAGAATTAATATACAAATAAATATCTCTTTCAGGATCTTCTGCTTCGAGAAATAATAGCTGAGCTACAATTAAATTGGAATTTTCATCTCTAACTTCTTGTCCCAGAAATACAATACGTTCTCGTAAAAGGCGAGAATAAATATCAAATGCGCGTTCGCCACGGCCAGAGGTTTCAATAACAGTAGGAATCATGGAGCTTTTTTTTTATGTTTGTTATGATCTTAGCGACTTTATCCACACAAAACCATAATAAATTATGATAATTGTTAAATTTAAAAATTTAAATCACTCAAAATAATACTAGTATCGATTATTCTTCAACTAATGTAAGCTATGGTCAGTAAAAAAGACTTATTAAATTATAAGTTATGAAACTTATCAACAATACCAGCTCATTAATAACTTATTCTAGCTCTAATATGTTAGCTATTTTATCAGTTTTTATCTAAAATATTTTTTGAAACGTTTTTATAGATTCTAATTGTTGATTTTTCTGTTGTAACTGTATAGCAACAGAATTACAGACCAAATCACATAACGAAAAAACTAATGGATTTGCGATCGCATAAAATACATTAACACCTTCTTGAGTTCTTGTAACGATACCAGCCTGCGATAACACTTTTAAATGTTTAGAGACATTAGCTTGCCCTAGTTCTGTAATCTCAATAATTTGGGAAACATTTTTCCCCCCATTTTTGAGTGCACAAATAATTTGTAATCGACTAACTTCTGATAAGACTTTAAAGAAATCTGCAATCATTGTTAAAACTGCGGGAGATAAATTAGAGATTTCTCCTTTTTCCAAGAAATTCATCTTAGGAGTGTATTGAGAGTAAGTCGTTTCTAATATACTTTCCATAGAAGCAATAGGCTGTATAAATACTTGGTGAGCCTCATTATAGCTTAATTAGTTTCATTTTCCTATATAACTAAGTAGTTATTTATTAACCTAAAAAAGCTATTTTCTAAACTATATTGTCAAGATTACAATAATGAAATTACCGAATAAGAGAAAGTAATGAAGATAGATCAACTATTAAACAAGTATGATTTAGGAGAAAGGAATTTTCAAAGCATTTGTTTAAGAGAAGTAGATTTAACAGAAGTTAATCTTCCTAAGATTAACTTTGAATCAGCTGATATAAGGCAAAGTCGTTTAGGAAAAAGTAATTTTAATGGAGCGATATTAAAGCAAGCTGATTTAAGCGAATCCATTATTTGGGGGACGAACTTAGAAAATACCAACTTATCTAAAGCTATATTGAGAGATACAGATCTCAGTGGGGCCGAGTTAACTAATGCCGATCTTACAAATGCTTATTTAAGCAAAGCCAGCTTATGTGGAGCAAATTTAGCAAAAGCAAACTTATCACATGCCGTATTGTACGAAGTGGATTTACGTCCTTTATCAAATAGAAGAACCAATTTAGGAAGAGCAAATTTAAGTTCCACTGATTTGTCCTATGCCAAATTAAGCTCAGCTTTACTATTTAGAGCTAATTTATCAGGAGCAAAACTCTGTCGAGCAGAACTCAACCAAGATCCTTACAAGTTTCCTTTCTTGACAGATTTAACAGAAGCAAATTTACAAGGAGCAGATCTAAGTTACGCAGATTTAGGTAATGCTATTTTAGTTAATGCTAATTTAAAAAATGCGGATTTAACTGGTACTAATCTCAAAGGAGCAAATTTACAAGGAGCTATTATGCCAGATGGGAACACATATAAGTCGTTAAATTTTAATAAATAAATATTTTGATAAAGATTACGTAAAATGATTCGTTAAATATTTCTTCACAAGATTTACCTAAATATTTGAAAAGTAATATGACAAAACTTGACTTTTAATAAAAAAAGTACACAATAGGGCAAGTCTTAGCATCGACTTGCCTTATTTATGATCTATTGTAAAATTAAGGTTTGGTATAAAAAATATTGTGTAGTAAGTGTAAAAGAGGATAGCTATTATGTCTAAACGAGTTCCAATGGTCTTAAGTAAGTCTATTAGTAAATTAGGAAAAATTGGTGATTTGGTAGAAGTTGCTCCAGGATATGCCAGAAACTATCTTCTTCCCCAAAAATTAGCTGTTATCGCTACCAGCAGTATTCTTAAACAAGTTGAACAACGTAAAGAGAAAGAATCTCAAAGACTTTTGTTAGCGAAACAAGTAGCAGAAGAACAAAAAGTTTCTTTAGAATCTGTCGAATCTTTCACCATTAGCAAACAAGTTGGAGAAGGGGAAGCAATCTTTGGAACTGTTACTAGTCAAGAAGTTGTAGAAATCATACAAAAGATAACTAATCAAGAGATAGATCGCCGAGGTGTTGATCTTCCTGAAATTAATCAAATTGGTTCTTATGAAGCAACTATTAAAATTCATCCAGAAGTAATTGCTAATATTAAAATTCAAGTAGTACCTGCTTAAAAATATATTTTTTAGTTATTATAGCTTTTTGAACGCCAGCTAAAATCAAGTAAACTCAATAAAAGTTCTGGTATATTACTCTGTAATTTTGTAGTACTTAACTTTACTCTTAAAGGCACTTATAATTATTTAGAAAATCATGAACTTTCTTCATTGAGAATGTTTGGAATGAGAAAATTGTTAATCACTTTTTCTTCTTTTACAAATTACTAAATAAAATTGTTTCCGAGAGTTAAATTGAAAATAATATTTTTCATTTTGATCAATTCTTGTTCATTTATTTGGATAGAGAATTAAAACTTACTCAGGTTTCTAGAATAACTTTATTTTTATTAAATAAAATATTTAAAGAATAATCTTATTTAAATTTTAAAGCTACTAATTTTGGCCTCTAAGTTTATATTATCAACATAAACTTAGGGGTCAAAGTTAGTAGCTTTAAAATTTAACCATATAGTGGCTTTAAAATTTAACCATATAGTTAGAGAATATATTAAGACTTAAAATTTGATATGGGAAAGAAGCCACTGATGAATTACACAGTTTATTATTATCAAAGCTTAATTTTGTGTAATAACTTCGCTTCCTTCAGAAAAGTTTTAGTTAGACTAAAAACTATTGAGGAGGCAAAGTAAAGCTTATGGTAACATTATTAGAAAATCCATTTCGCATTGGACTACGCCAAGAGAGAAACCCACAACCCTTAATACTAGTGATCTTTGGTGCTTCTGGTGATTTAACTCAACGTAAACTCGTTCCTGCCCTCTACAAAATGAAACAGGAACGGCGATTACCTCCAGAGTTAACAATAGTAGGGGTTGCTCGTCGAGATTGGAGTCACGATTATTTTAGAGAAAAGATGCTAGAAGGAATTGAAGAATTCTCTGATGGTATTGGAAATCAAGAATTGTGGGATGATTTCGCTGATGGCCTATATTATTGTTCAGGTAATATGGATGAACCAGAAAGTTATCAAAAATTGAAAACTTTCTTGAAGGAATTAGATAGCAAGAGAGGAACTAGAGGTAATCGCGTATTTTATCTATCTGTCTCTCCTAATTTTTTCCCACCTGGGATTAAGCAATTAGGCGCAGCTGGAATGCTAGAAGATCCTTTAAAGCATAGAATTGTTATTGAAAAGCCTTTTGGTAAAGATTTAAGTTCAGCGAAAGTTCTTAACCGTCTTGTTCAAAATGTTTGTAAAGAAGAGCAAGTCTATCGAATTGATCATTATTTAGGAAAAGAAACTGTTCAAAATTTATTAGTTTTTCGTTTTGCGAATGCAATTTTTGAACCTTTATGGAATCGTCAATTTGTAGATCATGTTCAAATTACAGTAGCTGAAACTGTCGGGGTAGAGGATAGAGCAGGTTACTATGATACCTCTGGAGCTTTACGAGATATGTTGCAAAACCATCTTATGCAGCTTTTTTGTTTAACTGCTATGGAACCTCCTAATGCTTTAAACGCTGATAGTATACGTAATGAAAAAGTTAAGGTCTTACAAGCAACTAACTTAGCGGATACTCATAATCTAGAAAACTCAGCTATTCGTGGGCAATATAAAGCAGGTTGGATGAAAGGAAAACCTGTTCCAGGATACTTAGAAGAATCAGGAGTTCCTCTAAATTCTTCTACGCCTACTTATGTAGCAATGAAATTAATGGTAGATAACTGGAGATGGAAAGGAGTACCTTTTTATCTTAGAACTGGAAAAAGATTACCTAAAAAGGTAACTGAAATATCTATTCAATTTAAAGATGTACCATTTCTTATTTTTCAGTCAGCAGCTTACCAAACAAATCCTAATATTTTGAGCATGCGTATTCAACCTAATGAAGGTATAGCTTTAAAATTTGAAGCAAAAATGCCAGGTTCAGAACTTCGTACTCGTTCAGTAGAAATGGATTTTAACTATGGTTCTTCTTTTGGTATGACCACATCAGATGCATATCATCGCCTCTTATTAGATGCCATGCTAGGAGATCAAACTTTATTTACACGGGCTGACGAGGTTGAAGAGGCATGGCGTGTTGTTAGCCCTGTTCTTTCTGTATGGGATAGTCCGGCTGAGCCTAATAGCGTTCCTCAATATGAAGCTGGAACATGGGAACCTACAGAAGCAGAGTTGTTAATGAATCGTGATGGTCGTCGTTGGCGACGCTTGTAATAGAAATCAGGATTTCTTTCCTGCTTAGTTGATTTCTTATCTAACCAATAACTTCCTCCCATAACAGAACAATTATGACTACTCAAACTCTTCCAATCGTTTCCTTGCAAGATTCCAAGGATGTTTCCATAAATGCCATTGAAGCCGAACTAAGCAATATTTGGCAAAGTTATAATAACGATGATGGAATTATAGCTACTCGTGCCAATACATTTACTTTTATCATTTATGAGCCTGGACCAACCCAGTATCTATTAGCTGTTCTTGGCTTCTATACAGGCACTATTGATGGCATAGTTGGACCTCGTACTATTGCTGCGATTAAATCTGCAGAAGAAACATATAACTTGAAAGTAACAGGTGAATCTAGCGAAGAATTTATTCTTAAGTTGCAGTCAGAGTTTAAACAAGCTAAAGCTAAAGGACAGCTTAGTGATTTGCAAAAAATTACTGCTCAGTCTTACTCTCCTGACTTAGAAGAGACAGGTTTAGCTAATTTTAATCCTTGTAGGGTAATTACAATTCGTCCTACTGTTGATAGTAATGATCAAGAAGTTAGGGCACAAGTCTCTGCCTCTTGTCCTATCAACAAGCAAGGTAACCATATTCTAACTTGTTGCGAATATATTACATTACAAGGAAGTGCTGATGCTTTAGAAAAAGTTAGTGATGTTATTTCAGATTTAAGTATTGATGGACTACCTACATGTACTTGGTGGAAAGCTATCCCTGAACCGGAGTATGAACTTTTTAAAAAGTTAGCCTCTCAAAGTAATACTTTAGTCGTAGATTCTAGTACTTTTAGTAATTCTGCTAGTCAACTAGCAAAGTTAGGGAAAATGTTAGAACAAAACTTACCTTTAGCTGATTTAAATTGGGTGAGGCTTAGTCCATGGCAAGAATTAACAGCTGCTGCTTTTGATCCTCCGGAACGCCGTAATGCTGTTTTAGAAATTGACCGTATTGCTATTGATTATGAAAAAGGAAATTCAGCCCAAGCATTAATGTACTTGGGTTGGGTTGCTAGTCGTTTGCAATGGAAACCTATTTCTTATGAGTATGAAGAAGGTGACTACAATGTTTGTAGAGTTAAGCTTCTTAATAACGAGCAAAGAAGTATAGAGGCTGAATTATCTGGAATACCTTTGGCAGATTGGGGTGATGTATTAGGCGATTTAATTAGTCTGAAATTAAGTTCTACAAACCCAAAAGCAGATTGCTGTACAGTATTATGTTCTGGGACTACTGGATGTATGAGAATGGAGGCATCTGGTGGTGCTCAAGCTTGTCGTATTGAACAAGTAACATCTCTAGCAGATCAGAAAACTGACAACTTAATTCAAAGGCAGCTTCAAAGATGGGGTACAGATGCTTTGTATAAAGAAAGTATGGAAGTTGTTAGTTCTATGCTTAAACTAGCTCTAAATTAATAACAAAGTATTGTATCTGGAAGTGGGATTGGAAAACTGAGATCTTCTAATCCCACTTTTTATCCGTCTTACAAATAACTTAAGTTGGTAAAAATTGTGATTGAAAAATAAAATCTAGGAACTTTTTTGTACACTAGATTCTAATTTAAAAGTTTAAAAAATTACCTTTTTATATTTCTATACAATAAATTCTCAGATTCAAATAAAGTTTGATGTTCATTTAAATAATAAGAATGAGAAAACTGATTATATTCTATAAATGACCGACAAAAATTGAAATTCATGTTTAAAATAATTCGATCTTTTTACCCTTTTTTCTTACGCTTAATTATAAATTATCCGGAAAAAGCTCATCAATTCTTTCTAGAAAGCTTAAGCTTATTAAACCAAAAACGTCATACTTCTTTCGGAAATTATTTATTATCAAACATAAGCAATTCTTTTCAGTACGATGACATACGTCTTAAGCAAAATTTATGGGGACTTGACTTTAATATTCCTATAGGATTAGCTGCTGGATTTGATAAAAATGGTTTAGCAACAAGCATATGGAATAGTTTTGGTTTTGGCTTTATTGAAGTTGGAGCTGTTACCTTTCATGCTCAAGATGGTAATCCAAAACCAAGATTATTTCGTTTACCTTCAGATAAGGCAATTTTAAATAGGTTAGGTGCAAATAACGATGGAGCTGCATCTATAGCTGAAAGATTGACAATAGAAAGTCGAGCACAAACTTTTAAAGTTCCAGTAGGTATTAATTTATGTAAATCAAAAGTTACTCCTCTAGATTTAGCCGTTGATGATTATTTAAGTAGTTTTCATCGCCTTGAGTCTTGTGTAGATTATTTCACTATTAATGTGAGCTCTCCTAATACACCTGGTCTTAGGATATTACAAGAAAAAGAATATTTAGAAAATATTTTATACAGGTTACAACTAGAGAATAAATTTAATAAACCTTTATTTATCAAGATTTCTCCTGATTTAACTTGGGAATCTATCAAAGCGATTATTGAATTATCTAAAACTCATAATTTATCAGGAATTGTGGCTACTAATACAACTATTAAACGCGAAAATTTGAATACTATCACTTTAAACTCAACGGGAAACTATGTTGAAAAAGAACTTGGAGGTATTAGTGGAAAGCCAATTAGTGAGAGATCAACAGAAATAATTAGATTTATTTACAAGGAATCTAAAGGCACATTGCCTATTATAGGAGTAGGAGGAATTTTTAATACAGAAGATGCCTGGAATAAAATATCTGCAGGAGCGACATTATTGCAATTATATACAGGTTGGATATATCAAGGTCCTTGGTGTATACCAGAGATAGCAAATGGGTTAACTCTTCAATTAGAAAAGCATAAACTATCCCATATTTCTCAAGTTATAGGTAGCGAAATTCCTTTTTGTTGAATCAACAACTATTATTTTAAAATTTACTTATTATTCTGTGAATAAGCCTTAGCAGAAGCCTTAATCCAAGTAGTAGCAGCGATCCCAAGAGGAACTATCATCACGCCAAGACCTGTTATCAAAGAATTTTGGCGAGCAAAAGGACTATTCATTAATAATAAAACAATACAACCACAATATAACAATCCAAGCAAGGGTAACCCTATTACAAGAATAGAGAATTTAGTATCTTTATCCATAAAACTTACAACTATTTGAGATATTAATTAATTCAAAATAATTAGAGATAAAACTGTCCTATCGATATCGTATCTTGGAAACAAAAAATTTTATGGAATTAAATAGATAAAAATTTAATAATATTGAATTATTTAAAAAAAATTTCTTTAATAAAAATATATTGCTATTGAAAGCTTTATCTAACTAGTTAGTTCTATCCCACTCCTTAATGTAATCATGTTATTAAGTAATTGTCTATAGAATGCAAATTAGTAGTGATAAAACTTAAATAAGGTCGCTATTTATTTACATTTCTAATATTGTATCTAGCATTAGTTAAATACAATTTTTTGTTTTATAGTTATATTTTACCTGACGCTTCATTCATAAGTAAAACTTAAATATATTCAAGATAAAGGCACTGTGATATTTTATTTTTCACTTGGATTATTAACTAATTTACATGTTCTTATTTTCAGAAAAATCATAAAATTAGTCATCTTGTTACTGCAAAGAATAATAATCTTAAAACAGATTTAGCTAATTATGAAAATCATAAGCAATTATTTAGTAATTAGATTTTTTCAAATAACTAATTATCTACAATAAAGATCGAAAGTTTGCTAGTATATCAGTAAATATAATGTTTATTCATTGATATATCTCATTTAAAAACAAAAATCTTTAACCAACTCTGCTCTATTTATTTTATGATTAATAATTTGTTCAAATTATTTTGTTTAATTGGTTATTCTGTTAGCATTATCTATATTTTCTCTTTTCTATATACAAGCGGAAATAATCTCGCTTTTGCAAAAGATACCACTTCTAACTCATCTTCTGCTATTTTTCCTTATCTTGAGGATGCTGCTAAGAAAATCAATGAATTTACCCTTGATAATGGCATGAAATTTATTGTCATGGAAAATCATAGTGCACCTGTAGTATCTTTTGTAACTTATGCTGATGTTGGAGGAGTCGATGAACCTGACAACAAAACTGGAGTAGCACACTTCTTAGAGCACCTAGCTTTTAAAGGAACTACAGAAATTGGAACAACAAATTATGCTGAAGAAAAAGAGATCTTAGACAACTTAGATAATGTTTTCAATCTTATAAAAGAAGCGAAAAATAAAAAAGATAATAATAAAGTTCAACTGTTAACTAAGGAATTCTATACTTTACAGGCTAAAGCTCATAATTATGTTAAGCAGAATGAGTTTGGGCGCATTGTTGAAACAGCAGGAGCTGTTAATATTAATGCTGCAACTTCTCCAGATTCAACTATTTATTTTTATAGTTTTCCTTCAAATAAATTAGAATTATGGATGTCTTTAGAATCACAGCGGTTCTTAAATCCAGTATTTAGAGAGTTTTATAAAGAAAAAAATATTATTTTAGAAGAGCGTCGTCTTAGAACAGAAAATAATCCTATTGGTAAAATGGTAGAAGCTTTCTTAGATACTGCTTTCGTCCAACATCCCTACAAACGTCCAGTAATTGGTTATAGTAAGGATATCAATGGGCTTACTCGTAAAGATGTCCAAGATTTTTTTGATATTTATTATGGGCCAAATAATTTAACAATCTCTATTGTAGGAGATGTAAAATTTGAGGAAGTGAAAAATTTAGCTCAAATATATTTTGGGCGTTATCCTTCCAAGGTAGAGCCACCTAAAATATCTACAGTAGAGCCAGGACAGCCAGAAAAACGTGAAATTACATTAAATCTTGATTCTCAGCCTTGGTATTTAGAAGGATATCATGTACCCTCTCTGAATCATCCAGATAATGCTGTTTATCAAGTAATCGCTAATATATTGAGTTCTGGACGTACAGCTCGTCTCTATAAATCTTTAGTTGAAGATAAAAAAGTAGCTTTAGTTGCTCAAGGTTTAAGTGGTTATCCATCAGATAAATATCCTAACTTAATGCTTTTTTACGCACAAACTTCTCCCCAAGCTTCAGTTGAGGAAGTTGCAGAAGCTTTATCATTAGAAATCAAAAAATTGAAAACAGAGCTTGTTTCTGAGCAAGAATTAGAAAGAACTAAAAATAAATTGAGAGCTAGTCTTTTACGTTCTCTTGATTCCAACTTAGGCATGGCTCGTGCCTTGGCAGAATATGAAGTAAAAACTGGTCAATGGAATAATTTATTTAGTCAAGTTCAAGACCTGGAGGCTGTTAGTGCAGAAGATATTAAAAGAATTGCTAATGTTACCTTTAAAGAAGAAAACATGACTATTGGACGTATACTACCAAAGAAAAAATAAATTAACTTTATGTATCCTTTAATTTATTATCAAAGATACATAAAATTAATTCATAAGATTTAATTATCTAAATTAATTCAGTTTTTATTTATTTTATATAGCTTTAGATATATAAATAATTTTTATAAAACTTAATGGTATATTTCCCTAGTTAAGCTTAAATTAATTTAATGATTACTTTGTAGATATTCTTTTCATTAGCAGCTAAACTTTTTATAAAATAATTTAATAAATTTGAAGTTTATGACGTCTCAAAGAGAAACCAATTCTTCCTCCTATAAAATTTCCACACCTCCTGAAGATGCAAAAACTAGAGTAAGTCAGTTTATGAAGAATCTTCAGGATGAAATTTGTCATTCGTTAGAAAAAGCAGATCGTCGAGGTCAATTTCAAGAAGATAATTGGCAAAGAGAGGAAGGTGGTGGTGGACGCTCTCGGGTTTTAAAAAATGGTGACCTACTTGAACAAGGAGGGGTAAACTTTTCTGAAGTTTGGGGTGAAAAATTACCGTTATCAATTATAAAACAACGGCCTGAAGCTCAAGGGCATAAATTTTATGCTACAGGAACTTCTATGGTTTTACATCCTCACAACCCTTATATTCCAACAGTTCATCTCAATTATCGTTATTTTGAAGCAGGTCCTGTTTGGTGGTTTGGAGGAGGAATTGATCTAACCCCTTATTACCCATTCGCGGAAGATGCAACTTTTTTTCATAAGACTTTAAAACAAACTTGTGACAAACATCACGAACAATATTATCCAACTTTCAAATCTTGGTGTGATGAGTATTTTTACCTTAAACATCGTCAAGAAACGCGAGGTGTTGGAGGAATTTTCTTTGATTATCAAGATGGTAGTTACCCTCTGTATCGTGGTTCTAGTACTGACAAAACAGTCTCTAAAGATGATGCTCAAATCTCTATTTCTGAGTCAAAACCGCGTACGTGGGAAGATATATTTGCTTTTGTTAGCGATTGTGGACAGACTTTTTTGCCAGCGTATTTACCTATTGTTGAGAAACGTCGTGACCTTCAATATGGAGATAGAGAGCGTCAATTCCAGCTATACAGACGGGGACGCTATGTTGAGTTTAATCTGGTATACGACCGTGGTACAATCTTTGGACTACAAACTAATGGACGCACTGAGTCTATTTTAATGTCTTTACCACCATTAGTTCGTTGGGAGTATTCTTATGAACCGAAAGTCAATACTCCTGAATTTGAATTATATAAAACATTTTTAAAGCCTCAGGATTGGGCTAATTGGAAATAATTCTACTATTGCTATAAAGTTTTCTCTACATTTTTATTAGAAACTTTAATGTAATAAACCAATTGAGAATAAAGAAGATGTAAATAATATTTATATCTTCTTCTATCTAATGAATGTAGTTTTTTTAGATATTTAATAATCCACTATATTTTAACAAAGCTTCTGTTTTAGGTTCTCTACCTCGAAATGATTTAAAAATTTCCAAAGGATCTTTACTTCCACCTAAAGCTAAGATATTTTTTTTAAAATTTTTACCTACTTCTGCAATCTTATTATCATCTTCTAAGCCAGCCTCTTCAAATGCAGAAAAAGAATCTGCACTTAATATTTCTGACCACTTATAACTATAGTATCCAGCCGCATAACCACCAGCAAAGATATGGCTAAATGCACATAAAAACGCATCTTCAGGTAAGATTTTCATTACTGTTGTTTTCTTGGCAACTCTATCTCTAGCTTCGAATAAAGTCTCGTTACCATCTGGTTGATACCTATGATGCAAGTCTAAATCCAAGAAACTAAAATGAAGTTGTCTTAACATAGACAATCCAGCCATAAAATTACGTGAAGTTTTTAATTTATCATAGTAATGCTTAGGTATCGTTTCTCCTGTTTGATAATGCTTTGCCATGCTGAAAAAAGTATTTTTTTCATAACACCAATATTCCATAAATTGACTAGGTACTTCTACAGCATCCCACTCTATGTTATTAATACCTGATGCCCCAGGATAATTAATTGTTGTTAACATATGTTGTAAGCCATGACCAAACTCATGAAACAGAGTAGTTACTTCATCAAAAGTCATTAAACTAGGCTCTCCATCGAACGGGGGAGTTTGATTACAAATTAGGTATGCAACTGGAAGGCGAATGATAGGTTTTTCGTCTTGATATATTTTTGATCTTCCAATACAATCACTCATCCAAGCACCCCCGCGCTTTTCTATAGGACGGCTATAAGGATCTAAATAAAAGTATGCAATTATCTTATTCATATCATCTTTTACTTGAAAAAATAGTACATCTTTATGCCATGTAGATACCTTCTCGTCTGTAACAGTTATTGTTACTCCAAAAATACGTTTTGTAAGGTCAAATAATCCTTCTAATACTTTCTCTAAAGAAAAGTAAACTCGTAATTCTTCATTAGTAAAATCAAATAAAAGTTTACGCTGTTCTTCTATCCAATAACTTATGTCCCAAGGTTCTAAATCAAAATCACAATTTTTGAACATAAAAGTCTTTAAACTTTTCAATTCTTCTTGTGCTGCTTGATAACTTACAAATCTTAGTTCCTCTAGTACTTCCTCTACACTCTCTACATCAGAAGCCATCTTCTTACTTAAACTCATTTCAGCATACGATTGATAACCAAGAATTTCTGCTTGTTCTTTTCTTAACTTTAAAATACTTTCTATTAAAGGCTCATTATTCAACTTTCCAACTGATGCTCGAGATATAAAAGCTTTGTATACTTTTTCTCTTAAATTTCTCTGATTACTATATTTCATAAAAGGCACGTAAACAGGATAATCTAAAGTTATTATCCATGGACCTAACTCAGGAGTAGCATTATTGTATCCTTCTAAAACGGCATTATGCGCAGCTAATTTTAAGATACTTAATGGTAAATTGCCAATCTCTATTTTATTTGTTAATTTCAACTTAAATTCTCTAGTTGAATCTAAAACATTATTAGAAAACTGTGTAGATAATTCAGCAAGTTCTAAATTAATTTCATTAAATTTATGACGTTTATCTGGTGTTAGATTAACACCAGATAACTCAGCTTCTCTAATAGAGCTTGTGATAATACGTTTTTGACAACTGTCTAAAGTATTCCATAAGACAGAGTCTTTTCTTAAATCTTTAAATGTCTGATAAATAAGTTTATTTTGCCTTAATTTATTTAAAAAACTTATTATATCAGGCTGAACAGTTTGATATATCTCTCGAAGTTCTTTACTATTTTTAACCCCCATTAAATGATTAACGATCCCCCAGGTCCATTTAATTTTTTCCTCAATAATAGTTAAAGGTTCTACAATGCCTTCCCAAGTTGGGGTAATATTTTTTTCTAAACAAGTTAGTCTATTATTTGATTGTCTAAGGATTTCATCTATTGATGGAATAATATCCTCTAATCTAATTTTTTCAAAAGCTGGTAAACCTTCTCCAACTAATAAGTAATTATAGGTATATTGATTATTCATAAATAAAAGATAGTGACACTTTTCATATATAGGAATTAATCTATAGCTTAAGATAATTTCGCTTATTAGGAAAATTTAAGATAGATTATCCTATTTACAAGAAACATAACAACTATTAGTCTTGTTAGTATGATTTCAGTTAAGAAAATGCATCATATACTGTAATATAAAAGTATGATTTATTTTGGGAAGTAAATACTCATGGATATTTTAGCTCTTGGTTGGGTTAGTATGTTAGCCTTATTCAGTTGGTCTCTTGCTATGGTTGTTTGGGGACGTAACGGTTTTTAAAATTCTATAGGCTATGCAAGTTCTCAACTTTCTTTTCTACACTGCTTTTACTTTATTAGTTTTAGTAAGCATCGGTGTTATTTATTTAACTGTTATGGACCGATATGGTCGTTATTCTCAAAAACAAAGTGAAGAAAATAAATTCTAAGATTTAAGAAGGAAATCATCTTTTCTTGGATTTTATAACACAACTTAAGCAATACGAACTACATAGATGAATTAAATCATATGATTTATTCATATCTTGTGAACATTAAAAATCAATAAGGTGAATAATTTGATTTTGCCTTATTGATTTTTAATTTTATTTAGGATTTAGAAGTGGAAGTTAAGGAAGCTAGTGGATCTGGAATTGTAGAAGAAGGAGCTTGAAATTCTCCTCGTGCTACATATTCTAGTCGTAGCTTTAACCAAGTAATAAAACCATGATCTGTTGAAATAATAGCAACACTTGGCTGAGGGCATTGAGCCTTAATATCAGCAAATTCCGGAGCTTCAATAAAAGCAGGGTCTTTGATGAGCCAGAAATCAATTGTTTTTTCTTTTTCTTGATAGTCTCTAACTCTTTCTCTCAATACTTCGTCTAAAGGTTCTTCTTCTAAAAGAAATTTTTGACTAGCTAAAACGTAATAATAGGTATTCATTGCTTATTAATTAATCCTGACTGCTCAACTACTATTATTCAACTTAAGGATGCTGTATTGGTCAAGATTAATTAATAATTTATAATTCTCCTTTTATTGCTAGTTTCATTTCTTTAACCGCTCTTTCCATTCCTACTAATACAGCACGACTTACAATCGTATGGCCTATGTTTAACTCTTCTATACCTGGAAGACAAGCAACAGAATAAACATTACTATAATTGAGACCATGGCCAGCGTTGATTTTTATACCTAAATCAAGAGCTTGTTTACATCCTAATTTCAATAATTTTAGTTCTTCTTGACACTGTTTATCGCTGGTTGAATTTACGTATTGTCCTGTATGTAGCTCAATATGTTTTGCTCTGGTATCTGCGGATGCCTGAATTTGATCTTGATTGCTATCAATAAAAAGACTAGCGATAATTCCATTTTCTTGTATCCTACCAACTATTTTTTTTAAATGCTCCAAATTTGTTTTAACATCTAAACCACCTTCTGTAGTTATTTCTTCACGCTTTTCCGGAACTAGAGTAATACAGTGAGGTTTGATATCAAAAGCAATTTGAAGCATCTCTTCAGTAGCAGCAATTTCTAAGTTCAAACGTGTTTGGATTGTTTCTTTGATGAGAAATACATCTCGATCTTGAATATGCCGCCTATCTTCTCTTAAATGCATAGTAATACCATTTGCCCCTCCTAGTTCTGCTAAAACTGCTGCTATAACTGGATTCGGTTCAGTTGAACATCTTGCTTGACGAATAGTAGCAATATGATCAATATTTACTCCGAGAGTTGGTAATTTAAACTTTTCTTCTCTATCAGACATTTTATAAATTAGTAAAGGGTTTAAACTGAAATAACTAATATCATTTTTATAATAACAACTATATATTGATCGAAAAGAATAAAGTATTAAATTTCAAATATAACTAAAATAATTTAAGATGTAGTCTATATAATCTTATTTCATTGATTAAAAACACAAGAGTAAATTCTTACATAAAAAAATTTAATATCAAATATATGAAATATTAGATTAACGGATAATAGTTTTTAATCAAGATATCTTCTATCTAATCATACCACTATGAATTTTTTATGTTTTCGGTATAATTTCATTTCTATCACTATATTTTGTAGTACATTTATATTTTTTATTTTTAGTAGTCTTAGACATATACTTTTTCAATCAACAGCTTGGGATTTAGCAATTTTTGACCAAGCAGTTTATTTAATTAGTCAAGGTAAAATACCTAATTCATCTTTTCTAAATATCCACATTTTAGGAGATCATGCTTCTTTAATACTTTATCCATTATCTTTATTTTATGTATTTTACCCTTCAGTTTATTGGCTGTTTTTTGTGCAAGCATTATCTCTAAGCTTAGGAATATTACCTATTTATTATTTATGTCAAAATCAAGGCTTAAATAAAAATGATTCGTTGATGATAATTTTTATATATTTGTTCTACCCGTTAGTTTTTAATATTAATTTATTTGATTTCCATCCTGATGTAATATTTATTCCAGCAATTTTATTTGCTCTTTTAGCCGTCTTCGAAAATAGATTTTTTTTGTTTGTCTTATCTATACTCATCGCTTTGAGCTGTAAAAGTATATTTTCTTTAACAGTTATGTTTATGGGTTTATGGCTGTTGTCTTTTGAGAAGAAGAAATTTAGTTTATTTGCGATTGGAAGTGGTTTAACTTGGTTCATTGTTAGTACAAAGGTTATCATTCCTATTTTTGGTAATAATAATTCTAATATTGAAAGACATATCGAAAGATTTAATTATCTCGGAAATACATTTTCCGAAATAACTCACAATTTATTTTTTAGACCTACTCTAGTTTTAGAAGGAATATTCAATCTATCTAATTTTGGATATTTACTATTACTAATGGCACCTATTTTTTGGGGTATATCCTTAGTATCACTTTCTCCTTTGATATCTTGTATTCCTAGTTTTGCAATAAATTTATTGTCTCAAAATATTCTACAAAAAGACCTTTTACATCATTATTCTCTGCCTATTTTACCATTTTTAATGGTAGTTGTTATTAAAACTATAGCTCAAAGGAAAAAGCCGATTTGGAGAAAATATATATTCCTATGGTCTCTAATTTCTTTTATTGCGTTGGCTAAGTTAGGTAATTTTACTTCCCGATATTTAGTGTCTTTAGACATGTGGACAGCGAATACAGAAGCTATCAATAAGATATATGATGAAGAGAGTGTATTGACTTACTCTTATATTGCTCCTCATATTAGCCATCGCTCTATTGTAAAGTTGATTGAGCAAGAGGCAAATATAAATTTAGAGCAATTTAATAATATTCTCTTAAATGATGTTTTTCCGCAGAGTGAAAATATTAAAAGACGGATTCAAGAAAGTGACCACTTCTCGTTAACTTTCCAAAAAAATAATGTTTATCTTTTCCAAAAAAATAATGTTTGATTTTGATAAATTAGCAAAGAAACAATTGCATAAGCATTATTTACACTTAATTAAGATAAAAATATTCAAATAATTATTAATAAATTTAAATTTTTACGTAATGTCGTTTTCATAGTTAGTTATAGATTCATTATTTATTTGGTTATAAGAATTTTCTTCTATGAAAACTGGCTTATCAGGAATAACTGACATCTTATAAAAGACAAGATAAGCTAAAAGAGAAACACTACCAAAGAAAAGAAAAACTCCGATAAACATACCCAAAATAGTTTTAGAAAATTTAGATAGACTAATCATATTTATTTTGTAACAAAACTGTAAAAACTAAAATAGTGATTAACTGTATATGAATTATTTAAGCAATGTTTTGAATTTTACTGAACTGTACATTGAACTTGATTTAAAATCATAATAATATTCTTGATCTTGAGATATCACTTATTAGATATCTTTCTTACTTAAATAAACTATATAGCAATCATTTTTTAATAATACTCATTGTACACATAATCTTCATGAATATACCTTAACCTTAAATATAAAATTTCGATAGCCGAATATTTAATAATAAGTTTGATATAAAAATTAAAATCCTAACTCTGATCTTGCTATTTTTGCAGTATTAAAAACTTCTTCATTAGACACTTCTTTCCAATTAGTATTACCAATCTGTGAATAAAATTCTTTATCATAAGTACGAGTCTTCACAACAACAGGCATTGGAACAGCATGACCTAGTATTAAGACTTGTTGCTTTGAATCTAATTTTGCTAAAACTGAACGAAGATTTTGTCCCCCAGAAACCCCTGTAAAAATAGCATCTATATCTTTCTCGTCATTTAATAAACATGTAATTCTTGTTCCAATTTGTGACATAACTTCATTATCAATTCCAGACGGTCTTTGATCTACAATCAACAAAGTAACAAAATATTTTCTCATTTCTCTAGCAATAGTTCCAAAGATAGTCTGATGAACTATCTTAGAATCTAAAAAACGATGAGCTTCCTCAATTGTAATTACTAATTGTTTCGGGCGATTAAGGGGATTTTTAGTTTGTAAAAAATTTTCTGCTTTTTTCACATAACTATTATGTATCCTCCGTGTAATCATATTAGTTGCAAGCATATAAGAAAGCATATTAGATTGAGAGCCAAATTCAATAACAACGTGTTTCCCAGCATCCAGAGATGCTAATATTTGATTTATATAATTATGCGGACATATATTTTTTAAATATTTTAAATTTTCTAAACGCATTAATTTTCTTTGCAAAGACATAATTGATCCTGCATGACCTTGTTTATCTTGACAAAAAAGCTTAATTTCTTCGTTTGTCATACTTAATAATTGTGTTATCCAAGATTTACCATATTCAGCTTCTAAAATATTTGCATTGTCTAAACTTGCTTCAGAGATTCCTAGTTCTTGTCCAACAAGTCGTATATCTTCAATATCAATTTGGTCATAGCTTAAATATAATTCTTGAGCATCTATAACTCCTCTTCTCTTTGTTGATTGAGAGTCTAATGTAAAGATTTCTACTTGTCCTGGAAATAATTGACATAAGCCTTTAACAGTAGAGAATTTTTTACCTTCTTTTATTGCTTCCCATCCATACTCTGAATGCATATCGAACATAAGATTAACAGCTGCTCTCTTTTTAATAATTCCTGCAATTAAGAGTTTTGTTAAAAAAGATTTTCCAGTTCCTGATTTTCCAAAGATACCATTACTTCTTTCAACAAATTTGTCTAAATTAATACAAATAGGAACATTCATATCTAAAGGTTTTCCAATCATAAAATTATTGCAAGTATCATCATCTTCCCAACCAAAAACTGTTCTGAAATCTTTTTCAGAAGCTTCATAGACTGGACTAAAGTGAGAAGGTACTGTCTTTACAGGGAGCAATTCCAGATTAGTGTCAATATTTTTTGTATCTTGTTTAGTAGGAGCCAACATTAGCATAGGTGTAATTTCAATAGTGCTATAAATAGTTCTACCTGCCAAAATATCTATCATTAAAGTATCTTGAAAGCTGGGAGGATTAGAAAAAATCCTAGAATTTGTAATTCCTAATGAAATGTTCGTTACAAGAGAAAAAAAGCGAGATTCAGATCCTTGAACAACTAGGAATTTCCCTACCCGCATCTGCTCAACAGATATATCTGAATTTAATTTAACTTCTAATCCTTGAGACAAAGAACCTTGAATTACTATACCTAAAGAATGCTCTTGTATATTCATTGAAAGATAAAAAACATCAAAATTTTAGTTAATAAGTAAGATAGTAAACTATATGTAGTAACCTAAAAAATATTATGTACTTATAATCAGTTTTATTTATTTATATTCATAACAGTCACTATTAAAATGATGTTAGGCTAGTAAGTTAGATTTTTAGTAATTTCTAAAATGATAAAAGTGATATATTGTTATCTTAGAAAATATAAAATAAAAATAAAAAATTATAAACTTTGTATATTGTTTAAATATTTTAGTAATGTTTATTATTAATACTATTTTAAATAATTTTTTCTCTCAAGAAGATGAGATGATCATATGTCCCGTAGTTATAAGGAAAACTTTAAATGCAACTATCCAAAGTATTGTTTGTGACTTTACGTGAAGATCCTGCAGAAGCAGAAATAATAAGCCATAAACTTTTATTGAGATCTTGTTATATTCGTCGTGTTAGTAGTGGTATTTATTCTTATCTACCTTTGATGTGGCGAGTATTAAGAAAAACTTCTCAAATAATAAGAGAAGAGATGAATTCAATTGGAGGTCAAGAATGTTTATTACCTCAGTTACAAATATCGGATTTATGGGAAGAATCAGGCAGATGGAAAACTTATACTGAAGCTGAAGGGATTATGTTTTCTCTAATAGATAGGCAAAACAGAGAATTGGCTTTAGGCCCAACTCATGAAGAAGTAGTTACATCTATAGTTAGAGATATGGTCGTTTCATATAAACAGATGCCTTTAAATTTATATCAAATTCAAACGAAATTTAGGGATGAGATTCGTCCTCGTTTTGGTTTGATGAGAAGTAGAGAATTCATAATGAAAGATGCTTATTCTTTTGATGAAAATCTAGAAAACCTGCAGAAAAATTATGATATGGTAAGCCAAGCTTATTGTAATATTTTAAAACGTTGTGGATTATCTTTTAAAGTTGTAGAGGCAGACTCTGGAACTATAGGTGGTTTAGCTTCTCAAGAATTTATGGTCTTAACAGACGTTGGGGAAGATGAAATTTTATATACAGAAGATAATAGTTATGCAGCAAATGTAGAGAAAGCAGTTTCTATCCCTAGTTCAGAAAACATATCACCTTTTAATATTTATGAAGAAAGAGCAACTCTAAATTGCAACACAATCAAAAAACTCTCTGAAGTGCTCAATTGTTCTTCTACCAATATTGTCAAAAATTTACTATATCGAGCAATCTATGATAACAAAAAAAGTATATTAGTCTTGATAAGTATTCGAGGAGATCAAGATATTAATGAAATAAAACTTAGTAATGAATTAAATCATTTAGCTTTTAAATACGGCGCATCAACATTATTAACTTTACAAATCTTTGATCAAGAGTCTGAATTAAAACTTATTAATAGTACATTTCCGTTCGGTTATATTGGCCCAGATCTAGAAGATTCTTATATTAGTATTGAAGAAAATCTTGAATCTTCTTTTTTAAGAATTGCAGATAAGACTATTATTAATTTGAAGAACTTCGTTACTGGCTCCAATAAGGAAGGGTATCATACTGTAGGAAGTAATTGGGGAAAGTCACACAAATTACCAGAATTAGTCTTTGACGTAAGGAGAGCTAAGGAAGGTGATAAGATTTCTGAAAATAGTCAAGAAAGATTAATAAGTAAAAAAGGGGTTGAAGTAGGACATGTTTTTCAGCTAGGAACAAAGTATTCGAAAAAAATGAAAGCAACCTTTACAGATAAAAATGGTGAGGAGAAACCTATTGTTATGGGATGTTATGGTATTGGAGTTTCTCGCTTAGTTCAGTCTGCTGTAGAACAAAATCATGATAAACATGGAATCATTTGGCCACTTGCAATAGCTCCTTACCACGCTATTATAATAGTTCCAAATGTTAAGGAGAAGCAGCAAATGGAAATTGCAGAAAAGATATATTACGATTTAAATAGCATTGGAATAGAAACTATTTTAGATGATCGTACTGAGCGGATAGGCTCTAAATTTAAAGATGCTGAACTTATTGGAATTCCTTATCAAATAGTAACAGGAAGAACATTGAAATTTGGCAAAGTAGAGGTAGTAGACAGAAAAACTAAAAATTCACAAGAAGTTATTATTGAAGAATTACCTAAGCTATTTCATGAGTTTTTTAAGAATATTAAGTTGTCATCACCATTAATCTGAAAAATTAGTAAAAAACTATAACTTGTTTATCATATAAGATAAAAATATTAAATTACTATATATCTTATTTTCAAGTAACTTTTGTTGTTGCAAATTTCAATTATTTTTTGCAATTTTTATGCATGTAATTACCGGAAAAACTAAGCTTTTAGGAGTTATTGGAGACCCTGTCAAGCATTCTCTTTCTCCAGTTATACATAATACGGTTATTTCTGAATTAGAAGTAGACTATATTTATGTTCCTTTTTCTGTTACTAAAAAACACTTGGATACTGCATTAATAGGACTTGCCAATATAGGAGTAGTTGGTTTTAATGTAACGATTCCCCACAAGCAAGCTATCTTACCTTTACTTTGTAAAATTACCAAAACTGCTCAAATGATAGGAGCAGTAAATACTGTCTGGCACACAGATGAAGGCTGGAATGGTACTAATACAGATATTATTGGTATTCTAGAATCTTTAAAACCATTAAATTGTAATTGGTCAAAGATTAAGCCTATGATTTTAGGATGTGGAGGAGCCGCCAAAGCATCTATTGTTGCTTTGGCAAAGTTAGGATGTACTGACATCATAGTAGTAGGAAGAAGTTATGATAAATTAAAAACCTTCAAAGAGGTTTGGTCAAAGAATAAGTTTTTTGATTCTATAAATATTTATTGTTTTAGTGAGTTATCAAAAATACTACACAAAACTCAATTACTCATTAATGCAACTCCTGTTGGAATGTCTCCTAATATTAATAAATCTCCTATAAATAAAGAGCTTTTAAAAAAGTTACCCAGTAAAGCAATTGTTTATGATCTAATTTATTCCCCAAGTTCAACTATGTTACTTCAGGACGCTCACAACTTGGGATTAGCAACTATGAATGGTTCAACAATGCTAGTTTACCAAGGTGCTGCGTCATTAGAATTATGGCTACAGAGAACAATCCCAATTGATTTAATGCATCGTTCATTGATAGATTACTTGAAAAAAAATTAATCTTCTAATATCAAAATTAACTATTGAGCTCAGTATATTTAGAGTAATAATTTAAGATAAATGTTGATAGATTATCATTTTATTACTCTAATATATTATTTCTAAGTTGTCTTTAATTATGGTTATCAGTCATATTAACGAAAGAGACTTTTAAGTAATCGTTCTCCATTTTAGCTCCTGAAGGATTTAGAGAAGCTAGCGACTGCGGTAGTACTAAGTTGCGCCTATGGTTGCCAATTCTAATATTTAGTTCGTCTCCAGTTTTATTTAGCTGAATTTGTTCTTTCGGAATACCTGGTAAGTATAGCTCTAGACTGTATCTGTCTTCTTCTTTGACTATACGAATAGTATCTTCTTTATAATAGACTTGAGTTGGATCTTCATCCTTATAAAGAATTTCTTTCAATCTTTCTAATGCCTCCATTCCACATAATTCTTCTGAAAATAACGGAACTTCTTTCACAGGTAAAGGATGAAAGTTATCATGAATTTCTTGTTTATAGATACTTTGACTATTTTTCCATTTTTCAAAGAAAGAATCATTGACTGTGTCAGGAATAATTCTATTAGCTATAACTAAATCAGTAGAGACATTATATAAGCTTAAATAAGCATGTGCTCTTAAAGATTCTTTTATCACCATTTTCTCTGGGTTAGTCACCAATCTAACAGAAGTTTGTTTGTTATTTGTTAGGACCTTTTCTAAAGCTTCGATTTGTTCATAGAATTCATAAGGTGCGTCCATAACTTCTTTATTGGGTAGAGAGAATCCTGCAATTGGCTTAAAGAAAGGTTCTACCAAAGGACGTAATGCTACAGATACTCCTTGTAAAGGCTTATAGAATCTTCTCATATACCATCCTCCAACTTCAGGAATACTTAGTAGTCTTAATGCAGTTCCTGTAGGGGCGGAATCAATAATTAAAACATCATATTCACCTTCATCATAATGGCGTTTCATCCTTACTAATCCAAAAATTTCATCCATTCCTGGTAGTATTGCCAATTCTTCTGCTTGAACTCCATCTAAACCTCTAGCTTGTAAAACTTGAGTAATATATCTTTTTACAGCTCCCCAGTTTCCTTCCAATTCCATAAGAGCATCTAATTCTGCTCCCCATAATTTAGGACGAATTGCTACAGGTTTATGCCCTAGCTCTAAATCAAAACTATCAGCCAGAGAATGAGCTGGATCAGTGCTTAAAACTAAAGTTTTATAACCTAATTCAGCACATTTCATACCAGTTGCAGCAGCAACAGAGGTTTTGCCAACTCCTCCTTTACCAGTCATTAGGATTACACGCATAGTTCTTTAAAAATTAACTTGTTTCTTATATTATGAAGTATTTCAAAAGATAATTTATATAGTATCCATAAATATTAGTATTAATATAATTTTTTTAAGTCAAAAGTCGTATATATTATCTCTTGTCATAATTTTAATTCTATAAAAAATTGTACTTTTCTAGAAAATAATTCACTAATGTAGATGAAATAATAATAGAATTAGTACTTTATGTTCTTGAAATGAAAAAAATTAAGCGTTATGGTATATTAACTTCTTTTTCCTTAAGGGTAAAAGTACTTAAATATTTTTTTTCTCAGGCCTAAATAGGTGATTATAGTCAGGATGATATAGCTTTGAACGAGTATCAATATTTTTCTTTAAAGCAGGACTTATAATATATAGAGTTGTACGAACAAGTTTTTCTTTTTGAGTAACTTCTGCCATTTTTTCTAAAGGAACAATTTTAATCACTTCGTCTGGCCAACTCACTCGAAAACATATGGCAACTGGAGTATCAGAAGGATAGTGCTTAAGTAGCTCGATTTGAGACTTTTCTGCGTGACGTGCTGCTAAGTAAAGACATAGACTTGATTGATGAGCAGCTAATTTATCAAGTTTTTCTGAGCTAGGCATTTGTGAAGCAACACCGTCTACTCGAGTCAATATAATTGTTTGAACTAGTTGGGGAATTGTCAACTCTGCGCTAATTTTAGCTGCTGCTGCTTGAAAAGCACTAATACCAGGAATTAACTCAACTTGAATGTTCTCTTTTGAAAGAAGAGTAATTTGCTCATAGATTGCACTATAAAGTGTTAGATCTCCTGAATGAAGACGTACAACGGAATGACCGCTCATAACCCTGTCTTTTATTAATTTCACTATACTTTCTAAAGTTTTATTTCCGGTAGGAATTAACTCTGCATCTTCACGGGCATCTTTCAGAATTTGTTTTGGAACCAGAGAATCTGCATATAAAATAACATTAGCTTTAGTGATTACTTTATATGCTTTTAACGTTAATAAGTCTGGATCACCTGGACCAGCACCAATGAAATAAACAGATGGTTTAGAAGAAGTCATATCTTTATTTTTTTAAATATTTGAAATCCAACTCATAATTCGTCTACCTAAAAATAGACTTTAATACGGAAAATTTGACAATTATCAAAGCTAGAAATATAAATAATGCATAATTTCTGATGCAAGCTTCCCGTTTATTTTTAACTTTTTCTGCAGATCAGCTAAATCTTTAAAATTACCTTTCGTTAATCGATGTTCTACAATCTCTTTTGCCATTAAATCACTGATAGGACTAATTCCTTTAAGTTCTTCTAGCGTTGCAAAATTTATATTGATTCTTTGTGGGATTAACGCACTTTCAGGATCGTAATAAGAAAAAGCTAGAATCTTTTCTAAAGGCTTAAGACGTTGAAGAGGAATTTTTAATGCAGCTGACATATCTTCTACGGATAAAATTTCTACTCCTGAATTAATCAATTCTACTAAGCTACGAGCTTGATGAATTGATATTCCAGGTAGTCTCAATAAATCGTCAACACTAGCTTTGTCAATTTCAATTTTAACTCCTAACTCTGTTGCAATAGATATTTCTTCAAGAGAATTAAAGCGATGATATGGATCATTTTTAATACGTTCTCGAAGACTCTTTTTTTGAGAGTTTAATTTATTAGCTAAAAAAGAAAATATCATAATAAAAAATAATTTGTATTTTAAATATAAATTCTATTTATATTTAATTTTCTATAAAGTATTCTAGATTACATACTTTATAATCAGGAAATCTAATTAATCCTATCTAATAATTGTCGACGTTTTTGCTCAAATTCATAATCAGTGATTAATCCTTCTTCTCTTAATTTGTCTAATTCTCTTAATCCTCCAGATACCATATCAATTTGTAACGGCTCGACTTTCCTGATTTGCTGTTTATCAGAGGCTATACCAAGGGGTTTAGGTTTCACTTTAGCAGGCTCTAAAACAGGTAAATTATTGAACTGATTATTAAATTGCTCCTCCCCTTGTACGAAATACCACATTGCATCAATTGCACATGCAATACTAGGAATAGGAGTATTCCATAATAAAAAGTACATAACTCCCCAAACAGGCTGTCCCAAGTAAAATTTATGTACTCCAGCAATAGGCCAGGGTACTACGGTAGATAGTAAAGCTAGGGTAATACCAACTTTACGGTTTTTGGGTTGAGTAAGTAATTTTTCCAATCGTTGCATTGGGGTCTTGATTTTAAGATTTTTTAAATTTACGATATCATACTATATCATTATTGTGGACGAAATAGATTATTTGAAAGACTTGAGTTTATAAAGTTATTTATTAAATTTATTTACGATACGGTAAACCGTAGTTTCCTATGACTTTCAACTCTTCTACAATGTTAGTATAAAGTACAATAATGATATAAACCAGTATCAACTAGTTAATGTGCAACTATTAATCCAATTGGTTTACGTTTAAATCATAAGGAAAATAAATATGGGATTTTATGATTCGGAAATCGTCCAGAAAGAAGCTAAACAATTATTTGAAGATTATCAATCATTGACGCAATTAGGAAGCGAATATGGAAAGTTTGATCGTAAAGGGAAAAAAATTTTTATTGAGCAAATGGAATCACTTATGGAACGATACAAAATTTTCATGAAACGTTTTGAACTATCTGAAGATTTCATGGCTCAAATAACTATTCAACAGTTAAAAACCCAACTTGGACAGTTTGGAGTAACCCCGCAGCAAATGTTTGATCAAATGAATGTAACCTTGAAAAAGATGAAATCTGAAATAGAAAGCTAGTATCTTTCAAGTAATCAATAACCTTTTAAAAAAGTTTTGAATTATAGATAATAGGCTTTAAAAGTCAAAAGTAGTGTTATCATAATTTCTCGTCTAGATTTCAATTTGAAAATTATGTATGATTTCGTAATTATTGGCGGAGGTATCGTTGGACTTTCCGTCGGTATGAATTTAGGAAAGCGTTTTCCTAATGCATCTATTTTAATTGTAGAAAAAGAAAATAAAATTGCTTCTCATCAAACAGGGCATAATAGCGGAGTAATACATTCTGGAATCTATTACAAACCCAATAGTTTTAAAGCAGAATTTACCCGTAAAGGAAATGAATCAATCGTAGAATTTTGTAAAGCATATGACCTTCCTTATGAAGTATGTGGCAAATTTATTGTTGCTACTAAAGAAAGTGAACTACCATTACTACAAAATTTATATCAACAGGGACTAGAGAATAATCTAGATGTGGAAAAAGCTTCGGCTGAAGAAATTAAAGAACAAGAACCTCATGTAAAGTGCTTAGAGGGTATTAGAGTTCGAAAAGCAGGTATCACTGACTATACAAAAATTTGCCAAAAGTACATGGACTTAATTCAAGAACAAGGTGGTGAATTAAAGCTTAATACAAGAGTGATAGGTATTAAAAATACAGAGAAGAGTAAGGTTTTAGAAACTACACAAGGAACAATAGAAACAAAATTTATGATTAATTGTTCTGGACTATATAGTGACTTTATTACTAGACTAGATGGATTTAAACCTCCGGCTCAAATTATTCCTTTTCGTGGTGAATACTATAAGCTTAAATCTGAAAAAAACTACTTAGTCAATAGTCTTATCTACCCAGTCCCTAATCCTGAATTCCCTTTTCTGGGTGTTCATTTTACTCGTATGATTGATGGTAGTGTACATGCTGGACCTAATGCAGTTTTGAGTCTAAAAAGGGAAGGATATAAAAAAACTGATTTTGATCTTAAAGAATTTTTTGAGATAGTGACCTATAAAGGATTTTGGAAGCTAATTCAAAAACATACAAATGAAGGTATGAAAGAAATTATTCGTTCTTTTAGTAAAATTGCTTTTGTAAAAAGTCTACAGCAGTTAATTCCAGAGGTTACTATAAACGATGTAATTAGCTGTCAAGCTGGAGTAAGGGCACAAGCTCTTAAAGATAATGGTAGTTTAGTAGATGATTTTTTAATTATCCAAAATAAAAACTCACTACATGTTTGCAATGCTCCTTCTCCCGCTGCAACAGCTTCTTTAGAAATTGGTAAGTATATAGTTAATCAAATTTCTTCATGAAAACATTAGGTAATTTGATTAATAAAACATACAGTGTAATAAGCCTTATTTTTGTTTATGGTTTAGTTTTAAACATTAGTTTTTTACTAAATATCAGAATATCCTTTCCAACGATTTATAGGAATACAATCAATATTTAATTGATCTAGCACACGAACTATAACAAAATCTACTAAATCCTCTATAGTTTGAGGTTTATGATACCAAGCTGGAATTGCAGGAACTATTTTTACCCCTACCTCTGCTAAAGTTACTAGATTACGTAGATGTATTAAGCTCAAAGGAGTTTCACGAGGAACTACCACTAGAGGACGTCCCTCTTTTAATTGAACATCAGCTGCTCTTTCTAGTAAATCTGAACTTAACCCTGAAGATAGTTTTGCAATAGTGCTCATACTACAAGGTATGATAATCATGCCTAAAGTATGAAAAGATCCGCTTGCTATACTTGCTCCAATATCTGTCCATCGATGACACTTCAATTCTCCTGCTTTTGCTACTCCTGCCTGATTACGCCAAAATTGTGCTTGCAAATCAGGTTCTATAGGCATTTTAATTTTTTCTTCTGCTTGCCAAACTAAATAAGTAGCCTTAGAAGCTACAATATCAACTGTGTAGTTTGCTTCGAGAAGAAATTTTAAAATACGAACACTATAAATTAAACCAGAAGCTCCGCTAATACCCAAAATCAATGGTTTTCTCACTCAATTAACCTTTCTAATTTAAAATCTTACCGATCAACACTTCTCTTCTTTTTTTTACTTTTAACAAAACATTTTTTGTATCTTCTTTCATACTATACTTTTTATTCTTTAAAAAAATTTAAAGAATATATAGTTTTTTAGATAGTAATAAAATTATATCGTATTGACTTCAATATATTGTCATGACAATAAAAACAAATATGAGTAACTGTCGTTATTGATTGAAAAATTTAGTTTGAATTACAAAACTTAAGATATACGTTTTAGTAGATTTAAGAGTAATATTACAACATATACTTTGTAGTTATTATTTGCAGGATGTAATGCTTGTAAGAGTAAAAATCACGTATATTTTTAGATATTTAAGTTATAAATTATTGTGCTTAATTGATTTTTTTATAATCTATTTTTTTACCAAAATATAATATCCTATTTCATCTTAATAAAAAATATTATCTTTAATTTAAAGATGTATAAAATTTTTATCAAAATTATAATTTTTCTGTTTTATTTTATGTCAATATTAATCTTTATAGAAAGATTTATGGTAGATTTATATGGGACAGATCCAATACGATAACAAAAAACGAATTTTTATAGTTAACGACTAATGAATAAATCTCTATTACCTGTTCCTTCAGGTATTTTTAAGATTTTAGATCTTTCAGGAAATGATAATAATAATAAAGAAAATTCTCTTGAATTTTCTTTGGTACTGCCTACTTATAACGAAGCAGAAAATATTCAAAATATTATTAAGATTTTAAGTAATTTACTAGATAAAGTTGCACCTAATAACTACGAATTAATAGTAGTTGATGATGATAGCCCAGATCATACTTGGCAAGTAGCTTTACAATTAACATCTAATTATCCCCACTTACGTGTTATGCGTAGAATACGTGAGAAAGGTCTTTCTACTGCAGTTATACGAGGATGGCAAGCAGCTAAAGGAGAAATCTTAGGAGTTATTGATGCTGATCTACAACATCCTCCAGAAGTGTTACTAAAACTTCTTCAGGACATGAAAAGTGGTGCAGATCTTGCAGTTGCCAGTAGACATGTTGAAGGGGGTGGAGTTAGTGAATGGAGCGTAGCTCGTCGATTTTTATCTCGAGGTGCACAAATGTTAGGTCTGATGCTATTACCTGAAGTAATAGGTCGCCTTTCTGATCCTATGAGTGGTTATTTTATGGTACGACGCAAATCTATCATTGATAAAGCTCTAAATCCTGTGGGTTATAAAATCTTAATTGAAGTTACAGCAAGAGGGAAAATAAATTGGTTATCTGAAAGAGGTTATGTTTTTAGAGAACGTCAAATCGGGGAAAGTAAAGTTACTTGGAAACAATACATTCAGTATCTTCAACATCTTGTAAGACTTCGTTTATCTCTATCAACACGTTTTTTTCAATTTTGCTTAGTAGGATTAGGTGGAATGATCGTAGACATGGGTATTTTATATATGTTAAGCGATAATAACACTCTAGGATTACCTTTAACTCGTAGTAAAATTGTTGCTGCAGAGTTAGCAATTATTAATAATTTTATATGGAATGATTTCTGGACGTTTAGAGATATTACTTATTTGCAACCAGGCAAACGTTTGAGAATTAGAAGATTTGTAAAATTTAATATTATTTGTTTAACAGGTTTAACCTTAAACATTTTTTTACTAAACTTGTTTTTTAATACATTTAACTTTAATCGTTATTTTGCTAATTTTTTTGCAATTATTGGTGTAACTTTATGGAATTTTTGGTTTAATTTAAAATTAAGTTGGAGAGTTACTGAGACAGATAAATAAATTACAGTTTTATTAGCCATATCTATTAATTAAAAGTGCAATAGTATTTAGTGAAAATATATCCCACATATATAATTTTGATAGGAAAAATTTACTTTCAATATTAACGATATTTTCTAAATGATTAATTCTTAATATTGCTCAATAATTTTATTCTTATTTCTTATACTAGAAAGTCAAAAGTTGGAAATTTTTTATCCAAATCATTTTTAAACCTTTAGTCAATACTTAAACTTATAGTAATGATTAAATATTTCACTATTTTGCTAATTAAGTATATGTTAATGAAAAGGTTAATTCAATTTAAATTAATTTGCACTATCTTTGATATTTAACTGTGAACAACTCTGCAATGACTGTAACAGTAATATTTTTTGTTTACTCGCAATATATTCATTTAAATAATATTCAAAATTAACTAAGTCTTTGTTTTTATCAATCATTTGATATTTGGTTTTACAATAATAACAGTATTTTTTTAAACTAGCTTTTTCAAGGAATATTAGAGATGCTTTTATGATTAAGTCTAAGCGTTCAATGTCATTATCTTCATGTTGTTCTAGTTCACTAAAATTTAATATTTGATTAATACATATTTCAGTTAGAGATGAATCCCAAATAGTTTCTTGAAGTTTATAAATGAGCTGGTACTTATCTATTTTTTCATCATACTGATGGTTATCTTCAAATTCTAATATTTCCGCCCATATTACACGATGTTCTTGCACACTGAAAAATAAGTTTTTAGACTCAAGATCTTTGGATATTTGAGAACGATATTCAGGATAACGAAGATAAACTTTTAATAAATTATTCTCTGCTTCTTTCAATAATTGATCTTCAAGAAGTATATTTACTTTTGTAAACTTTCCGGATTTTTCATTGTTGGTCTGTTTAGCTATTGGCTTAGCCAGTTGCAACTGAAAATTTTTAAGATATATTGGAATTAGTCTTGCATCCCCCTGCGACAAAACTTCCGAACAGTGTCTAATATAGTATTCTCGCTTATTATAATCAGACAGTTTAGACAGTAAATCTATCATTTCTTTCACAATTTTTTCAAAATGGTCAGCCCTTTTTAAATCTTTATTTAATAAAATTTGTTGAATTTGCCAACTAAACCATAATGGAGCATTGCTGATTAATTCATAATATTGCTCTGTACTATTTTGATTAAATTGTATAAATTCATCAGCATCTTTTCCATTAGGAAGATTTAAAATTTTTAACTGAACTTGTCCTGAATAGACTAAAGATTCTATTTCAGTGATCATCCTTTGTGTAGCTTTAATTCCTGCATTATCAGCATCAAAGTTAAAAACAATTTGTTTTGAATCTGTATATCTCAATAACTTTCTAAGCTGAGCTTTACTAAAAGTAGTACCTAATGAAGCTACTGTATTGTTGATACCTGCCTCATGAAGTGAAATTACATCAAAATATCCTTCAACAACAATAGCTTGATCTAAATTGCGTATATTTTTATAAGATTGGTCTAAAGCAAATAGAATTTTACTTTTACTAAAGAGAGCAGTCTCAGGAGAATTTAAATATTTTGGTTCCTGATTATTTAGACTTCTTCCTCCAAAAGCAACAATACGTCCTTGAACATCCTTGATAGGAATCATTATTCGTCCACGGAACGTATCATAATAACCGTTACCCTTATTTCTTCGCTTAATCATTCCTGTTTGTTCAAGAAGATCAGTAGAATATTTTTTATATTCTACCAAATAAGAATATAAGGTTTCCCAGCCTTCTGGAGAATATCCTATATTAAATTTTGATATGGTTTCTAATTTTAATC
Source organism: Candidatus Atelocyanobacterium thalassa isolate ALOHA (assembly GCF_000025125.1). NCBI lineage: Bacteria > Bacillati > Cyanobacteriota > Cyanophyceae > Chroococcales > Aphanothecaceae > Candidatus Atelocyanobacterium > Candidatus Atelocyanobacterium thalassae. Next base: position 1,378,808 of record NC_013771.1, read on the forward strand.
GTCTTTTATTAATTAGATAATCTAAAGCTTGGGTTCCTGATGGCTCATGTAGCAAATGTTCATAGTAATTTGCTGATGTTGCTAAAATTTCATAAAGCTGGTCTTGAAGGGAAATTTTTTCTTGTAATGTTTTAGTATTTTCTGATTCTAACTCTTTAATAGGAATTTTATATTGCTTAGCTAATTCAAGTACAACTTGATGAAAAGGTTCTTTTTTAAGTTCCATTAAAAATTTAATAGCATTACCCCCTGCTCCACATCCAAAACAATAAAATAACTGTTTGTCAGGATTAACTGAAAAACTAGGAGTTTTTTCATTATGAAAAGGACATAGGCCGACGTAATTTTTCCCTCTTTTTTTTAATACAACATGCTCAGAAATAACTTCATATATATTAGCTCTTTCTTTAATTTCTTCTAAAGTATCAGAGGGTATACGTAAAAAGCTCATAAAAATTAATAATGAAATTTTGTTAGGTTATTTATTTAAGTTAGGAACTTAGCTCAAACATCTTTAGTAGATATGTACAAAAGATATATTTATTAAGTAAAACATTATTAATGAAATAATAAATTAAAGTATTATTAATTACTATTCACTAACCAAGAAAATTCACCAATTCCATACCAAAAATATACAAATATAACGGACATTAAAAAGGTTATCAAAAAGCTTATAGTTAGGTAATCAAAATTATTGAATGATGATTCATGTAAATAAGTTCTGTTAGAGCTCCCCGAAAATGATTTAGATTGCAATACAATTTCTATTTGATTCGTTTTAGCCATGGAATTGAGAATTAGAGACACAGCAAGATTTAAGTAAATTATAGCTTTTTTTTTAAAGCTAACTTTATTTAAAGCCAACCCTCTTAACTTCTGAGCTTCTAAGATAGATTGTATTTCTTCAACTAAGAGGGGGAAGAATCTCAAGGTAGAGGAAAAAATAAAAACAATCTTATATGGTATTTTCATTTTTACCATTCCTATAACCATGTCGTTGACATCAGTAGTAAAAATCCCTAATGGAATTATTAAAACCATATTTAAGGTCTTAAATATTATGTTAAGTCCATAAAGTATACCTTCATAATTCATTGTCAGCCCTCCAATCCAGAACCAGCTACTAGGTAAAATAAAAATAGGAGTTAAATCATTTATATTTAACAAGACTTTTATCTGATCAATATAAAAAAATCCTGTAACAATTAATATAAAGGAGTGAAAAGGTATCATGAACATAAATATTTTTTTAAAATAATTTAGCTGTATTCCAGCTAAAATACAACCATATCCGATAACTAAACTTAATAAACCCTCAGTAAAAGGGCTTTCCCAAAGGAATGTAATTATAGTAACAACTATAATCATCAATAATTTGGTTCTAAAATCTAAGTAAGTAAAAAACGATTTTTTATTAACTGTTTCAAATTTCATGATAATTAAAGCAATCTACTATTTCATCAGGTGTTAAAGCAAGATATTTATTGTCTATATTTCGATTTATTTCTTGCATCAAGAAAACTGCTTGAGGCGGAAAAAGATAAGTAGACTTTAATAGTTCTAGGTCATGATAGGCTTCATTGATGGAAGTATCTAGTATAATTTTCCCTTCTTTCATAAGAATAACCCTCTCAGCATAGTTTGACATCAGATACAGATGATGGGTTATGACTATAATAGTTTTTCCGGCTTCATGTAATTTACGAGTAATATCCAGGATTGAACAAGCACCTTTGTAATCTTGACCAGTTGTAGGTTCATCAAAAATAATTATTTCTGGTTCCATAGCTAAAATTGCAGCAATAACGATTCGTGCACGATCACCTTTAGCTAATGAAAAAGGATGAGATTGAAGAAACCCTAGTAAACCAAGTTCTTCTAAGATTACATAAACTTTATTTTTAATTTGACTTTTATCATAACCTAAATCATTTAAGGCAAAAGCTACTTCATCTTCTACTGTCATGTTGAAAATTTGGTTGTCAGGATTTTGTCCTACATATCCAATAATTTTAGATATATCACTGATAGATAAAATTTTCGCATTCTTGTTTTTTATTTGTACAGTTCCCTGTGTGGGTTGTAAAAGATTTAAGAAATGCTTAACTAAAGTACTTTTTCCTGAGCCATTTTGACCAGCAATTAAAACATACTCTCCTGAAAAAATATCAAGAGATACTTGATTTAATGCCTTTAACTTATTCTTATAATAATAAGTTAAATCTTTTGCAGATAATAAGCGTACTAAATTTTTTTTGAGTGTTTTATGATTTTTTTTGACAGTAGTTGGTATTGTAATATTGCTTTTTATCTTTTTTAAGATTCTAATTCCTTGTTCCAACGTAACAGGAATTTTAGATAAATTAATTCCTTTCGCTTTAATATCGTAGAATATTTTAGCTACTTGTGGAGGACGTAGATCGTGAGACTCTATTAAAGGAATTTTTGTATATATCTCTTGTGGAGATCCTATCTCAATTATTTCTCCATGAGATAGCAAAGCTAAGCGATCGCTAAACTGAGCCATTTCTTCTGATGCATGAGATACCATTACAATTGTTATTCCTAATTCTTTATTCAATTCTTTAACAACAGAAAAAACTTCTTGAGAACCTACGGGATCAAGCTGTGAAGTTGGTTCATCTAGTATTAATAGTTTCGGCTTTAAAGCAATTGCTGCAGCAATTGCCAAACGTTGTTTTTGTCCCCCTGATAATTCCTGAGGGTGTTTGTTTTCCATCCCTTCTAATCTAACTGCCGTTAAAGCAGATGAAATACAAGTGATAATTTCTTCACGCTTAATACATAAATTTTCTAATGCAAATGCTATTTCATTAATAACTGAAGTTGATACTAACTGAGTTTCTGGATCCTCAAAGACAGAACCTATATAGCGAGATAAATAGCTTACTGGATATTTTAGAGTGTCTAATCCTGCTACTTTGATATATCCGAAAAAGCGTCCCCCATAAAACTGTGGAATTATTCCATTTAGTGTTAGACATAATGTTGTTTTTCCGGATCCGGTAGGACCTATAATTCCTAAAAACTCTCCTTTCTGAATATTTAAAGAAATATTTTTAAGGACGGGTTTTGTCGAATTAGGATAAACATAAGAAACCTTATCTAAACTGGCTATTATTTCCATAATGGTTAATAGATTGCTGATTGAGGTTTAACAATACTGATAGCTCGTAATCCATAAATGACACGAATACCTATAAAAGTTCCCACTAAAGAACGAACTAAATTTTCTAAAGGCATTACTGGAATCAAAAATACCCAAACTTTTTCTGGCCAATTAAATATAGTGTAGGTAATAAAGACTTGGCTTAAATGATACATACCACTAATTGTCCAGCTTCCAAAAAATAAACCTAGTGACAATAAATATAAATTCTTGCTGTGAATCCAACTTGCAAACAAAGTACGAGTAGGTAAAACGAAAAATAATAGTCCTGACCAGTCAATTAAAGAACCTTTAATAATTATAGAGATCGGAACTCCATTATTGAATGCACGAAACATATAGAAAAATAAAATAATAATGAAGAAGACCGCCATGCCGATCCACCAATATCGACGGTGCTTTCCAATAGTCATAGTACCTGCTGCGAAACTACTGATTATTGCCCCAAAAATAGAAACAGGAGGTATTCCTGCAGTATGTGGAGCTAGAAAGACACCCATCAAAGTTCCTATCCCGCTGGCCATTGCGCCACCAAATGGTCCTAAGATCCAACCCAAAAGAGGGAATATACCTTGACTTAGAGGGAAAATTCCTCCAGCTCCGATAGTAATGGAAAAAGGAATAAAATTTAAAACTGTTACAACCGCAGACATTACCATTATGTGGTTTATTGGAGTTCCATCTAAGGAAGCGCTTCCAAGAGATTTTACTTCTCGTTCTTCGCCCTGAAGTTCTTCTTCCATAACGTTTAGTGCATATGAATTTTTGGCTTGAGAGTTTTTATCCATATCCACTGAAAAGATAAAAAATTATAATATCAAAAACTTATTGAAATAAATAATAAGATAATTGTTTCATTTAATCTCTTAATGCGCATTATAACTGATAGATAATAATTATCTTATTATTTATAGCCAAAATAGGTTTAGTAATAAAAAATGTATTGCTATAAAGTACCAACACGACAATCTCTTAGCCACAAGCGAATTCCTTGGCCAACTGCACTATTAATAGAATTTCGAGAAGGTAATGATAATCCATTACTATTATCTATATGAGCTAGTTTTGAAGAAAGAGATATCAATCTCCAGCTATCAGCTTCTTTAGATAAAAATATTCGATAATGATTTTGTAAACGAAAAACTTCTTTATTACTATAATGCCGTTCTAAGGTGGTAAAAAATGCTTGCTTTGTATTATTTGGAAGTAAAGATTTATACTGAGAGCTTCTTAACGGAAGAGCTTTTAGTTCTGGCTTCCCTGCTAAGATAATATAACTATATGTATTTATTTGATTACTCCTTCTTGATTTTTGGGCTACACGATTTGCATAACTAGGCAAGTCGTGTAGCAATTGTGTCATAAGGACCTCAAAACTTCTTGGACAGTTTTTTTTAACTGAATTAATAGATAAATACTTGTTGTTTTTCGCACTGTATAAATGATCAGAGTTTTGTACTGTCGTAATAGCATAGCCATTAGGCATACAAATTACATGAAAAACACTAATAATACCTAAAAAATAGGATTTTAATATAAATAAAGTTTTAAATTGTGATGTCATTAATAATACGGTTCCATGCTTCAATTGGATTATCTGCCATGGTTATTGGACGCCCAATAACCAAATAATCTGCACCTGCTTCTAGAGCTTGTTTAGGTTGCATTATTCTTTTTTGATCTTTAACTTGAGACCAAGAAGGTCTTACCCCTGGACAAACTAATATGAAGTTTTCTCCACATAATTGTCTGATTTGAGAAACTTCATGAGGAGAACATACTGCTCCATCAATACCTAATTTTTGTGCTAATAAAGCCATGTGCAGAGCATATTGTTCTAATTCTACTGAAATTTTCAGATCACAATTCAATTCTTTTGAATTTAAACTTGTAAGAAGCGTTACCGCTAAGATTTTGGTTGTAGAAGAACTAGAAGCAATAGCTTTGGCCGCAGCCTCCATCGCCTTTTGCCCAGCAGCTGCATGAATAGTTATTAAATCTACACCATGATTACTAGCAGATTTGCATGCTCCAGCGATAGTGTTGGGAATATCGTGAAATTTTAAATCTAAAAAAATTTTTTTTTGTCTATCCTTAAGTAAACTAAATATCTCTGGTCCCAGAGCAACAAATGCTTCTAGTCCCACCTTCCAAAAACTTACTTGAGGTAGTTTGTCTAGAAGATTAACTACAGCTTTCTTGTCAGAGACATCTAATGGAACAATTATTTGATTAGTAGAGAACATTGGTAAAAGGATAAGATTATTGAATTTTATTAAATGTAAAAGTTGGTTTCATAAAAATCTATTGCTAAAAATTGTTGTTTATACGTAAAACAACGTATAGAAGCATAACAAAATTAACAATGATCTAATATATTATCTTTAATTTGGTTCTTATTAGTATATTTCTCTTATGTAGATATATTTTTTTATAAACGTAACCAAAATGTAGGCAATATTCCTGATCTGTGATACGAATCAATAGTATTTGCTTAGTTTCAACTATGGTTGAGGTATTTCACATTTCTAATGATCGATATTTTTCTATATAGTTATTTTATGATTTATGATAATCATATAAGAGAACTAGCTTGAGAATTATTTTTTTATAAAATTAATATGCATCATGTATCTATTCATACAGCTAACATCCATAAAGCAATAGCTTTTTATCAGATTCTAGGTTTCACTATTCAGACCCGTTTTGTTATAGGCTACACTTTGGCTTGTTGGATGGAAGGATTGGGAGGAAGGATTGAACTAATTGAAATTCCTGAGCCTAAAAAAAAATTAAACATTTTTTATGATAATAGTCATGTTGGTTATTATCATATATCTTTTGATTTAACTCATCATACTTCAGGGCTTTCTGTATGGCTGAGTAAATTAAAAATCAACTTTTCTAAATATGAATATGCTCAAGAAAACCTTGATGATTCTTCGTTCCCTATTATTTTACTTGAACCTAAAGAACAGGTTATTGGCGATAAACTTTATGAAATAGCTTTTATTCAAGATCAAGATGGACTGCCTTTAGAATTTATTCGAATTTTAAAGAATAATATTTAGTTTAACTACTTCTGATGCATTAAAAATATAGTAAAAATCCTATCAAATGATTTTCTGCTTAAACAAAAAATCATTTGATAGGATTTTGAATGATTTTTAGAGTAAGTAAACTAATACAAAAAGAATAATCCAAACTACATCGACAAAATGCCAATAAATCTCTGCTGCTTCAACACCAAAATGAGATTCACTTGTATAGTGCCCTTCTTTAGAAGAACGCCATAAAACTGCTAATATCATAAAAAGTCCGAAGGATACATGCAGCCCATGAAAACCCGTTAAAACATAAAAACAGCTAGCAAATAAATTTGTAGTTAATCCCATCTCCAAGTGGAAATACTCATACATTTGACCTGCTAGGAATACAAAACCCATTAGAGCTGTTACTCCAAACCAAAGTTTTAATCCAGAAACATCGTTCCTTTTGATAGCTGCTTTCCCTTTATGCATAACGAAACTACTAGAAACTAAGATAAGAGTATTAATTCCTGGTAATAGTAGTTCCAGCTCTGGTGTTCCTGTGGGTGGCCAAATAGGCATTATAGTTTTATAAACTATAAATGCACTAAATAATCCTAGAAAGATAGAACTTTCCGCTATTAAAAATAGGACTAGACCGAATAATCTATGATCATGATGAACATGAGTCGTTTCATGAGATTTTTGAATCGCTGAACCTTGCATAACAAATTAAATATTGAAATAATTTAATGAAAAGTATGAACAAAATAGACTATCTTTTATTGGAAAGATAGAAATACGACTTACTTAGAGTTAGAACTCGTTTCAGTAGGGGTATCTCCAAAAACCTTTTCAAAATCAAATTCTTCAGAATTTAAACCGTAATCGTACGGTCCTGCCCATAGGACAGGTTTTCCATCAAAATTTTCAATTGCGGGAGGAGATGATGTTTGCCACTCTAAAGTATATGCTCTCCAAGGATTTCGGCTAACTTTTTCACCACTAGCTAAACTTAGGAATATATTTATAACGAAAGGTAAGGTTGACAGACCAAGTATATAAGCTCCTATAGTAGCAATTTCATTTAAAGGCTGAAATTGAATATCGTATAATGCAATACGACGATTCATTCCTAATAGTCCTAATTCATGCATAGGCATAAATGATACATTCAAGCCTATGAATAATAAAAGAAAATGAGCTTTTCCAAGAAATTCATTGAACATCCTTCCCGTCATTTTTGGGAACCAATGATAGAAGCCTGCAAATAAACCCATAGATGCTCCTCCAAAAAGAACATAATGGAAATGAGCTACTACAAAATAGGTATCATGAACGTGAATGTCAAAAGGTACTGCAGATAACATTACTCCGGTCAAGCCACCTAACGTAAAAATAGTAAGAAAACCAAATCCAAAAAGGAAAGGAGTATTTAAGTTTATTTTGCCTCCCCAAATTGTTGCACACCAGCCAAATACTTTAATGCCTGTAGGAATAGCGATCAACATTGTAGCGGCCATGAAAAACATCCTTAACCATCCAGGTATACCACTAGTAAACATGTGGTGAGCCCAAACAATCAAACCAAGAAAACTAATTCCTAAACTGGAATAAGCAATAGCTCGATAGCCAAAAATAGGTTTTCTTACATGTACAGGTAAAACATCAGAAATAACTCCAAAAAAGGGCAAAATCATAATGTAAACTGCCGGATGTGAATAGAACCAAAACATATGTTGATAAAGTACCGGATCCCCGCCACCTGCAGGGTTAAAAAAGCTGGTTCCAGCAATCAGATCAAAAGATAAAAGAACCAATGCTGCAGCCAACACAGGAGTAGATAATAAAATCAAAGTCGAAGTTGCTAGCATAGACCAACAAAACAATGGCATGCTATGCAGATCCATTTCTTTGATTCGCATTTTTAATATAGTAGTTAGAAAATTTATAGATCCTAAAATTGAAGAAGTTCCTATTAGAAGAACACTTAAGATCCAAATTTCTTCGCCCCATATTCCACTAACTAAGCTTAAAGGTGGATAAGAAGTCCATCCAGCTTGTGCAGCTCCTCCGTCAACAAAAAAGCTTAATAGTAACAAAATACCTCCTGGTGGTGTTAACCAAAAGGCTAATGCATTAAGCGTAGGAAAAGCCATATCTTCAGTCCCTATCATTAAGGGAATTAGATAATTAGCAAAAGCTGCCCCAGCTGGTACGATCCATAAAAAGATCATAATCGTACCATGCATAGTTAAAACTTGGTTGTACAAGAAGGGAGTTATAAAGTCAGGTTCAGGAGTAGCTAATTCTGTTCTAAGAACCTCTGCAAGAGCTCCACCTATGAAATAAAAAAGAAATGATGTAACTAGGTACTGAATTCCAATAACCTTATGGTCTGTACAAAAGGTAAAGTAATCGGTCCATTTCCTTTGTTGATGTTGTGTTTTGGTTGATTCGATGATGGTTGTCATAGAATTTTAATCAATAAATTAAGCTAAGCTTAGATAAAGGATTACAAATAAAATTCCGAGTTAAGATTTTAATCTTAAGAATCCTGATGAGAATAATTATGAGTTAACTCAGCTACAGTATCTTTTTCTGTATCCATATTCTCAATATAAGAAGTTAGGAATTTTTCATTAGAAGAACTATCGTCAACAGTTAAAGTTTTTTCAAGATATGCTTCTTGAACGGGTTGATTGGATTTTATCCATTCTTCATAAGAATCTTGATCTTCAACATGAAGAACAGACTTCATACCCCCATGGTAAGGACCACACAACTCTGCACAAACAATAGGATAATCCCCTTTAAGAGAAGGAATAAAAGAAATAATACTTTGACGTCCTGGAATAGTATCTTGTTTTAAACGCAGCTGAGGTACCCAAAAAGCATGAAGTACATCTTTAGCAGTCATATTAAGTTGAACTGGCTGATTATTAGGAACATGAAGCTCACCAGAAACAATACCTGTTTCTGGATATGTAAATAGCCAAGCATATTGCATGGCTTGAACATTCACTTGTAAAGCCTCTTTCCCAAATGACTTTCCAATCCCCAAGGCTATTTGATCATCGTTATTATCTATTGCTATTTGTTGAGGAGGAACATTTCTACTATTGACGGGATCTAGTCCTCCAAGCTTGTTATAAGTTTGAAAACTGTAAAAAGCAAGGATGAAAACAATCACCGTAGGAATAGCTGTCCATACTATTTCTAAGGCAACATTTCCTTCTATATGAGGCCCATCGCTAGTGTCTCCTTTTTTACGACGAAATTTGATAAGACTATAAACTAAGGCACCTTCTACTATAAGAAAAAGTCCTGTAGCGATAGTCATCATAAAGTTAAATAATTTATCCACTTCTTTTGCATTTTCAGAAGCGGCTACTGGCATCAATCCATGATTCTGACCATACCAGAGGCTGATTAATGTGATAAGAACACCAGCTATAAGGGTGATAATACTACGTTGGATGTTCACGGCTATTAAATAAATTAGACGATTACCTATTTAATAACATTAAAGCTAAGTCTTAAAAAAAAATTAGTTTTTTATAACAGTTTTATTAAATCTTTTTTTTTCTTTAGGATCTAACTAAGTAATGACCCATATGATTTAGGAAGATACAACTAAAAACAAATGCTAAATTTTTTAGACCTGGAGAAATCATAAGATAGAATCAAGAGGTTAAACTTATATTTAATAATTATAAGAAATTTTAGCAATAGCTAATTTAGCTTAAAATATAAATTAATTACTTTGAAATATTTTTTGTTTATTGACTTTATGATTTAGGATATGGAAACCAAACAAGACAGATTGAACTTAATTACTAACGTTACTGGAGAACCTTATCAACCAGTTAGGCTTTATTACAACATATCTAATAAAGAATCAGTTTTAAATATTTTTCGTAAGTTACAATGCCTAGAATTTCATTCTCCAAGTGATCGTTGGTATTGGTTTTATTCCGAAGAAGCAAAAAAAATAAGATTTGAAAAATCTTACAATAAAATTTCTAAAGAAAATGGCAATATTTCTTTGGGATATTTTATTTTTCTTGATAATGAGAAAATGATTTTGGAAGTTCGTTCTTTCGAACGAGTACTAGCAGCAATAAGTTTTTTTAAAACTAGGCTTAATTGGCGTATTGCAGAACCAGTGAAATTACGCCTAGTCAACAAATTATCTAGTTGTTCAGTTGACGAGAATCCGAAGCCTCCTAGTTCTTTTGCCGATTTTTTTGATCAAGATAATAATGTTGTTGTACACGACCCTGAAGGTTTAACAAAAGAAATAGAACTTATAAGCAGTCAATATGCGACTGAAATAGAGAAGAACGAAGCAATAACTAGCTATATGGAAAATAAATCTAAATATCCTCTATCTGAAATTGAAGAAATTCCCGTTAATATTCATGGTCATGGATTATCAATTTTGGAAATGGCATTAAAAATGAGACAAATTGAAGCTTGGGAGCATTGGGAAGGAAATAAAAGTTTTACTCAGTATGATTTAATCCAAAAAATACTAAAACATGTTCCGGAACATACTTCTTGAAAAATGATAAAAAATTAATGTTTCATTATTATTTTGTTTAATACCAAATTGTAAAAATTATAGTTTATGTATATGAATCAACAGAATAATAATCTTATAAAACTAAATATAGTTGATATAAATAACGATGGAGAGGGAGTAGGCAAGTTCGAAGGAAAAACTATTTTTGTCCCTAATACAGTTACTGGAGATGTTGTTTTAGTACAACTAAATTTTATTAAACAAAAATACGCGTACGGAAAAATAAAAAAAATTATTCACTCTTCTCCCTACAGAATTCGTCCAAGTTGCATTGTTGCAGATAAATGTGGTGGTTGCCAGTGGCAACATATATCTCCTGAATATCAGCTTTATATTAAACAAAATAAAATTATTCAATCTCTACAAAGAATAGGCAGATTTAAAGATGTCTTCGTTTTACCAATTTTGTCATCTTCACAAATATTTGGTTATCGAAACAAAGCTACTTATCCTTTAGGCTACTCAAAATTTGGAAATGTAAATGCAGGATATTATCAGCGTTATAGTCATAAACTAATCAACCTTAACCAATGCCCAATACAGGATTCTCGTTTAAACTCTTTTCTGGCTGAGATTAAAGTAGACATAGAAAAGCAAGGATGGAGTATTTACAATGAGAAAACTTATCAAGGACATCTGCGTCATCTAGCTTTGCGTATTGGTCAAAACAGTGGCGAAGTTTTGCTAACTCTCATTAGTACCACTGGTAATATTACGAAAATTAAAGAACAAGCAAAATTGTGGTTAGAAAGATATCCAAACTTAGTTGGAGTTTTAGTCAATAAAAATTCTGAAAAAAATAATAAAATTTTTGGGAATCAAACTTTTAGTATTGTTGGAAAACCTTTCTTAAAAGAAAGGTTTTTCAACATTGATTTTAAATTAAGACCTGATACTTTTTTTCAAGTTAACGCTCAAAGTGCAGAGACATTATTACATTCTTTATTAGATAACCTAATACTAACTGGCAAAGAAAAAATAGTTGATGCTTACTGTGGAATTGGTACCTTCACCTTGCCTCTCGCGAAAAGAATTAGCCACGCTATTGGAATCGAAATTAGTCATGATTCTATCGAACAAGCCAAAGCTAATGCTGAATTAAATAACATAAACAATGTAGAGTTTTATCAAGGTGCAGTGAAAGATATATTGCCCACATTAAATATTTTTCCTGATATTGTTTTACTAGACCCTCCACGAAAAGGTTGCGATGATAGTGTTATAGAAACATTAAGAGAAATTTGTCCCCCTTTGATAATTTATATAAGTTGTCAGCCTTCAACACTAGCTCGTGATTTGAAGAAGATATGTTATCAGAATTTATATAAAATCTTATGGGTCCAGCCAGTTGACTTTTTTCCCTCAGACATCTCATCTAGAGTCAATTGTAGCAATTAGACGTATAATTTAATATGGTGTTACATTAAACAAAATTAGCTAAATAATATTTCTCATTGATAACAATTTATTATTAGATTTATTGCTCGAAAAATTAGTAAAATGAAGTTAGATAAAGTAAGTAACTATTGAGAGAGAATTACAATTAGTTAAAGGTTAGATTCGTAATATATTATTTAAGAGGTAACAGTACATGGTTGCTATTTCCCTACCATCAATAAAGCGATATAGCCGTACGATGACTTTTACATCAACATTATATTTATTTCCAGTTCTTGATTTGTTGTTAACTGAAGTCCCGGATGAATTGAAACCAGAAATAAGGCTAGGTTTGCAAGAAGCACTTGTTAATGCTGCAAAACATGGAAATAAACTGGATCCATCAAAATCTATTATTGTTCAATTTTTTGTTAACGACAACGATGGATATTCGTGGATCATATCTGATCAAGGAGTAGGATTTACCTCTTGTAATAATCATAAAAATCCTACCAAGAAAAAATTTCCTCCTGATGATTCTGAAAATGGTAGAGGTTTTTATGTACTGAATGAAATTTTTGATCATGTCTATTGGGATCAAAAGAGAACTCAGCTAAAATTGTCTAAACAAGTTAAAAAAGTCAAAATAACGATTTTCTCTTTTTTGACGTTATTTCTAAGTAGCTTCAAGTCGAAAATTTATTAACTTAGCTTCAAAAATATACAACTATTAATATAAATAAACAATATGCAATCTATATTGAAGATTAAATTTTTATAATCCAATGTTTATTAATTAATATTTAAGAATAAATTATCTAAAAATCAATCTTAATTCATTATATTCATACGTTACAATAAAATGATATTAAATTTAAAGATAAATAAAACTAGTTAAGTGGCAAAGATATTAGTAACAGGAGCGGCTGGTTTCATTGGATTTCATTTAAGTCAATATCTCTTAAAAAATAATAATACTATTATTGGTATTGATAACTTAAATTCTTATTATGAAATTTCACTTAAAAAAGCGCGTCTCGATCAACTTAAAACTGAAAAAAAATTTACTTTTTGTCTAGTAGACATAGCTGATCAAAAGCATATTTCTCAAATATTTACTGAACATCAATTTGATTATGTAATTCATTTAGCTGCTCAAGCTGGTGTCCGTTATTCTATAGAAAACCCATATACTTATGTAGATAGTAATTTAACTGGTTTTATTAATATTCTAGAAGGATGTCGTCATGGGAATATTAAGCATTTAGTATATGCATCATCCAGTTCTGTATATGGAGCAAATAAAAAAATTCCTTTTTCCATTTCAGATAATGTCGATCACCCCTTAAGCTTATACGCAGCCACAAAAAAGGCTAATGAATTGATGGCATATACATATAGTCATCTATATAATATTCCTACAACAGGGCTACGTTTTTTCACAGTTTATGGTCCTTGGGGAAGACCAGATATGGCGTACTTTTTATTTACAAAATCAATACTGTCAGGTCAACCTATCAATGTTTTCAATCAAGGCAATATGAAGAGAGATTTCACATATATTGAAGACATTGTTGAAGGAATTGCAAAAGTTATAGATAGGATTCCTATGAGTTCTAAAACTAATGGATTAGAATCGCAAGTACCTCATAAACTTTATAATATTGGTAATAATAAACCAGTCAATCTTGAATACTTTATTGAAGTACTAGAAGAATGCTTAGGATGTAAGGCCGTTAAGAACTACTTGCCAATGCAGCCAGGAGACGTACCGATAACTTATGCAGATATAGATGATTTAGAAAAGGATATAGGATTTAAACCTAATACTGACTTAAGAGTGGGTTTAGAAAAATTTGTAAGTTGGTATCAGGAATATTATATGTAAATAATTAATGGTATTTAAAATATTGATAAATAGTTTTAGAAAAATTTTGAATTAATTCTCTACCAGCAGGATCATCATAATCTCTTTCTACAAAAATTGCTCCAATATAACGTCTCCCTGTAGGCATATCAATGATACCTGCATCTGCGATAATAGTACCAATGTCTCCAGTTTTATGAGCAATACTTGCATTTCTTTCTAATCCTTTTGGCAATAAAGTTTTTGTTTTTGTCTCTCTCATAATATTCAAAAAGCGATCACGCGATCTTAAGCTAATTAGATTTCCTTTTTCTATTTTTAACAAGAGTTTAGCTAAATCTTCAGGACTAGTTCTATTTGTACCATCTAAATCTGGCAAAGAATTATTAATAACTGTTTGCCTCATTCCCCACTTTTTAAAACGTTCATTTAGAAACAATTTTCCACCGATTTGTCTTATTAGTAACTCAGTAGCTGTATTATCACTAATAATAATCATTTTTCTGGCGATTTCCAAAGCAGTGAATTGTTTTCCTGTCTCCATATATTGCATATTCCCTGAACCACCAACAATTATCTCTTTATCCATAGTGATCATTTGATCAAGAGATATATCTCCGGCATCAACCTTTTCAAAAAAAGCTACTAAGATAGGAATTTTAATAGTACTAGCTGCAGCTATGGATTTAGTACCATTAAAATTTACATAGGTATTACTATCTAGGTCAAGAAACCATGCTTTAGGCTCAACATTTGGGTATTTTGTATTAATACTTTCTAATTGCTTTTTAAGATTGATCAACTCTCTTGCAGCAAATTTTTTAGTGTCACTATTAAGGAACTTTTCACGAAAAAGTAAATTATTATTGAAATATGTTGTCGAATAAGAAGAGGTTCTATATTTAGAATTTAAAACAGGAAGTATCACACCTGTAGTTATTACAATACCTACCCCTATAATACTAAAGCGTATAGCGTATATAGCAATTTTGCTTAATTCTTTGAAAGAAATTTTTGTAAGTAATTTACGGTATTTTAAATTATTCATAAAAACTTTTTTAGCTTGTAACTTAATAAAATAATTATATTCGTATTCAGTTAAGTCATTAAATTAAAATCTATAAGTTGTTTAATTTAAGTTAAAAATCTTATATATTTAAGAAACTTATATTAAATAATTTAAAATTTTATAAAGAACTAATTTTCAACTCACATAAGCAAAATTTAAGACTTGTATAGATTAATTACTAGTATGATTTTTAAATTTAACATTAGCAATGTAGCCTAATTATAGCGTCGCTTATTAAAAATAAATGAGTTAAGCGTTAACTAAAAATTACTTAGATCAAAAAATAAAATATATTTAATTATTATATTAAAAACACAAACATTAATTGAATAAATATGATTGAAGCCCATATTGAAAATGGGCCCAATTATTAATTGGTTAATTTTAAATTAAAAACTAAACACAAAAATCTTTACTCACATAACCAACTCTTTAATGTGGGTTCCCAACTAATTAACTCTTGTTCATTAAACCAGAGATTTATTTCCCCTTTAGCAGTTTCAATAGCATCAGAACCGTGAATTAAATTACGGCCCACATTTATACCAAAGTCTCCACGAATAGTTCCTGAATCAGCTTCTAATGGATTCGTGGCTCCAATTATTTTTCTGGAAGATGCGACGACCCCTTCACCTTCCCATACCATCGCCACAACAGGAGAAGAGCATATGAATTGAACTAAGTCTTTAAAAAAAGGACGCTCTTTATGAATACCATAATGCTCCTCTGCTAGTTCTTTATTAACTGACATTAATTTTAATCCTAGCAAAGTGAATCCTTTAAGTTCAAAACGACTTATGATTTCGCTGACTAATTTTCTCTGTACACCATCAGGTTTGATCATAATAAATGTACGTTCCATTCAGTTACTCCTTTAAATCAAATAAAAATAATAATTGTTCCTTAAAATTCTATAGTAATATCTAAATATTTAGGTAGTTTTTATATAAATAATAATTTTTTTAAAATTTCATAATTAATTGAATCTGTTAATTTTATTCGATAGTAACCATATCAAAATACTGTATAAATAAAAAACTATTTTGCACATCATTATATAGTCTTTAAAATTGTAAAATCAGTAACTATAAAGCGAGTTTTTGATTTTTCACAAGAAGAGATGAGTACAATTCAATATTGAGAAGATCTAGTCAAAATATTTAATTTTTAAGTGAATCTATAAAATTAAATATCTCTCTCTTCGCATATATGGTGATAATATTTATAATTCTATCAATTATCTAACAATGCTTAAGTCTTTCAAGTTAAATATAGTTATATTTTTTGGATTATGTGGACTAATTGTGAGCGGGATTACTGGTTGCAGTTATAACAATGTTCCTGCGACTGACAAAAAACTAGAATTTTGGACAATGCAATTAGAACCCAAGTTTACTTCATATATTACTAATCTAATTGAAGAATTTGAAGAAAATCATGAAAATGTAACCATTCATTGGACTGATATTCC
This sequence comes from Candidatus Atelocyanobacterium thalassa isolate ALOHA, assembly GCF_000025125.1. Classification (NCBI taxonomy): domain Bacteria; kingdom Bacillati; phylum Cyanobacteriota; class Cyanophyceae; order Chroococcales; family Aphanothecaceae; genus Candidatus Atelocyanobacterium; species Candidatus Atelocyanobacterium thalassae. Next base: position 1,395,402 of record NC_013771.1, read on the forward strand.
TTGGGAGGTAATGGAAAATAAAATCTTAACAGCAGTCCTTTCAAATACTACTCCAGATATAGTTAATCTTAATTCTAGCTTCGCTGCAAAATTAGCTAACCGTAATGTCTGGCTAGATTTTAATCAATATATTCCTCAAAAAATTAAGAAAAGTTATCTTCCAAATATTCAAAATTCTAGTAGTATAGATAATTCTATTTTCGGATTACCATGGTATTTAACTACTCAAATTACTTTATATAATAGAAATTTATTTGAAAAATCTGGTTTAACTAGCCCACCAAAAACTTTTAATGACTTAGTAAATGTTGCAATTAAAATAAAAAAAGAAACTGGAAAATATGCTACTTTTTTTACTTTTGTACCTGGAGATTCTGGAGAAGTTTTAGAGTCCTTAATTAAGATGGGAGTTACATTAATTGATGACGAGGGAAAGGCAGGATTTAATACACCTGAAGGGGTAAAAGCTTTTCAGTACTGGGTTTTTTTGTATAAAGAAGGTTTGCTGCCTCCAGAAGTTTTAACACAAGGACATAGACATGCTCTTGATCTATATCAGTCTGGAGAAATCGCATTAATATCAACGGGTGTAGAGTCATTTTCAATGATTCAAAAGAATGCTCCAACTATTGCAGCAATCTCTGGTTCTGCTCCACAGATTACTGGTAGTACTGGAAAGAAAAATGTTGCGGTCATGAATCTATTTATTCCTCAAAGTACTAAAAAAGTAAAAGAAGCAATAAGATTTGCAGAATTTGTAACTAATACTAATAACCAATTAGTCTTTGCAAGGCAGGCTAATGTTTTGCCTTCAACTATAGATGGGATTAAAGCTTATACATCTGAACAAAAAAAATTACAATCTTCGACTCCTTTGTCTGATGCGATTACTATCAGTGCAAATCAACTAAAAAATACAGAAACATTAATACCTATACAAAAAAATATGAATCAATTGCAGAAAATTATTTATGAGCATTTACAATATGCGATGTTAGGAAAAAAATCTGTTAAGCAGTCTTTGTCTGATGCCGCCGAGGATTGGAATAACTTTATTGTCAAATAAACAATAAGAAATCATGGCAGAAAATAATTAATTTCAGCTTGCGAAATAAACAATTATTTTTTTGCTTAATATTGTACACATATGTCAAATATGGATGATTATCATTTATAATGTGATGTTAATAATGGGGCTATAGCTCAGTTGGATAGAGCAAGCGCCTCCTGAAGTTCGGGCATTCTGATTGGAAACATCAGACATGAATGTGGTCAAATTCAAGGAAACCTAAGTTCTTATTGGGATAAGGCAATCTTGAGCCAAGCTCTAAACCCCTTTTTAGAGAAGGTGCAGAGACTGGTTATCAGCATTTAGGGAAAAGTTTTAATTTAAAAAGCTGATAGCATTACGGCCACCACCTAAGGATAAATACTATCTAGGGTGAAGGGATAGTCCAGAGAGTAAGGAAACTTACACAAATCTGAAGCGCTAGGTCGCTGGTTCGAATCCAGCTAGTCCCGCTAATATATTATAAGTTCATAATCTCACATAGCTGAATATGTAACTTATTATTTTTTATTTATTTCGTAAAATTAAAAAAATAACTTAACTTATTTTAGGATCTACTTATAGAATGACTTGTTTGTACAATAGGCCTTACTTTTGTTTATTAAAAATTAGCTTGTTTTCATTTCTATATTTGACAAATTCTGTTTATGCTCAAGGAAAACAGCGTATTTATAATCCTATCCCATTAGAATATCATTCAGAAATGTATGATCGTCTGTCTGACCAAGATATTCCTACAGGAGAAGGGGGTTTTGCTAAAGACTACTGGGTAAAGCTTGATAAAGGAGATCAGGTAGCAGTTGATCTTATGTCTGATGAATTCGATAGTGTTGTATTGTTACTTGGGTCTGATGGGACAACAATAGCAGAAAATGATGACGGTCCTGATGGTAGTACTAATTCTCTTCTATTTTCTCGTATCACAGAAAGTGGTAGATATATTATTCGTGTTCATGCCTTTGGAGAAACAGGAGGAGGAAACTTTAGATTAAAAGTTACGAGGCTACGTCCTGTTAACCACTAAAATACAAAACTAATACACATAATATTAAAGACTCTGTCCACTCTACTACTGCGCCATAGGTGTCTCCTGTATGGCCTTCAAATTGTTTATTAAAAAAATAACTTATTCCAACAGAGATTATTATGCCAGTTATCATAATAATTATGCCTAATATTTCTTGGTGCGAAGTAAATATCATCCAAAGTATATTTATTATTAACAAATTTATGGTCCCAAACAATAAATCGTTAGGGTAGTTTATATATTGTTTATGAAAAAGGCCTTTTCCAGCTTTTTTTAAGTAAGTATAAAAAGTTATTGAAAAAAGTTGTGCCCATCTGCCCCATGCATAAGTAATCATTAAAATCCATAAACGATAACTATCAATAGCACTTAGAGCAACAACCTTTAACAAAATTACCATTATTCCAGCAATTACTCCAAAAGCTCCAACTGAGCTATCTTGCATTGCCATAAGCTTCTTTTGAGGATCGCTTAATGTTATCCCATCAGCACTATCAATAACCCCATCTAAATGTAATCCTCCAGTTATTAAGATACCCAAAAAAACTATCAAAGTACTTCTTATTAAGATGGGAAATCCGATAAATATTAATAAATAGTCTACTAGTCCTAATATTGTTCCAATTAAAAGACCTACAACAGGAGACCAAGCTGCAATAGATTGAAAACTTTTCTCCCAATTATTTGGTAACGGAATAATAGTATAGAAAGTAATTGATCCTAGTAAAGACTTTAACAAGGTACTAGATAGTTATTAAAGAACATTTGATTTATTTTAAGTCTAAAACTTTAAAATAGATAACTTAAGAATAATATTAATTTTAAATTTAAGGAACTATAAAACGCTTCCAGAATTAATTTATTATTAATAATATTATAGGTAAAGTAAGAAAACTTAAGAAAGTAGTTAAAATAATTGTGCGTGCAACTTGGTTTACTTCTCCTCCAAACTCTGCGCTTAAAACAACTGTATTAATTGCTGTTGGCATTGCACTTTGTAAAATCAAAACCTGTAAATCTAAACCTCTAAGGCCAATAATTTTTCCTACACATAGGGCTATAACAGGAGCTGCTATCAATCGGAGACTTGAGGATAATAACTCTAAATTAGTTATTTTAAATGTAGTACTTCTTAATTCCATCCCTAATATGATGAGAGCAATAGGAATAGAGGACCTACCTAAAATATTTAATACTTCATATAAGTTAAAAGGAAGCTCTATTCGTAATACTCTGAGTGTTATTCCTAATAACATTGCCCATATTAATGGCAATTTTAAAATTACTTGTAGACTATTTTTAAGATTAGTCCCAGCTAGAAGAGCTGGCATAATGACGAAAAGTAATACACTTGAGCCTATCATATATATAACAGCTCTTTCTAACCCAGAAGATCCCAATGCAAATTCTATTAAGGGTAGCCCCATATTCCCATTATTGGGATGCAAAGTAGTAGCTATTAAACTTTTATGGATTGTTGTTGAAATCTCAAAATATTTACTAAATAAGCTAACTAGAATGTATAAAACTAAGGCAATTACGAAAACCCCTAACAGAATTTGCAACATGCTATGGTTAGACATGTTAGTAGTATATAAACTATCAGTAACTAGAGCTGGAAATAGAATATAAATAATTAACTTGGATAAAGTCGTCTTATGAAGTTCTAATTTTTTTCCTGCAGTAGCACCAATAATAACAATACAAATAATAGGTAAAATAGCGGACAAAAGAGCAGTCATTGATAAGATATAGGTTGCATAACATTGACTGACTGTACTAAAAAATAGTCCCAATCAAAGAGCATTGTCACTCAACTAGTGCTCTCTAACTTTTTCAAATAGAGACTAAATTAATTTTAAATAAAAATTATATTGCTTAACATTTATAGTCAAGAGGACTTATAGATATATATTTGTAGATCTATTTTTACCTTTCAGAAACTAACAAAAATAAAATCAGCAATATTTTAAAATTCATCCCATCCACTAACCCCAGAAGACATGACATAACTAGTTACTGTAGACTCAAAAAAGTTCGCCTTAGTATGTCCATCTTTTTTAGTATCAGAAAATCTTTCTAAATGACTGTAAGGACTTTTAGTGAATTCTTCCCCGGTATAAAGTGGTTCTAGTCCTATGGATCGTAGTCGAATGTTAGCCAAGTATTTTGTATATTGTTCCGTACTTGACTCAGTGATACCCAATATATTACTGCCCACTATGTGATTAGTCCATCGACATTCATGATTAACAGCTGTGTCAAACATCTCATAAATTTGTTCAGTAGAGTGAGGAAAAACTTTTCTCGCTTCAGGTATAAGCTTTTGATAAAGTCTCACGTGACTTAACTCATCTCTATTAATCATTTTAAAGATGTCTGCTGATCCTGGCATTAACATTCTAGAAGCTAAATTATAGAAATAAATGAATCCATTGTAAAAGTACAATCCTTCCAGTAAAAAATCCGCCATTAGCGCTGTAAAGTAATTTTCTGCGGTGGGATCATCAATGTATTTTTGATATATTTTTGCAATAAATTCACATCTACTTCTTAAGACTTTATCTTCACGCCAAAATTCATATACTTGGTTTCTTCTGTCTGGAGGAACAATTGTCTCTATTATGTATTGATAACTTTGATTGTGCATACCTTCTTGAGATATCTGTTCAGCCATACATAAGCTTACTTCTGGAGCTGTAATACTATTTTTGAGATGAGGAATATTACAAGTTTGAATGGAATCTAAAAAAGTCAGATATGACAATATGCCGTCATAGGCATAGCGTTCATCTTCCGTTAAATTAGAATAATCTGTTACATCTTGAGTTATATCCAGTTTTTGAGGAATCCAAAAATTTTCCCTCATTTGTTGATATAAACCAACTGCCCAGGAATAACGTACATCATTTAACTGCATTAAATTAGTAGTATTGCCAAACCAGATAGCTCTATTTTCAATAGCATCGTCTCCATCCGGATTAAAGATAGGATTAGTTGACATCACTGTTCGTTTATCTATAACCATTTTCATTACATAATAAGTTCTTATAAAGTAATTATATATGATTTAAATATCCACCATTTAACTTCTAGTACTGACTTTTTAAGTATTGAGTTATATTCACTTGAAATATACTAATAAAATGGTTTTTCTAGATATAAATAGAATAATTAGAATATAAAGTATATTTTTCATATTATTTCTTTTTAATAGAAACGAGATAATATTTTTTTCGCAGATCAAAATAGTTATCATATCAAGTTAACTAATATGTCTAAATATATTAGTTAACTTAATTAGAATATTTTAAAGAAAAATTATTCGATAGTAATAAAACAATCATTTATGACTGTTTTATTACTTCTCAAAGATTTTATATTTCTTCTAAGATAGATATGATTAGATCTCCCTTCCAAAAAATATTTATGTAGTAATTTAGTGTTCTATATTTTTTTCAAAATATAGAACACTAAATATTATGATGTCGAGTAAGATTTCTTTATGTTTTTTATTTAAGGCTTTAACTATACTGTAGCTAATATCCATCTTTCTTTTCTTCAGTAGATAGTTCATACTTATAAGTTTTCCTTTCCCTTTATAGTGATGTAGAGATTATTTTTTATGAGATAAGAAAATGTGATTAACATCTTCTCATTGTTTCAAAAATTTCAAATAGTTATTACACCAAATAGAACAATCTACTAAGATGTTATCAGCACTTTTCAATAAGAAATATGATATTTTTTCTAAAATTTTTCAATTAGATTGAAAGATAAATAATTTTTGGTGAAGGATGAGGTAATTTAGAACTCTTAAATCTTTTTGAACTTCATCTATCTTAAAATTTTATTTACAATAAAGATCAAATATTACTTTGTTGCTTTTTTGAATTAGTGAAATTTATTTTCAAAAGAGTATTTATTCAAAATTCTTTAATATAATTTTTTAAACATGTGGTTATTAGTACTTATTTTAGGCACAATTACATACTATCTAATAAAACGAACGGTCGCTCCTATTACGGACACTCCTGTATGGATTGTTTGGTTGATAATGATGGGACCAGCCTTGATATGGACAATTTGGTATGAAATAGTGGGAGGAGATAAGCCCATACCTACTTTACTAATAGTGATACCTTTAATAGTTTGTTTGATTTTATATTTATATGTTATCAAAATAGGTAAAGTTAAAACATTACCCAAGCAAGAAGCCCAAAATTTAGTTTCTCCTCATGAAACTGGGAAAAATATAAATGATACTCCAGCAATACTTCCCATTACAGCTATTGAAGAAAAAGCTCTAAGAGAGTGCTTTCCTTGGAGAATTTATCATCTACAAGACATAAACTATCGCCCTCAAACTATTTTGTGTCATGGCAAATTAAAAACTCTTCCAGAAAAAGCCTATAATTTCGTAAAAAATAATATTGAAAAAATATTTGGTGATCGTTTTTTAGTACTTTTTCAAGAAGGTTTAAAAGGAAATCACTTTTTTGCTTTAGTTCCGAACCCTCATTCTAAAAAAGAAATAGAAAAATCTTTGAAAAAGCCAATATTAGCTTTTGGACTATTATTGCTGACTTTATTAACAACAACAATGGTTGGTACCTTTCAAATAGTTAATATTGAGCAAGAATTTGTAGGTAATAATCTTGTCATATTTCTTGAAGGACTACCTTATAGCTTAGGTCTAATATCTATTTTAGGAGTTCATGAATTTAGTCATTATTTAACGACTGTTCGCTATAAAGTTGCTGCAACCTTTCCTTATTTTATTCCTATTCCTTTTTTCCTAGGAACTTTCGGAGCATTTATCCAAATAAAATCTCCGATACCACATCGTAAAGCTTTATTTGATATAGCTATTTCTGGCCCTTTAGGCGGATTCTTAATCACTCTTCCATTATTAGTCTGGGGAATATCGTTATCAGATGTTGTTCCATTGCCAATAGAAGAAAATATTTCCCTTCTAAATACTAAAGCTTTAGATCCAAGATTTTCAATGCTATTTACTATGTTGGTTAAATTAGTTTTAGGAAGCCATTTTATAGCAGGAAAAGTTATTTCCCTTCATCCTCTAGCCGTAGCAGGATACGTTGGGCTCATAGTAACAGCACTAAACTTAATTCCTGTAGGACAATTAGATGGTGGTCATATTGTTCATGCTATGTTTGGACAAAGAATTGCCATTATGATTGGTCAATTAACTAGAATTTTAATGTTAATCTTAGCTATGAACAGGCCAGAGTTTTTGATTTGGGCGATCCTATTATTTTTAATGCCTATTTTTGATCAACCTGCTTTAAATGATGTAACTGAATTAGATAACACAAGAGATTTTATCGGTTTGTGTACCTTAACATTATTATTATTAATTTTATTACCAGTACCTAGCTTTATAACTCATTGGTTACAAATTTAAGGCTAATAGTATGCAAAAAATTGAATAATTTCGTTGAGAAAAAATTCTATCAATTTTCAATAGCGATTTTTGTAAAAATTAAAATTTCGTCTTTAAGATCTACAAAGATTGTATCTTCTCCTACGAATTCCCCTTTAAGAAGTAGTTTAGCAATAGGGGTTTCCAAATATTTTTGAATCGCTCTTTTTAGAGGTCTAGCTCCATAAACAGGATCATAGCCAACATTAACGATAAAGTCTAAGGCAGAATCTGATAATTGAATATATATATTTTGTTCTTCTAGACGATTACTTAACAGTTGAGTTTGCAGCTTAACAATGTCTCTTAATTGAGACCTTTGTAATCCATGAAAAATTATCATTTCATCAATGCGATTAAGGAATTCAGGACGAAAATTATTTTGTACAGTTTTGACAACACGCGAGTACATTTCACTATAACGAGAATCATCATCCACAACATCTAATATATATTGTGAACCTATATTGCTAGTCATAATAATAATAGTATTTTTAAAGTTTACGGTACGTCCTTGAGAATCGGTTAATCTACCATCATCAAGAATTTGTAACATAATATTAAAAATATCAGCATGAGCTTTTTCTATCTCATCAAAAAGAATTACAGCATATGGATGACGACGAATAGCTTCACTTAATTGTCCTCCCTCATCGTAACCAACATACCCTGGGGGTGCTCCAATCAAGCGAGATATAGTATGCCTCTCCATATATTCAGACATATCAATACGTACTATCGATTCCTCAGTATCGAATAAACTTTTTGCAAGTGCTTTTGCCAATTCAGTTTTTCCAACTCCTGTAGGTCCAAGAAAAAGAAAACTAGCAATAGGGCGTTTTGGGTCTGCAAGGCCAGCTCTTGATCTTTGAATAGAGTCTGCAACAGCAGTTACAGCTTCTTCTTGCCCCACTATCTTTTCATGAAGGTCATCTTCTAAATTTAATAATTTTTCTTTTTCCGATTGTACTAGTTTGTTAAGAGGAATTCCTGTCCATCGAGATATGATTTCAGCTATATCTGATGGTACTACTTCTTCCCTAAGTAAAATTTTATTTTGATTGTTTACAGTTTTATCTTCTAATTCTTTTATTTGCTTCTGTAACGTTGACAATTTGCCATATCTTAACTCAGCAGCTTTGTTGAGATCGTAATCCCTTTCAGATTGTTGAATCTCTAAGTTAACTTGATCAATAGTTTTTTTTAATTTTAGTATTTGATCGATTAGTGTCTTTTCTGTTTGCCATCGTGAATTAAGATCAAATTGTTCTTGCTTTAAATCAGAAATCTCTTTCTCTAAAATTTTTAATCTTTCGCAAGACAGATGATCTTCCTCCTTATTTAAAGACAGGCGTTCCATCTCTAGTTGAAGAATTTTACGATCAATTTCATCTAACTTTTCTGGCTTAGAAGTAATTTCTATTTTAAGTTTAGCAGCAGATTCATCTATTAGATCGATAGCCTTATCGGGCAAAAAACGATCACTAATATAGCGATCAGACAATACTGCTGCAGCTACTAATGCTGTATCTGCTATCTTTACTCCATGATGAACTTCATAGCGTTCTTTTAATCCACGTAAAATAGAAATTGTATCAATTACGTTAGGCTCGTCTATTATGACTGATTGAAAACGTCGTTCTAAAGCAGCATCTTTTTCAATATATTTTCGATATTCATTAAGTGTCGTTGCTCCGATACATCTGAGTTCGCCTCTTGCTAGCATAGGTTTAAGTAGATTTCCAGCATCCATCGCTCCCTGAGTAGCGCCTGCTCCAACTACGGTATGTATTTCATCAATAAACAAAATAATGCTACCTTGAGAATCGATAACTTCTTTTAAGACTGCTTTTAATCGTTCTTCAAATTCTCCTCGATATTTTGCACCTGCAATTAAAGACCCCATGTCTAAAACAATAAGTTTCCTATCTCGTAAAGATTCAGGGACATCTCTATTAATTATTCTTTGAGCCAAACCCTCAACGATAGCTGTTTTTCCTACTCCAGGTTCTCCAATTAAAACAGGATTATTTTTAGTCCTGCGAGACAAAATTTGGATAGTACGACGAATTTCATCGTCTCTTCCAATAACTGGATCGAGTTTTCCTTCCTCAGCTAACTTTGTTAAATCTCTTCCATATTTTGTTAATGCTTCATAATTAACTTCTGGATTTTGATCGATCACTTTTTTTTCCCCTCTAATTTCTTTTATAACTTTTTCTAAATGTTCTTTGGATAGGTTGATTTGCTTAAATAAGTCTATTCCGAAACGATTATCGTAAATATATGCCAAAAGTATGTGTTCTATAGAAATATAATTATCTTGAAATTCTTGTCGAAAGTTTTCACTTTTATCAAAAAGTTTGTCTAAACTGTATCCTAGATAAACAGATTCTATAGAATTGGATACTTTCGGTTGATTAGAAATAAATTTTTCAGTAATATCTTGTACTTTGTTTATATCAACATTTGCCTTATTAAATACTCTTATAGATAATTCATCTTTCTTTATAAGAAATTTCATCAAATGCTCAGTTTCAATTTGTTGATGTTTGTTTTCTTTTGCAATTTTTGGAGTTTCAACGATTGCTTCCCATACTTTTAATGTAAACTTGTTAGGATCAGTAGGTTGCATTTTTCAAGGTACATTGATTAACTTATATTTTTTATAATATCTTAATTGAAAAAATAACGAAGGACGGATCTCCTCACTATTTAGGGTTTATTTGTTAATATATGAAACATGAAAAAAATTAATATAACTATCTATAGTTATATATTTTATACAGTAGAAGCTATACAGATATACATAAAATTTTTATCAAAGTATGACTAGCATACTCTTGCAAGTCACAATCAACTGGGATTCTTCACAAAGTCATCAAACAGTATGGATAGAAAATAACTTATTATATTGGTTTTAAATATTAAAGTTTTATCTATATTTGGAAAATTAATATTTTGGCAAAAATTATTTTCCCCGCTTGTATGCTGTGATTAAATATATAAAAATCTTAAAGAATAAAAACTATATTTTTTAGGATTGTAGTAAAGTCTTTTAACTGTTTGAAATATTCATTAAAGTATTTTGTATTGTTAAAAGAAGCATAATATATCTCGCATTAAAATATTTTATGGAAGCTTGTTTTCCTGCTAATTATTATTTATTAACTATGAAATTGTTAGGGGTAAAACTTTATCTATAAGATTATTTTTTACTTTATCATCACACAGATAATAAGTATTAAATCAATATAATTTTTAATAACCTGAAACAATCAATATACATTTATGGTCAACTTATACAAATAATTACAAAGTTCACAAAATCATGTAGTATTGTTAAGGAAGTAAATCGGAACAATTAGGAACTTTTATTTAGAGCATACATTAAGTTTCCTGTAATATAAACCTTCAAAGTTCCTAGCATTAACGGAAGCACTGAGGCTTCATATTAATATCTCGATAAAACAATAACTATAGCTAATATTTCGCTATCGTAAATTCTACCTAACATACTATTATCAATTACTCTTCATTTCGTGATACCATCCCCGAATTAAACTACTATTACGTAAAAATCGTATTATGAAGCTAACTAAAAGTAATCTTGATCCTGTCCGTTCATACCTAAGAGAGATTGGTCGTGTCCCTTTACTAACTCATGAGGAAGAGATTCTTTATGCAAAACGTGTACAAAGATTTGTAGATTTAGAAAAATATCGTGAACTTTTCACTAAAGAAACAGGAAAAGAACCAACAGAGACCCAATGGGCTCAAGCAGCAAGAATATCAAGAAGAGAACTGCATTCTGCGATAGCCTCAGGTGAAGCTGCCAAGCGTAAAATGGTTGAAGCAAATCTTCGTTTAGTTGTATCAGTCGCGAAAAAATATCTCAAACGAAATTTAGATCTATTAGATCTTATTCAAGAAGGAACTATTGGCATGCAGAGGGGAGTTGAAAAATTTGATCCTACAAAAGGATATCGTTTTTCGACTTATGCTTATTGGTGGATTCGCCAAGCAATTACTCGTGCAATTGCTGAAAAAAGCCGTACTATACGTCTTCCTATACATATCACTGAAAAACTTAATAAAATTAAAAAAGCGCAACGAGAACTTTCGCAAGCGAGAGGAAGAGATGCAACTATTGCTGAATTAGCTGAAGAATTGGATCTTACTCCTAAACAAGTTAGAGAATATTTAGAAAGGGCTCGTCAACCATTATCATTAGATTTAAGAGTAGGAGATAATCAAGATACAGAACTGGGAGATCTTTTAGAAGATGATGGTCCCTCACCCGAAGATTTTGCCACTCATTCTTCTCTACAATTTGATCTAGAAATACTTATGGAAGATCTAACAACTCAGCAAAAAGAAGTTATTGCTTTGAGATTTGGATTAACTGATGGGCAACCTTTAACATTAGCTAAAATTGGTTGTCGCCTAAATATCAGTCGTGAAAGAGTTAGGCAAATTGAGAGAGAAGCTCTTTCTAAACTTAGAAAACGTAAGGCAAATATTCAAGAATATTTAGCTAGTTAAGCTACAAAAATATTCTTAAGTAAAATATGAAGATTACGGTTTTACTATCTTAAATTTACGGTTTTACTGGTTTAGATATTTTTCAAAACTTGTTATTCTAAGATGAAGTAATATTTATAATATGAAATATTAATCTAGAGACAATGTGAGGTAAATGATGAGTAAGGAATTAGATCGCTCTCAAGATTTTTTTAGTAGTGAAAACGAGACTGGAGACGCTTTATGGAAATATGTTCAATCTCTTAGTTCAGAAACTATTTCTCAACTATCTAAACCTGACTCTATAGAAGTTTTTCAGGTTATGGAGCAAAATGTCATTGGTTTACTAGGTAGTCTTCCCTCTGAACATTTTAATGTAACCATTAGTACAAGTAGAGATCACTTAGGAAAGTTATTAGCCTCAGCAATGATGAGTGGCTACTTTTTACGGAATGCAGAACAAAGACTAAATCTTGAGCAATCTTTACAAGCAATTGATAATAATTTACAAAATGATAATCAATCTCATATCTAATTTATAAAAAACTTTAAAAAAATTAAATCCAACTCTATAAATATTATTTTATAGAATTTCTGATATGTAAGTTGAGATAATAGCTTTATTTTATTCATTCTAATAAGAATCAAAACGTGCTTAGCTCAATAATTTAGAATCACAATTACTCAAAACCATGTTATTTTGAAGCATGGTTAGTATAGCTACAATGATTAAACAAATTTTACTGTATCATTGATATAATTAAGTAGTTTTAAAATAATAGAAGCCTTAAGTAAAGTAAATTTCAAAAATATTATATGCAAAATTGATCTCATATATAGCTTGTTTTTAGCTCAATATGTCAATTAACTATAAATGAATTTGAGAGATATTTAATACAATTAGACGCTCACTAAAGCTTTACAGTAACTAATTTTTATTTTTATTCTATGGATGATTCTAATTGGGTAGATAGCGATGAATTGATTCAACATTCATCATCTTCTAAGTCGAAAGTTTTATATTCACAACCTAAATCTTTTAAATTTCAACAGACCTTGGCTATGGTAGAAACTGCTTTTTTAGCAAGTGCAAGTAGCTTGATTTGGTTAATTAATACTTATGTCCCTTTGGGTATAGTATTGCGAGTTTTTTTCCCTATTCCGATCGCAATCTTGTGTCTAAGATGGGGAAGTCGCTCAGCTTGGATGGGATGGTTAGTATCTGGACTACTATTGACAGTTTTAATGGGTCCTATTCAAAGTATTCTTTTTATAACTAATTATGGTTTACTAAGTATACAATTGGGAGCATTTTGGCGTAAAAATATCAGCTGGGAATTTTCAATATTTATAGGCGCTATAATCTCTATTTTTAGTTTTTTCTTCAAATTTTGGTTATTTTCAATTTTGACAGGAGAAGATTTATGGCAATATTCTATTAATCAAATGACTAGTCTTGCTGAATGGTTATTTTTAAAATTCGGAACTTTAATACAACCAAGCTTTTTATTAGTTCAATTATTTACATGCTTATTAATATTTATCAATAGTATCATCTATTTATTTGCTGTACATGTAGTAGCATTAATGGTGTTGGATAAATTAGGCAATCCTATTACACGCCCACCAAAGTGGGTTCAAATAATTTTAGATTATTAATATATCCAATACATATAGGTTAATTGATAAATTTTTTCAGACCCTGATCTCAAAGGTCAATATTATCAGATTGTTCAATAACACCTTTTTCAGTTGTGTAAACTAATTTACTATCACTAACTTCATGTTTCCCTTGATTTAAAAACTGAGCTACATAACGCAGTTTATGTTTTATTACTTCGTTTTCCCTATTAAAAACAGATGACCTTTCTTTTCTTTTAGAGTTTCTTATATTAATCTTAGTATTTCTTGATTGGATAACAAAATAGCGAATTAAAGGTAATCCTAGAAATAAGGATGCATAACTAAATAAAAACCAATAAAAGGAGTTTATAAAGCCAATAAAACCATCAAGCTCTAAAATAATATTTTGATCTTTTAACAATGAACCTAATACTAAAACTAATATAAAGTTAATTACACCTAAACTAACAACCGAAACTTTTTGACTACTACTGATACGAGTGAAGTTGTATAGTTTTTCCTCAAAATTTGTATTAACGTGCTTTTCAGGCAAGCTTTCAGTAAATGTTTGTAATTCAGGAAAACTATATATTAATTCACCTTTTGATGTAACATTTGGGATACCAGCGAATCTTTTAAGCACTGGTAAAACATAATCTTCATTATCTTCATTGTATTTGTTAATACCATCAAGATAAGGTGCTAATTGCTCTGCAATCACAACTCCTTTATTGTTATAAATAACTCTACTAATTATTTCCCAACGAATTTCTTCTAAATTTAAGTTTGGATTTCCATCTCCAAAAAGAAAAGAAAAAACTGCTTCTAGAAAAGTAATTTTTTCGGATGTCGTATCTTCCTTATATTTAGAAGAGGAAAAAGAATTATAACTACGAGTAGGGTAAAAAATCCAAAATAAATCACCAAAGTTAGGTAAGAAAAAAAAGCTTATTCCTCTACTTTGATTGGAGTATCTATTATTTTCTTCTCTATCAGATTGTAGACTTGTAATAATAATAACTATGGCAGCAAGTACTACTAGAATTGAAGAAATTAAAATAACTCCGAAAGAAATTCTAATTAAATAAAACAAAACCGCCCAAACTTTTATCCAAATTACGTTTAACCTTGAAATTAAATTTTTTTTAAAAAAAATAGTACGAAGGTTTTTGGAAAAAATATAAATAATTGTTCCTGATTCAGTTACTTGTAAATTACCGAATGTGTCTGATGCTAAGCTAAGTAATTCTTTTTGTACTACAGAAGGACTAATCCCAGAATATGAAGCTACATCTCCAACAGTAACGCGATAGTCTAGTTTTTCAACAGAATCAATAATTTTTAACTGAAGAGCCATATGATAAATACCTTATTACAAATCCTATCTCTCAATTACTAGTTATATGATGAAGAAGTTTTTAATTTATGAATATAAACTACTGTCTTACTATATTATATATAGAATTTATATTATTAACAGTAAACTAGTATTTTAGTTTTTATTAAAAAAACACTAAAAGTTTTCATAGTATACTTTATTGTCTTATTAGACATAGCGTACTAAAGTTGCATTGAAAGATTAGGCATAAAAATTATATAAAATTTATTTTAAGATAATACTTTTTAAAAATTACTTTTATTTTTTCAATTATTTAATAAATCATATCATTTAAAATTTTGGTAATTAATTAGTCTTAAAAACTTATACAAGAAATTAATTTATACTTCTTTTTATTACTATAAAATTGATATGTACTTGATTTTTGAGATAATTATTCATGAAATCGCTTGAAGCAGAAGTTCATAAATCTCTAAAAGAATTTTTAAAACAATGTCGAAAACCTTTTGGAGAAAGTCACTTAACAATGGCTAGACTAATTTCACATATTTTATGTCTTCAACGTTCTGCGATTATTCAAACTAATAGTTCTATTTCTTATTATGGTTTAAGCTACTTGTTCCCATCTTTATTATTTAACAGGCCAATTTTACTAGTTGCACCTTTAAGTATTCAACATAATTTTAAAAGACGAGAAATACCTTATTTACGGCAATGGTTAAAGCAACACAATATTATTTTTAATGAGACATGTGAGAAACGGCTAAATAACTTTCATGGATTACTTATTGTTTCCCCACACATCTGGTTACATAGTTATTTTAAAGAGCAAAAATACTTACTTTCCAACACTTTAACTTTAATTGATAGAGCTGATCACTTAGAAAAATGGACAAGAAATTACTTGACAGTTACTATTACTCCTAGAAGTTGGAAAAACCTAGAAGATAATTATTTGTATTTTAGTACTTTAATTTATAAAGTAAAATCTTTCCTTAAATATTCTATTTCTAATTATTCTGATAATCCTTATCAACAATATCTATTAGGTTTAGAAGAAAAGAAAAGTCTACTAACTCTCTGTAAAAGTATTCCTCAGGATAGTTTTTTAAATCTTGTTGAGGAGAAAATTTTAGATGATAACTACTTTTTATGGGCATCGATAAGTCGTCAAAAACGTACTTTTTTGATTCATCTAAGTCCTCTTGATCTCTTTTCTACTTTATCTCCATTACTTCATAGCTTTAACACTATTTTTATTGGAGAAATTCTAGATTATAATAAATCTGCTCTTATATACAGGAAAAATGTTGGTATTAGGGAAAAACTTTTGTGTTTAAAACTTTCTCAAAATCAACTAAGTAAAATAGTCAATCTATATATCTACGATCGTCTACCAATGCCTAATACTTCAAGGTTTCAAGAAACTTTAATACTACACATAAAAAAGATCGTTCATGGTAGTTATAGTCAATTAAAACCTATCTTAATTATTATTGATGATATTCCCCTTAAAAAGAAAGTTGCAGTTTCTCTAACTTCAGAATTTGGATCAAAAATAAAAATAGAAAAGATCAAAATTGAAAATAACTATATATTAATTAGTAGTTGGAAATTTTGGAAAAATAATCAAGATAAATTACCACCACCCAAATTATTAATTATTGCAACTTTACCATTTCCATCTTTAGAAAATCCTCTAGTTTCTTCAAAAGTGAATTACTATAAAAAACAATATAAAGATTGGTTTTATTCATATCTCTTACCAACTGCGTTGCAAGAAATGCAACGTTCACTTATTTCACTTAGAGCATCTAAAGGAACGATTACCCTATTAGATAATAGAATTAATTATCGTAGCTATGGAAAAAGGTTCCTAGCCGCTCTTCAACCTTATGTTAAGATCAGCTATATAAAATAAAGATAATTAAATATATTAACCTTTTATTTATATCGCGCTATTAGGAGATAACTGCTTGTCATATATCTTAAGAACTCTTGCATATAGATCAAAAGAAAACTGGATAATAAGTCATAATTCCGAAAAATTTCATCAGATTACTAAAATCTATATAGATAGGTTCATATCAATAAAAAAAAACCAGAATAATCCTAGAATTATCTTAATTCAGAATCAAAACAATCACCTTAATTTTTTATCTGCGTTCTTAGCAGCAAATATCACACAATGCCATGTTTTTTTATGTAGTAAGAAAAATGGCAGGATAATGAATGGGTAGAAGTTCTAAATTTAATAAAACCACACTTTATACTAGGAAACAATCATTTAACTGATGACAATTTTAATTGTTCATATTATAAACATGAAATTAATAATGTTAGTTTGCCTAAGAGTAGTTTAATTATGATTCCAACAGGTGGAACATCAGGAAAGATACGTTTCACAATCCATACATGGGATACTTTGTCTTCTTCAGTATGGGGCTTTTCAAAATTTTTTGGACTAAAAGAAGTTAATACCTTTTGTGTATTACCTCTTTATCATGTTAGCGGCTTAATGCAGTTTATTCGTTCTTTTCTAGTTGGTGGACAAATTGTTATATATTCCTACAATACATTAAAAAGTAATTTTATTCCTTCAATTAAAAGAGAAAAAACTTTTATTTCACTAGTTCCTACGCAATTTAAATTTTTGCTAACAAATAATCTTCACTTCTTGCGTAAATTTGCAACTATATTATTAGGAGGAGGACCTTCTTGGAGTTACCTATTAGAAGAAGCTCGAAAGCATGGCCTAAATTTATCATTAACTTATGGTATGACTGAGACAGCATCTCAAGTTGTCACTTTAAAATCTAGAGATTTTTTAAAAGGTAATAATAGTATTGGTCGAGTTTTGCCTCATGCAATAGTGAACATAAATAAAAAAGAAAAAGTAATTCAAATTAATTCGAATTCATTATTTTATGGATATTATCCTAGTTATTCTCGGCAACAAAATTTTATTACTGATGATCTAGGATATTTTGATAATAAAAAATACTTATATCTAACTGGAAGAAATAGTCAAAAAATAATTACAGGTGGAGAGAATGTTTTTCCGTTAGAGATTGAAAATGCGATTTTAGAAACTAATTTGGTTAAAGACGTTTGTGTACTAGGCATTGATGACAACTCATGGGGAGAATCAATAGTAGCTATTTATGTCCCTAAAAAGGATGATACTAGCACTGAAGCTATCAAATATTTAATCAAGCTAAATTTGATAAATTTGAGTGCTTACAAACGACCTAAACATTGGATAAGAACTAAATGTCTATCATACAATGAACAAGGTAAATTGAATTATCAAGAACTCAGAAAAATGGCTCAAAAATTTATTTTAAACAAAATAATGCAGGGACTATGAGAATAGTTCCCTGCATTAACTTATGCACTAACAATTTTAACTGAGATTAAAATTAATAAAGTGTTTCTTCTTGATGAGTCATGATAACACAGTCAGATGTAGGATAAGCAACACAAGTAAGAACAAACCCTGCTTCTATTTGATCATCATCTAGGAAGGATTGATCAGATTGATCGACACTTCCTGAAAGTAATTTACCAGCGCAAGTAGAACAAGCGCCTGCTCGACAAGAGAAAGGTATTTCTAAACCTTCTTCTTCAGCTACATCTAGGATATACTCATCTTCTGGAACTTCCAGAGTAGAATTAATTCCTTCTTCTTCGTTAGTCAAAGTTACTTTATAAGTTGCCATGATTGTCTCCTCTTCTCAAGTGAAGAATATTTTATCTTGACAATAAAATTCATATATTTGAATTTTACTGATAAATATCTACTACCTTTGATACTAAGGGAAAAAACTCTTAAGCATAAGGAGGGATTAGTAATCAGATTCTTAAACAGACTTCAAATAAGTTTTACTTATGTTTCTTTCCATTACATAAAAATATAAGAGGCAATTTAACCCTATTTTTTAAATTTTTCTAAAAAGTAAAAACTATTTTGATAACTTGAGTCTATCTACATCTTACATCAAGGATATAGACAAACTCAGGGTATTGATTTTTAATCTTTTTTAAGTTGATAGTAAACACCCCAAATAGCCATAGCACGTAAATAATGAGATGCTCTAAAAGTCCCTACTGGTGTAATTGCTTCAGGAGTTCTAAACTGTAGTCCATTCGCATATATTTGTTCAACTACAACTTTTGTTAACTCTAAAGCCTGATTCTTCATTCCCATTTGTATTAAAAAAGCTGCTAATCCGAAATTTATTCCTACCCAAACTTCTTGAGGATGAGTAGAATTAGGATTTTCTGGTGTACCATCAGACCTTACTCCGTTGGCAGCTCCATATTGTCCATCATAAAAGTTTAAAAAACAGGCTTCGTAAATTTTTGACAAAGCTGATATTGTACAAGAAGTATCCACTACATCAGGCAAATTTAATAGGCGTGCATAAAATTGGCCACAAAGCTGATCCGTCATAATTGTATCAGAACCACTTTTGCTATCTAATTGATAATATTCTCCGTTCCATAAAGTCTCATGATAAATTAAGCGAGATTTCTTTAACCAATCATCATATTTGGTAAGATTTTCTTGTATGAAAGCTAAAGAATTTTGCAAATCTGGATGGGAATTGTTTTCACTATTTTTCAGTAAAATCTTTCCTATGCCAATAGCAGCCTCCAAAGCAGTAATCCATAAGGCACCACAATATGAACTAATTCCATGTAACTGCCAATCATCAAAAGTTTGGTCAGGCGCTCCTGAGTTTTCTGGAATACCATCGTCATCTAGGTCAAACTTTTTCAAGTAATCTAATGTTTCAACTATAGCTGGCCAACATTCCTGTAAAAAATTGATATCTTGAGAATCTGTCAACAAAAAATCTCTATAGACTTGTAAAACAAAATCACTACCTAAATCTTTCCACAAATTACAATCTTGATAGCTAGTATAGTTTGTTTCTTCCCAAGGGTGTTCGTTCGGTGCACCTAAATCATGAGGAACTGCGCCTTTAACTTTCCTAGGGGCAAGAGATCTGTCATAACCAATAAGTCTTAGAGTATGATCACTTTTAGAAATTGATTCTGCGAATGTTTTGATAACTGCTTTCTCTAGAGACGGCCATAATGCTAATAATCCGAATGATCCATACAATCTAACATCTAAACTTTCATACCAACGATAATCTATACATTCTAGAACTCCAAATTTACCAACTGGATAAGATTTAGAAGATGTTGTCCAAAGAGTCCCGCCGTCAGTTAATAGATACAGCTCGTTAAACAGAGCCATTTTAAACCAGTCTGGTAAATCTTTATCATTTAAGATGGGTAATTGATATTCAAGAATTTGCTCTCGCCATATATTTAAAGACTTTAGTCCAGTTTCTGCTATCATCCATGCATTTTTACCATTAATACCAAAGAAATCAGTGTACCGTCTATGATATTGATTACCAAGGGAAAATTCTGTAATAGGTAAATCCCAAGCTAGAGTAAAAGGTATTTTTTTAACTTCTCCGGGTTTAATAACAAATTTAACCGCCATAGCAGCAGCTATTTGTTCATCTGGCTTAGCTATGGTCTCATCTAATGTATTTGGTAATGTTCCACTTGCGGAGAAATGATCCCAAACTTCAGAGCCATTACCAGAAGGATTCCATTTACCTAAATAGGAAAATTCTAGATCTGGATCATGAGCAGTAGCGAAACATATTTGGCCTTCGCCTTCACTTATAGAATCATTTACGCGTAAACGATCTAAGATAAAACCAAATTGAGAACTACTTTGTTTCCACTTGTTAAAATTTCCTTGACTAAAACCTAATTGCGGCGAATATTCGTATTCAGGACTACCATCATCTCTAACTTCAATTTTGGGAGTCTTGATCGAATTTGTAAACCAACCTATCATATTTTGCCAAGTTAGCATAATGCTTAAAGTAATAGGCTGATCCGTAGGATTAGATACTGTCCATTCAAAAATACCTATAGGATAGCTAGTCTCTTGATAATTATCAGGAATAATAGGTGAGAACTGTTCACAAACTATTTTTGCTTCAAATATTCCTTCATATTGATACCAACTACGAGGATACAATGCATAATAAGTTCCTTTATTCTTTGGATACCAATTCCATTTAGATAAAGTCTTATCTTCTGGCTCTTTCGTTGATAATGCATAAGCTTTAGTTTTTCCATCTTTTAATTCTTCAAAAATACTAAATTGACAAGATGAAATAGTTTTAAAAACATGCTCTCCACCATCTAAATGCCATAAATTAAAATCTCCGGCAGAAGAACGACCAATGCAACCTGCTCCAAAGCCTCCAATTGGCATTCCATGCCAAGGGCCATCATCTAGATTGCTAGGATATCTTACAGTGTATGGATTGCCCCAACCCTTCCCAATAGAACGTTGCCAGCTACAGGAAGGGATATCGGTACCAAAAGATGAGTTCTTCATAGATTTATATGATAAAAGTAAGTATTAAACTAGGATTATTTTTAAAATTCTAAATTTTTTTGATATTTAATTAACATAGATTATAAAGCTTATAATTTGTGCTAATCATAAAAAAATACTATAGATATAGTAGGCGAAAATAGTCATTGATTAGATAAATTAAATAATGAAATCGCCATAAATAATTAAATTTATTTATTAATAACTTACATAACAAAACTATTTTTACTTGAGAATTTTGAATAGCTATGAGGTGAGTCACTTTCGTCATATATTTCTCCTACCAATTCCTCTAGAATATCTTCTAAAGTTACTAATCCCACCGTTCCACCATACTCATCAACCACTATGGCAATGTGAAATCTTTTTTGTAACATTTCCTTTAATAGACTAGGGGCTCTTTTCGTTTCAGGAACATAGACTGGATTATCCATCGCTTCCGTTACTTTTACATCTCTAGAAGAAGAGTTTAAAATTTGTAAAGCTTTTTTCAAGTGCACAATCCCTACAATATGATCTTTAGATTCTCCTTGAATAGGAATTCTAGAATAGCCTGTTTCCAAAGACAAATTGATTAATTGTTGCAAGTTTTCTTGATGAGAAATAGTTGTCATTTCCAAACGAGGCTTAACAACATCTTTTGCCATCAATTGATCTAACATCAAAGCTTTATTAAGTAGTTGATGTTTATATAAGTCTAATTTACCTTTCCCTTCTAAGATTTCTATCATTACTTGAAGATCATTTAAAGACTCTCCTGATGGTGCGCTTTTTTCTGATGTACCATGAAAAGCCTGTATTGTTTTCTGAGTTATTTTTTCGAAAATTTGTACAATTCCTAAAAAAGATAATAACTGAGATAATAAAAATATTGGGCGAATACACCAGCGAAAGAAAGCCCTAGGATTTAAAATAGCTAGAGATTTTGGTGTGATTTCCCCAAAAATTAAGACTATTGTTGTAACCATTGCAGTGGCAATTCCTAGGCCGGCACTACCTAGCCACATTGCAAATAAATTACTTGTTAAGATTGCTAAAAAGTTATTAACTAAGTTATTACCAATTAATAAGCTTGTAATAAAGCGTCTACGATTTTTTAGAGCTAAACGATATAAGGTAGAAGAATCCCCTTGCTTTTCGATCAATCCTCGTAACTTTAGATTATCGAATGCTGTAATTGCAGTTTCAGAGCCTGAAAAAAAAGCAGACAACAATAACATTAAAAAAATGACAGTTAGGTCTAACCAAACCTCTCCTAGTAGAGGACCTGGTTTGACTAAAGTAAGAAGATTAATATTCTGGTTTAACAAAATTATAATATTTCTAGAGAAGTCCTCAAAAAACTAATGTATAACGTAAGCGTTATTCATTGCCCAAACAATTAATGCGCCAATAAAACCAAACACGAGGAAAGCCGAAATAGCAACTAGAACAGGATTATCAGCTCCTTCAAACTTCATAGAGCCACGATTTAAATCTGACATATAGATTAACCTTCTAAAAACTAATGTTAACTAAATTAGCACGTATTAACAATATAAGTTAACTGTACTCTAACTATTAAAAAGATCGCACAGTACTTACATTTATATGTATTTCCTGCTTACGTATATTACAATATAAATATGAAATAATGAAAATTTAATTATTCAATTAATAGTAAAAATATTATATTTAACCTATCAATATCCATTGTTAGTAGTACTTTAAATCAAAAGTATCTTTGATTTAAAGTGCTACTAGAAAATAACTTACTCTTCTTCTTCTTCAGCTTCTTCATCTTTTGGATATACAAAGCTATTGGAACGGCCAGAAAGAACCGATTTTCCGAGAGATAGTGCTTTAGCAGCCTGTAAAGCCGCTGTACGTTTCCAGTGTGCTTTACGATGGTCTCGTTTTGAATTAGAAGTCTTTTTCTTAGGAACTGCCATTAGATTTGATTATAAATTAGTAAATAGCTTACTTATTGTACTGTACATCAAAGTTTATTAGCTAGCTTGATAATCAATTAATTAAAAAATTTCTTCCATAGATAAATAAACAAACAAATTAAAAAATATTTAGCTAGCTTTAATGACAAGAGCTTAATGAGAAAATTAAAATTTCAGAAATACTATTCAATAATTTTCTCTCTAAATCCTATTAAATAATGTTTAGACAGCTGAGAAATTAATTTTTAAATTAGCCTAGATACAAAATAGTTGAAAAAATATAATAATATTTTATTTGATGCATACATGTATTTACCTGATTGAATACTTAGATGATTTATATGGTTTTAACAAAGATTTTGCTTCATAAAAATAAAGAGTTTCAACGGTCACTCCTCCCCGTTTCATATCAACTTTCCCAATTTCTTTCATCTCTTTAAAAAAATCGCGAAATTCATTAGTCAAGCCAGGCATTTCATGAAACCGCTTCAATGTAATATAAAGAGCATCCTTCCCTACTAATTGATTCATATTTGTCCAAAAAGTAAAACCTCTTCTGTCGTAACTAAAACAAGTTACAGGAATAGATTTCAAAGGTCTTAAAGCAAGGTCAATTAAACCACTTAAATAATAAGCATTTGTAAATATAAAATCAGAATTTTGTAAAGCTTCTAGCAGCATAGGTGAATCAGAGACTTCTTCTTTAAGTTGCTTTACATTAATAAGTTCTGTAGAAGGATCGGTCTTAGTATTTAAAAATCCTCCTAAAATTGCATATCTACTTCCTTGTAACAAAAACCCTGTATTGATATGAGCTAATATTAATAGTAATAAACAACTAATTAAAACTATATTGATTTTTAACCATTTTTCTATTGTCTTTTTTGAGTTATCCTGCCATTTTTCTACATAAAAACCTAATAATAGTATCAAACTCCAAAATCCAGGCATTGGCCAGGTTGCTAAAATTTGTTCTTTGCCTCCCAAAATATTTAAACCTAGTATTAATGGTAAAGACATCCAAAGTATAAACAACTTCTTCCTTGATAAATACTTTTCATCTTCTGTTCTAATTTTATTATTTATAGATGTAGATATTTCTGTAAATACTGTTTTTATAGTTACCCACCATAAAGGAATACCAATTGTGGGAAATAATAAACCAATATTAGTTAAAAAAGCATTAAAAATTTTTAAAACACTATAGGGTTTAGAAACATTGGGAACAGATGAAAACCGATCAAAAAGTTGAAATCTCAAAGATACCCAATCATGCTGATAATTCCAAAATATTAAAGGAAATAATACTGTAACAAAGGAAGCAAATCCAAGTAGACACCAACTTGATAGTACAGCACGACGATAAATTCGATTACTTAAACAAAATGTAAATAAACAAAAACCTAATACAAAGCCATGATATTTACTTAAGCAAGTTAATCCAATTAAAACTCCGAGAATACTTAAGCGGTATGTAGGACGATAGTTTATATTTTTCTTAGGAAACAATTCACAAGTAGCACAGTATATAGATGCAGACCAAAAAAAGATAAGAGGACTATCAGGTAATGTTATTACTCCAAAGCCGATTTGAAAAATTGGAATAATCGAAGCAAGAATTAATGTTATTTTGGCTGTTTTTTGATTGAATAACCTTAAACTAATTAAATATAGTAAAAATAAACTTCCTGTATATAAAAGTAATGTTCCAATTCGAAGAGTAAATGGGGAAGTAATACCTGTGAACCAGATACCGAAACCAGTTGTTAAGGATACGAATAGAGGATGATCAAAAAAACTCCAATCTAAATTTTGAGTATAGAGATAATAATACCCTTCGTCATAACCAGGAAATAACCAAAAAGCAATGATTGCACGAAAAAATAGTCCGAAAAGTAAAATATAAAAAATTGATAATTGATTGTCTGAAAAAATATTCTTTTTATACAAAATATAAATTAGTAAATATTTTATTAACTATATAAAGTAGTAAGTGTAGCATTCTTTATATTGATTCTGTAAATATTTATCGTTTAAAAATTTTTATAAATTTAATTGTTTATGCTCTGAGTTTTTAAAGCTTTATAAAATCGTTATGCACAAATAGTAAATTAACTGAAATAGTTTAATTTGTTGTATGTTAATTTCTGATATTTAGAATACTTTTTACGAATGAAGACATAAATCCACAATCCCCGTAAAATGGTGTTTTTAGGTGATCTCTTAAGGCTGAATCACTATTTCATTATAAAAAATATTTTAATATTTTAGATTTTAGTAATGTTTTCCAGTACGATGGAATAAATATATCTATTCAGTTATAAGGAAAATATCATGATTGAACCCCTACTTATGGGAATTGTATTAGGACTTATTCCGATTACTTTGTCTGGATTGTTTGTCTCTGCATATTTGCAATATAAACGTAGTAACCAACTTAACTTGGATTAAGTTTTTATGTGATTTATCAGACCCTATTATTAATAATAGGGTCTGATAAATCAATTCTAATCATGTTCTTTTGATTAAGTTCAAGCTAAATATATAAATACATGTCTATGAAAAACACTTTCCAAACTTCAAATTCTCAATCTTTAGAATTTTTACCTAAAATCGGACTACTAACAATGTTTCGATTAGGCTTATTTCAAATGGGTTTAGGAATTATGTCTTTGCTGACTTTAGGTGTAATAAACCGAGTTATGATTGACGAGTTGAAAGTTATCCCTTGGGTTGCAGCTGTAGCAATTGCTATGTATCAATTTGTAAGTCCTGCAAAAGTTTGGTTCGGACAAATGTCAGATTCAAGACCAATAAGAGGATACCATAGAACAATTTATATATGGTTTGGAGCAATTTTTTTTACAAGTCTTTCTTATGTGGCACTTCAAGTAGCTTGGGAGCTTGGTCAAAGTATACAAGATAATGGTTGGGGCTGGACAAGTGATATATGGGCTATCTTGTTGGGATTGGTGTTTGCCTTCTATGGACTAGCTCTTAGTATGAGTTCAACCCCTTTCGCCGCATTATTAGTAGATGTTTCTGATGATGATAATAGATCTCAATTAATAGGGATAGTATGGTCAATGTTAATGGTGGGTATCGTAATTGGAGCTATTATAAGTTCACAATTGTTAAACACTCCTGAAGTTTGTGGACCTGCTTTAATGGCATATGATCCAACTCAAAGCTCTAAGGTAGTAAATATAGATATTTTACGAAGTACTGTTAATCCTGTTTTTATTATTATGCCAATAATCGTCTTTGGCTTATGTTTAATAGGTACATGGGGAGTAGAATCAAGCTATTCTAGATTTTCTGTACGTTCAAACCATAGTAAAAGAGAAGATCAAATTACTCTGAAGGAATCTTTAAAAGTTTTAACATCAAGCCGCCAAACCTTTGTATTTTTCAGTTTTATACTTATACTAACCCTTAGCTTATTTATGCAAGACACCGTCATGGAGCCATATGGGGGAGAAGTATTTGGGATGTGTATTTCTGAAACAACGAAGTTGAATGCTTTCTTCGGAATTGGTACTCTCCTTGGCATTGGATCGACAGGTTTTTTAATGTTGCCAAAATTAGGTAAAAAACAAACTACTAAGATAGGCTGTATATTTTCAATAGTATGTTTTACTCTCATTATCGCTGCGGGTATTATAAGAGATGAAAACTTATTAAAATTCGGGCTACTAGTTCTAGGATTAGCATCGGGGATTATTACAGCAGGAGCAACTAGTTTGATGTTGGATCTTACAGTTGCAGAAACTGCAGGTACTTTTATAGGAGCTTGGGGACTTTCTCAGGCAATGGCTAGAGGTTTCTCCACTGTGTTAGGTGGTGTCGTTCTACATATTGGAAAGTCAATATTTTCGGTCCCAGTTTTTTCTTATAGCCTTGTATTTTTAATGCAAGGTATTGGGATGTTATTTGCCATTAATATTCTAAAGCATGTTAGTGTCAAAGAGTTCAAAAATGACGCAAAATCAGCAATCTCCGTTGTTATGGAAGGAGAAATAGAAGGCTGATCTATTACTTGATTCCAAAATTTTACGTCTAGTGAAAGAACAAAAAAATTACCCTATTTCTATTTAAATAGTAAGTATTATAGAAATCTTCTTTTCATTATTTATCCTCCCATACCCAAGCTTTCTACTAACAAAGAATTTAGAGGCATTAATATTAATAACATTATTGATATTGAGATCAAAGCCAATATTGCACGAATATTATTCGGTTCTGTTAATTCATTAAGACTAGGTTTTTCAGTATCTCTTTGTAAAAACAAGATGAACATAATCCAATATAAAGGTATGGGGTTAGTAGGATTAAGTATAGTTACAATTCCTAATATAATTAAAGTAATAATAGTAGATTTTCTTACAGTCTCTCTCCCATAAATAGATTGAAGAATTCTTCCTCCATCTAGTTGACCTGCAGGCATTAAATTTAATGCAGTAATTATTAACCCTAACCATCCAATAATAAATAAAGGATTAATATCAATTATTGAATTTTTTAATTGATCACCCAAAATAAATTTCGCTAAGACACTAATTAAGATTGATTTTTGGAATGATTGAGTAGTCATTTGAAGTAGACTACCGGGATGAGAAAATATCAACCCGCATACCAATAAAACTATAGAGATGATTCCACTAAAAGCTGGCCCAGCAAAAGATATATCAAACAGAGTTTTTCTGTTTGGTATTAAGGATTCGAAGCGAGTAATTGCACCAAAAGAGCCAATTTCCCAAATTGGCAAAAAGAAAGGCCAGCTTAGTTTAATATTGTAAAAACTAGCTACTAAAAGATGACCGATTTCATGAAAGGCTATTATTATCCATAATGCCAAAGTTATTGGAATTACTTCATGAAATCGATTCCAATTATCAAAAAGATCAAAACCAAGTAAAATACTAGTTTTTTCTAAACTAGTAACAACAGTTGCTAAAAAAAGAACTATGGCTAAGTTTTTCTGTAAAGTAGTCATTGCTTTATGATTATTCGTATTAGGCAGTACTATGACTACTGGCTTACCTTCGTTCCCCTCTACTAAGAATAAACAATATTTTTCATCAAAATGTGTTCGTAATTTACTAGAAAGAAGTTTATATGTTGCATCGGGATCTCCCCTCAAGTTTCCTCTAAATATTATGCCTTCTTCGTATGGAATGCTTTCTGTTGAAAAAAAGGTATCAATGCTAAATATATTCTTCATGATTAGTAGATCTTGACTAATAATTAAAGAGCCATTTGCATTTTTGTTACTGTCTAATTTTACCTGTAATAAATCATCTTCCTTTAATTTTTCCTCTTGTTTTCTTTTAATTAATTGGCTTATGTATATATATGATAAAGAAGAAGGTAATAGTATTAAGAAAATATTTATTAAACTGAGTTCAATTTCAAAGAATAGAAAAGCAAAAATAATGATCCAAGGAGATATTAGACTTATTAATCTTAGCCGAGAAAAAAACTTTATTCCTTTAGAAAAATTAGTTTGATTATTTATTAAAAAGAAAATTCCTATTGTTATCGTAAGGGAAAAAAAGATTAACGCCTTTTCAGATAAAGTGAGCATAGTTTTAGTTTTTCTATAATTATCTTAGTAAAAATAAGGAAAGTAATACAGTTAATCTTTCTATTTATTTTTTAATTTATCATAATGATTAAGAGCAGATTTAAGATTCCCTTGGTGAACATCTAAAAGAGATTGACCATCTCTTGGATTGATATCTGTCCAGTAATTTAAGAGTGCTAATTTTACTTTCTTATTATTATGCTCTAGTAATAAAATTGCTTTATGACGGTTTAAGTTAGTTAGATCTTGTAAGATTCGCAATGCACGATCATAAAGTTTTGAATTTGTTACTGCAACATCAATCATTCGATTTCTGTAAACTTTTCCTAATTTTACCATTACTCCAGTTGATATGATATTCAAAGCCATTTTAGTCGCAGTCCCTGCTTTTAAGCGAGTTGATCCTGCTAATATTTCAGGACCAGTTAGCAATCGGATATCAATATCAACATCTATTGAAACTTGTTCTATTGGTACACAGGCAATAGCAACTGTATGCGCAAATCTTTGTTTTGAAGCACTTAAAGCTCCGTGAACAAAAGGAGTTGTCCCACCAGCACTAATTCCCACAACTATATCTTTACTTGTTATTCCCCGCTTTATAATTTCTTTTTCTCCTTCCTGAAAACTATCTTCTAAATTTTCTGAACTTTTTATTAATGCAGAATCTCCACCTGCCATAATACCTTGTACTAATGTTGGGCTAGTGCAAAAAGTTGGAGGACACTCTACTGCATCCAAAACCCCCAATCTTCCGCTTGTGCCTGCTCCAATGTAGAATAACTTTCCCCCATTTTTTAGTGCTTGGCTTATAACATCAATGGATTTAGCTAATTCTAATCTTGCCTTATTAATAGATTTAATTGTATTAGTATCTTCTTCATTAAAAAGATCCACTAATTCTATAGAGGTTAATTGATCTAAATTTTCACTTTTGGGATTAATTTGCTCAGTTAGGAGATTTCCCCTTTCTTTTATATTTTCCATATGGTTTATAATAACCCTTCTAGTTTATTACGCATCATGTCCATTTCTTCAGTAGACATTTGCACTTCATCAGTAACAATTTTTAAATCTTCCTCATTCTTCCATGAAAACTTCTCTACGTTTTTTTCAGGTGGAATAGCAAGTTCCTCATTGGAAATAATTTCCCAATCATAATCAGCTTGTTTGCAAAATTCTTTTATCTCATCTGAATCAAAAGATTCAATTGTTGGTACTGGAAAATCTTGAGCCTCTAAAAGTAAAGAATAGCGCATAGCATCATCCTCAGATTCAAACATTAGTATCTTATTGCGATCACCTATTTGTACTGTATGAATAGCCTCATTTTCAGTACGTATATTAAAAAGCAAGGCATACACTTTACTCATCATTTTTCCCCAATTATGTAGTAATAATACTATTTAAATGTTTTTAACTGAAGTTAGTCATTTTTAACTGAAATTAGTTATGTGATATGTAGATGTTAATAACAATATAAATTAATTTATACATAATAGCTTTTTGTCCTACAAACTAATTTAATTTTGCTGCAATCTCCATTAAATTAGTTATTTTTAAACATATACCTGAATAATTATAAAATAATTATGTAATTGTAAACTTTGAACAGATTTAATAAGTTACTGTTAGTATAGTAATAAGTAAGGTACATGGGCAGAGAGAACGTTTTAGATAGCCATCAAGTGTGGTGTGAGGTAGTTGAAGTCCTGTAAACTGAATAGTTTATTTAGGGCAAACTAAGCAAAAATAGCAGTTTGTTTTTAAGCACTGCTCCTTACACTTTTTGGAGATCAAAATGGTTAATATTTCAACAAAGTTCATTGCTTTCGGTACATTGGTTACTGTTGGTGTATTTAGTTCAGTTTCCGAAGTACAAGCTCAGCATTTCAAGTATCCAGAAACCAGAATGATTGGTGAAGGATCTTCTTCTACAGTTGAATGGAGTAGCAATCCTGGTCCTCGTGCTTTTGAACGTAAAATTCAAAAAGTAGCTTTTGAATGTATTCCCCAAGCTGATGGATCATATATTACTGAAGAAAAGGTAGTAGAGATTACATTTAATCCTGCTAAATATCCTGTGTATGCAGAAAATGATCTTTCCTCTCAGTATGTTGCTTTTGGAGAGCTAACTGGAATGCCTATGATTCAATGGACAGAAAATCGTCCCTCTAATCATAAGGATGGACTGTACACTGCTGAAAGCAGATGTCAAGCTGTCAGTTCACGCTTAACGAATCTTGCTTATTCTTTTGGTGCAACCACACCTGTTGAAGTTGCTCAGGAATTCAATAGCAGAATGGCTGTTGGTAAAGTTAATGGAGAACGAGTGATCTTCATTTCTAATAAACCCCAAAAAGCTGCTACTGAAAATGTAGTTTTTACACTAAAACCTCAAAACGGAAGTACATTTGCTGCTTCACAGAGAGCTTTGGCTCAATTTCAAAATTCCATATCAGGAAGTATTGGTGGTTCAGGTAACCCCAATGAATTACCTCCTATCGTAGAGTAATTCTTTGAAGGAAAATAATTAAATATCACTTTCCTTTTTATCATCTAGAGAGTTTTTATTATGTAAACTCTCTAGATTTTAGTATTTAATAAACAATATAGTGTAAAAAATTAAAAAAGTATTCTCAAATAATATTAATTAATTATAAATGTGATGTTTTATGGATAAGCCTACATTAGAATGATTTTTAATTAATATTATTTATATAGAAAAATCTTTATGAAAATTTTTGTGCCTAATAAGTTAAATTCTCCTTTTCGATGGATTTTAATCACAATAACAGGAGGAATTATTTTTATTGGAGGATTAACCTACAAAATTACTAAAACTTCTACTTTAAAAAATAATCTTAATAACATATCCAGTACTGCGCAAAGAGAAAATCTGATTATTAATATAAAAGCTAATGGTGTATTGGAACCTGTAGAAAGTATTGATATAGGTCCTAAATATCCAGGGAGATTAGTTCAATTAGTTACTAAACAAGGAGAAAAAGTTAAGCAAGGACAGATTCTAGCATTCATGGAACGTGCAGAAATCAGAACTGAAGGGAAAATAG
Organism: Candidatus Atelocyanobacterium thalassa isolate ALOHA; assembly: GCF_000025125.1. NCBI lineage: Bacteria > Bacillati > Cyanobacteriota > Cyanophyceae > Chroococcales > Aphanothecaceae > Candidatus Atelocyanobacterium > Candidatus Atelocyanobacterium thalassae. The sequence goes on from NC_013771.1 coordinate 1,427,467, forward strand.
CTGACGCCAAATATAATCAATCTTTGGCTGAAATGGAAGCAGCTAGAATACGTATTCCTAGTGAAATTCAGCAAGCACAAGCTCAATTTATTAAAGCAGAAGCTAGATTAGAAGAAATTAAAACTAAATTAGAGCAAGCTAGTAAAAGAAGTCCGAAAAAAATTGAGGAACTAAAAAAAGAGTTGGTTTTGTCTCAGTCTAATTTGCAATTAGCAACTTCAAAAATGAAACGAGGCGAAGAACTATTGCAAGAAGGTATTGTAAATCAAAATGATTTTGACAAGCTGGTGAATGATTACCACAAAGCCACAACAATTTTTTTAAAGAATAAAACATTTTTAAAACAAATTACCAATTCACAAAATTTAGAAATTAATCAGTTAAGACAAAAAGTTTTACAATCTAAAGCAGAAGTTACTGAAGCAAAAATCATTGTTGACGAGCGTAAAAAAATCGCTAAAAATGAGTTTTCTCGTCTAGAATCTTTGATTAATCTATCTAAAGCTCAATTAGAACAAGTTGTAATTAAGTTTGAAGATACTGCCATTCGATCTCCTTATGATGGTCTTGTGGTAAAACAGTATGCTAAACCAGGTGAATTTATTAACCCGATTTCAGCTTCTCTAAACTCAGTTATTTCTTTGGCAAAAGGGTTAAAAGTAATTGCAGAGATTCCAGAAATTGATATTAATAAAGTACAAGAGAATCAGCTTGTAACTATTACCTCTGATGTTTATCCTGGAGAATTATTTCAGGGCAAAGTTACTAGGATTTTTTCAAAACACATACCAGCAGATAATGTAAAGGTATTTAAAGTTTCAATTCAATTAATTACTGGACAAAATAAATTATCTCCTGAAACAGGATTAAAAATAGCTTTCTTAGAAAAAAGAATACCTAATGCTTTAACTATCCCAAATAATACAATCATAACTAAAGAGGGAAAAGTAGGTGTTTTACTTATAAACGAGTTTAACAAGCCTGAATTTCAGTCAGTTGTTTTAGGTAAGATTTTAAACAATAAAACTCAAATACTTTCTGGATTGAATCCAGAAGATATATTATTGGTAAATTCTTTCAAGCAAGTCAATAATATCTAGACAATAATGATTATCTTTTTTCTAAAATGTATAAGATAAATCTAAAAATCCTTTACACCCACCAAGTTAGGTTCGGAAAACTACACTATCCTAGATCCCCTAAATCCCGTCACCATATGTATAAGTAATTGATATTAAAGAAGACTTATTTTTAATAGTTTCAGTTAAATATCAGCTTTGAATAAAATTTATAGAAATTAAGGAGTCAAAATATGGGAAAAGTTGTTGGAATCGATTTAGGAACTACTAATTCTTGTGTAGCAGTAATGGAAGGCGGAAAACCAACTGTTATCGCTAATGCAGAAGGATTTCGTACCACTCCATCTGTTGTTGCTTATACAAAAGCCGGTGATCGTTTAGTAGGTCAAATTGCTAAACGTCAAGCAGTAATGAATCCAGAAAATACATTTTACTCGGTTAAACGCTTCATAGGTCGGAAACATGATGAAGTAGGTTCAGGCTCTAGCGACATATCATATGACATTGTAAAAGATGGAAATGGTAATGTTAAATTAGAATGTTCTGCTCAAGGCAAACAATTCTCTGCTGAAGAAATATCGGCTCAAGTTTTACGTAAATTAGTTGACGATGCAAGTAAGTACCTTGGAGAAAAAGTAACTGAAGCAGTAATTACTGTTCCTGCTTATTTTAATGATTCCCAGCGGCAAGCAACAAAAGACGCAGGAAAAATTGCTGGCATTGAAGTCAAACGTATTATCAATGAACCTACAGCTGCATCTCTAGCTTATGGCTTAGATAAGAAAAGTAATGAAACTATTTTAGTTTTTGATTTAGGTGGTGGAACTTTTGATGTATCTGTTCTAGAAGTAGGAGATGGTGTTTTTGAAGTACTATCTACCTCTGGTGATACTCATTTGGGAGGAGATGATTTTGACAAAAAAATTGTTGATCATTTAGCTAGTACATTTCAAAAGAATGAAGGTATTGATCTTCGTAAAGATAAACAAGCTCTACAACGATTAACAGAAGCAGCAGAAAAAGCTAAGATCGAGTTATCTGGAGTTACTCAAAGTGAGATTAATCTTCCTTTCATCACAGCTACTCAGGAAGGCCCAAAACATCTTGACATGACTTTAACAAGAGCACAATTCGAAGAATTTTGCTCTGATCTTATAGATCGTTCTCGTACTCCTGTAGAGAAAGCAATGAAAGATGCAAAACTAACTAAAGAAGATATTCATGAAGTAGTTTTAGTTGGAGGTTCTACACGTATTCCTGCAGTACAAGAACTGGTTAAAAAAATATTAGGGAAAGATCCTAACAAAGGAGTTAACCCTGATGAAGTCGTAGCTATGGGAGCTGCTATTCAAGGAGGAGTTCTAGCAGGGGAAGTTAAAGATATTTTACTTCTTGATGTTACTCCACTTTCACTTGGAGTAGAAACTTTAGGTGGTGTTATGACAAAAATTATTCCTCGGAATACTACTATTCCAACAAAAAAATCCGAGGTTTTTTCCACTGCAGTTGATAGTCAAAGTAATGTAGAAATTCATGTACTCCAAGGAGAACGTGAAATGGCCAAGGATAATAAAGATTTAGGTCTGTTTCGCTTAGATGGTATTCCTCCAGCACCTCGTGGCGTTCCTCAAATTGAAGTAACTTTCGATATTGATGCGAATGGTATCCTTAACGTAACAGCTAAAGATAAAGGAACTGGTAAAGAACAGTCTATTAGTATTACTGGAGCTTCCACTTTACCGGATAAAGAAGTTGATAGAATGGTAAAAGAGGCTGAAGAAAATGCAAATGAAGATAAAGAACGTAGAGAAAAAATTGATCGCAAAAACCAGGCCGATTCATTAGTTTATCAAGCAGATAAGCAACTTAAAGAGCTAGAAGATAAAGTATCAACTGATGATAAATCTAAAGCTGAAGATTTAATTAAACAGTTAAAAGAAGCGATTGCTGAAGATAATGATGATAATATAAAGTCATTAACTGAAGAATTACAACAACTTCTTTACAGTATTGGTACTAGTGTTTATCAACAATCAGAGTCAAATACAGATACTCCAGATTCTGATGATGCTTCTAACCCAAGTTCAGAGGATGATGCTTCTGGTACTAATGATGATGTAATAGATGCTGAGTTCTCAGAGTCTAAATAGTTCTAAAATATTTGCAACTGTGAACTAATAAAAATTTACGATCAACTTGGTAAATTTCTGATAATTTTATTCTTTAACCAATTTTAAATTATATCTTTGGTTAAAGAGTAAAATTAATATCGGTTTATTCAGTAGGCGAAAGAATTGCTAATTGCCAATATTATGCATACTGAAGATATAAGATATGTATAAATTAATCCTAAATCATGTCTTTTTTTTTAGAAAAAACATCTCTTATACTATTTTTTACTTTCTAAAATTATTTTTTTACCAGTAATTATTGACTTTTTTAAAAAAAAGTCTTAACTTTAACAAGTTGTTAAAGGTATGAATATATGACGATTGAATCACCTATTCCAGTTATTGTTAATGGTGCTGGAGGAAAAATGGGGCGTGAAGTAATTAAACATGTTTCCCTGTCTAAGGATATGGTATTGATAGGTGCTGTAGATAAGAATTCTAATTATCTTGGAAAAGATATTGGGGAATTAGTTGGAATTGGAAACTTGGAAATTCCTGTTATTAATGATTTAGAAAGTATGTTGATAACAGCTACGCAAGAAAAAGTACCAGGAGTCATAGTTGACTTTACTCATCCAAGTAATGTGTACAACAATATAAGAACAGCAATTGCTTATGGAGTACGCCCTGTCGTTGGAACTACAGGGGGATTAACAGAAGAACAACTAAAAGATTTAGAAGAGTTTTCAGATAAAGCAAGTACTGGATGTCTAGTTATTCCCAACTTTTCTATAGGGATAGTATTACTTCAAAAAGCTGCTATACAAGCTTCAAAGTACTTTGATGATGTTGAAATAGTTGAATCCCATCATAATCACAAAGTAGATGCTCCAAGCGGTACAGCAATTCAAACAGCTCAAATGTTATCCAATTCTGGAAAAATTTATAATACTTCTTCTAAAGAAGAGACAGAAACTACAGGATCTTCTAGAGGCTGTTTAGCATCTAATAACGTTAATATACATAGTATTCGTTTGCCTGGTTTAATTGCTCATCAAGAAGTGATTTTTGGTTCTGAAGGACAAGTTTATACTCTTCGTCATGATACTAGTAATCGTACATGTTATATGCCTGGAGTCTTACTTGCTATAAGACAAGTAACTCAACTGAAGCATCTAGTTTATGGATTAGACAAAATTCTCTAAGTAAAATTAATATTTAATAACTATACTTTTGCTTATAAAGCATGAAAACTTAATTCTTATTATGTAAAGAATTGTGTTTTAGTCCAGACAAAATAATATCTTTCTCGACTTTACTTAACCCTTTCCCTTGAATTAATACTTTAAAACGGCCTAATCCTCCAGGATCTATCAACTGACGTAGGCTATCTCTTCTGGCTAATACATCTGATAATTTATATTTATTGGAAGATAACTCAGCTAAACGTTCACCCAGGCCTAAATTAATAAAAAACAATTCTTGTTGAGTTAATCCAATTAGTTCCAAACCTAATAGATTACCTTGTATCTCCATAGCTGAAAAATCTACGTGAGCAGTTATATCCTGAGATCCAAGATTAATATAAGGATTGCAATGATAACGATGTTGATAGTAACAACTTAAAGTACCTTGGTACCTTTGCGGATGATAATATTTAGAAGCAATATGCCCATAATCGATTGTAACTAAATATCCTTTCTTAATTTTATGCGATACAGTCTCTAGCCAATTTAAAGCTTTTAAGTTGACTTCTGTTCTATAGTTTTCTGGATAATGTTGACTAGTTAAATCTATATTAATTAATTGAAAATATTCCAGCAATTGAGAGGTCGATAGTTCTTGGATAGTTTCTTCAATATTACCTTCTCTGACAGTAACATATACCTCTTTAAGCTCTTTATCTTGAACAATAATTTGATGTACCGGAAAAGCGTCTATTAGTTCATTACTGAAAATACATCCAACTACTGAATTATTAGAGATATCTTCCCACGAGCTCCACTTTATTTTACTGAAATGTTTTAAATGTTCTTTTTGTTTTTTGATTAATGCTTCGGATTCTTCAATAATAATATAGTCAAGTATTTGATAGAATTCAGGATATTTTTTTTCCAGATATTTGAGTATGTCAGAAGCCAAGACAGCATAACCAGCGCCTACTTCAATCAAAGTAAATTTATTAGAACAACCTAAAGTTTCAGCCATCTCTTTAAATTGTTCTGCTAATAATTCTCCAAAATCAGGACCTAATGAAGAAGATGTGAAGAAATCTCCTTCCGATCCAATATTTACGTTTCCAGAGCCATAGTATCCCTGTTGTGAATCATATAAGACTAGATTCATATAATCGAAAAAAGTAATGCACTTATTAGTGGTTGATTGAACTTTATCATTAACAATGTCTAATATACTTCGCATACTCTTAAAATCATGAAAAATATTATTTTTTGTAGCTAATATCATTATGATACTAATACTAAATCGTTGTTTGAATACTTAAGTTAAGATATATCTTTTTAAGTTTTATTGAATTAGGCAACATCTTTAATATGAGATTTGCTCTTTAATTTAAAAAAAATTAAATGATTAATCTAAAAACAATCGATGGTATGATGCAACTTAACAGATAAAAGACATAACTTATTTATCTTTTTTATGTAAAATTTTAAGATCTAAGTAGAGAATTTACTATGCTTATTAAAGAGTTACAACCTATCGCAAAAGAATTTATTCAACAACCTCTTGCTTTTACTGGTGGATTCGTTTCTAGTATGCTCAAATTAAAAATAACAGATGATCCTTTGAAAAAATGGTTACAAAAGCAAGGATTGAATTCTTGTAAGTTTCACGACGATCTTGACGAAAAAAGATCAGGACCTCAGAATATATCAATTGATTAGCATTGGTATCGAAACATTTTTTATTGCAGAAGCTTTATCTTGTTTATTTAAATAATTCATCACCATAAAAAATGATTGATTTATGATCTAATCAATTAAGATATTAACAATGTGTTGTTGAAAATTTTGAATAATTAGCACAATGTATTAAAAATCTTCTTGGAATCTTTAAAGAGTTGCCAAAATGTAAGTGTAAATAGGAAGCATGAATATTATAATTACACCATCCTTCTGTATAACTTGAAACTTGTCCATACCAGCTCGAAAGTTTAAAAAGAGGATAAGAAGATCTAATGGTTAACGTAGAATGGTGAAATTCATGACCCCAAACAGTTTCACCTGGCTTAAATATAAATCCTGAATTATATGCTATCGCCTGTCTATAGCCTAAAGTTAAATGACGCTCCATTTTTGCAGTAGTTGGCAATATTCCTGTCATTGGCCAAGAATCTCCTTCTAAAGTAATAATATTTTTACAGAGATACATGAGACCTCCACATTCTGCATATAGCGGTATACCTTTAGAAATGGCTAATTTTAAAGATTTTATGGCTCTTTTATTGCTTGATAATGATTGAGTAAACATTTCTGGAAATCCTCCTCCTATATAAATTCCAACAATATCTTTTGGTAGAATTTCATTTTTTAGAGGACTCCAGTAAATTAATTCAGCGCCTAAATCCTCTAACAAATCTAAGTTGTCAGCGTAATAAAAGTTAAATGCTTTATCATTTGCAACTGCTATTTTAAGGCGAGTAGAGGAACTTACAGGAAGTTGATAAGGTAATACATCGTTATTGTGGTAACTAGTTTGAACTTTTGATTTCTTAACTAAAAAATCCCAATCAAGACAGCTTTGAGCTAAGTAGGCTAGTTTCTCAAAAAGTATTTCAAGATTATTTAGTTCATCAACAGGAATTAATCCAAGGTGACGATGTGGAATTGTTAAATTATCTTGATAGTAAATACACCCCAGTATTAAAACCTTAGTAGATTGTAAAGATTCTTTTAATAATGCCAAATGGCGTTGGCTTTTGACCTGGTTTAAAATTACTCCTAAGATATTTATATTAGGATCTAGGAAACGGTAACCATATACAATTGCAGCTATAGATATTGAAAGACGACTACAATCAATAACAAGAACTATTGGAATATTTAACAACAACCCTACATGAGCAGTACTAGAGTAATGCAACATACTTTCATCTTTAGTATTGTTATTAACTTTACTTAATGGAACTCCATCAAATAAACCCATAACTCCTTCTATAAGTGCATAATCAGCTCCTTGACAATTCTTGTGAAAACAATATTTAACATAATCTTCAGAAGTCATTAAAGGATCTAAATTACGACAATTTCTCCCAGTAATGTAAGTATGAAACATAGGATCTATATAGTCTGGGCCAACCTTAAAAGGTTGAACTTTTACTTTTTTTTGACGTAAAAACGACAATAAAGCAAGAGTTATAGTTGTCTTACCAGTCCCACTACGATCACCTGCAATTATTAAAGCCATTACATTTACCTGTAATTTTAATAAAATTAATTTTTGGGAAAATTCTTTCCTATTTGAATATTTTATTTTTCAAAATAGTTCTGTTATGTTTTTTATTCATGTGTTGAATTTCTTAACAGAAAAGATATTTTATTGATTTAAGCACTGAGAACAAAAATTTATAATATCAGATATTTGTTCTGTAGATTTAGGATAATTTATACTAGGACGTTGGATAATAATCAGAGATGTTCCCAGTATTTTAGAAACTTTTTTCTTTATATCTTCTCCACCTTGTTTCCCTGAAGCTTTTGTGACCACTATATCAATTTTCCATTGCTCCCATATGGCTTTTTCTAATTCTAAATTTATAGGAGGACGTAGACTAATAATATGTTTTTCTTTAAACCCTGCAGCTAAAGCTATTTCAAGAGAGCTCAATCTGGGTAGAATTCGTGTAAATAGGAGAGATTTTTCGTGCCATAATTTAAACATGGGTAAAAATTTACAACCTATCGTAAGTAGAACTCTTTTATTAGTTAAATATTCTTTTTCGATTAAAGTCTCTAAGCTATCTAAATAAGTTATCTGAGAATCTATAGGAAGAGAAGATCTTTGATAATTTATATATGGTATTCCAGAAGATTGAGCTATACTTATTGCCTGTTGCGAAATATTTTCAGCGAATGGATGTGATGCATCAATAATTCCTTTAATTTTTTCTTGGTAGCAAAAGTTCCGGATATCTTTTGTGCTAAGTCTACCTATTCTTAGGTTGATTTTGGGGGCTTCTTTATATAAATCAATAGCTTGTGAAGTCGTCGCTGTAGCTATACAAGGAAAAAAATTATTAGTGATGATTTTTGCTATTTTAGCACTATCTCCTGTCCCTCCGATTAACCAAAGTTTTCCATTAGTTTTCATAAATTAAGCTAAGAACACAATATTTCTATGATATTTTATTTAAAAATAAATTTAGTTGTTATAACTTTATCTAAATACTCAGCTAGGATAGCGCTTAATATATCTAATTATTAACTAAACGTACGCTTAATAGTGATTTAGTTATTGATATTGAAAAAATTCATTTATATACATTTATCGCATAAAAACATTATTAAAGTAACTATAGATTGATATAAAGTTATAAAAAATTTAAGATTATTTAAGTTTTATTTTTTTGTGAGCAAACTTTAAGAAGAGCGGTTATGATTACAAACATAGCATGTTAAATTGTTCAAAATTTAAGTAAATTTATCAATGGTTAATCTCTTCAAATTGTTCCTTAACTTCAATGTTATTTTATATTTACTAGGTACTTCTTCTGTTTATGCTCAATCTCTAAGGCAATATAAGAATATCAATTTAAAACAATTCCAAGAGTGCATAAAGCCTCCAGGATCTAATGGTTCTGAGCAAGGATGGGCAGATTATTACGGAGAAAATAATGGGAAAATAGAATTAAAAGTAAAGAACCAACCTATGATCTCCGATGGAACTGTTGCTGCTAAGCTAAACTATGAATTTAAACCATTGAAAAAAACTTTAACTTTAGAGATACTAGAAAAAACTAAATTTATGTTCGGCATGGTTGAAGCTTCAGACCAGCAAATTTGGGAAGGTTTTGATGGTTTAGTAGAAGAATGTCAAAAATATGATTAAAAGTTTTTTAAAGGTTTATTTCAAGCTTTTTTACTAAACTTTTTTTATCTTACATATTCTATAGGCACACCATTGCTCTTTTTGAGAGTAGTTAGTTACAGTCCATCCATGTTTTTCTAATATATTCACAACACTCTCTGATTGACTTAATAAAATTCCACTCAGGATCATCCACGTATTGGGTTGTGCTAACTTGGAGAGCTTTTGGAAATTTATCAATTATTGTCTCAGCTAAAATATTACAAATAATTCCGCCAAACTTGTTAGGCATTAATTCTGATAATTTATCAATACTCTGTTGATAAATTGTTAAAATATTTGGATTAATCTGGTTGATATGTTGATTTTTCTGTGCTACGCTCACCGCCAAAGAATCTATATCAATAGCGTGTACTTTGTTTGCTCCTAGTAAAGCAGCGGCGATCGCTAAAACACCTGAACCTGTACCAATATCTAAAATTGATATGTTTTCTAAATGATTAGCTAAGCACATTTCTAAGAAATTCAAAGATAATTGCGTAGTAGGATGAGTACCTGTACCAAATACTGTTCCTGGATCAAGTCGTAAAATTAATTTTTCTGTACTTCTAGGGATAGTTAACCAAGCAGGATAAATGAGAAAATGCTGGCCTATCTCAGTAGGTTGCCAATATTTTTTCCATCTATTACTCCAGTCCTCATCATTAATTAGTTTCCAGCAAGCAAGTGGCTTAGGTAGATACAGATTTAAAGCATCTTGATGTAACCAAAAGAATAAAGTAGAAATTTCTAAAGATTGATATTTTAACTTCGGGATATAAGCTTGGATCGTATAAAACTTTCCCCTGAATTCTCTTGATGCACCCAAGCATCCGAACTGCTCTAGACGCCAGCATATTGAATCCTCTAAATTAGGATGGCATAAGATTGTAATTTCCCACCAATTAGTTGACATAAAGCTAAAATAGTTGCGATCATTGACAAAAAATTCAGCAAATATTTTTACTAAATCTATAAATTTAAAAAATAATACTCAAAGTTTAATTGTGTAAGCGTCTCTAATACCTGTCACTTTCATAATTTCTAACAATAAGCTATCAGGCAAAGGATCGTCTAGACTAACAGCCATTACTGCATCTCCTCGCACAATTTTACGTCCTACCTGCATGCTAGCAATATTAACGTTAAAACTACCTAATAATGAACCAATTTTTCCAATGATTCCTGGCATATCACGATGAATAGTAAATAACATATGATTGCTAGGAGGAACATTAATAGGGAATAGATCCACATTAGTAATACGAATTTCGCCATCACTCAACAATGTTCCTGTAACTGAATGTTCTCCCAAAGAACCTTGTACAGATATATGTAAAGAAGCAGCATAATCACAAATTGAAGCATCACGAGTTTCTATAATACGAATTCCTCTTTCTTTAGCTTCAATAGCAGCATTAACATAATTCACACGTTCTCTTAAAGCTTGCGAGAGAAGACCTTTAATTGATGCGATAACAATAGGTTGACTTTGCATAGCAGCCAATTCTCCTTGCAAACGAACAGTTAATTTTTCAATCCTTCCTCCTGCTAATTGTCCAGCTAGATTACCTAATGTTTCAGCCAATTCTAAATAAGGACGTATCTTTTCCACTAAATCAGGAACAAGACCTGGAATATTAACTGCAGTTCTAGCTGAAAGGCCAAGCAAGACATCCCTAATCTGTTCAGCGACATCAACTGCAACATTAATCTGGGCTTCAGTAGTGGATGCCCCTAAGTGAGGAGTCAAGATAACATTATCTAAGTTTTTAAGTTTCGAATTACTTAATGGTTCTTTCTCAAACACATCTAGAGCAGCTCCGGCAATTTTTTTGTTGATAATCGCTTCAGCCAAAGCATCTTCATCAATTATCCCTCCTCTTGCACAATTAATAATACGAGCAGTAGATTTCATTTTAGACAAAGCTTTTTTGTTTATAATATGAGCCGTTTCAGGAGTTTTTGGAATATGTAAAGTAATATAGTCAGATTCTGAAAAAAGTAGTTCGAGTTCAACTAAAACACATCCTAATTGATCAGCTCTTTCATTGGAAATAAAAGGATCATAGGCGAGTAATTTCATTCCCATGGACTTAGCAATGTTGGCTACGTGCGAACCTATCTTTCCAAGCCCAATGATTCCTAAGGTTTTTTTATAGACTTCTGCACCAATAAAAGATTTACGATCCCATCTATGTTCTTTTATGGATTGATTTGCTTGAGGAATATGCCGTGACAAAGATAACATCATCGCTAAGGTATGCTCTGCAGCCGCTATGGTATTACCTTCTGGTGAATTTACTACTACAATGCCTTGACGAGTAGCAGAAGGAATATCGATATTGTCGACTCCTACCCCTGCTCTTCCAATTATTTTTAATTGACTGCCGGCAGTAATAACTTCTTTTGTAACATAAGTACCTGAGCGTATCATTAAAGCATTATATTCAGGAATAATTTTAATTAGCTCATCCAATGGCAATCCTATCTTTATATCTACTTGGGCTACTTGAGAGAGAATATCAATGCCGATTGGATCAATAGGATCTGAAACAAGAACTTTTGTCATAGGGATTCCTCCTCTTAGAGCTAATAGTATATTTGCTCAACTGTGTGATTTTAGTAAATTATTGTAACTGCTAACAAAATATTTATTGGCAAATCGCTTAAAGTTATTACTGTTTTATTCAAAATTTTCATTCATTCTAGTAAAGTTGTATAAGATAAAGTTTGTATGGTTCAACTATCGAAAATTTAAAAACTTCTACAAATTTTTTATAATTAATCTAAATATACATTGTCGATATCACTACTAAATATGATATTACAAAAACTTTATTGTATAAAAATAAATACAAATTTTTTAAAATCTTAATAGTAAATTTTTTGTCGATATCATATCTAGTGAAAAAATTAATATGCGTGATAGTATTTTATTCATTAATGTTTACTTTAAAAAATATATAATTGATTGATGAGTATAAGTAAATTATCAATAGGCTATTATTATAAATGTTAAATCCTTTCTCAATAGTTAATATAAATTATGGAGGTTAAATTGAAATTATGAATATCCCAGACATTATGGAGAAGGGTGGGATCGCCATGTGGCCTCTACTTCTTTTATCAATATTAGCTTTAAGTACAATTATTGAACGTTCATTTTTTTGGATTCGATTTTTATCTAAAGAAAAGCAAATTACCAAAATTATCCTCAAAACTGCCTCCTACGACTGGGATGCAATTTTAAAAACTTCCCAAAACCACAGTAAACATCCTATCTGTAACTTTCTTTACACTCCTTTAAAGTTAAAAGATCCAGATCCTGAAGTTTTTCATTTAGCTTTAGAATCATCAGCAGACGATGAGTTGGCATTGATGAGGCAAGGAGATAAGCTTCTAGAAGGAGTTATTGCCTTATCTCCTTTATTGGGATTATTAGGCACTGTCTTAGGATTAATTGGTTCCTTAGGAAATATTCAAATTAGTGACTTAGGCACTTCTTCTACAAGAGGTGTAACTCTTGGAATTGGTGAAGCACTGATTTCTACTGCTGCTGGGTTGATTATTGCTATTACTAGCCTAACTTTTTATCGAATTTTTCAATCACTTTGGTTTAATAAAGTTCGAGTTTTTATAAAAATAAGTAGTGAATTGGATTTAATTTACCAGCAACATTGGCTCAAAATTAATTCTAGTGATTCTAAAAATTTGAATGAGAATTACAATGAATAACAAAAACCGTCTAATTAAAAAATACAATAGTCGAGTTAACTCTCATTCGTTAAAGTCAAAGTTATCTTCTTCTCAAGAACAAGAAGTTCGCATTGATATATTACCTATGATAGATGTGATCTTTTGCATTTTAACTTTTTTTATTTTGGGAATAGTTGGTCTTTCTCGACAACAATCTATCAATTTAGATTTACCTCAAGCTAGTTCAGCCAAACCCCAAGTACAAAAAATGATGACAGTTAATTTAAACAGCTCTAATAAACTTTATATTGATACAAAACCAGTCACACATAATCAATTATTTAATTCTATTAAAAATTATCGAGAATTAAACCCTGAAGGATTAGTAGTGCTACGTGCATCTAAAAAATCAAGCTATAATCAAGTTGTACAGGTTTTAGATATTCTAAAAGAAGTAGGAGAAGATAATGTTGCTTTAGCTACTTCTTTTAAAGAAAAAGAAATATTTATGAATAAAGATAAATCTTTACCTAATACTAATTTTTCTAACCCAATAAAAAATGTAAGATAAAATCTTTAACTATTGTTTCTTTAGACATCTTACTTAATATATTTGATATATTTGTATTTTTTTATAAAAGAAACATATCTAATGCTTTTATTTATATTGAAGAGTATTGAATAAGAAGTAAATTCTATTCAGAAAAGCCTAAGTTATTCTTCGATCGCAATCTTTGGTAATAGTTCGTCCATAGTCAGCTTTATTAACATACATTATTGAGATATTGAAACTAAAATTATTAAGACTGAATGATTTTAGACTCTTAATTAAATTAGGAATGTAGTTTTCCCTTTGAATAAAAAACTTTTATGCCCACTCGTCGTTCTTTCCTCAATATAATTGAACTTTTAGCCATAGGACAACTGGCATCAGGGTGTAAGAAATCAGATGCTGATTTAAAAATTTCTCTATTAAAAGGTTCAGTTCCTCCTCAATCATTAAAGCTTTTTAACCAGTATTTTTCATCTAATACATCTTTTGATTTTCACTCTAGAGCACAATTGATAGAGTTATTTAATTTATTAGAGTACTGGAAAAGCCAACAAAAAAAATATACTAATGATAGCTGGCCTAGGGTTTCTATGCTACCTTCACAAAAGAGTGATATTAGCGATTTAGTCACGTTAGGTGATTCTTGGTTAACTCAAGCTATCCAAAAAGACTTAATTCAACCTATAACTATTTCTAGTTGGCATAATTGGCATAAATTACCATCCTATTGGCAAAATTTAGTAATAAGAGATCAAAATGGAATTCCTAATAAGAATGGGTTTGTCTGGGGAGCACCTTATCGATGGGGAACAACTTTAATAGCTTATAGAGCAGATAAGTTAGATGGAGAAATTAAAGATTGGTCAGATTTATGGGATCCAAAGCTTGAAAATCGTATTTCTTTAGTCGATCAACCTCGAGAAGTGATTGGTTTGACCTTAAAAAAATTAAATAAATCTTATAATACTAAAAATTTAAAAAATATTCCTCAACTTAGATCAGAATTACAAGCTTTCAATAAGCAAGTTAAATATTATAATTCTCAATATTATTTACAACCTTTATTAATGGGAGAAGTTTGGGCAAGTGTTGGTTGGTCAAATGATATTATTCCAATACTTAGTAGAAACCGTAATATTAAAGCTGTAATTCCATCGTCTGGAACTTCTTTATGGTCAGATATTTGGGTTGCTCCAAAAAATAATAATATATCAACGCTATCAGAAATAGCTCAAAGATGGATAAATTTTTGTTGGGAACCTGAAATGGTAAATTTAATTTCATTATTTACAAACGCTTCTTCTCCCATGATTAATAATCTTAACAATAAACAGCTTTTTCCTGAAGTTATTAATAATCCTTTGTTATGTTTGCAACCTAGTATTTTTAATAAATGTGATTTTATAGAACCTTTATCAATCGAAGAGCAAAAAGAATACATTAAACTTTGGTTAGAAATTAAAAATACTAAATAGGATTAGATAATTTCGGATTAACTATTATCATAAATATTTTTATAAATAATAATAATTTTAAAAACTCTCTTGACTTTGTATATTTTAATTCCAAATTTATTAGATTATTTTTCCAGCTCATAGCTATATTTAATAATGTAATTTTCTTAATATACAAAAAAATACATTATTTATCTTTAGTCAGGGCCGTAAACATACAATATCTGTTATCTTTATATAAATTAGTGATTTTATCAAAGCCATGAAACGTCGGCACTTTATTAGCAATACTGCATTAGGTACAACTGTCGCAACTGTCCTGGGTTCTTGTACAAATAATGCTATTCAAAAAAACAATCATGATATTTCGTTACCTTTTGTACATTGGAAGATGCAGACTAGTTGGCCTAGGTCACTAGATACAATTTTTGGCGGAGCTCAAACTATCTGTGATCGTGTTAATGCTATGAGTGGAGGGAAGTTTGTCATCACACCATATGCTAGCGGTGAAATTGTCCCAGGTTTAGAAGTTTTAGATGCTGTTCAACAAGGTACAGTGGAATGTGGACATTCTTCGAGTTATTACTACATTGGTAAAAACTCTACTTTAGGGTTTGGAACATCTATGCCTTTTGGTTTTAATGCACAACAGCAAAATGCTTGGCTTTATCATGGTGGAGGCTTAGAAGCCATGAATAGGGTTTATTCAGACTTTAATATCATTAGTTTTCCTGCTGGTAATACAGGAGCACAAATGGGTGGATGGTATAAACAAGAAGTTAATACGGTAAGTGATTTAAAAGGTCTAAAAATGAGAATTCCTGGACTTGGAGGACAAGTGATGTCTCGTTTAGGGGTGAATGTACAGGTTTTACCTGGTGGAGAAATATTTCTTGCACTAGACACAGGAGCTATAGATGCTGCCGAATGGATAGGTCCTTATGATGATCAAAAATTAGGTTTAAATAAAGCAGCTTCTTATTATTATTATCCTGGTTGGTGGGAGTTAGGAGCAACTTTAGATTTACAAATAAATAAAGAAGCTTGGAGAAAACTACCAAAAGAATACCAATATATTTTAAAAGCTGCATCAATAGAAGCAAACTCTAATATGTTAAGTAAATATGATGCTCAAAATAGAATTGCATTACAATCTTTATTAAAAGAAGGTACTATTTTGGTCCCTTACTCTAAGGAAATTATGCAAGCGGCTAGAATAGAATCATTTGCATTATATGAAGAAAATGCAAATAAAAATAAAATGTTTAGAGAAGTATATGAATCGTGGAATAAATTTAGAGAAGAAATTTCTCAATGGAATAGAATTAATGAATTGAGTTATGGCAATTTTATTTCTGAA